>NZ_SOEJ01000005.1:0-208863 GCF_004366495.1 Methylosinus sp. sav-2
GGCGCCTCCCAGCGCCAAAACATCCAAAACGCCCTCGTTCGGCGAGCCGCAACCATTTCCGTTCCGCCTCGTAATGACAATATCCAATGGGGTAGGTCAAAATAATCTATAGAATGGTATGAAGCACACGATCAGGCAGTTTATGCGGCGCCGCACTTTCGGGCGCTCCCACCCGCGGCCTTTGTCGCAGGCGCCCGATGACTCGGCAATAAATCCTTTTAATTCAGTGCTTATAAATTTCGGCAGCGCCCATAGATCAGGCGCCACAGCCTCGGGTAGCCCTCCCCATCCGGGCTGTGACAGAATGACTTGAGCCGCGGCGCGGCGCCGGTCAGCGGGCGGCTCTCGCCGGCTCCGGAACCACAGTATCCAACGCATTGCGCAGGTCTGCGGCGCCCTTGTCGCGCGCGGTGAGCGGCTCCAATCCGAAGCGCGTCTCGATCGTCGCCAGAATCGACGCGGTGTCATAGGTCGTGTGGTCGACGAATCCCTTTTTCGCGAAGGGCGATAGGATCAGCGTGGGCACGCGCGTTCCGGGGCCGAAGCGGTCGATTTGCGGCGGCGAGACATGATCCCAGGCGCCGCCGTTCTCGTCGGCGGTGACGATGACCAGCATGTCGTTCCAATTGGGGCTGCGCCGCAGCCGCGCGACAACATCGGCGAGATGCGCGTCGCCGGTCTTCAGATCGGCGTAATTGGGATGCTCGTTGAATTTGCCGACCGGCTTGTAGAAGGACACGGCGGGCAGCGTCCCCGCCTCAGCCGCCGCGAAGAAATCCTCGGCGTCCTTCAGATGCTGCTCGCGCGCCGGCGTTCCGGGTCCGAAATTGGCGAAATAGACGAAAGGCTGGTGATGCGTCTGGAAATATTCCGGCGCCTCGCGCTGACGGATTCGTCCAGCCCGCATATCGTTCCAGCCGCCTGCGTACCACGCCCATGAGACGCCCTTTTCGGAGAGGCGATCGCCGATCGTCGGCTGCGTTTGCGGCGGCAGGCCGACGCCAGACGGCGCTTCGAGCGGCGAGAGCGGGGTCGGCGGCTGCATCGTGCTGACCACGAAGCCGTCACTGGTCACCGGCCCGGACTTTTTGTAGCGCGGCGGGCCGATACGAGCGCTCTTCGGCGAGTCGGCGGCGCGGGCGAGCAGGCCGGTGGCCTCGTCGACCTCGGCGATCAGCGACGGCGGCGCCGATGGAAAGGTCGGCGCGCAGGCGCAGACGAGGAACATGTGATTGACGAAGGAGCCGCCGAAGAAGCCGTGGAAGAAATGATCGGCGAGCGTGAACTCCTGCGCGAGGCGCCATTGCGCGAGCGAGCGGCCGTCGTAATAGCCCATCACCAAGCCGCCGGCGCCGGAAATGGCCGCGAAGCGATCCATCTTCCCGCCGTCGATCTGCTCCTTCTCCTGGAAGAAATCATGCGTCAGATCGGGCGTCTTCTCCGCATTGGGCAAAAATGCGTCGATCGCGAAAGGCGCATTGGGAAGAATGGCGGGAAAGCGGGCGTCGACGCCCTTATCGCCGCGGATCGGCGGCAATTCGCCGAAAGGCTTGCCGTCGATATCGACCTGGGCGAAGCGATCCGCGCCTATGCCGAGCCCATCGGCGCCGGGATAGAGGCCGAAGACATTATCGAAGCTGCGGTTTTCCGTGTAGATCACGACGATATGGCCGATGGCGGCGAAAGGGTTCCGCGCCTCCGCCAGCGCGGGGCCGACGAGGCCGCAGAGGAGCGGCAAGACCGACGCTCCGGCAAAAACGCGCGATCGGGTCGAAATTCGAGCGTGTGTCCAAATTGGTGAGAGATCCATGGCGCGGCTCCAGTCGCAATAGCCTCGCCATAGGCGAGATGGGCGAAGGTAGAATGTCGCGAGCCATAGAAAAAGCCTCCGCGCAGTGATGCGCGGAGGCTCTGGTATCGTTGGCGCGAAAAGCGGCTCAGTGAGCGTGCTTGCCGGCGAGCTCCTGCTGCGGCTGAGGCGTCGCATTGGTGCGCCCCGGCAGGACCGGATATTCGACCTTGGGCTGATCGCCGGTCAGCGCGCCGAGGAAGGCGACGATGGCCGTGGTCTCGTCGGGCGCGAGCTCGACGCCGAGCTGCGACTTCGCCATGACATTGACCGCCTCCTCCAGCGTCCACACCTGGCCGGTGTGGAAGTAGGGAGCGCGCAGCGCGACATTGCGCAGCGGCGCGACGCGGAAGGAGAAGACGTCAGCCGGGCTCTTGGTGACGTTGAAACGGCCCTTGTCCGCTTCCGGCAGAATGGCCGCCGCCGGCTTCGCCACGGCGCCGAACTGCGTGTAATTGCCGCCGCCGACGTTCACGCCGTCGTGGCAGCCGCTACACCCCTTGTCCATGAAGAGGCGCAGGCCCTTCTTCTGCGTCGCGTCCAGCGCCGCCTCGTCGCCGCCGAGGAATTTGTCGAGGCGCGAGCCCGGCGTCACCAGCGTCGATTCGAAAGCCTCGATCGCCTTGGCGAAATTGTCGAAGTTGGCGGCCTTATTGTCGCCGGGGAAGGCCTTCTGGAAGGAAGCGACATAGCCCGGAATGCTGTTCAGCGTCGCCTCGACATTGGCGGGCGTATTGTTCATCTCCACGCCGGCCTGCACCGGACCCTTGGCCTGGGCCTTCAGATCCTCGGCGCGGCCGTCCCAGAACTGGGCGACGTTGAACACGGCGTTGAGCACGGTCGGCGCGCGGCGCGGGCCTTTCTGCCAGCCGTGGCCGATAGAGGTCGAGCCGGCGTCGACGCCGCCGAGGCTCAGATTATGGCACGAGTTGCAGCTGATGAGCTGGCTCGAGGAGATGCGCGGATCGAAGAACAGCTGCTTGCCGAGCTCGATCTTGGCGGGTGTGAGGTCGTTGTTCTTCACGGCCTTGGCGGCGGCCGCCGGGGTGATCGGCTTGAAGACGGCGTTGGCGTCGCTCCGCAGATCGCCCGCGATAGCGGCGAACGGGAACAGCGCCATCACGCTCAGCGTGGCGATGAATGCACGTGACATTTTCCGAGGGCTCCTCCGATTGGGAAACGAGCGTGCGCTGCGAAACAGCCTCGGCCCGAACCGCCGCCCGCCTACCACAAGCTGGGCTCTCGGGCAAAGGCAATAATGCAGGAAATTGCGAGAAATCATGTAATTGCAACTATAACTCTACTATTTTCTCGATTATGTCGCTTTGGCGACATCGTCTCCGTCGCAGTTATTGTTCTCGTCCCCGAACGCGGAAATATTTTTGCGCTGCACAGCTGCAGTTGCTGGCCGAGGCAAAGACAAAAGCCCGCCCCGAGCCATGAGAAGCCTTGCCGATCAGAAAAATTCCAGGCAGGATCATGGCCGTCGCGCCGATGAGAGAAGCGGGTCCATCCGACAGGGCGCGACGAAGACCTCGGGGAGGAAGACATGGCCGTGCGCAAGCGCGCCGCGACACTGCTCGCGGCAATGCTCAGTCTTTCGGGGCTTGGTTTCGCGAGCGTCGGTTTCGCCGAGCCGCTGGGCCTGCCCCCAGTCCCGATCCCACAGGACAATCCGCAGACCAGCGACAAGATCGCGCTCGGCAATCGTCTGTTCCACGATCTACGCTTTTCGTCCGACGGCACGGTCGCCTGCGCGACCTGTCACAAGGACGACCACGCCTTCACCGACAGCCCGTTGCGCACCTCCGAGGGGATTCGCGCCTCCGACGGAATCAGCAAGAAGACCGGCACGCGCAATGCGCCGACGGTCATCAACTCCGCCTATTTCACGACGCTGTTCTGGGACGGACGCTCCGCCTCGCTCGAGGATCAGTCGCAGCATCCCTTCCTCAATCCTGTCGAGATGGGCCTGGCCACGCATGAGCCGATCCTCGCCATAGCGCGCTCCGATCCCTTTTATGTCGTGCTCTTCAAGAAGGCCTTCGGCAAGACCGGCGACGGCGTGACGATGGAGGAGGTGAAGAAGGCCATCGCCGCCTATGAGCGCACGATTATTTCCGGCGATTCGCCCTTCGACCGCTGGCGCTTCGGCAATGAGGAGAATGCGATATCGGAGGCCGCCAAGCGCGGCTTCGAGGTCTTCGTCGGCCAGGGGCGCTGCGTCTCCTGCCATGTGATCGAGCAGAATCAGGCGCTGTTCACCGATAATCGCTTCCACAATATCGGCGTCGGCATCAATCGCGCGCAATTCGACGTGCCTCGTCTCTCGGCGGAATTTCTGACCGCCAAGGCGAAAGGCGCGGACGTCGACAAGGCCGTGCTCACCGACCCCAAGACGTCCGAGCTCGGCCGTTTCGCCGTCACCGATCAGTTCGATGTGATCGGGGCCTTCAAGACGCCGACTCTACGCAATGTCGCAGTGACAGCGCCCTATATGCACGACGGCTCGCTGAAAACTCTGAAGGATGTCGTCAAGCACTATAATAATGGCGGGCGCAGCGAGGGAGATCCGGCGCAGGTGAACGACTATCTCTCCGGCGGCATTCGCCCTCTGAATCTCACCGAGCAGCAGATGGACGATCTCGTCGCCTTCATGGAAACGCTCACCACGCCGGCCTATTTCGGCGCCAAAACGAGATGAGCGCGCCGCGCCACGCGGTCACGATAAGGGAACCGAGCAGATGAGCGAATTCATCACCAGGCGCAGCGTGCTGGCGGGAGCCGGCGCCAGCGCGGCGCTGACCACTCTGCCGATCAGCATGGTCACGCTCGCCTTCGGCGGCACGCGCGAGGATTTCACCTTCACCTATATTTCCGACGCGCATATTCAGCAGATCAAAGGCGCGAGCTTCGTGCGCAATTGGGATCAGGGGCTGAAGCGCGCCGTCGCCGAGGCCAATCTGGTGAAGCCGGAATCCGATTTCGTCATCTTCGGCGGCGATCTCGCCCAGCTCGGCAAGCGCGAGGAGCTCGACCACGGCGCCGAGATTCTCTCCAAGCTGAAAGGCAAGCTGCACGCCGTCATGGGCGAGCATGATTATTATCTCGACCTCGGCGATTATTGGAGCAAGCTCTACGGTCCGCATTATTACAGCTTCGACCATAAGGGCGTGCATTTCATCGTGCTGAACTCGATTTTGACCAGCGAGCAATGGACCTTCCATCGCTGGCCGACGGCCGAGCAGCGCATGCTGGAGATGGCGGGGCTCGACAATCCCAATGGCTCGCCCTTCATGGTCGGCGACAAGCAGCGCAAATGGCTCGCCAATGATCTCGCCAAGCTGGACAAGAAGACGCCGCTCGTCGTCTTCTCCCATTCGCCGCTGCAGAAGATCTACAAGGGCTGGAACTTTTGGACCGACGACGCCGAGGAGGTGCAGGCGCTGCTCGCGCCCTTCGACAGCGTCAACGTCATCTACGGCCATGTTCACCAGATTCAGTACAATCAGATCGGCAACATCAGCTTCAATTCGGTGATGGCCACCGCTTGGCCCTGGCCCTATCCGCAGAGCTATGCGCAAGCCGAGAGCCATCTGCCCGTGCTCACCATTCCGATGAACCGCGCCGATCCTTTCTTCGAGCGCGACGCCACCGGCTGGCAGCTGATCGACATAGGCTCGGGCCGCGTCACCGCGCGCTATCAGCTCTGGGACAATGACCAGCGCACCGTCGCCTTCGATCACAAGGCCGGCCACCCGGTCGATATCGCCTATCAGGAGCCGACGCAGCACCGTCTGCCGCAAACCCATTATTGATCGGAGTTCGCCATGCTTCGCTCGACCTTGCTTCTCGCTTTCGGTCTCGCCGCCTTCGGCGCGACGACAGCGCGCGCCGATGAATTCACCAAGACAGATGTCGAGCGCTATCAGAAGGAGTTCGAGCAGGTGGCGGCCAAGGGCCGCGAATTATGGACGAGCGGCGCGCTCGGGACCAATGGCGTCGCCTGCGCGCAATGCCATCCCAACGCCGCCAACACGCACCCAGAGACCTATCCCAAATTCCAGAAGCAGCTCGGCAAGGTGACGCAGCTCTTCGAGATGGTGAATTGGTGCATTCGCAATCCGCTGCAGGGAGCCAATCTTCCGCCGGACGATCCGCGCATGACGGCGCTCGTCTCCTACATCACTTTCGAGCGGCGCGGCGTGAAGCTCGCGCCCGGCCAGCATTGAGGACAGGCGCCATGCGGAAATCCTTTGCTCTCGCCCTGCCCGCTTTGCTGATCGCCGGCTCGGCCTTGGCCGCCGCGGGCGACCAGCCAGCCGATGCGCAGAACCTCACGGGCGCCTCCGCCCCGGCTCAGGCGGCGGCCGCGCCCTCCCCTTGCGCAGGCTGCGCGGGTCACGATTGCGCCAATTGTCCGATGGCCCTGGCCGCCGCCGTGCAGGCGGCGACCGGAACGGCGCAACCGCCAGCCCCGATCCGCTGCAACGTCGACTGATACGAGTTCGGCAGAAGGTTCGGGGCGTTCCCCCTGCGAGCGGGGGGAAGGAAAGCGGCCAACGCCGCGCAAACCGATCAGATCGTATGAGTCGGGCTATTCGGACGGAGCCGCCGCCATTGCCGCTGCGGCGACGAGGGGAATGCCGAAAAAGCTCTCCTCATCCGAGCCGGCGGCCTTGTGCAGCTCGAAAGCGTCCGTCCAAACCGCCCTCTCCGTGTCATCGGCCGGGCGGTAGGTGCATTTGGCTTCGGCATTGCCGGCCTGAAGCCATTTCCTGCTATTGCGCACGAAGCGGTCGAGCGCTTTCTGATCGGTCGGGCGAATAACGCATCTGGGGACGCCATCGACCAGGACGACTTGCGGCAGCATGTCCGATCTCCGACAAAGGGCCGGGCTCCCCGTGAAAGGGCCAGGACCCGTCTGATTGCTTGTCTCAGAATTAGATAGCAATCGACATGCCATACCCAGACCGGCTCAGCCCAGACGCGTCCGGCTCAACCGATGAAGTCCTGCACCACATCGCCCAGAATGCGGTTCACATCGTCGATGGTGGAGACGTCGTAGCGCGTGGTTTTCTCGCCGGTCGCCTCGTCGTCGCGTTCGAATTTCGGATGGCCGAAGCGGATCGAGGTTCCCTCGATCTCGAAGGGCAGCGGCAGCGGCTCCTTCAGCGGGCGCGAGACGAAGAGCAGGCCCATCACCTTCTGCTCGACGGCGCTCGCCTTCAGCGCCAGCTCGACGCCGAATTTCGGCCCGATATCCTTTTTGATCGACTCGTCGAGGAAGGCGATCCAGCGGAAGAAACTGTCGAAATTGCGCCGCGCGGCGGCGAGCACCTGTTCTTCCGCCTTGGCGAGGCTCGCGCTCGGATCGCTCATTGTCTCAAATCCCCGGTCTGCGGCGCCTTTCGCCGAAGAGGCCGAGATTTACGCGAAATCCGTGCCGTCAGCCGGCCGCGCGCCGGCTCGCCTCATAGGCCCGCACATGCGTCGCTGCGATCTCCAGCACCGGCGTCTCTAGCCTTGCCCGCTGCGCCCGCGCCAGCATGTCGCCGAGAATATGCTCGCCCTCCGTGCGCCCTCCCCGCTCGATGTCACGCAGCATGGAGGCTTTGAGAGCGGAGCCGCGCACGAATAATATAGACAAGAGTTCCGGAAGCTCGGGCGACGGCGTCCAGCCCTCCGCGCGCGCGACGCTCTCGCATTCCGCGAGCAAAAGCCGGATGAGGCGCTCACCCGAGACTGTCTCCAGAATGGTTCCGACGCTCGCGCGCATCAGCGAGGTGATCCCCGCGAGCGTCGCGAGCAGCACGAACTTGTCCCAGAGCCGCCCCTCGATATCGTCGACGAAAGTCGCCGCGACGCAGGTGCGCGCGTAAATGGCCTCCAGCGCCGCGAGCCGCTCTTCCGGTCCGCCGTCTCGCGCGCCGAAAATCAAGCGGTTGCGCTCGCCGAAGTGACGCACGACGCCGTCCTCGGCGAGCGTCGCGCTGATCTGGGCCACGCCGCCGAAGACATTCGCCTCGGGAAAGCGCGCCGCGATGCGATCGAGATGCGCAAAGCCGTTAAGTAGCGGCAACACGCCCGTCCGCGGCCCGACGGCGCCGGCGACGGTCTCCAGGGACTCCTCGAGATCATAGGCCTTGCAAGTGAGGATCACGAGATCGAAAGGCGTCAGCGCCTTCGGGTCGAAGACGGCTTTCGCCGCGAGATTCATGTCGCCCAAAGGGCTCTCGACCCGCAGCCCACGTTCGGCGAGGAGCTGCGCCCGCGCTTCCCGCACGAAAAAAGTCACATCCGCGCCCGCCTCGACGAGCCGTCCGCCATAATAGCCGCCGACGGCTCCCGCGCCGAGAACGAGCGCGCGCATGTCAGGCTCCGCCGGTCGGATAGTTCGGGCTCTCGCGCGTGATCGTCACGTCATGGACATGGCTCTCGCGCAGGCCGGCGTTGGTGATGCGCACGAATTCCGCCTTGGTCTGGAACTCGGGAATGGTCGGCGCGCCGACATAGCCCATGGCGGCGCGCAAGCCGCCGGCGAGCTGATAGAGGATCGGCGCGACCGGCCCGCGATACGGCACCCGACCTTCTATGCCCTCCGGCACCAGCTTCAGGCTCTCCTTCACGTCCTGCTGGAAATAGCGGGCGGCGGAGCCCGCCTCCATCGCGCCGACAGAGCCCATGCCGCGGTAGGATTTGAAGGAGCGGCCCTGATAGAGAAACACTTCGCCCGGCGCCTCCTCGGCGCCCGCGAGCAGCGAGCCGATCATCACCACCGAAGCGCCGGCGGCGATGGCCTTGGCGAGATCGCCGGAATATTTGACGCCGCCATCGGCGATGACCGGCACGCCGGCTTTGAACGCCTCCTCGGCGGCGTCCATGATCGCCGTGAGCTGCGGCACGCCGACGCCCGCCACGATTCGCGTCGTGCAGATGGAGCCGGGGCCGATGCCGACCTTCACCGCATCGGCGCCGGCGTCGATCAGCGCCTTGGTCGCCTCGCGCGTCGCAATATTGCCGGCGACGATGGAGACTTTGTTGGAGAATTTCTTGATGCGGGCGACCTGATCGAGCACCGCCTGCGAATGGCCATGGGCCGTGTCGATGACGATGAGATCGACGCCCGCGTCGATCAATTGCAGCGCGCGCTCATAGCCGCGATCGCCGACCGTGGCGGCGGCGGCGACGCGCAGCCGCCCCTCGGCGTCCTTGGCGGCGTGCGGATGCAGCGTCGCCTTCTCTATGTCCTTCACCGTGATGAGGCCGACGCAGTGATAATCCTCGTCGACGACGAGCAATTTCTCGATGCGGTGGTGATGCAGGAGGCGGCGCGCCTCCTCCTGATCGACCCCCTCGCGCACGGTGATGAGCTGCTTCGTCATCAGCTCGGCGACCGGCTCTCGCATATTGTCTGCGAAGCGCACGTCGCGATTGGTGAGAATGCCGACCAGTCTGCCGGGCCTCTCGCCATGGCCGCGCTCGACCACCGGAATGCCGGAAATGCCATAGCGCGCCATCAACGCCAGCGCGTCGGCGAGCGTCTCGTCCGGATAGATGGTGATCGGATCGACCACCATGCCGCTCTCATAGCGCTTGACCTTGCGCACCTCGGCGGCCTGGGCGGCGGGCGTGAGGTTCTGGTGGATGACGCCCAATCCGCCGGCCTGCGCCATGGCGATGGCGAGGCGCGCCTCCGTCACCGTATCCATGGCCGAGGAGATGATCGGCAGGTTGAGCGTTATGTCGCGCGTCAGCCGCGTCGATATGTCGACCTGCGACGGCATCACCAGCGAATGGCTCGGACGCAGCAACACATCGTCGAAGGTCAGAGCCTCGTGCAACGGCGGTCGTGCGTATGATGTCATGAAGCCAACTCCCTCGGGGGCGCAAAATCCGGCCATGCTCGAGGCCGGACGACGAAGAGACGGCGACTTGGGCCGTCTTCCGGGTTGGCGCGTGCTCATAGCACCAATATGACGGAAGGCAAAATCGGCGCGCGCCGGCGGTGGAAAACTCGATCCGGGCCGGGGAAAAGGCGTCAGGCCATCTCCAGCGCCGCCGCTTCCGCGCCCGTGTCGAATTGCAGCCGCGCCAGCCGCGCATAGAGGCCGCCCGCGGCGACGAGGCTCGCATGAGTCCCCTGCTCCACGATGCGGCCTTCGCTCATCACCAGAATGCGGGTGGCCTCGAGCACTGTGGCCAGCCGATGGGCGATGACGAGCGTGGTGCGGCCGCGCATCACATCATGCAGCGCCTCTTTCACCAGCGCCTCATTCTCGGCGTCGAGCGCCGAGGTCGCCTCGTCGAGCAGCAGGATCGGCGCATCGGCGAGAATGGCGCGCGCTATGGCGAGGCGCTGGCGTTGGCCGCCGGAGAGTGTGACGCCGCGCTCGCCGATCTCCGTGTCATAGCCCTGCGGCAGCGCCTCGATGAATTGCGCCGCCTGCGCGCGCTTCGCCGCCTCGATGATCGCGCTGCGCGAGATGCCCTCGCGGCCATAGGCGATGTTCTCGGCGACGCTCATGCCGAAGACGATCGGGTCCTGCGGCGCGAGCGCGATGGCGCTACGCAGATCGATCGGATCGAGCGCGCGAAGATCGACGCCATCGATCGTGATCGCCCCCCGCGAAACATCGTAGAAGCGCTCGAGCAATTGGAACACGGTCGATTTGCCGGCGCCGGATGGGCCGACGATGGCGATGCGCTCGCCCGGCGCGACAGAAAAGCTCAGCCCATCCAAGGCCGCCCGTCCCGAGCCCGAGGGATAAGAGAAGCCGACATCTTCGAAGGCGATGCCGCCGCGAACGGGCTTCGGCAGATGGAGAGGAGCGGAAGGCGCGGCGACGGCCGGCTGGATGGAGAGAATCTCGCCGATGCGGCCGGCTGCGCCGGCGGCGGCGGAAACCTCGCTCCAGACCTGCGACAATTCTCCGAGCGAGCTCGCCGCCAGCACGGCGTAGAGCACGAATTGCGAGAGAACGCCCGTGGTGATGCGGCCCGCCAGCACATCCTGCGCGCCCAGCCACAACATTGCGACGACGCTTCCGAAGGCCAGAAAGATCGTCACCGAAGTGACGATGGCGCGCGTCTGCGTGGCGTCGCGCGCGGCCGTATAGGCGCCTTCCGCGGCGGCGCCGAATCGCTCGGCCGCGACTTGCTGCGCATTGCACGCCTGCATGGTGCGCACGGCCGCGAGATTTTCCGTGGCGTAGGCGCTGGCCGCGGCCAGCCGATCCTGCGCATGGCGCGAGCGTTGTCGCATCACCCGCCCCGAGGCGATGAGCGGCAGGACGATGCAAGGAATCGCCGCAAGCGCGACGCCGGTGAGCTTGGGGCTCGTCAGCACCATCATCACGATCGCGCCGGCGAACATGAAGAGATTGCGCAATGCGATCGACACGGAGGAGCCGAACACGGATTTGAGCTGCGTCGTGTCCGCCGTGAGGCGCGAGGTCAGCTCGCCGGTTTTCGTCCGGTCGTAGAAGCCGGCGTCCAGCGATGTGAGATGGCGAAAGAAATCGTCGCGCAGATCGGCGACAATTCGCTCGCCGAGCGTCATCACCAGATAATAGCGCGTGCCCGAAGCGAGCGCGAGAATCGCGACGACGCCCACCATCGCGCCGAAATAGGCGTTCACGGCGGAAGGGTCGTCGGAGGAGAACCCGTGATCGATCATGCCGCGCACGGCGAGCGGCAGAGTGAGCGTGGAGACCGCCGCCACGCCGAGAGCGATCAGCGCGAGCGCGATTCGACCCTTGTAGCGATAGGCATAGGGAAAAAGCGGCCGCAGCGCGTCGAAGGCGCGCAGTCGCGAGCGAAAGTCGCGTGAAGGGGATTCGGCTGTCATGCGGGCGGATATAAGCGCGCGAGCATGGACATTCCAAGCCGCATCGCGTCGCCCTGCTATTTTTCGGGGATTTTGGCCGTATCGGCAGGCACCGCGCCAAGCGCTTGATTTGCCTCGAGGAGGGAAAAAGGCCGCAAATTTTTAAAAATCCGCGCTCCGAGCGCGCTGGACAGTCGACAAGGTTATGTTAGGCTCACCATCGTCGAAAAGACATCCCCGCAGAGAGGGGCAAGAGCGTACCCGCCACCGCTCGAACGATAAGGCGGGACGTTCTGGAAACCAGAGGAGTGACATCGATGGCTGAAAAAGACTTCGAGATCAACACCACCGTCTACATCTTCGCGGGCGTCGGCGCCCTTCTGCTCGGCGGCCTCGGCGCTGCTGGCCTCGGCGGCGTCGCAAACACGCTTTCCGCTGCTGTCGTCGGCGCCCTCGCGGGCGGCATTCTCGGCTTCTATTTCAAATAAGCCGAATCGATCGACTTATCCCCCTGATCGGACGCGAAAGCCGGGGGTCTCTGTCCGCGAGCTCCCAGACCAATCGTCCTAATGTAACGCCGGCGACCGCCAGTCGCTGGCGTTACTTTTTTGGCCCCTCCTTCAGAATGCTCATCCGCGAGCCGACTGAGGCTGAACCTGTCGACACATAATCACAGGGCGCCGCCTGCGGTAAATGCGCCAGATTGTCGCGCCCCCCCTCAATCGTCGAAATCGAGGTTCTTCATCCGGCCGAAGACACGATCGGCGTCGAAATGATCTTCTTCCTCGACGGGCGGCGCGGGCGGGCGCTTGCCGAACACGTCCTCGGTCGTCGTCGGCTCGTGATGGGGCGCGGTCGTGATCTCGGCCGGCTGCAGCGTCTGGCCCTGCTCCTCGAGCGCGACGGGACGGTCCTTGGCGGCGCGATTGACCTCGAAATCGAGATCGATCTGCGAGCACAGGCCCAAAGTCACCGGATCCATCGGCGCGAGAGCGGCGGAATTCCAATGGGTGCGCTCGCGCACCGCCTTCAGCGTGCTCTTGGTGGTGCCGACGAGGCGCATGACCTGCGCGTCCTTCAGCTCGGGATGGTTGCGCACCAGCCAGAGAATGGCGTTGGGCCGGTCCTGGCGGCGCGACAGCGGAGTGTAGCGCGGCCCGCGCTGGCGCTTGACCTCCGGCACCTTGACCTTGGAGACGGACAGCGACAGCCGATGGGCCGGGTCGCGCTCGCCGCGGCCGATCTCCTCGCGGCTGAGCTGGCCGGAGGTGATCGGATCGAGCCCGCGAATGCCGGCGGCGACCTCGCCATCGGCGATTCCCTTCACCTCGAGCGGGTGCAGCTTGCAGAAATCGGCGATCTGGTCGAAGGCGAGCGACGTGTTCTCGACGAGCCAGACGGCGGTCGCCTTGGGCATGAGCGGAGCGGTGCTCATCGATCGATTCTCCTTAAGATGCGCGAGATAAGCCGATCCCGCGCCGCGGGGCCGAAGCCGCGATTTTTACGGATTACCATGCGGGGGATGCTCTCCATATAGACTGGCCGCCGGCGAAGCGCAATCGCCGATACCGCCCGCCTTTGCGCCCCCTCAAACCCCTTCCCGCGCATGGGCGGGCCGCAATCCCCGCACATAATCGGGCAGAGACGCGCCGATCGCCGCGCCGAGCCGCGGCCCATGGCGATGAAACAGCAGGCCGGCGGCGATGACGGCGACGCCTATCCCCGAGAGGGCGAAGGGAAAAAGAATCGAGTCCTTGAACACCTCGGCCGCCAGATGACCGAGATAGAGCGTCACTCCAAAGGCGCCGAACACGGCGTAGGCGCGGCGCATCAGCACCAGCGACAGCAGGAGAAGACCGAGATTGATCGCGCAATAGAGCGCCTTGCCGATCTCGTCGCCGCTGTGCTGCGCGGTCAGCCCGCCCCAAAAGGCGAGAAGCCCGGAAAGATGCAGCCAAAAGGCGAAGTCTCCGCCGCGCCAGCGCTTCAGATCGACGAGCCAGGCGGCGGCGATGACGAGCGCGCCGAAAGCGAGGCTCACATTGGCGCGCTGCTCGAAGGTGAAAGACTCCCGGCCGACGAGCCAGGGCGTCAGATCCATCGACATGAACCATAGCGTGAAGGCAATGATCATCGTGAGGAAAGGAAATGGAAAAAAAGCCAGCGCCAGCAGCGCCGCGGCGATCGTGCCCAGCTCCATGGGCAGCCAGCTCGCGCGCACCCAGACATAAAAGTCGTGATAGGGGACGGATTCGGTCGGATCATGACCGCCGAGCAACTGGAGCGCGAAGACGAAGAGCGGCGCCATGGAGACGGCGCATGTCACCAGCAGCCCTGCGGGCGTGCGCAAGCCGCGTCGCCGCCACAGCCAGCCGCCCGCGGCGGCGAAGCCGACGCCATAGGCCAGCGAGGTGATCATCAGCGCGCGCGGACCCCAGAGGCCGAAGGCGGTGGTGCTGAACAGGCTCATCGCGCCCATGACGATGAGCGCGCCCATATACCAGAGCACATTGACGACATCGAAGCGCGGCGCCCCCTCCCCCGCGCTTCCGCGCTCGGCGAGGAAAAGCGCGAGCCGCCGATGGGCGTCGGCGTCTATGACGCCGGCCTCCAGCGCCGCGCCGAGATCGTCGGTGGTGAATTTCGATCGGGCCATGACGAATTCTTTCCGTCCAAGAAAATCATTCGGGGGCCGGACGCGACCTCGGCCGCGCCTTCTCGCGCCCGACTATAGCCGCTCCGCCCCGCATTCGCCCCTGCATAGCGCCTGGAAAGAGACGAAAATGTGCGCTTGCGCATGCCGGAGCCCACGTCTCCGCCGGGAGGGCGAGCCGGATGGCCGTCTCAGCCCCAATTTGACAGGACGCCCCCCTTTTGCCCATGTTCGCGCCCCGACGCGGGCCGGGCTCCCCGGCGAAGCCTAGCGGCGAGCCGCCCGCGACCGGATTTCTGAAGGACTGCTCGATGAACGTCGTCATCGTCGAATCGGCCGCCAAGGCCCAGACGATCAACAAATATCTCGGCCGCGATTTCAATGTCATCGCCTGCTACGGCCATGTGCGCGACCTGCCTCCCAAGGACGGCTCGGTCGATCCGGCCGAAGATTTCGCCATGAAATGGGAGAGCGACGCCAAATCGGCCAAGCGCATTTCCGCCATAGCGGAAGCCGTCAAGAGCGCCGACACGGTCATTCTGGCGACCGATCCGGATCGCGAGGGCGAGGCCATCTCCTGGCATCTGCTCGACATATTGAAGAAGAAGAAGGCGCTCGGCGGCAAGCGCGTCGAGCGCGTCGTCTTCAACGCCGTCACCAAGGACGCGATCAAGCAGGCGATGGCGAATCCGCGCGAGATCGACCAGGCGCTGGTCGACGCCTATCTCGCCCGCCGCGCGCTGGACTATCTCGTCGGCTTCACGCTCTCCCCGGTGCTGTGGCGCAAATTGCCGGGCGCGCGCTCGGCCGGCCGCGTGCAATCGGTGGCGCTGCGCCTCGTCTGCGACCGCGAGCTGGAGATCGAGAAATTCGTCACGCGCGAATATTGGTCGCTGATCGCGCATCTGAAAACCAAGGCCGGCGAGCCCTTCACCGCCCGCCTCTCGGGCGCCGACGGCAAGAAGATCACCCGCCTCGACATAGGCTCCGGCCAGGAGGCCGAGGATTTCAAAAAGGCGCTGGAGAGCGCCGCCTTCACCATTCGCTCGGTGGAGGCCAAGCCCGTCAAGCGGCACCCTTACGCGCCCTTCACCACCTCGACGCTGCAGCAGGAGGCCTCGCGCAAGCTCGGCCTCGCCCCGGCGCAGACCATGCGCATCGCACAGCGCCTCTATGAGGGCGTCGACATAGGCGGCGAGACCGCCGGCCTCATCACCTATATGCGAACCGACGGCGTCGACATGGCGCCCGAGGCCATCGCCTCGGCGCGCAATGTGATCGCCAAGGAATATGGCGATCGCTTCGTGCCGAAGGTTCCGCGCAAATATACGGTTAAGGCCAAAAACGCCCAGGAAGCGCATGAGGCTATCCGCCCGACCGAGCTCTCCCGCCTGCCCAAGCATGTCGCCAAGCATTTGGAGCCGGAGCAGGCCAAGCTCTATGAGCTGATCTGGACGCGCACCATCGCCAGCCAGATGGAATCGGCAGAGCTGGAGCGCACCACTGTCGACATCGACGCCCTCGTCGGCAAGCGGAGCCTCGAGCTGCGCGCCTCTGGCCAGGTGGTTCGCTTCTCGGGCTTTCTCGAGCTCTATCAGGAAGGCCGCGACGACGATCAGGACGAGGATGGCGGCCGCCTGCCGGCGATGCAGCCCGGCGAGCCGGCGACGCGCGACAAGATCGAGGCCAGCCAGCATTTCACCGAGCCGCCGCCACGCTTCACGGAGGCCACTCTGGTCAAGCGCATGGAGGAGCTCGGCATCGGGCGCCCCTCCACCTACGCCTCGACTCTGGCCGTGCTGCGCGAGCGCGACTATGTGCGGCTCGACAAGAAGCGCCTCGTGCCGGAGGACAAGGGTCGCATCGTGACGGCCTTTCTGGAGAGCTTCTTCACCCGCTATGTGGAGTTCGACTTCACCGCCGGCCTCGAGGAGAAGCTCGACAAGGTTTCCAATAACGAGATCGACTGGAAAGAGGTGCTGCGCGACTTCTGGGCCGATTTCTCCGGCGCCGTCGACGGCACCAAGGAGCTGCGCACCACTCAGGTGCTCGACAGCCTCAATGATCTGCTCGGGCCGCATATTTTCCCGGCCAAGCCCGACGGCTCCGATCCGCGCGCCTGCCCGGCCTGCAGCGCCGGCCAATTGTCGCTGAAGCTCGGCAAATACGGCGCCTTCATCGGCTGCTCCAACTATCCCGAATGCCGCTTCACCCGCACGCTCTCGCCGCCCACCGGCGAGGCCGCCGAGGGCGCGCGGCCGGGCGTGAAGGTGCTGGGCCAGGACCCGGAGAGCGGCGCCGAGATCACGCTGCGCGGCGGCCGCTTCGGCGACTATGTGCAGGAGGGCGAGGCGACCGAGGAGGGCGAGAAGCCCAAGCGCTCCTCCATCCCCAAGAGCATAAAATCCGACGAGCTGACCCTCGAGCAGGCGATCCGGCTGCTGTCGCTGCCGCGCGAGGTGGCCAAGCATCCCGAGAGCGGCGAGCCGATCGTCGCCGGCATCGGCCGCTTCGGGCCTTACGTCCAGCACGGGAAGACCTACGCCAATATCGGCCGCGACGACGATATTCTCTCGATCGGCGGCAATCGCGCCATCGATCTCATCGTCACCAAGGAGAGCGGCGGCGGCGGCTCGCGCTTCGGCCGCGCTTCCGACCCGGGCCGCACGCTCGGCGACCATCCGCAGGGCGGCGCAATCTCGGTGAAGAGCGGGCGCTTCGGACCTTATGTGAATTGGGGCAAGGTCAACGCCACCCTTCCCAAGGGAACCGATCTCGAGAGCCTGACTGTGCAGCAGGCGGTCGATCTTTTGGCCGCCAAGGCGAATGGCGCGCCCTCTGGCGGCGGCCGCGTGCTCGGCGAGCATCCGCAAGGCGGCGCGATCACGCTGCGCGACGGCCGCTATGGGCCTTATGTGAATCTCGGCAAAGTCAACGCCACGCTGCCGAAGAATATGAGCCCGGAAGATGTGACGCTGGATGAGGCGATCCGTCTCATCGAGGAGAAGGGCGGCCCGGTGAAGGCCAAGAAGGCGCCGGCCAAAAAGGCCCCCGCCGCCAAGGCCAAAGCGCCCGCCTCCAAGGCTCCGGCGAAAAAAACCGCCGCCAAGAAGGACATAGAAGAGAGCGACGAGGTTCCCTTCGAGGATTCGAAGCCGGCGAAAAAACCCGCCGCCGCCAAGGCGCCGGCCAAGAAGCCCACGAAAAAGGCGGCCTCGGGGAAGTGAGCGGGAGGCGGCCGCCGAAAAGGCGGCCGCGCCGACCTCACTGCGTCAGCCGCAGCGAGCCGAGCCCCGTGCCGATCGTCGAGAAGGCGAGGTTGAGGCTCGCCGCGTCGGTCGCTGCGAAATAATGGTCCTTGTTGGTCGCGCAATTCTTCAGCAGCGTCAGGCCTTCGTCGTCGATCGGATCGCTCGGGATCGAGAAGCCGATGGTGAAGATCTCTATGCCCGCCGCCTTGGCGTTGGTGCAGGCCTCGAGCGTCAGCTCGTCCTGCATCTCGCGCGATTTGTCGTGATAATCCGACCAGCTGCCGGAAGCGGCGTTGAGAGCGGTCTGATAATCGACCTTATTCCCCGTGGAGCCGTCGGGGAAACGCTTGTTCTTCGCGCCATTGTAGCTGTAGTAGCCGGCCGCCTCATAGTCGGAGCCAGTGACGGTTCCCGGCGCGCTCGCCCAATTGTTGAAGCCGTCGGTCATGAACACGACCACCTTGTGGTTGTTGGGCGACGAATAGGGGCGTCCGCTGGCGAAAGGCTGGCTGGGCGAGATCGTGCGCCACCCCCACATGAAGCCTTCGTGGAGATTGGTGTTGCCATTGGCGACGAGGTTGCTGATCTTCGACGTCACTGTGGACTGCGTCGAGGTCAGCTGCATGATCGTCTGCGTCGAATAATCGGGGCAATAGCTGTTGGGGCCGTCGCCGCCTCCCGCAGCGGTTGTGACATTGTATTTGCAGACATGGGTGAGCTCGTTCCAGTCGCCACTCGCCACGTCCGAGCAAGTGGTGGTGGTGGTCGTCGTCTTTTTGCCCTTGCCCTTGCTCGTGGTCGTTCGCGTCGTCGTCGTCACCGAGCCATCGTCGTCGAGATAGTCGTTGTCATATCCCGAATCCGGCTCGTCGGGCGCGAGATAGGGAACGAAGAGCGTCTCGGGATCCGAAGGGTTCGGCGTCGTATCGAAGACGTTCAGCGGGTAGACCGGCTGCTCGAAGCATCCGCCCCAATCCCAATACGAATTGATCGCCTTGAGCTTGGTGAAAATGTCGAAGCGGCTGCTGAATCCCGCAGCCGTGGCCGCCGTCTGACCGCCGAAGGCGATCCAATGCTGAGAATTGGCCCCTTTCTTGTCGACCCAAGCGACATTGCGCGTCGATGCGCTGGTCGGATCGACGGCGACGACCGCCGCGGCGAAGGGCGTGATGGCAAATTTCACACGGTTCGGCGCCTTGGTGAACATCGTATTGACGAAGCTGGTCGCGGCGGTCTGCAGCGCTTGAATCTTCGTCGTGCCGCTGGTGCTGCGGGTCATCGAGCCGGAATTGTCGAGCACCAACGAGATCTCGTAAGTGTCGGTCTGGCTGATGCCGCCTTGCAGCGCGGCGCAGGAGGTCACCTGCGTCGACATGGAGGCCTGCCCGGTAATATGCATGATGGTGGTCGCCACCTGCGCCTGCGCAGAGATGCAGACCGACAGCCGATCGGTGGCGATGGCCGCCGACGTCACCGTCGCCGTGGCGTTGCGATAATTGGTGGTGAGATAGACCTGCGACTGGCTGCGCGCCTGCTGATCGGTGGTGGAGCTGACGATGCCCTTGGCGACCGCGAGCACGGCCGCGTCCGCCGCCTGCTGCAGCGAGCCGCGCGCCGCGGCGATGCGCCCATAATCGATGCCAGCGCCGATCATCATGACCGCCGGCACGAAGGTAAGTCCAAGTATGATGGCGACATTGCCGCGCCGATCTCGCGCGAAGGACAGCGCCGACCGCCCCGACGTCCTTATTGGCCGCATTTGAAACTCTCGAGGTTGGGGTGGAAATCAGATTAGCTACGCTTACGGCAAATTTCTCATCCGGCTCTAAACCGATCCGAACGATTGCAATTGACGTTCGATAACCTCGAGAAAGCGTAAACGGAGCAGAATGGACGCGGCGGCGCCTCGACGCGCTTTCGGCGACGCGGAGCCTATTGGCGTGTATATGACGACATGCCGGCGCCGGCCGCCCGGACAATTCCGCGGCCTTCGAGATCGACTTTGACGAAAAAAACCCGCGAGCTCGGCTCGCCTCCCGCCGCCCTTCCCTCCCGCGAGGATATTCTCGCCTTCATCGCGCGAGAGCGCGAGGCGATGAGCCGCGCCGGCCATGCGGGAAAAATCGGCAAGCGCGAGATCGCGCGCGCTTTCGGCGTCAAAGGCGCCGACCGAATCGGGCTGAAGCGCATATTGGCGGAGCTGGAAGCCGAAGGCGCGGTGGAGCGGCGCGGCAAGAGGCTGGCCAAGCCGGGCGCGCTGCCCGCCGTTGTGCTGGCCGATATCATCGGCCGCGATCATGACGGCGAGCTGATCGCCGCGCCGGCCGAATGGGACTCGGACGAGCTCGGCGCGCCGCCCCGCATCCGCATTTCGGCGCCGCGCCGGCCGAGGCCCGGCGAGCCTTTGCCCGGCGTCGGCGATCGCGCTCTGGTCCGCGCCGAGCCGGACCATGACGCCGGCCCGAATGATCCGCCCTATGCCGGGCGTGTGGTGAAGCTCTTGTCCAAGGCGCGGGCGCGCGTCATCGGCGTGCTGCGCGTCGCCGCCAATGGCGTGGCGCATATAGAGCCGGTCGAAAAGAAGCAGGCCGGCCGCGAGCTGACCATAGCGGCGGAGGATCGCGGCGAGGCCAAGGACGGCGATCTCGTCTCCGTCGACCTCATCGGCAAAACGCGGCTCGGCGCGCCGCGCGCCCGTGTGCGCGAGACGCTCGGCTCGCTCGCCACCGAGAAGGCGATCAGCATGATCGCCCTGCGCGTGCATGGCGTGCCGGACGAGTTCCGCGCCGAGGCGGCAGCCGAGGCCGCCGCCGCTCTGCCCGCGCGGCTCGAATCGCATCGCGAAGATTGGCGTGAGCTGCCGCTCGTCACCATCGATCCGCCCGACGCCAAGGATCACGACGACGCCGTCTTCGCCGAGCCGGACATGGCCGCGGACAATCCAGGCGGGCATATCGTCACCGTCGCCATCGCCGATGTCGCCTACTACGTCCGCCCGCATTCGGCGCTCGACAAGGATGCGCTGGAGCGCGGCAATTCGGTCTATTTCCCCGATCGCGTCGTGCCCATGCTGCCGGAGCGCATCTCCAACGACCTCTGCTCGCTGAAGCCGAACGAAGATCGGCCGGCGCTCGCCGTGCGCATGCGCATCAGCGACAAGGGCCATAAGATCGGCCATACGTTTCATCGCGTGATGATGCGCTCCAAGGCCAAGCTCAATTATGCGCAGGCGCAGGAGGCGCTCGACGGACGCCCGGACGAGATTTGCGCGCCGCTGATGAGCGGCGTGCTGGAGCCGCTGTTTCGCGCCTATAAATCGGCGGATCAGGCGCGCGAGCTGCGCGCGCCGCTGGAGCTGGAGCTGCCCGAGCGCAAGATCCTGCTCAAGGCGGATGGCACGGTCGATCGAATCGTCGTGCCGCCGCGCCTCTCGACGCACCGCTTGATCGAGGAGTTCATGATCCTCGCCAATGTGGCGGCGGCGGAAGTCCTCGAGGAAAATCGTCAGCAGCTCATCTATCGCGCCCATGACGAGCCCTCGCGCGAGAAAGTGGCGGCGCTCTCGGAGTTTCTCGCGACGATCGGCGTGAAGCTCGCCAAGGGCCAGGTGCTGCGGCCCTCGCATTTCAACGTCATCCTGGCGCGCGTGCGCGGCAAGGAGCATGAGAACATCGTCAATGAGATTATTCTGCGCACGCAGGCGCAGGCCGAATATACAAATGAGAATTACGGCCATTTCGGCCTCAATCTGCGCCGCTACGCGCATTTCACCTCGCCCATTCGCCGCTATGCCGATCTCATCGTCCATCGCGCGCTCATTCGCGCGCTGAATTTCGGCCCCGGCGCCATGCCGGAGGTCTCCGCCGGCGAGCTGGCGGAAGTCGCGGCGCGCATCTCCGGCGCCGAGCGGCGCGCCATGGCGGCGGAGCGCGAGACCATCGATCGGCTCATCGCCGCGCATCTCGCCGAGCAGATCGGCGCGCGTTTTCCCGCGCGCATTTCCGGCGTGACGCGCGCCGGGCTGTTCGTGCGGCTGCTCGACACGGGCGCGGACGGATTCATTCCGGCGGCGACGCTCGGGCGCGAATTCTTCCGCTATGACGAGGCCGGCCATGCGCTGACCAGCGGCTCGGGCGAGAGCTTTCGCCTAGGGGACATCATCGAGGCGCGGCTCGTCGAGGCGACGCCGATCGCCGGCGCCCTGCGCTTCGAGGTGGCGGGCGGCTCGCGCAGAGCGGCGCCGATGAAGAGCGGCCGGCTCTCGGGCCGCGGCCGCGTCGAGCGCGCGAAGCAGAAGCGTCGCAAATGACGCCGCCGGCGCCGTGACGAAAGTTTCGTCTCGAGCGCGGTCGTGAGCCGATAGCGCCCGATATCTCATGCGCAGGACCCGCCGCAGCGGCCGGTTCGCATCCCGCGGAGATGCGCATGTGGTGGAAGAGGCTCGTCGCTATTCTATTCGCCGTCTTCTGCGCGGGAGATCTCGCCGCGCAGACGCCCGCGCATTCCATAAAAGTGGCCGCGGTGGATTTCATCCCCGCCTGGGGCTCGCTCGACGCCAACATACGTCGTCTCGCCGATGCGGCGGAGGAGGTCGCGCGCCAGGGCGTCGGCTTCGCGGTTTTTCCGGAGACGGCGGTCAGCGGCTATTTGTTCAGCGATCCCTCGCAGATCGCGCCCTATCTCGACACCATCCCCGGCGACACGACGAAAGCTCTGCTTCCCGTGCTGGCGAGGACGGGACTGCATATGAGCGTCGGCATAGCCGAGCGCGACGCCGAGACCGGCCTCGCCTATAATACCGCCGTGCTGCTGGGGCCGAAGGGCATAATCGGCAAATATCGCAAGAACGGCCTCAATCCGCAGGATCAAAAAGTCTTCGCGCCCGGCGACACGGGCGTTCCGGTCTTCGACACGCCGATCGGCCGCATCGCGCTGCTGATCTGCTATGACGACACTTATTGGCAATATGCGCGGCTCGCGGCCTTGCGCGGGGCGCAGATCATCGCCTGGCATTCCGTCTCGGATCGCGTGACGCCGGGAACGCCCGCCGCGCAATCCAAGGGCGACCACTCGACCGTCGCCAATGTCCAATATATGAGCGCGCAGAACGGCGTCTTCGTCATCGGCGCAACGCGCAGCGGCGTCGAGACCAATCCGATTACCGGCGGCCAGCTCTATTACAATGGCGGCTCGAGCATTTGGTCGCCGCAAGGCCACAAGCTCGCGCAAGCGCCCGTCGTTCCGCCGGAGGAGCTGCTGCCCGGGCTTCACGGCGTCTACGCCACAGAGATCACGCCCGCCGACGCTGACGCGCCCCGAGCCGAGCGGCTCGCCCTGCGGCGGCCGGAACTCTACGCGCCCTGGCTCGCGCTGCATCGCAGCCCTGTCGACGCCAACGCCACGAAGACCCGACGCAAGGCGACGCTGGTCGCCGCGCAATGGCCGGAGGGGCCGTCGGCGATGGAGAAGGCAAAACCGCCGAAGGCCGCGCTGACCGTCCTTCCCGAGCTGTCCGCTCTCCCCTCTGGCCTCGCGCCCGAGGAGATAAAATCCCGCGCCGAAGAACGAGACGGCCCTTTCGAGCGCGCCCTCGCCGCGCTCGCCCGCGCCCATAGAGCCTATGTGGCGGGGAGCTATCCCGAGCGGGCCGGCGAGCGCGTCTTTCATACCGTCGCTCTCGCAGGGCCGGAGGGAACGATTCTCGGCCGCTATCGCGCGACTCATCCAGGCGCAGCGCGCGGCTGGGCGACGCCTGGCGACGAGATCGCCGTCGTCGAGACGCCGCTCGGCCGCATCGGCCTCGCCACGGCGGAGGAGCTGGCGACGCCGGAGCTGGGCGCGCTCTATGCTGTGCAGCGGACCGATATTCTCGCCGCACCCGCCGGCGCCCCCTCCCCGCTGAAGGTCGAGATCGATTCGGCGCTGTTCAGCGTCGCCGACCCGCCGACCGGCCGCGCGGATTTCTTCCCCTATGCCGCCGCGAAGCAGAATCAGCTCTGGCTGGTGAGCGGCGGCCGTCGCGCCGGCGACGCCACGGCGGCAGGAATCTACGGGCCGGAGCCCGTCGTCTCCACACCGACCCTCACCGCCGCGCCCGGCGCGGCGGAGGTGCGTTATCAGACGGAGATTCCGGCGGTCGGGACCTGGATCGATCAGAGCCAGCTGATCGCCGGCCAACAGGCGCAATGGTTCGTCCCGCTCGTGCAGCCGCAGGATAGCGCCTGCCTGAAACGCTGGCGCGCGGGCGGCGGCTGTCCGGCGCGGTGATCCATCATTCCGAAAGCCATCCGAAGCGCCCGTCGATGAAGAAAATGTGATGGACGCCCTGTCCGAACAAGCGCGCCGGACCGACGCCGACTCGGCCCCGCGCGGTTTCGACGAACACCATCCGATCATCGACCGACTCGGCGCAGTGCATATAGAATCCCGCGCCATGCTCGATGGTCTCGCCAGCGGCCGTCGTCGAATAGCAGCGACTCGCCCAAAGAAGGGCGGGAATGGCGCCGCTGGAATCGGCGCGCCCGACCCCGACCAGCGCGTCGAAGGTTCGGAAGAGCTTGTCCAGCGCTTCGGTCGAAATCGAAATATCGGGCATTTGCGTCTCCGACGCCGAAACTATCGCCGAATATGAACCGAAATGCCCCATAACGAGTGAATTTGGCGAGATCGCGCGCCGCCGCCCGCCTTGACAAAGGCGCCTGCGTCCTTATGGTGCCGGCCAATTCGCCGCCGGGTTCGTGAGGATCGGGACCGGAGCGAGAGTGTCCCCTCACAAGTTCAGGACTGACGGCAATGGCCAAATCCGCCATGATCAAGATCAAGCTTCTGTCGACGGCCGACACGGGCACCTTCTATGTGACGAAGAAGAACGCCCGCACCAAGACCGAGAAGCTCGTGTTCAAGAAATATGATCCCGTCGTGCGCAAGCATGTCGAGTTCAAGGAAACCAAGATCAAGTGAGGCGAGGCGGGCCAGCCCGCCTTCTTCCGCCGCCGGCGACGCGCCGGACCGGCATTCGCCAGCCCCTAGGCGCCTTCGCAACCAAAGGCGCCTGAAACGAAACGAGCCCGGAAACGGATTTCTCCGTTCCGGGCTCGTTTCGTTTCAGGCGGAGAGAAGATTATTCCTCGATCGTCACGCCTGCCGGCTGCGGCCGCCTTCGTTTCCCCCGAAACGAAGGCGGCCGACTGGCGCTGGCTTTAAGGAGGCCACTCCAACCAACGCCAGCCGGCCAACCCCACGGACCCAGGAGATGCGGCGGACCTGAGCACTCCGCAGGGTATTCGAAGTTGTCTGCCGATACGCATCCAACGCAAAAGCACGCCTTGGGTTCTTTATTCTTCTTAGCCCCCGACGCTGCCTGACGCGCACCACGTTTTGGCATGGCTGAGGTTAGCTCAGCTGCATAAAAATGCAACCATCTGGCAAGATTTTCTACAAGTTTCGAAATACGCAGCTGAAAACAGCCCCTTACGAAAGAACCCCCATGTCGCTGAACCGTCACCAGGCGACGCCCGAGCGGAGTTTTCCACGACGCCTTTGCTCGGGATCGAGCTTTGTGGCAAACCCACCCGGCCGGGGGCCTTCCAAAGCCGGGCCATCCGCCGCCAAGCAAGAGCGCCGTCAGCGGCGCGGGAGGAAAATCGATGAAGCTTCGAGGTCTCGGATTGGCGCTGGCCGGCGCGGCGGCGTTGGCGCTCGCCGCCTGCAACGGCGTCCGCGAGCCCAATGACGCCGTCGGCGCCAAGGTGCTGCGCAATCTGCTCTCCAAGCAGGGCGTCAGCGGCAAGCTGATCTCTTTCAAGAAGATCGACGGACGGGCGCTGAAGACGCCGAACACGGAAGCCTATGAGCTGTGGTACGAGGCCGAGGTGCAGTTCCCGGACGCCTATGAGGCCGATTGCTCGGACCGCAGCCGCTGCGCCTATCTCGGCCTCACTCAGAGCCAGAGCTTCCAGAAGGGCGAGGTGCTGAAGGCCGAAGGCACGCTGCATTTCGTGCGCGCCGACAAGGGCTGGGTCGCCGAGGACCAGAACGCCTATTGAGCCGTCCGCGAGAGCGGCGGCGCGACCACGAGGAGAGCCGCCCCTCATGATGGCCCGTCCGCTCGTCGTCATCCCCGCCCGAATGGGCTCCTCCCGCCTGCCGGGCAAGGCGCTGGCGCCGATCGCCGGCCGGCCGATGATCCTCCATGTCCTGGAGAAGGCGCTCGCCGCCGCCATCGGCCCGGTCGCGGTAGCGACGGACTCGGAGGAGATCGCACGCGTCGTCTCCGCGGCCGGCGGGCGCGCGGCTCTGACGACAGGCGACCACGCCTGCGGCAGCGACCGCATCGGCGAGGCGCTGGCCGGGCTCGATCCGGCGGGCGCGCATGACGTCATCGTCAATCTGCAGGGCGACCAGCCAGACATTGATCCGGCGGCGCTGGCGGCCGCGCTGGAGCCACTGGCGGATCCTTCGGTCGATATCGCCACGCTCGCGGCCCCGGCTGCGGCAGGCGAGCGCGATGATCCCAATGTCGTCAAGCTGATCGGCGCCGAGATCGCGCCGCGGCGGATGCGCGCGCTCTATTTCACCCGCGCCCCGGCGCCGCATGGCGAGGGGCCGGACTATCATCATATCGGCGTCTACGCTTTTCGCCGGGCGGCGCTGGCGCGCTTTATCGCTTTGCCGCCATCCCCGCTCGAGCTGCGCGAGCGGCTGGAGCAGCTGAGGGCGCTCGAGGCCGGCATGCGGATCGACGCCATGATTCTGGACAAAGCCGCCCGTGGGGTGGATACCAGCGCCGATCTGCAACGACTGCGCAAGGCGCAGGACAAAGACGAACGGAGCCGTCGATGAGCGAGCGGCCGAAAATCGCCTATCAGGGCGAGCCCGGCGCCAATTCCGACATCGCCTGCCGGGACGCCTATCCCGATTGCGAGCCCCTGCCCTGCGCCAGCTTCGAGGACGCTTTCGCGGCAG
Organism: Methylosinus sp. sav-2; assembly: GCF_004366495.1. NCBI lineage: Bacteria > Pseudomonadati > Pseudomonadota > Alphaproteobacteria > Hyphomicrobiales > Methylocystaceae > Methylosinus > Methylosinus sp. sav-2. The sequence goes on from NZ_SOEJ01000005.1 coordinate 26,547, forward strand.
TGACCGAAGGCGTCGCGGCGCTGGGCATGATCCCGATCGAGAATTCGATCGCCGGGCGCGTGGCGGATATCCATCATTTCCTGCCCAACGCCGGGCTCTACATCATCGGCGAATATTTTTTGCCGATCCATTTTCAGCTGATGGCGCCGCGCGGCGCGACGCGCGACACGCTGCGCGGCGTCTACAGCCATGTGCATGCGCTCGGCCAGTGCCGCAGGATCATTCGCGAGCTCGGCCTCACCGCCCATACGGCGGGCGACACGGCCGGCGCCGCGCGTGAGGTGGCGGAGTGGAAGGACAAGAGCAAAGCCGCTCTCGCGCCGCGCCTCGCCGCGGACATATATGGGCTCGACATTCTCGCCGAGAATGTCGAGGACGCCGCGCATAACACGACGCGCTTCGTCATTCTGTCCAAGACGTCGAAATGGGCGGCGCCGGGCAATGGCCCGACGATGACCAGCTTCGTCTTCCGCGTGCGCAATGTGCCCGCGGCGCTCTACAAGGCGCTCGGCGGCTTCGCCACCAATGGCGTGAACATGACCAAGCTCGAGAGCTATATGGTCGACGGCGAGTTCGCGGCGACGCGCTTCCTCGCCGATGTCGACGGCCATCCCGAGGAGCCGCCGCTCGCCCGCGCGCTCGACGAGCTGCGCTTCTTCTCCAAGGAGCTGGAGATCATCGGCGTCTATCCGGCGCATCGCTTCCGCCTGGAGAACAAGCGCAGCTTCGAATATGGCGATTAGCGACGCGCAACGTTCGCCGCCGCACGCGGGGAGAGGGAGCGATCGCACGGCTCGATCATCGAGGAAACCGTAGGACAGCAGGACATTTCAGACGGGAGAAGCCCCATGGCCGCAGCCTATGACAATGACAATGTGTTCGCCAAAATCCTGCGCGGGGAGATCCCTGCGCATAAGGTCTATGAGGATGATGTGGCGCTCGCGATCATGGACATCATGCCGCGCGCAGAGGGCCATGTGCTGGTGATCCCCAAGGTTCCGGCGCGCAATCTCCTGGACATCGACCCGGCCGCGCTCGTAGCGCTCATTCCCCGCGTTCAGCATGTCGCCAAGGCGGCCAAGGACGCCTTCGGCGCCGATGGCCTCACCTTGCAGCAGTTCAATGAGAGCGCCGGCGGACAGGTGATCTTCCACCTGCATTTCCACATTCTGCCGCGCTTCGAAGGCGTCGCGCTGCGCCCGCCGGGAACCATGGGCGACGGCGAGAAGCTGAAGGCGCAGGCGGAGAAGATCAGAGCCGCGCTCGGCCCGTTTCCGGGCTGAGCCGCGTTACCCGAGAACCAGAGCGGCGAAGCGCCGGCTCGCCGCGTGGGCGAAGCGCTCGACCGGCGCGAAGAGCATGGCCGCGACGATCGAGAGCAGGATCGTCGCCGCCGAGATCGCCAGAGCGAGCGGCAGAGTGAGCCTATCGCCGACGAGCGTGATCGCCGCGGAGGTCGCCGTCGCGATCACCACATAATGGATGAGATAGAGCGGGAAGGAGATTTTCGCGAGAAAGCGCGAGATGGCGCTTTCGCCGAGGAAGTCCGAGAGACCGCGCCAGCGCAGCGCCAGAGCGACGATCGCCACGGCGAGAATTACATGAACATGGGGGACGGCGCCCGCCGTCATCGTCCAAGAGGCGAGCACATAGAGCGTCGCGGCCGCAATTATTTTCGCCGGCGTTGAATCGAGAAGAGAGAGCCGCCCCGGCGCCGGCGTAGTGAGCGCGCCGGTGAGCTTCGCCTTGCCGATCAGCGCGCCGAAGAGAAAAGCCGCGAGATAGGGAAACAGCAGCATCAAAAATGACGCGCCGATGGCGATGGAGCGCTCGGGCCGCTTCATCGCCGGATAGCAGGCGAGCAGCAGGAACAGCGCCAGCGAGCCGACCATCTCCCAAGGCATGGTCCACAGAAATGGCAGCGCCGGCCCCCATTCGGAGGGCTTCGTATAGACGTTGCAGAGCGACCATTTCAGCGCCTGCGCGAAGCTCAGCCCGGTCTCGCCGGCGATGGCGGAAAGCCCCGGCGCAAATTGCGCGGCCTCGCCGAGCCGCGCCAAGCCGAGGCGCTCCGCGACGAGGAGGAGCAGAACCGTCGCGACGATCGGCGTCGTCAGGCGGATGTAGCGGCGCAGCGCCGCCGAGAGAATATACTCGCCGCCACCGCCCGAGAAGAAAGGCGCGCTGAGCGCAGCGCCGGAGACCACGAAGAAGACGCTGACGTCGAGCGAGCCGTCGATGAGCCCCGCTGTCCAGCCATTGCGCAATATGGGGAAATTCTCGCCGAAGCTCTGCCAGATCGAATGAAAGAGCAGAACGGAGAAAGCCGCCCAGCCGCGCAACCCATCGAGCTCGTGCAGGCGCAGATGCATCGATTGCGCGCGAGAGGGCGCGAATGCGCGACAGGCGAGACTGTCGCCGGCGCCCTCGAGAATATCCGACATAGACTCATTCCAACGCTGTGCATCTTTCGGCAGGTTAGAGACGGCCCCTCGCGCCAGCAATAACTTTGCCATTTCGTGTAATGTTTTACTTAAATGTGTTTAACAGCGCGGACGTGGCGACGATGCGGCGACGTTTCAGGCGCGGCCGAAGAGCTTGCGCAACTCTGTCTTGGCCGTCTCCAATATGCGCCGGCGCTCCGCCGGCAGGCCCCGGCCGGCGCGATTGATGTAGAAATTCAGCATGGACATCGCGGAGCGGAAAGGCGCGCTCTTGCGACGCTCGCTTTTTTCCGCCGAGCGCCTCAACGAGCGCGCTATGGCGCGGGGATCGCCCTGCGTGAAGACATCCGGCTCGAGGTCCAGCGCATTGCTCTTGCGCCCGACCTCGGCCGACCAATAGGCGGATTTGCTTTTCTCGCCGCTCAGGCGGCGCGCGCGCTCTGGCAATGGTGGCCGCCGGGCTGGGAGACGCCGCGCAGCGTCGCGCCGCTGAGGCCGGCGTCGCGATCCATGGCGAGATCGGCGAGAGAAACGATGCCGACGAGGCGCTTGCCGCGATCGAGCACGGGCAGCCGACGCAGCTGCTGCTCGGCCATGTTCTGCGCCACGTCCTCGACGTCGTGATCTTCATAGCAATAGCGAACGTCTCTGGTCATGACGTCGCGAATCTTCGTCGCCGCGCCCTTGCCGGCGGCGATGGCGCGCAAGGCGATGTCACGATCGCTGACCATGCCGACGAGACGATCGTGCTCACCGACCGGCAAAAGGCCGATGTCGAGATCGGCCATGCGTTTGGCGGCGTCGCAGATCGTCTGATCGGGCTCGACGAGACAGACCTCGCGAGTCATGATGTCCTTGATCTTCATCGTTCGCCTCCGTGTTTTCCCGAGGAAAAGTGGGTTTACCCGAGGAAACTTGTGGGGCTGGCGAAGGTTCCGCGCTTTTCAGCGCGTGAGCAGCGCGACCGCGAGGCCGCCCGCGAGCGCCAGCACGGAAGCGGCGGCGACGCGAAAGCCGAGGCCGGCGCCCGCGATCCACCATGTCAGCGCCGCTTTGGAGAGCGTGTTGACGGCGACAGCGAGGCCGATCGACGCCGCAGCGACATCGAGCGTGAGCGTCGCACGATCGAGCCGCGCGACGGACAAAGTTATGGCGTCGACATCGACGACGCCCGAGATCGCCGCGACGGCCAACGCGCCGGCCCCGCCCGCCACTCGGGTGGCGAGACGCGCCAGTATCGCGATCACGGTGAGCAGCGCGCCGAATTCGAGCACCGCGCCGAGATCGAGAGGGTTCTTCGGCGCGTGACCGCCATCGGTCGAAACGGCGGCGGCGCGGCGCATGAAGAAAAGCGCAAAGGCGAGCATGACGGCGCCGCCTGCCGCGAAGGGCGGCGCGAGAACGCCGAGCAGCTCGATGTCGATCAACGCGACGACGGCCAGCACGCGGAGCGCCATTGTGGCGTTGGCGAATAGCGCGCCAGCCGCGAAGAGCGGCGCGCCCTCGCTCTGCTCGCGCGAGAGGCGCGCCATCGTCATCGTCGCGGCGGTGGAGGAGACGAGTCCACCGGCGATTCCCGTCAGCGCCACGCCGCCAACGCCGCCCGCCGCCTTCATGGCCACATAGCCGAGGAAGTTGATGACCGCTATCAGCACGGTCAGCAGCCAGATCTCATGCGGATTGACCGTGTTCCAGGGATCGACGGCGCGGTCCGGCAGCAGCGGCAGCAGAATGACCGTCATCGCGGCCAGCGTCAGGCCGGAGCGCAACTCCACCCAGCTCAGGCGCCGCAGCCAGCCATGGCTCGCGGATTTCAGCGCTAGCAATCCCGCCGTGGCGACGCCCGCCGCGGCCGCGGCCTCGACATCGCCGACGACGGCGAAAGCGCCGAGCGCGAAAGCCAGCATTGCGGCGACCACTGTGGTCGCGCCGAAGGTCTCGTCATGGACGATCTCGCGATAACGAAACAGGACGATCGCGCCTGCGAAAGCCACGAAGGCGAGGCCGAGCGACACCGCGCCGCCTATGCCGGTCTGATTGGAGATGGCGCCCCAGACGGCGCCGAGCAGCGCCGCCAGCGCATGGGTGCGAAAGCCAGCGGCGCGCTCGCCCTCCTCATCCTCGCGCGCCTGCCAGCCGCGCTCGAGGCCGATCAAAAGGCCAATCGCCAGCGCCACCGTCAGGCGGCGGAACAATTCGGTCGTCTCCATGCGCCGGCCTTTCCGAATAGCGAAACTGCGAAATTATAGCCGCGCGCCGGCGAACATGCGCAGCGCCGCCGGCGAGACGCCTTGTCGCAGATCGAAATAGCCGGCCCAAGGATCGGCGCGCAGCGCGGCGAGGCGGCGCTCGACCTTGTCGAGGCAATAAAAATCGGCGCGCTCTATGCGGCCGAGTTCGTCCCAGGAAACGGGCGTCGCCACGGAAGGCGTCTCCCGCGCGCGCGGCGAGAAAGGCGCGACCGCGCTCGCGCCGCGATCATTGCGCCGATAGTCGATATAGATGCGGCCATGGCGCCGCGCCTTGGTCGCCATTGCGGTGAAGCGGGCCGGATCATCCGCCGCGAGACGGCTGGCGACGCCTCTGGCGAAACCGGTGAAGGTCGGCCAGTCGAGCGCGTCATCCAGCGGCGCGACGACATGCAGCCCCTTGCCGCCGGTGAGCAGCGCGAAGCTCGCGAGCCCCGCCGCCTCCAGCAAAGCGCGGAAATCGCGCGCGGCGCGCTTCACCTCCTCGAAGGTCACGGAAGGATCGGGATCGAGATCGAAGACGAGACGATCGGGACTCTCCAGCGCATCGAAGCGCACGCCCCAAATATGCAGCTCCAGCGCATCCATCTGCGCCGCGCCTTCGAGGCCGGAGAGATCGTCGAGGAAGAGAAATTCTTCCCGTTCGCCGTCGCTCCCGGCGATGGGCGCGGCTTTGAGTCCCGCGGGCAGGCCGCGCCGATGATGGCGCTGGAAGAAGCAGCCATGCGCCGCGCCATTGGGACAGCGCAGCAGCGACAGCGGCCGCCCGGTGATATGCGGCAGAGCGAAAGGCGCGACCCGGCGCCAATAATCGACCAGCCTCTGCTTGGTGACATGCAGAGCGGCCGGGTAGAGCGGCTTGTCCGGGTTGGTGAGGCGGATCATCGCGGGCCTCGCTTCAGCTCGCGGGGCGATGGATCGAAGGCGGGAGGGCTCACCTCATTCGCCGGCTTGTCCTCGCGCAGGCCGATGAAGGTCGGATGGCGCAGCAGCCCCTCCTTGGTGCGCTCCGTGTAATCGATCTCGACGACGAGCCGCGGCGCCACATAGCGCGCGTGACGCGCGATCTCCGCCGGCACGGCGGCGAAGGGCGAGGACTTGCATGCATGCGCGCGCAGAGCGGCGCCGATCTGCGCGAGATCGCGATCGGAAAAGCCGGCGCCGACACGGCCGCGATAGACCAAGGCGCCATCGACGAATTCGCCGAGCAGCAGAGAGGCGAAGTCGCGGCCCTTCTTCGTCGAAGGACGATAGCCGCCGACGACGAACTCATCGCGGCCGAGGCATTTGACCTTGATCCAGGCGCGCGTGCGCCGCGAGAGATAGGGGCGGTCGACGCGCTTGGAGACGAGACCCTCGAGCCCCAAGCGTCGGCATTCGGCGAGAAAACGCGCGCCGGCGCCGATCACATGGCCGCTGTAGCGTATCGCCGCCGGCGGCTCGGCGAGCAGCGCGGCGAGACGATTCTTGCGTTCGAGCAATGGCGCATTGGAAACATCCTCGCCATCGAGCTCCAGCAGATCGAAGGCGTAGAAGACGAGCGCGCGCGGGCGCTTCTCCAGCATCTTCTGCAGCAGGCCGAAATCGCTGCGGCCACTCTCCTCCAGCGCGACGATCTCGCCATCGATGAGCGCGCTTTTCATCGGCAATTGCGCGGCGGCTTCCGCTATGCCGGGGAATTTCTCAGTCCAATCGAGGCCGGAGCGCGTGTAGACGCGGCACTTGCCGCCCGCCGTCGCGACGAGCGCACGATAGCCGTCGAATTTGATCTCATGCAGCCAGTCCTCGCCGGCGGGCGGCTCGGCGGCCTGCGTCGCGAGCTGCGGCGCGCGGAATTTCGGCAGGCGCGGCGCATGGGTTTCGCCATCGGCGATCTCCGCGAAGCTGCGGCCCGTCGTGACGCTGCGCGTCCATTCGCGCGCCGGATCGAGATCGGCGTCAGCCTGCCCATCCTTCATTTTGACGAGCAGCCAATTTTCTTTCGGCTCCTTGCCCCGGCGCGGCATGCGCAGCAGCGCGAAGCCGCCCCTCAGCCGCTCGCCTTCCAGCGTGAACTCGAGACGTCCGTCGGCGAGGCCGCGATGCGGATCGCCCTTGGGCGTCCAGCGGCCGCGGTCCCACAGCATCACCTCGCCGCCGCCATATTGGCCTTTGGGGATGGCTCCCTCGAAGCTTCCATAATCGAGCGGATGATCCTCCGTGCGCACGGCGAGACGCTTCTCGCTCGGGTCGAGGCTGGGGCCGCGCGTGACGGCCCAGCTCTTCAGCACGCCATCCAGCTCGAGGCGCAGATCGAAATGCAGCCGGCGAGCGCGATGCTTCTGCATGACATAGGCGCCATGCCCTTGCGCGCGCGCGGCGCCTTCCGGCTCGGCGGTGCGGTGAAAATCGCGCTTGTCGCGATAGGCGGAGAGCCGCTCGTCCTTCGCTGCGAGCGGTCTTGCGGCGCGATGAGCCGATGACGAGCGCGCGGATGGACCCAATTTGCGCTCCTCTCGCGGTCACGCGCGCTTCTTGACCGGCCCAGTCTTCGCCGCAGCCTTGGCCGACGCCGTCTTCGCCGCGCTCGCCTTTTTCGCCGGCTCCGCGGCGCGCGCCTTGCCGTGCGCGGGCCGCGGCGCGCTCTCGCCGACGCTGCGCTTCAACGCCTCGATGAGATCGATCACCTTGCCGGGACCGCGACGCTCCTCCTCGCCCGTGGTGACGATCGCCTGTCCTTCGCGCTTGCGCTCGACGAGATCGCGCAGCGCCTCGGCGTAGGAATCCTTGAACGCCTTGGGATCGAAAGGCGCGCTCTTGCGCTCGATCAGCTCGGTCGCCAGCGCCACCATCTCGGCGTCGCTGTCGCCTTCGCCGATCTCGGCGAAATAAGGCTCATAGGAGCGCAGCTCATTGGCGTAGCGCAAGGTCTCGACGAGCAGCCCCTTGCCGAGCGGCGTCACCGCGACAATGCTCTCGCGCCCGCGCATGGTGAGCCGACCGATGCCGATCTTGCCGGCGCGGCGCAACGCCTCGCGGATCACTGCATAGCCTTCGGTCGAGACGTCGCCCTCCGGCGCGAGATAATAGGGCCGGTCGAAATAGCGCGGATCGATCTCCTCGCGCCCGACGAATTGCACCAGCTCGATCGCTTTGCCGCTGTCGAGCTTGATCTCGTCCAGCTCGTCCGGCTCCAGCACGACATAGGAATCGTCGCCGATCTCGAAGCCTTTGACGATATCGGCGGAGTCGATCGGACCGACGCCGGGCGCGACCTTCTCATAGCGCACGCGCTTGCCCGAGGGCTTGTGGATCTGATGCAGCGTCGTCGCCTGGGCGCTCGACGTCGCCGCATAGAGCTCGACGCCGATGGAGACGAGCGAAAGCCGCAGATAGCCTTGCCAATAAGCGCGCGCGCGTGGAGCCATGAGGTGAGACCCTTTGCTGTTCGCGCTTTATCTAGCGCCGCGGCGCGCGCGGACGATGGCGGCGTTGAGCTCGCCGCCATAGATGAAGATGACGCCCGAGAAATAGAGGAAGACGAGCGCGATCATCGCCGAGGCGAGGCCCGCATAGGTCAGCGCATAGCGCTCCGAGAAGGCCGCGAGATAGCGGCCGAAGGCGGCGCCGGCGACGAGCCACAGCAGGAGCGTCGCCAGCACGCCGGGGAGAATATCCAGAAAGCGCCGCCGTCCCGCCGGCAGCCCGGCGTGAATGGCGAAGAGCGTGAGCGCCAGAATGAGCGTCGCGACGCCATAGCGCGCCAGAGTGACCATCTGCTCGAAGGGCGCGAACCAATCGAGATAGCGCGCCGCGGCGTCGGTGATGAGCGGTCCGAGCACGACGAGAACGGAAAGCGCCAGCAGGCCCGCCGCGCTGCCGACCACATAGAAGATCGACTCGAGCCGCAGCAGCCACCAGCTGCGCGTCTCCTGCGCCTCATAGGCGCGATTGAGGCCGATACGCAGGCTCTCGAGGCCGCTGGAGGCGAAATAGACGGCAAAGAGCGCGCCGAAGGTGAGATTGCCGCCCTGGGGCTCCGTCGCGACGCGCTTGATCTCGCGCGCGATCGGCTCCGCAACCTCGGGAGGCCAGGCGTCGAGCAGCAGACGCCCCGCCTCGTCGGCGAGGCTCTTGGAGCCCATGAGGCCGGCGAAGGCCGTCACCACGATGAGGAAGGGAAACAGCGACATCAATGTCGAGAGCGCGATATGGCTCGCTATGGCGAAGCCGTCGCGATCGACGAAATGCAGGAAGGCGTCCAGCGGGACGCGCAGCGGCGCGGGAAGGCGCTCCGCCCGTGGCGCGAGCGGCCCGAGGGCGCGCTGGAAAACGGCTTTCTCGACTTCGTCCACGGCGCCGGCTCCCCGCGCTCATCGCCCGAGGGAATATAGCGCCGCGCGCAATCCGTAGGACAGCAACTTTCGCCGCCGCGGGACGTTGACGCGAGAAGCGGCGGCGACGCTCCGCGCCGCCGCCGCCGACTCCCTCAGACGCCGCGCCGGAGCACGCCGCCGACGAGGGCGATGATGAAGAGCACGACCGCCACCCAGAACAATATGCGCGCGGCGTCGATCGCCGTGCCGGCGACGCCGCCGAAGCCGAAGAAGGCCGCGATCAGCGCGACCACCAGAAAGACGACGGCCCAGCGCAGAAGATCACTCATTTCTTTCTCCCGAAACCGAGGATGATGAGTGATAACGCCGGCGCGCCGATCCGGTTTCCCGCCGAAAGGAGGCGCAGATGAGTCTCGGACAGAGAACGCAGCCTCGCCCCCGGCCCGGCGAGGAGCGCAGCTTCATCCTGAATTTCGGCCCGGTTCATCCGGCCGCGCATGGCGTGCTGCGGCTGGTGCTGGAGCTCGACGGCGAAGTCGTCGTCCACGCCGATCCGCATATCGGCTTTCTGCATCGCGGCACGGAAAAGCTCATAGAGGACAAGAGCTATCTGCAGGCCCTGCCCTATTTCGACCGGCTCGATTATGTCGCGCCGATCAATCAGGAGCACGCTTTCTGCCTCGCCGCCGAGCGCCTGCTCGGCCTCGCCGTCCCGCGGCGCGCCCAGCTCGTGCGCGTGCTCTATTGCGAGATCGGACGGCTGCTCTCGCATCTGCTCAACATCACCAGCTGGGCCTCGGATTGCGGCGCGCTGACGCCCAATCTCTGGGGCTTCGAGGAGCGCGAGAAGCTGATGGTCTTCTACGAGCGCGCCTCGGGCGCGCGCATGCACGCCAATTATTTCCGCTTCGGCGGCGTGCATCAGGATTTGCCGCCCGCGCTCATCGACGACATAGAGGCCTTTTGCGATCCCTTCCTCGCGACCTGCGACGATCTCGAGGGATTGCTCACCGACAATCGCATCTTCAAGGCGCGCAATGTCGATATCGGCGCCGTGACGCTCGAGCAGGCCTGGGGCCTCGGCTTTTCCGGCGTGTTCCTGCGCGCTTGCGGCGCGCCATGGGATTTGCGCAAGGCGCAGCCCTATGAATGCTACGAGGAGATGGATTTCGACATTCCGGTCGGACGCCACGGCGATTGCTACGACCGCTATTGCGTGCGCATGGAGGAGATGCGCCAGTCGGTCCGCATCATGCGGCAATGCGTCCAGAAGCTGCGCGCCGCGGACGGCCAGGGAGCCATCGCGGTGCTCGACGGCAAGATCACGCCGCCGCGGCGCGAGGCGATGAAACGCTCGATGGAAGCGACGATCGAGCAGTTCAAGCTCTACAGCGAGGGGATTCATGTGCCCGCCGGCGAGGTCTATGCGGCGGTGGAGGCGCCCAAGGGCGAGTTCGGCGTCTATCTCGTCTCCCATGGGCTGAACAAGCCCTATCGCTGCAAGCTGCGCCCGCCCTCCTTCGCCCATCTCGCGGCGACCGACCGGCTCTCGACCGGCCATATGCTGGCCGATGTCGCCGCCATCATCGGCTCGCTCGACATCGTCTTCGGAGAAATCGACCGCTGAGAAGGAGGATGAAAATGCCGACCCTTTCGGAAAAGACGACCCTTGCAGAAAAAACCTGCACGCCCTGCCGCGGCGGCGTTCCGCCGCTCGGGCGCGCCGAGGCCGAGACGCTGCTCGCCGCGGCGCCGGACTGGACGCTGATGGACGAGGCGCGCCGCATCGAGCGCGGCTTTCGCTTCGGCAATTTTCGCGAGGCGGCCGAATTCGTGCGCCAAATCGGGGAATTGGCCGAGGCCGAAGGCCCCACCCGGACATCGCCTTCGGCTGGGGCTATGCGACGATCTCGTTGCAGACGAAGAAGATCGGCGGCCTGCACGAGAACGACGTCATCATGGCGACGAAGATCGACCGCATCTTCGCACGCTGGCAGGGATTGCCGGCCGGCCGCATGTGACCGACCCCTGTGACGCCCCCGCCTTTTCAAACGCCCTGCGCTCTTGTAGATATCGGAGCGAAGTCCCGGTAGCTCAGCAGGATAGAGCAACGGTTTCCTAAACCGTAGGTCAGGGGTTCGAATCCCTTCCGGGACGCCACGCGCATAGTGCTAACTCTTGCCTCCATTCGGTATCAGGAAATTGCCGACAGTCTCTCTCTCAATGTTGGTCTCTCTTGCCTCCGCCTTCAAGGCGATAGTAGCAATGCCAAGGAAAGCACACGACAGGGCGCGTCACGAGGAGGTCTGTTTGCAACAAACCGTGTCCACGAATGAGGCCGGACGGGAAAGCTCGGTGACGAGCTTCCAAGCCGGGGCCGAACTGGTAGGCTCAGAAGCCGGTCTGACCTATGACGACTTCATTTTTTCGTCGCGCCGCCGCGGTTGCCTGACGCGCGGCCCGAGATTCAGCTTAGCGAAAGGCGCCCATCTCATTAAAGTTCAAGGTGAGAATTTCGGGCTGTCTGGCCTCGAAGACAGCTTTTTAGAAATTTCCGATTCGGCCGGCCGCAGCCGATACAAGCAGTCGTTGCTAGCGGGAATCTGCCACGATCAAAAAACGCTTGCGTCGTTTATTTATGTTAGCCCAGAAAATGAGGAGGGTTTGGAAGTTTGCATATCCGTGCCGGAAAGCGCGAATATTCGCATCGACTCTGTCAAAATTCACCAAGCAAGATATATGCATGATTTTGCAATATTAAATAAATCGTACAGAAAAGACTTGCCATGGACAGTCGCGCTCTATCGCTCCTGGTGCCGATTTACAGAAATTAAACACCCGTTCTATATCGTTGTGCCGGAAAACGATTTATCGATATTTATCGACGCCTTCACGACAGAGCTGAATCATGGCCGAATATCCTATATCCCCAACATTCTCTCTGAAGAGTGGGTGCTAGCGTCGGCAAATATCGAGCCTACTCCAGAAATGTCTGGATGGCATATTCAGCAACTGATAAAACTATGCTTTTCAAAGATAAAAATTGCCGCCAACTATCTTACCATGGATAGCACAATGCTATTCACGAAAAAATTCGACTACTCGTCTCTTTTGCATGATGGTTCGATCTATACTGCGGCGGCTCCGACCTCTAAAAATGATTTTTTCGATCGCCTTCGAAACACCAACGAAGACGGCTGGCTCGATGGCAAGATCGTTAATATTTCAGAATCATTCAATAGAATATGTACAGTTATGGAGAACCATACCGAGAGCACGAACGCCTATATATCTTGTACCGGCATGTTCAACTCTGATTTGTCAGCCGAACTCGACGCGTTCGCGCATAGCAGAGGCGTAAATGGATTCGTCGGCTTGATACAAATTGCTCCTTACGAGTTTGCCTGGTACGGAGAGTTCGTCTACTCGCAGCATCGGTCGCGCTTCATCCCACATGACCCGCATTTGATGACGCTTGCGCAATCATCAGAACAAGCGGAGTTGATCGATCGTTGCGAGTTCAACACCCACAATCATCACTTCGGTTTGATGTTACAACTACCGGCAGCCGATCTTTGCGACCCTGAGAGACTTTATAACGCGATTGCCGAAGGTCGCCTCAGATGATTATCGAGCGGGGACTCGCCCTTGCGAAAGAGCTAGCCCCCCGCCTCACGAAAAATGCCGCTCCTTCATCAAATCCACCTCCAGCCGAGCTTGGAACAGCGTGGTTTCGACGTCGTCGGTGAGCGGCAGGCGGAACTGACCCACGCCGGAAATCGCGCTGCGCGGATATTGATAGAGCAAGGAGCCGCTGTCGGCGTCGCCGCCGCTCGTCGCGGCGATGCGGGGCGCTGATTGCAGTCGGTCGAAGGACGCCTGCATCGCGTCGAATCGACGCAAAGAGTTCTCATGCGTCGCCGTTATATGGCTGAATATATGCTGGAGCCGATCATGCAGCGCCTGCGGGACGTCCGGCGACGGCACTTCCAAAGGCGATCTGTTCGGCTCGAGATCGAAGGGTCCGAACTCATATTCCGGCCGATCGGCGATGCGCAACCGCACCGAGCGCGTCTTCGCGCTGGGCGTGGCGAAAGCGGCGACCTCGCAGTCGAAGCCATGAAGCCCATTGTCGCCGAGCTTTTCGGCGATATCGTCGCGATAGAGATTCGCCTTGGTCTGCTGGACCACCTCGTCGTCGAGCAGGATTTCGAGCACGACCGGTGCTTCGCGCTTGGCGTCGCAAATCCAGCCGCGGACGCGCTTTTGCGTCACCTCATCGACGACGCCGGCGACGCTGCCGCCGAATTTCAGGCTATGCGCAGCGATATCCTTGTCGCGAAAGGTCCGAACGGCGATCTTGCGCCCCAGCCATTCGATCAATGTCATGCCGCCCTCCATAGCTTTCGGCGAATGATTACGGTTTTGCGCGCGACCGTCGAGCCCACGCGACGGCCATCAGAACTGCCGATAGACATGCTCCCCGTCCAGGAACTCGAAAATGCGGCCCGCGCAATCGGCCCAGGACGGCGCCGAGACGCCTTTCGACGGAATAGGCCCGCGCGCGAGCTGCTCGCGCAGGGCCGCGGCGAGCTGCGCGGATGAGCCGGCGGCGAAATATCGCGCATGCTCGCCGCCGAGCTCCTGGAAAACGGGAAGATCGCTGAGCAGCAGCGGCGAGCCGAAATGCGCCGCCTCATAGATCGGCAGGCCGAAGCCTTCCGCGATCGAGGCGACGATGGTCGCCGAAGCGCTCTGATAGAGCCGCGCCATGTCCGCCTCCGGCACGAAGCCGAGATAGAAGAAGCGCTTGCCCTTTTCCTCATGGTTCTCGAAGCGCTGCAGCAGGCTGTCCACGCTCCACCCCGCCTTGCCGACGAAGACCAGCGTCGCATCGACTCCCGAAGCCCATAGCCGCTCGAAGGCGTCGAGCACGTAATCGTGCCCCTTGCGCGGCTCGATCGTGCCGACCATCAGAAACAAATTCTCACGTTGCGCCAGATCGGACGTGGCCGCCGTGATCGGCGTGAAGACATCGACTCGCGAGGAGAAATCGGCGCCGAGCCGCGCATAGCCGATCCGAAGCCCCCGCCGCGGCGTGACTCCGCTGCCCGTGATCCACTCGATGAGCCCATCCGCCCCGCTCTGCGAGGTGCAGATCAGGCCGGAGCCTTTCTCCAGCAGCAGCGTCAGCCAATTGGTGACAGAGATTTTGACATGGTCCTCGAACAGCTCGGGATGCTGCAGCGGCAGAATGTCGTGAACGAGGCCGAACGCCTCTCCGCCGATGGCGCCGAGGCGCGCAAGCGGCTCGCGCATCCAATCGGCGAGATGCCAGGTTCCATCGGCCATCAAAATCTTGTCGAAGGGACGAAAATCGAGGGCGCCGAAGCGCATGTCCTCCGCCTCGACGGCGGCGCGGGCGCCGCAGCGCTGCGCGTAATCGTCGGCGAAGATCAGCCCGGCGTCCGTATAGGCGAAAGCCTGCGGCCGCACCTTCGCGTCGCTCCAGCCATAGGCCGCGCGCGTGAGCTCGCGCACGACGCGCTGCACGCCCGTCTCGAGATCGCCCTCCCTTATGTGGGTCACGTCGATCAAGAGGCGCGGCGCGATCTCGGAGCGCTCCTGGCGCACATAGGCGCGGGCGATGTCCTGCACGAGCTCCCGGGTGATGGGAGCGTCGCGGAGCAGACGCGCGATCGTCTTGCTGACGATCTTCGGCCCGCAGGTCTCGGCGCGAGCGGTCATCGCCACGACCGTCTGGACGAAGCGCGCGCCGACCTTGTCCGGGTCCAGCGTCTCGTCGCAATAGCGCAGCGCAGCCTCTCTATAGGTCTGGCGCAGCTGCGGATCGCCGGCCAGCGCATCGAGCGCATCGGCGATGTCCGCGGACGCATAGCCCTCGAGCGCGACGCCCACCTCGGACGGCAGCTCCGCCGAGGACCCCATGCGATTATAGACGAGCGGCGTTCCGCTGGTGAGCAGATCGAGGATCGCCCTCGACGTCTCGCCGCGCGTGAGCGTCCGCAACTGAACGCCGATATCGGCCGCGGCTATGTAGAGGTCGTAATCCTCCTTCTCGACATAGCCGGTGATGTGAATGTCGGACCTGTCGCCGATGGCGCGCAGCACCTCGCGCGCATAGGGCGAATCGTGGTTCGCGCCCCCTTCCAGCTCGCCGACGAGGATCAGCTGCGCCTTGCCCGATTTCGCCGCCGTAGAGCGCGTGAAGGCCTCGATCAGCTCGAGCACGCCCTTCGTGTGAGCGACATGGCCGAGCGACACGATGACGAGCGAATCCGGCGCGATGGCGAGCGTCTCGCGCGCCTGCGCCCTGCTCGGCGTCGTTTCCCGCGGCGGGCGCGCCCTATATTGCGGCAGCACGGCGATTTGTGGAGCGGCGCCCGGGCGAGCGGCGCCCACCAGCACATTGCGAGCGAAGCGCGAGTGAACGATGACGCCGAGGCTGCGATGCGTCGCCGTGGCGCTGCAGGGAAGAGCATCGACGAGCGAGCGCGCCGTGCGGTCGCCGCCCTCGCCGTCGAGCACGATGGCGCGCGCCGGACCTCCATGCTCCTGGATCATGCGACGGATGAAGGCGTCGGGATTGCCGGGGTCATAGGACAAATAGCCGAGATAGGCGTCGTGAATGACGACGACGCCCGGAAAGCTCTCGATATAAGGGAGCATATAGTGGTGAAACGGCGAATTGCCGAGCTGATAGACGATCGCATCGTAGAGATGCGCCTTGAATGGAAATTGCGAGTGATGCCAGATCGGCATGTCGTCGAAATAGGTCTCGACCTCGGCCACATCGTCGACGAAAATCTCGAAGGACGCGAATTTGGAGAGGGCGGGAAGAAACTCCGCGCTGTAATCGGCGATCCCCGACTTCGCCGACGGGAGCGGCGTGAACATGGCGATGCGCGGAACCCGCCCTGCCGCGCTCGGCGTCTTGCGCCCGCGGCGCGCGGCGTAGGTCTCCTCCCAGGCGTCGAGCGCGCGGCGGGCGCTCTTCTCCCAGGTGAAGAGCGCGGCGCGCTCGCGAGAATAGGCGCGCATGCGCTGAAGCTCGCCCTCGCGGGTCAGCGCGCGCACCATTGATTTCGCCATATCCGCCGGCTTGGTCGTGTCGAAACGATAGGCCGGATCGTCCACGATCTCCGTCAGGCTGGAATTGTCGCCGACGAGCACTGGCGCGCCGCAGCGCATCGCTTCGATCACCGGAAGACCCAGTCCCTCATAGAGAGGGGGGAAGACGAAGAGCGAAGCGGCGTTGTAGAGCTCGACGAGCTCGTCATCCGACACGAAGCCCGTCGTCACGACGAGCGGCGCCACGCCGAGGCGCGCCGCTTTCTCGCGCAGAGCGAGCGCTTCCGCGCCTTTGATGTCGTAGACGATCAGGAGCTTGTATTTATCCGCCAGCTCCTTGTTGGCGATGGCGAAAGCCTCGAGCGTCCCATCGAGATTCTTGCGGAAGTCCGGCCCGCCAACATAGAGGATGAATTTCTGCCCGGGAGCGAAGCGGCGCCAGACGGCCCCGCGATGCGCCTCGGAGGCGGGGAGGATGCGGAAGTGATCCGCGACGCTGCCGAAAATATTGACGACGCGCTCCGGCTTCATATGAAAAAGCCGCTCGGCGTCCTTCTTCGTCGCATCCGATATGGCCAATCCGACATCGAGCTGCGGGATCAGGCTCGATGTGCGCTTGTACCAGAGGGCGACCGGCCAATCGGTGAGATATTTGTCCGGATAGAGCAGCGGAATGAAATCATAGAGAGTGGCGGATCGAATGATCGGCGGCTTGGGAAAGTCGATGAAAGCCGCCGCCGCGCCATAGACGCTCTCGCCTTCGAAAACGCTCGAGATGTGATAGACATCCGGGCTGACCGTCTCGATGCGATCATTGCGCAGGACATTGGCGACCTGCTCTCGCCTCTGCCGCTCATGCCAATCATATTGCACGCTGGGATAGTCGTGCAAAATCACATTGCCGAGATCGTCGAGCTTCGCGATTTCCGTGATGAGATCCGCGGACTTGTCCAGATAATGCCAGTTGAGCAGAAACATGAAGTCATGCTCGCCGCCGATTCTGACGATTTCTTTTGCGAGAGAGAGAGAATAGCGCCCCATTCCTCGGGATTGCGCCTCGGTCTGACAGCATTGCAGATCAATCAGTATCTTCATCGCGTGACCCTGGCAGCGCACATCCGCCCCGACGTCGAGTGGCGAGCGTGACGCCCGCCTTCTCGCGGCGCGAGCATTTCGGTCGGAAATCAGCGCGGGAGCGGCTCCGAAAACTCGGCTTCGTCGGAAGCATGTCCGCCGGCGCCGCGTAGCCGCCTCTCGGAGGGAGAGTCGACGCCGCGCGAGCGTTCTGTCATCGAAGCAATGTCTCGGTCAAGTCCGGCAAATCGCGCCGACGTCCCATTTCGAGACCGCACGCATGCCGTGCAGCGTCAAAGACTTCGCGCCGCCGCGGAAACAGAACCATTTGCGCGCTCGAATTCTTCGCCTCGGGTCTCGTGAGCTGCGCAGAGACATTCCTGCAATTTCTATTTGCGCCGAGGCCCCGAACTGCCGTAGAAATCCGAGGTTTCTATCCAGAGCATTTAAATGGCCACGGTTCCGAGGGGATAATTTAGATATGGCGAACACGCGCAGAGTTTGGGTCGCCGGACATAAAGTATGGTCGGCTCCGCCGTGACGAGACATCTTGAGGCGAGAGGAGAGTCCGTCCTCAAAGCGGACCGTTCCGTCGTCGACCTACGTAATCAGATTGCCGTGGA
Source organism: Methylosinus sp. sav-2 (assembly GCF_004366495.1). NCBI lineage: Bacteria > Pseudomonadati > Pseudomonadota > Alphaproteobacteria > Hyphomicrobiales > Methylocystaceae > Methylosinus > Methylosinus sp. sav-2. The sequence continues at coordinate 44,345 of NZ_SOEJ01000005.1, forward strand.
AGTCTGGCTCAAGCAGAATCGCCCGGATGCGATCATCTTCGCTGCGGCGAAAGTCGGCGGCATCTACGCCAATGACACTTATCCGGCCGATTTCATCTATGATAATCTCGCCATCGAGACAAATATCATTCACTCTGCTCATGCGGCGGGGGTGAATCGTCTGGTCTTTCTCGGATCGTCCTGCATCTATCCGAAATTCGCACCGCAGCCGATCACCGAGGATGCGCTGCTGACGGGTCCGCTGGAGCCGACCAACGAATGGTACGCGATCGCCAAAATCGCCGGCATCAAGCTGTGCCAAGCCTATCGCAAGCAATATGGCCGCAGCTACATTTCCGTCATGCCCTGCAACCTCTACGGGCCGAACGACAATTTCGACCTGCAGACGAGCCATGTGCTGCCCGCCCTGATTCGCAAGTTCCATGAGGCGAAAGTGGCTGGCCGCGACGAGGTCGTCATTTGGGGCACAGGCACGCCGCTGCGCGAATTTTTGCATGTCGACGATCTCGCGCGAGGCGTCGTGTTCTGCCTCGATAATTACGACGGCTATGAGCATATCAATTGCGGCGCCGGCTCCGAGGTGACGATTCGCGAACTCGCGGAGACGGTGCAGCGCGCCGTCGGCTTTTCGGGCCGCTTGGTCCTCGATTCGACGAAGCCCGATGGAACGCCGCGCAAGCTGATGGATTCGAGCCGGCTTCGCGCGCTCGGCTGGACACCGCAAATTTCCCTCGAGGAAGGAATCGCCGACGCCTATCGATTTTTCCTCGCCAAGGAGAAAGAGGCGGCCGCCGCCCCTGTCCTCGAATCGGTCGGCTGAGGCAAGCGGGCGGCTCGCCCGTCCGACGACGAGCGCCTATAAAAAAAGCGCCCCTTCAAAGGGGCGCTTTTCTTTTCTCGCAGAGGCGGCGAGACTTACGCGGCCTGCTGGATCGCCGAGAGCTTCCAGGCCTGGGGCGCTTCGCCGGCGGGGCGGCGGAAGGTCCACACTTCGGTCGATTGCGTCGGCTGGGCGGCGTCGCCGGAGACGATCTTGCCCGTCGCGCGATCGATGAAGAGATCGATCAGCGAGAAGCGCATCGCCACGGTCGCATATTCGTCCGAGCCCTCGCGCCAGGCCTCGGAGAGATCGCCTTGCAGCAGCTTCACCTCGGAGATGCGGTTGATGACGCCCTCGCGCGCGTTGGCGCGAATGTCGTCGGAGAAATAGGAGACCATCTCTGGCATCGCGAGATCATGCAGCCGGCCGATATCCTCCTGGCTATAGGCGGCTTGGGCGTCACCGAGCACGCGCTCGAAGGCGCTGAAATCCTCCGGACGCAGATTCAAAGGCTCGCTCGTCGGGTGACGCGGCGCGGTGCCGCTGCCGAAGCCCGTCCCACCGCCGGTGAAGGCGAAGGCGCCCGGACGCGAGCCGCCCCCGGCGCCGCCCATCGCGCCGGCGAGGCGGCGATTGGCGAACCATTGAAAGGCGAGCCGCGCCAGAAGGGCGATGATCGCGATCTGGACCAGAAGGCCGATGATGGAGGCGAGGCCGCCGAGGCCGCCCATCAGGCCATTGCCCGAGAGAAGGCCGAACAGGCCGGCGCCGAGCAGGCCGCCGGCGAGGCCGCCGAGCAATCCGCGGCCGAAGGAGCCGCCGAGCGGGCTGGCCGCGGGAGCGGCGGCCGGGCGCTGCGGCGCGGCGGGCGAGGGCTGCGGCTGAGGCGCCGGCTGCGGCGCCACGCTGCGCTCCATGGGCGCGGCCGGACGCGGCGCGGTGGTTGTCGCCGCCGGCGGCGTAGAGGTCCGCGAGCCGCGGCTTCCCGAGCTCGCGCCGCCGCCCATTTTGGCCTCGGCGAGCGCCGGGGCGAAGGCGATGAGCAGGGCGAGCGCGAGCGCCGGCAAAGATTTGGAGTTCGATGTCCAAGTCGACATGACTATCCTCGAGCGGTTCGCCCAGAGATGAGGAATCACTCGGGCGCCATCTATATAGGAATGCTCCGACCTTGCGGCAAAGGGCCGCGCGGCGGGAAGGCAGAATCGGTTTCCGCCGCTCATGTAGTCGGAAACTCTTCTAATTTTTCATTTAGAACGAATTTTCTCGAACGTTCGCGTTCGAGCGCAAAGCTCGGTTCGAGGAGGCTCGATGCCCGTGACGCCCAAACTGGTCTTCGTCGCCGCCGTGGCGCGCAATGGCGTCATCGGCGCTCGAGAGCGCACGCCCTGGCGGCTGAAGAGCGATCTCGCGCGCTTTCGCGAAATCACCTGGGGCAAGCCGCTGCTCATGGGACGCCGCACATTCGATTCGATCGGCCGCCCACTGCCCGGCCGCGAGACCGTGGCCTTGTCGCGCGACCCGCGATTTCGCCCCGAGGGCGCCCATGCGGCGCGCAGCCCCGAGGAGGCGCTCGGCCTCGCCGCCGAGCTGGCGGACGCCATGCGAGCGGCGGAGATCATCGTCGCCGGCGGCGCGGAGATCTATTCCGCCTTTCTGCCCCAGGCGGATGTGATTCACCTGACCGAGGTGGCGCTGACGGTCGCCGGCGACGCGCTGTTTCCGACGCTCGATCCGGCAGAATGGCGTGAAACAGCGCGCGAGACGCCGCCGCGAACGGCCGAGGACGAGGCGGATTTCCAATATATTCGGCTCGAGCGCCGGTGAGCGGCCGATCGGCTGCAGATAGTGCGCAAACAGCTGTTGCAGGTCGGAGAACCTGAAGCTATAACCCGCCTCGACCAGCGGCGACCGCTTCGCGGACGCCAGATCGGAGTGTAGCGCAGCCTGGTAGCGCACCTCGTTCGGGACGAGGGGGTCGGAGGTTCGAATCCTCTCACTCCGACCAAATTTTCTCACGACTTCAGTGGCATAGCGCGAGCGCCTCGCCGAGGCGCGCTGAGCGCACGACCGCCTCGCGACGACCATAATGGCGCGTCGAGACCGCCGGGACCGGGAAGCGTGACTTTAGAGCGCCGCAACAATCCTCGGCACGCCGAGCGGGACGGCGGCTGCACGTGCTCGGGAAAATCGCCCAAAGGCGACTAGGCGAATCTCCCGAGACACAAGGAGCGCCTACGGGCGAAAAAGCTTCCTCTGTGCACGTAGAAACTCGAGGAAGCTCGGATGAAAATCCTTCTGATCGGCTCCGCCGCCTGTATCACGGCCCTCATTACGACGGCGTGGTTGATGACATTCGCGAAATGGTTCCCGATAAAGGCCTTCGACAGCTTCATCATCGACTATAAGACGATGATAAGAGCGCATGTCGACTATGCGTTGATGGCGCTGTTCGGCGTCGGATTCTATGGCTCTGGCGTCGAGCTGCCCGTCATTGCTTGCTGGTGTGTGGCGATCGGCGGTTTCTCCAATCCGACAGTCTTCACCATCGCGGCTTTCGATCCGAATTTCTGGAGCAAGCCTTTGTGGAGGGGCTATACGGCGCTGAGCTTCGTCGTGTCCTCGGTCGGATTTATCTGGATCGCCTATGCCTTGGCGATGCATGCGATCAGCTAGAGCCATCGCTCCGCGGCAGGACCTTCTCGCGGCCGAGACGCGCTATGGCCTCGGCCCACGCGACGCCGCCGCCGCGAATGTCGCGCCGAGCCTCATCCGCCGATGTCCAGGGCGATCGGGTGAAGGTTTCCTCATCCTGAGGAGCCGCGAAGCGGCGTCTCGAAGGACGAGGAAACCTTCATGCGCGGCCATCTGGAGCTCCCCATCGCGCTTCGAGACGCGCCCTTCGGGCGCTCCTCAGCATGAGGGGGAGGTTTGCTGGCCTTCGCCCGATCGCCCTATCCGCCGATGGTGGCGAGATAGTTTCGCGACAGCGTCGGCAGATCGGCGCGGAACGCCGCCTGAAAGGCGGCGGCGAACCCCTTCCCCTCCTCCAGTCCGCGCAGCAGCTCGGCGAAGCCCGCCTCGTCCTGCGCCTTCAGCCAGGCCACGAACATCGCCGCTTGGCGCAAGGCCAGCCGTTGACGATAGAGGAGATCGAATCGCGCAAAATTGCCGCCACGCTCCTCGGCGAAGGCGATGGAGGAAATATCCCGCCAGACGCCCTGCTCGCTCATGATGAGCGCATGGCCGTCGCGAATGCGCGCCCGCGCCTCCTTCTCGCTCATCTCCTCCGCGCCGGCGCCGCCCGAGATCATGACGGCGAGGCCTTCCACGAACCAGCTCGGCGGACGTTCCGCCCATAGCCCCCGCCAGCCGAAGAAATGCGCATGGGAGAGCTCACGCGTCAGCACCGGCGCCAGCCGCGCGCTCTCGGCGCCGCATAGGATCGGCGAGAGCACGACGCGGCCGAACGAGGCCATCGCCGCAATGCGCGGATCGCCCGTGCCATTGGCCTTGGCGTAATTTTCGTAGGAGCCGTAGACGCCGACAATGGGCGCATGCGCGAAAGGGCGTCCATGCGCGTCCTCGACGCTGCGAATCGCCTCCGGCAGCATGCGGCCGACGATGGTGGCGCAGCCCTCGGCCGCCGGCTCGAAATGCACTGGCGAATCGGCGGCCAGCGCCGGCAACCATCGCGGATCGTTGAAAGCGGCGAGCGCGAAGTTCCACAGGCGCGGGACCCCGCCGAGCACGAGAGTGACGATGACCAGCAAGGTCAGCGAGAAAAAAGGTCTCATGACGAAAAATCCGCGCGGCGCGCCGTCTCTCGACGGCTAAACGCCAAATCGATCGCCGGCGCCAAAAAATATGCGCCGGAGCTTATTACAGGAAAGACGTCAGCGCGAGCCGATCGAGACCGGCGTCCAGCCCCCGGCCTCCATCTCCACGGCGAAGGAGACGCCGCGGGCGATGAGCTTGTTGCGGTCGGAAACGCCGGCGATGGGCGCGCGGTCCGATGTCGCGATCTCCGCGATCGGCGCGCCCGCCGGCGCCATCTGGTCCGGCCGCGCCAGCCCGCTGATTCGGCCGGCGACCGGCGCACGCACCGGCTCCTCGCCGATGAAGCCCAAAATTTCCTCCGCCTCGACGCGCTCGCCGATCGTCTTGCGCGCGGCGAGCGCGCCCTCCGTCATCGCGATCACGTCCCAATAGTCGAGCGCCAGACGATCCGCGTCGCGGCGGCTCGGCGGCGCGTCTCCGGCCCGCAGCACGGCGCCCGGATCGAGCCCATCGGTCGCGATGACGAGATCGCAATCCGCGCCGGCGACGAAGCCGGAGCCGACGCCGATCGTCAGCTCGGCCACATTGGCGAGAGAGCGGGCCGGCCGGCCGTCATGGTCCGGCGCCGAGACGATGACGTCCCAGGGCCAGCGCTCCACCACCTCGTCGAAAGGCCGCAGCAGAAGTGGAAGAAATTGCCGCGTCTGCATGCCGCAGAGAAATTCCGTCGGCCGGTCGGCGCGGCGCGCCTCGACGCCGCCCAGAGTGGCGATGCCGTCGAACCAGGCGTCGGCGTAGCACATGCGCCGCCGCAGAGCCCGCGGCGGCCGCTCCTGATGGAGCACAGTCGCATAGCCCTCGCCGATCAGCCGCCTCGCCACCGCCGAGGCCCTTTCCCCGACGCCGCAGACGAGGATGCAAAGCTCTTTGTTCATCGACCCTTCTCAGCCTCGATACGCGCGCGACGTTTCGCTGTGTATCAGAATTACATATTGCAACGCAACCAGCTCGCTGCGCCGCAAACCGGAACCGCGCCGCCTCGTGATCGCGAGGGGTGCGAGACGTCGCCGGCTGCTGTATAGCAGAGCCTCCAGCGATCCTGCGCGCGCGAAATGACCCATACCCACACACTCGCCGTCCGCGTCTATTACGAGGACACGGATTTCTCCGGCCTCGTCTACCACGCCTCCTATCTGCGCTTCATGGAGCGCGCCCGCACCGAGCTGCTGCGCGATCTCGGCCTCGGCCAGCGCGAGCTGCTGGAGGCGCAGGGCGGCCTGTTCTTCGTCGTGCGCGCCATGACGATCGATTTCCGCAAGCCCGCGCAAATGGACGATCTCCTCACTGTGGAGACGATCGTCCGGGAAGTGTCCGGCGCGTCGTTCGATCTCGATCAGCGCGTGACGCGCGGCGAGGAGATGCTGGTTTCCGCACAAGTGAGGATCGCCGCGGTGGAAGGCGGTCGGCCGCGAAGGCTTCCGACCGAAGTGCGCGAGAAATTCGCCGCGGTCGCCACGCCTCGCGGCGCGTGACCTTTACGGTCCCTTAAGCCTTCCGCTCATATTTTCTGATTGTGCGGCGCATCCAGGACAAAATCTCGGCGGATTCACGCTCCATACCGCTCGGGCTCCACAGCCTTCGGCGCGGCGCTGCGGGAGCGGGCGCGACGTGATTTGCCTCTATCCGCGCCTTTAGTCCCGGCGCGGGCGAGCGCCGAGGACTTCCGCCGCTCGCCGCCAGAGTTTCGCCGCCGACCCCGCGACTTCCGAGGACGACTTTCATGAATCCAGCCGAAATCGCCGCCCCGCTCTCCGGCGCCGCCGCCGAGGTCTCCATCTGGGGCATGTTCTGGGGCGCGCATATCGTCGTCAAGCTGGTGATGGTCGGCCTGCTGCTGGCCTCGGTCTGGTGCTGGGCGATCATCGTCAACAAAGCGCTGCTGTTCTCGCGCACGCGCCGCGCCATGGATCGCTTCGAGGAAGTGTTCTGGTCGGGCTCCTCGCTCGAGGATCTCTACGCCAAGCTGCAGGAGCGCCCGGCCACCGGCATGGGCAGCCTGTTCATCGCCGCCATGCGCGAATGGAAGCGCTCCTTCCAGAACGCCGGCGCCTCCTTCATGGGCCTGCAGGCGCGCATCGACAAAGTGCTGGACGTCTCCATCGCCCGCGAGGTCGAGAAGCTCGAATCCAATCTCCTGGTGCTGGCGACGGTCGCCTCGGCCGGCCCCTTCGTCGGCCTGTTCGGCACGGTCTGGGGCATTATGACCTCCTTCCGCTCCATCGCCGCCTCCAAGAACACCTCGCTCGCCGTCGTCGCGCCGGGCATAGCGGAAGCGCTGCTCGCCACCGCCATCGGCCTTTTCGCCGCCATTCCGGCGCTGGTCGCCTATAACAAGCTGCAGGGCGACGTCGCCCGCACCCAGGCGCGGCTCGAGAGCTTCGCCGACGAATTCTCCGCCATTCTGTCGCGCCAGATCGATCAGCACGCCGGACAGTCCGGCCGCGATCGCGCGGCCTGAGCGGGAGAAGCGGAAATGGGCGCCTCGATCGCCGCAGGACGCAAGGGCTCGGGCCGCCGCCGGCGCGGAACGCCGCGCTATGGCGCCATGGCCGAGATCAATATGACGCCCTTCATCGACGTCATGCTGGTGCTGCTGATCATCTTCATGGTGGCGGCGCCATTGCTCGCCACCGGCGTCGCCGTCGATCTGCCGCAGACCAAGGCCGGCCCGCTCAATATCGATCAGAAGCCGCTGGCCATCGCCGTGGACGACAAGGGGCAGATCTTTCTGATGGATCAGCCGATCGAGATCGGCCAGCTGCTCGACCGTCTGAAGGAGACCGCCAAAGCGGGCTTCGACGAGCGCATCTATATGCGCGCCTCCAAGACGGTGAATTACGGCCGCGTCGCCGAGATCATGTCGATGGTGACGAGCGCCGGTTACAAGAAGGTCGCTCTTGTGACCGAAGTGGACAAGAAGTGAGGGGAAGAGTTGAAGCCCTCGCGTTCCGAACCTGGCCTCGTCGTATCGGCCGCCGTCCATGCCGGACTGCTGCTAGCGACGCTCATCGCCTTTTCGGACACGAAGAAATTCGATGACGCGCAGGAGACCGTGCCGGTCGATATCGTCACGGATGCGCAGATCAATCAGGTGATGAAGGGCGAGAAGGCGGCCAAGGAGATCAAGCCCGTCCAGCGCGCCGACAAGATCGCCGAGCAGCACGAGACCAAGCCGCTGCCGCCGCTCGCCGAGGCCAAGAAGGACGTCGCCGCCCCGCCCCCGCCGCTGAAGCCGCGGCTCGAGGAGCCGGAGGACAAGCCCGAGGCCCCGCCGCCGCCCAAGCGCGTCGCCGCTCTGCCGCCGACGCCGGAGCCGCCTCTCCGCCCGACCCCGCCGAAGCCCGAGCCCGCCAAAGCCGAGCCGCCGAAGCCGCAGCCGGCCAAGGCGGAGCCTCCCAAGCCCGAGCCGCCGAAACCCGAGCGCGCCAAGCCCGCGCCGCCGCCGCCCGAGCGCGAGGAGCCGGAAGAGGCCGAGGTGGTGAAGCCCAAGCCCCCCATGCGTCCGAAGGCCGAGAAGGAGGCCAAGGAGACGCCGCAGCCGCCCGAGAAACCGAAGCCCAAGGACGAGCCGAAGCCCCGGGACGAGGCCAAGAAAGAAGAGGCCAAAAAGGAGACGGCGAAGCCCAAGGAGACCGCCAAGGAGCCGACCAAGCAATTGAAGGTCGATGAGGTGGCCAAGCTCCTCGAGAAGAAGAAGGCCGCAGAAAAGGGCGCGCCGAGCGACTCCGACGAAAAGAAGAAATCCGACAAGCCGCCGGCCAAGCCGAAATCCGGCGACGAGGCCGCGCCCAAATCGAAATTCGACGCCGCCAATATCGCCAATCTCTTGAGCCATGAGGCGCCGCAGCGCCGCGCCGCGACCGGCGCCGATCTGACCAAAACCGCCTCGCTCGGCGCGCCGACGGCGAGCGCGCCGCGCATGTCGCCGACTCTGCAAGCGCAGATCGACGCCTATACGGTCGATCATTATCGCCGCTGCTGGCAGGCGTCGCTGTCGATCAATGCGCAGACCTATGTGCCGCGTGTAGAATTCCGCCTGTCGCGGGAGGGCGCGCTCGAAGGCGCGCCGCGCCTGCTCAACCCCTCCTCCGATCCTGTCGAGCACAGCCGCGGCGAGCAGGCGCTCGGCGCCGTGCGCCGCTGCAGCCCCATGCCGATTCCGGCCGCCTTCGCGCCCTATTACGATTATTGGCGCGTCACGGAATTGGACATGAGGGAGGATATGTAGCGGCTAGCGCTCCACGCCTCCGAAATTCGAAAACGCCCAGGACCTCCATCTCATGACGTTCGACATCACCCGCCGCTCGGCCGCCCATCTTCTCGCCGGCGCGACTCTCTCGCCGCTTCTCGCCGCGCCGGCGCGCGCGGCGCGCGTGCTCGATCTGCGCGCGGGCGGCGGCTTTCAGCCGGTCTCCGTCGCGGTGACGAACTTCTCCGGCGACGAGGCGGCGCGCATAGTGACGAGCGTCATCGTCAATAATTTCAAGCGCTCCGTCTTTCTGCGCCCCATCGAGCCGGGCGCCGTCCCGGAGTCCGCCGGCTCCGAGGCCACGCCCAATCTCGATCTCTTCCGCACGCTCAATGCGCAATATGTCGTCACCGGCCGCTCGCAGCGCAGCCCGGACGGACGGCTCAAGACCGAGTTCCGCCTCTTCGACGTCTCGACCGGCGAGCAGGCGGCGGGCCAGCAATATGTCACCGATTCCGCCAATATGCGCCGCGTGGCGCATCTCGTTTCGGACGCGGTGTTCACGCGTATCACCGGCGAGAAAGGCTTTTTCGACACGCGCGTGGTCTTCGTCGACGAGAGCGGGCCAAAGGAGCACCGCCGCAAGCGTCTCGCCATAATGGATCAGGACGGCGCCAATGTGCGCTATCTGACCCGCGGCGAGGAGCTCGTCGTCACGCCGCGCTTCTCGCCGTCCTCGCAGGACGTCACCTATATGTCCTTCGGCTCCGCCGATCCGAAGGTGCTGCTGCTGAACATAGAGAGCGGCCAGCGCGAGGTGGTCGGCAATTTTCCGGGCATGACCTTCTCGCCGCGCTTCTCGCCGGACGGCCAGAAGATCGTGATGTCGCTGTCGCAGGGCGCCGCCACCAATCTCTATGCGATGGATGTCCGCTCGCGCACGACGACCCGCCTCACCGACACCAACGCCATCGACACCTCGCCCTCCTATTCCCCGAGCGGCGGCGAGATCGTCTTCGAATCCGATCGCGGCGGCTCGCAGCAGATTTACGTGATGGGCGGCGGCGGCGGCAGCGCGCGGCGCATCTCCTTCGGCCAGGGCCATTATTCGACGCCGGTATGGTCGCCCAAGGGCGATTACATCGCCTTCACCAAGCAATCCTCCGGCTCCTTCGGCATTGGCGTGATGAAGCCGGACGGCTCCGGCGAGCGCATCCTCACCGAAGGTTTTCATAATGAAGGCCCGACCTGGGCGCCGAACGGACTGTTCCTGATGTTCTTCCGCGATCCGGGCGGCGGCGGCGGCGCCAAGATTTTCATGGTCGATATTTTCGGCCGCTCGGAATTCCCCGTGCCGACGCCGTCCTACGCGTCTGATCCGTCCTGGGGACCGTTGCAGGAGTAGTCTAGCCGCTGGACGCCCCCCTCCCCAGCCCTCCCCCGCTGCGCGGGAGAGGGAGCAGATTCGGCCCTTCACAAAAGTTTGCGCAATGCTTGCCGCCTCCCCTCTCACGCGTAACGGGGGAGGGTACGGGAGGGGGCAAGCCCTACTCTTTATCCAAAGGCCGATACGCATCGGCGACGCCGCCGATCAAATTGGCGGACAGCAGCAATTCCGTCGAAATCTCCCCGCCCACGGCGCGCAGCCGCACGCCTGCGCCGATCGCCTCGCCCAGCGCCCGCCGCGCCGCGACGGCCTGCTCGATCGAAACTGTGGAAAAGGAAAACGCCTCGCCCGGCCGCCGCTGCGCGAGACGGCCGATATCGGCGCCGATGACATTGGCGATCTTCGGATAGCCTCCGGTCGGCTGGCGATCGGCCATCAGCACGAGCGGCGCGCCATCCCCCGGAACCTGTATCGCGCCGAGCGCCACCCCATCCGAAACAATGTCATGGCCCTTGGCGTGGGCGAGGCGCCCGCCTTCCAGCCGATAGGCCATGCGATCGCTGCGCTGCCCGACCCGCCAGCGCGCCGACAGAAATTCGCCGATCGCCTCTTGCGAAAAATAATCCGCCTGCGGCCCGAGCACGGCGCGGATGGGCTCCTCCGAGGCGGCGAGCCAGGGCGCCTCGAGCGCCAGCAATTCCCGCGGCGGCGATATAATATCCGCGAGCGGCAGAACATCGCCGGCGCGCAAGCCCCGCCCCTCGAGCCCGCCCATGAAAGAGCGCGTATGTGTCGCGAGCGAGCCCAGCGTCGGCGGCAGATCGATGCGGCCCGCGATGGCGACATAGCACCACGCCCCGCTCCGCCCCGCGCGAATGGTAAGCCGCGCGCCCGGCTCCAGCGAGAGCGCGCAAGCGAAGGGAAGCGGCGCGCCATCGAGGCGAATGTCGAATTCGCCTCCGGCGATGGCGAGGCCGATGGTCTCGCCTTCCGCCGTCAGCTCCAATCCGCCGAGCGAAACCTCGATCGCCGCAGCGCCCAGAGCGGCCCCCGCCGCGAGATTGGCGGCGGCGAAGGCGCGGGCGTCCATCGGGCCGGCCGGCGTCACGCCGAAGCGCAGGCTGCCGCGCCGCCCGGCGTCTTGCAGAGTGACGCCCGGCCCCACCGCGCGGAGGATCAGCCGCGCGCTCATCGCGTCGTCTCGCGCCGCGCGATCATCTCGCCGCGCGCGCCTTTCTCCTCGAGCGCGCGAAATGTCGCTTCGTCGATCGGCTCGAAGCGCAGCGCATCGCCGACCTCGACGAAAAAGGAGGGATCGCGCTCCGGCGCGAAGAGACGCTCGGGCGTGCGGCCGAGGACATACCAGCCGGTCGGCATGGGATCGGCGCCGATCAGCGAGAGGCCGCCGCCGATGAGCACCGCCCCTCGCGGCGTCGGCCCGCGCGGGGAGGCGCGGCGCGGGACGGCGAGCGCCGAAGGCAGGCCGCCGAGATAGCACCAGCCCGGCGCGAAGCCATACATGTAAGCGCGAAAATCGGCGCCCGAATGAAGCTCCGCAATGCGCTCGGGCGAAAGCGACAGCGCTTCGCCCGCCGCCGCGAGATCCTCGCCATGCGGCGGCGCGTAGCAGCAGGGAATGATCCACCTGACGCTCGGCGCAGCGCTCTCCTGCGCCGCTCTCTCCAGCGCCTCGACATGGGCGACGAGCGCGGCGCGCGTGAGCGCCAGCGGATCGTAATGGATCATCAGCGAGCGATAGGTCGGAACCGTCTCGACGATTCCCGCCAGCGGCGCGGCGCGCAGTGCGGCGTCCAGCGCCAGCACCTCGGCGCTGATCGCAGGATCGACGCTATCGCCGAATTCGACGACGAGCGCCGCCTCGCCGGCGTCGAGACAGCGCGGCGCGGTGGTGCGCATCGCCTCATGTCTCCGAGGGCGCGAAGGGCAGAAGCTGATAGCCGGCGCGTTCCAGCGCATCGCGCAGCCGCCGTGTCATATCGACAGCGTGTGACGTGTCGCCATGCACGCAAATGGAGTCGATCGGCGTCGGCAGACGCTTGCCGCTCTCGGTGACGATCGCCTGCTCGTTCAACATATTGAGCGCGCGCGCCGCGGCCCAATCCGGATCATCGATCACGGCGCCCTTCTGGCCGCGCGGCTTCAGCCGTCCGTCATCGAGATAGGCGCGATCGGCGAACACCTCATGCGCGATCGTGACGCCGGCGTGCTCGGCCGCCGCCACCTGCTCGCTGCAGGCGATGGCCAGCAGAGTGAGGCTGGCGTCGACGGCGCGCGTCGCCCGCGCCACGGCGAGCGCGATCTCCGGCTCGACCTCCGCGACATTGGCGAGCGCGCCATGGCATTTCACATAAGTGAGGCGATGGCCGCTGTAATGCGCGAGCGCCTGCGCCGCGCCGATCTGATAGGCGACGAGACGCTCCACCTCGGCGGCGGAATAGGGAATGCGCCGCCGGCCGAAGCCGGCGAGATCGGGAAAGGACACATGCGCGCCAATGGCGACGCCGCGCGCTTTCGCCAGCGTGAAGCAGCGCGCCATTATGTCCGGATCGCCGGCGTGATAGCCGCAGGCGACATTGGCGGAGGTCACGAGGTCGAGCATGGCCTCGTCGTCGCCCATGCGCCAGGCTCCGAATCCTTCTCCGAGATCGGCGTTGAGATCGACTGTCACTGTCCCCCGGCTCCCCCGCGCGGCGCGTCCTCGGCGATATCCTCGTTCCAGATCGACGGATTGGCCGCGATATAGTCTCGCATCAATTCCCGGCAGCGCGCATCGTCGAGCACGATCACCTCGACGCCATGGTCGCGGAGAAACTGCTCATTGCCGCCGAAATTCCTGTTCTCGCCGACGATGACGCGCGGAATCTTGAACTGCACGATCGTCCCCGCGCACATCATGCAGGGCGAGAGCGTCGTGTAGAGCGTCGTCTCGCGATAGGAGGCGCGGCGTCCGGCGTCGCGCAGGCAATCCATCTCGCCATGCAGAATCGGATCGCCCTGCTGCACACGGCGATTATGGCCGCGGCCGAGCATGCGCGCGCCTTCGGCGAGAACGGAGCCGATCGGCAGGCCGCCCTCGTCGAAGCTCTTCTTCGCCAAGCGAAACGCTTCATCCATGCAGACGATATCCGACGCTCTCATCGAAATCCCCTTTCCGGCGCGGCGCCGGCGGGGCCTCGCTATTCCGCCGCGAGCACTTGCGGCGGCGGAAAGGCGACCTCGATCAGCGTCCCTTGGTTCTTGCGGCTCTTGATCGAGAAGGAGGCGCGATTGGCCTCGATCAGCGCTTTCGTCACCGGCAGGCCGAGGCCCGTGCCGCCGCGCGACGAGCCGATCTGGCGGAAGGGCTCGAGCGCCGTCTCGATCTCATTCTCGGACATGCCGATCCCTGTGTCCTTCACGCGGATCACCACATATCCGGCGTCGGTCAAGGCGCTCGACACGATCACCTGTCCACCCGCCTCGTTGAACTTCACGGCGTTGGACAGAAGGTTCAGCAATATCTGCCGCAGCGACCTGCCGTCGGCAAGGATGCGCGGCAAGCGCGGCCACAAGGACAGGCGGATCACCACACGGCTACGGTTCGCCTGCGGCTGCATGATCGACACGCATTCGGAGATGACGGCGTTGGCGTCGATCCGCTCGACGTCGAGCTCGAACTTGCCCGCCTCTATCTTGGAGAGATCGAGCAGATCGTTGACGAGGCTCAGCACATGCTCGCCCGATGTGTGGATGTCCTTGAGATATTCCTTGTAACGATCATTGCCGAGCGGGCCGAAGCGCTCCTCCATCATCACCTCGGCGAAGCCGATGATGGCGTTGAGCGGCGTGCGGATCTCATGGCTGACCTTGGCCAGGAAATCGGTCTTGGCGGCGCTGGCGCGCTCGGCCTCGTGGCGGGCGGCCTCGAGCTCGTCGTCCGAGCTACGGCGGCGGATGACATGAAGAATAACGCAACGCCTCAGCTCTGGCGGCGGGCCGAGCGGCGCCAGCGTCAGCTGCACCGGAATGAGCTGCCCATTGCGTCCACGCGCCTGCACCTGCAGACCCTCGCCCAGATCGCGGCTCGTCGGACGACGGAGAAAATCGGCGACCACGCCTTGATCGGCGTCGCAGAACAGCGAGGCGAGGCCAGAGCCGAGCAGCGCGCGCGGCTCGCCGCCGATGAGCCGGCCGAGCGCTGCGTTGACGCTGCGCAGCCTGCCCTCGGCGTCGACCACCACAACGGCGTCGCCCATGGCGTCCAGCGTCGCGCGCAGCTCCTCCGCCTCATGACGGCGGCTCTCCAGCTCCTTGCGCAAGGCGCCGGCGCGCGCGCTCTCCGGCGCGGCGACGGAAGCCGCGCTGCGCAGCGTGACGAGAGTGGCGGCCAGACCGTCCCATTGGATCGGCTCGAGCCGAACATCGGCCTCCAACGGCTCGCCGTCGCAATCGAGCACCTCGACGACCCCGCCCGCGGTTCCGTCCGCCGCGGTCGGCGGGCGCCGGCCGGCGAAGAGCCGCGTCGCGCCGCCATCGCCGGTCAGCGCCGCGGCGTCGCCATAGCCGAGATAATCGAGCAGCGTGCGATTGGCGTAGAGCGCCTCCGCCCCGCGCGCGACCATGACGCCTATGGGCAGCCGATCGAGCAGAGCGGCGGCGCGCGCGAGATCGCCCGGAAAGGCGCTATTCTCATTGGAGGGCAGAGGCTCTTGGGACGGTGCGGCCTCGTGGGACGGCTCCTCGAAAGGCTCCGATTCGGGCGCGGGCTCCGCCGAGACGGCGGTCGCCTGCCCCATCGCCTGCTGCCCGGTCGCCTGCTCGATCGTCTCGAACAAATCGCGCACCGAGCCCTTGGCCGGCTTTTGCGCGGCGGAAGCGAGCGCGCGGGCGATTTCGTCGAAAGCGGTGCGCTCGCTCGGCGACAGAGACTCGCCGATGGAGGCGGCGGCCTCCTCGAGGCGCGGCAGCGGCCGCAGCGACACGATCTTGGCGCCGAGGAGCGCCGGCGTCTGCTCCGTCTCGGCCGGGGCGGTCTGGATCGGGACGGCCTCGGCCAGCGGCTCCAGCGCAGTGGCGGGCTCTTCCGCCGGCGGCGTCAAATCGGGCTCAGGCTCTGGCTCGCGCTCCGGCTCTTGGCGCAGCCGGTCCACATGCAGCACGCCATAGCCCTGATAGCCGCCGAAATGACGGCCGTCGTCGAAGACCGGCAGAGCGCCGAGCGTCACTGGCACACGCGCGCCGCCGCCGTCGAGCGGCCAGTCGAGCTCGACCCCGCTCCAGGAGCGGCGCGAATCGAAGGCGTCGGCGAGGCGTCCGTCCGGCGCGAGCCGCAGCCGGCTCGCCAGCTCGAGAAACGGACGTCCGGCAATGTCGCCATTTTCGCGCCCGACCACATCGGCGAGGGCGGCGGTGACATCGAGCACCCGTCCCTCGGCGTCGGAGCGCCAGAGGAAACGTTCCGGCCGCGGCGGACGGGCGGGCGGCGGCTCGATCACAGGCTCGGGAGCGGCTTCGGCCTCCGGCGCGGCGATCGCGGCCTCGGGGACAGGAGCTTCGGCTGGCTGAACCAGCGGAGTCTCATTCGCGGCGGAGCGCATGCCGAGCATTGCGACCAGAAACAGCGGCGCCGAATCCTCGGACGTCAGCCTGCGGCACAGAACCGTCGCCGTCTGCGCGATTGGGCCGAAGGAGAAACGCAGCCGCTCCAGCCGCGGCGCGGCGGCGTGGCTTTCCGCCCCCGCGAGCTCGCGCAGCCGGCGCGCGCCGGGCTCGTCGCCGCCGAACAGCCGGTCGCCGAGCGCGACGAGATCGCCGCCGAAAACGGATATGGCGGATTCATTGGCGTGGACGATCGCCAGCGGCTCGCCCGCGGCGGCGACGATCGGCGCGCCGGACGCCTCGAGCGCGGCGAAGGCCGGATCGGCGCCGATCTGCGTGGCGACCGCCTCGCTCTCGATCCTGTCGTGCTCGCTCATATCGACAGCGCCTCTTCAGACGCGACAAGCGCCGGAAGCGGCGCGGAACAAAACGACGCGGAACGCGCGTCGCGGCCGATCAAGGTGAAGGATCGGTTAAAGGAAACTTAAAGGTTCGTTGCGGCTTGGTCTATGCGGCGCAGGACATTTTAACAAGCTTCGACGATTCATGATGAACGGATGCGCCGCCCCTAGACCACAATTATGTTGCAATGCAACATGAGTTGAGCCATATTCGGCTCGGCCGGCGCCCCTTCTTCGGCCGACGGGCGTTCGAGCCGACCCGACCAGAAGGAAGCATTCGTGAGCGAACCGATCTATCAGATACCGAACGAAGTCCGCGACTTCGCCGAAAAGAGCGTCGAGCAGGCGCGCAAGGCGTTCGAGGGATTCGCCGGAGCCGCGCAAAAGGCGATCGGCTCCGTCGAGACGACGACCGCCACCTTCCAGGTCGGGGCCAAGGATGTGAGCGCCAAGGCGCTCGGCTACGCCGAAGCCAATGTGAATGCGGCTTTCGATCTCGCGCAGAAGCTTCTGCGCGCCAAGGATCCCCAGGAAGTGCTCCAGCTGCAGGCGGAGTATGTGAAGAGCCAGGTCGAGGCGATACAGTCCCAGGCCAAGGATCTCGGCGCTGCGCTGCAAAAAGCGACGACCGGCAAGTGAGTTGCCGACGGCGCCGCGCCGATGACGCGCGGCGCCTCGACGAAATGCGCTGCGGCGCGTCTCGGCGGCGTGAGTAGAGGCAGCGTCGAGTAGAGCGGCGTTTCCGCGGAGCTTTCGAGCGCCGAAGGCGATTCGGGCGCGACACTAACTGCCGACACCAGCACGAAAGGAGCCCGAAGCGATGGCCACCCATACGAGAGGTTCTTCCAAGCGCCCGGCGCCGCCGAAGGAGCCGCCGATTACCCTCAAGGACGCGCTGGACGACGATGAGCACGAGACGGCCCCGCTGGAGGCCGCGTCGCCCGTCGAGATCGACGCCGTCGCCGCCGCTTTGGAAGCCGCCGAGATCGAGGCCGTGACCGCCGCCTTGGAACCCGTCGAGCTGGCGCTGACGCCGGCCGATCCCGCCATCGAGGTCCCCGCCGAGACGATCGCGACCGCGCCGGAGCCTGTTTTCGACATAGCGCCGGAGCCGGCGCTCGAGACGGCGGCTGAACCTGTCCTCGAGACAATCGCGGAACCCGCCCTCGAGGTCGTTGCGGAACCGATCGCCGAAGCGCCGGTCGCGCCGGTGACCATCGTCGCCGCGACAATCGAGACCGCGCCCGCCAAGGTCGAGCCTCTCGACCCGAGCCTCTGGTCTCTGAAAACATTCGATCTCGTGAACGAGAACGCCGCCGCGGTCCTCGATCTGGCGTTGGCGCTCGGTCAGGCGCGCTCGGTCAGCGATGCGCTGGAGGCGCAGTCGCGCTTCGCGAGCGAGCGCTATTCGACTTTCCTGAAGCGCGCCAATGAGCTGGTGGAATTGTCGAGCCGCTGGTCGCCCTTCCGCTTCGCCGTCTCCGCCTTTGTGGCGTGAGCTTACGGAATGCTCCTCGCCCGGCAGAACACGGCCGGGCGGAGCGCTCTCATTCTGATCGAAACGCTCTCTACAACGTCGCCTCGATCAGCGCGCGCAGTTCCGGCGTCGCCTCGGGCATGACGCCGAACCAGTCGCGGAACGCCGGCCGCGCCTGATGGATCAGCATGCCGAGCCCATCGACCGCGACATTGCCGCGGGCGCGGGCCGCGGCCAGCAGCGGCGTCTCCAGCGGCGCATAGACGATATCGGAGACGAGCGCTTCCGCCGGCAGGCGATCCAAAGGCAGATCGAGCGGCGGCTCGCCCACCATGCCCTGATTCGTCGTGTTCACCAGCAGGCCGGCGCCGGCGAGGCCGTCGGCGCGTTCTTCCCAGCGATGCGCCGTGACCGGAGCGCCGAAATCCGCTGCGATCTTCTGCGCCCGCTCGAGCGTGCGGTTGAACAGCCGCACCTCGGCCGCGCCGGAATCGATGAGCCCGGCGATGACCGCCCGCGCCGCTCCGCCCGCGCCGATCACCACCGCCGGCCCGGCGTCCGCCCGCCACATGGGCGCGGCGGCGCGCAGCGAGGCGGTGAAGCCGAAACCGTCGTAATTGCGGCCGACGAGCGTCCCGTCCTCCTCCACCACCACGCAATTGACCGCGCCGATGCGCGTCGCGCTCGCGTCGAGAACGTCGACGATGGCGAGCGCCGCCTCCTTATGCGGGATGGTGAGATTGCAGCCCGAGAAATTCAGCGCCGGCAGAGCGCGCAGCGCCGCCTCGAGCCGCCCCGGCTCTATGGCGAGCGGCGCATAGGCGCCGACGAGGCCATAGCGGGCGAGCCAGTAGTTGTGGATTTTGGGCGAGCGCGAATGCGAGATCGGCCAGCCCATCACGCCGGCGAGGAGAAAGCGGTCCTGCCCATGCATCGGTCTCTCCCCGCTTTTCCTCCCGCCCGCGGCGCCTATTGCTTCGCCGCGCAGGCGTCCTCCCCCTGCGCGGAGAGCGCGGAGAAGAGCGCGGCATCGGCGTCGAGGCCGGGATTGCCGGCCGTCAGAAGCTTCTCGCCATAAAAGATGGAGTTGGCGCCGGCGACGAGGCACAATATCTGCGCCTCGCGCGAGAGGCCGGAGCGGCCGGCGGACAGCCGTACGCGGGATTTCGGCATGAGGATGCGCGTCGTCGCGATCATGCGCACCAGCTCCAGCGAATCCACCGGCGGGCGGCCCTCGAGCGGCGTGCCTTCTATGGCCGCCAGCGCATTGATCGGCACGCTCTCGGGATGCGGATCGAAGGAGGCCAGCACCTGCAGCATATGGGCGCGGTCGCGCACGCTCTCGCCCATGCCGATGATGCCGCCACAGCACATTTCTATGCCGGCGCGGCGCACTGCGGCGAGCGTCTGCAGCCGATCCTCATAGGTGCGGGTGGTGACGATCTCGCCGTAGAACTCCGGCCCAGTGTCGAGATTATGGTTATAGGCGGTGAGGCCCGCCTCCACGAGACGCTCGGCCTGGCCGTCGTCGAGCATGCCGAGCGTGACGCAGGCCTCCATGCCGAGCGCTCGCACGCCGCGCACCATCTCCAGCACGGAGTCGAAACGCTCGCCCTTGGGCGCCTGGCGCCAGGCTGCGCCCATGCAGAAACGATCCGCCCCGGCCTCCCGCGCGCGCCTGGCGGCGTCCAGAACCTCGTCCACCTGCAGCAGCTCGACGCGGTCGAGCTTGACCTCGCGGTGATGCGCAGATTGCGAGCAATAGGAGCAATTTTCTGGGCAGCCGCCTGTCTTGATGCTGAGCAGCGCCGCCTTCTGCACGTCATTGGGATCGAAGAAGCGGCTGTGCAGCGCGCTCGCCCGCGCGATCAGCTCGAGCAGAGGGGCGTCGTGGATGGCGACGATCTCCTCCAGCGTCCAATCGTGACGGAGAGTGAAATCGGCGGGAGCGTTCATCGATCGGAGCCTCTCTGCGGCGTGGTTTCAGCGCGACTTTTTGGCGACGCGGCGCTCATTGCGCGTGAGCGGACGCTGCGGCTCATCCTCCTCCCCGCCGGCGGCGGAAGGCGCGGAGGGCCGCGGCTTGCGCTGGAGCTGCGGATCGGCGCCGCGCAGAATGGCATAGACGACATAAGCGGCGACGGCCAGATCGAAACCGGTGAGGCCGAGCGTGAACCACGCCGGCGTGAACTCCGAGCCCGTGCCGAGATAATGGAACTGCAGGTGCCAGAAGGGATGCAGAGCGAAGCCGATGGCGAGCCACCAGGGCGAGCCCACGAGGCCGAGCAGCGCGAAGGAGCCGAAAATGGCGAGGCCGGTCATCTCTATGCCGAACCAGGCCTTGGGATTGTCCGAGGCGAAGGAGAGGCCGACATAGAGCGCAGCCGTGGCGATGAGCCCATAGGCCAGCGCGCGGCGGGAGCCCGCCTGCGGATAACGCTCCGACCAGCGCGCGAAAAAGGCGAAAGCCACGCCGATGAGCGCGCCGACGGCGGCGGGAATCAGAATCGAGGACGCGTCTTCCATGGTCGAGCACTCGGATAGGGTTACGGCCGCAGCGAGGTCTATAAGTCGGACGGGCGGAGGCGACAAGGGAGGGGGCGGGATGGCACATTGGTTCGCGCGCCATTACATAGAATCGCGACGGATTGCCCTGATTTTCGAGATGTACTGACGCCCTCTTTCCGTCAATACCCAACAAAGGTTGGTTCTTGAATACCCGGTCGAACTCGTCGAGGTCCTTGTGGTCGTGGAAATAATTCCTAAGGCCTCCAATTGAAATCTTATGTTTCTGACCACATCAACATGCACATCTACATGTTGATCATCACCAGCATCCACCAACGAGTCTCGAATATGCTGCGCTATCGCGCTACCGATTGCATACTCTGTATCCTCTCGATATAAATTCTCGATAAGGATAACCAATATATCATCCCAGCTTGTATCAAATGTAAATTTCCCAATCTCTTCATACCGATAATTTAAAAATTCATTTCCTCCTGATTTTTCCATAAGCGTCCATTGTATTTGAAATATGTCAGCTCCTTGTGCTAGATCATTATGAAGATCAACAACCACAACCTCCGATAGCCGCTTCTCTAATTCTAAAACTGCCTTTCTAGCACTCTCAAGTTCTTTATATACAGCAGGATCCATAGCGTTGTCACCGCGAATCCATCCCACCCTGGGCTTACGGCGCACACTATCGTAAACAGAATCCTTTACTTTATTTACGAGCTGGTCAGTATTATTCCAGTAGCAAACCATTCGTTTTTGCAGCTCATTTCGAAAATCGATCAATTTTGCTTGCTTTTCTGGATTCTGGTCCGTATCTCCCAGGCGCAAATCATCCATTTTTTCATACAAGAAGGCAAGAATAGGAACGCCTTTTTCTAAGGCGTACCGATACTCTTTCTCCGTGTAACTTATCCCATCTGCCCCTACCGACCCATACCGACCTTTTACAATAACTACATAATAGTCCGTTTCGTCAATAAGTGGCCTTATATATTCCATCTGCTCTTCTGTCGCTGCATGGAATTGCTCCATACCGACTGCGATAAAGCCGGACTTTATGAGTTCGTAGATGATACGTTCGCGTTCTTCCTTTAGGTCTAGATGAGTGGAACTCACAAACACTTGGTAGCGCGGATTGATCGTCACGTCTGCAATTCCCACAAAGGTCGTTCGTAAGAAGCCGGGACTCGGCATGACCTGAAAGGCGAGGCCGAACATGACACCAGCTTCACTTCATAGCTACCCCACATCGCCTCCGGTCCAAAATCTGCTATAGCTCGCAGGACCTACCGCGCCGCACGGCGCCCCCGCTCGAGGATCGACGCCCCATATGCAAGTCGAAACAGACGCCGCCAATTTCAGCTCCTCCGCCCTGCTCGACGATCAGTCGCTGCTCGCCGATATTCGCCTGCTCGGCCGCCTGCTCGGCGACACGGTGCGCGAGCAGGAGGGCGTGGCCGCCTTCGAGCGCATAGAGACGATCCGCCGCCTCTCGGTGGCCGTCAGCCGCAATGGCGACATGGAGGCCGATCACAAGCTCGACGCGCTGCTGCGCTCGCTCTCGGCGAGCGAGGCGGTCACTGTCATCCGCGCCTTCAGCTATTTCTCGCATCTCGCCAATATCGCCGAGGATCTGCATCCGCTGCAGGGCGACGAGGCCTCCGGCGAGCCGAGCCTCGCCAACACATTCGCGCATTTGCGCAAGGCCTCGATCGGCCCCGGCAAGGTGGCGCAGGTGCTCTCCAACGGCTGGGTCTCGCCCGTGCTGACCGCGCATCCGACGGAAGTGCGGCGCAAGAGCCTGCTCGATGCCGAGCACGCCATCTCCGCTCTGTTGCAAGCGCGCCCACATGCGCGCAACAAGGCCGAGCTAGCCCGCAATGAGCTGCAATTGCGCGCCCGCGTCTCGCAGCTGTGGCAGACGGAGCTGCTGCGGCAGGCGCGGCTCACTGTGCGTGACGAGATCGCCAACACGCTGAGCTATTATCGCAGCACTTTCCTGCGCCAGATTCCGCTGCTCTACGCCGACATCGAAGAGCGCCTCGGCGGCTTGCGCATTCCGCCCTTCCTGCGCATGGGCACTTGGGTCGGCGGCGATCGCGACGGCAATCCCAATGTTCGCGCCGAATCGCTCGCCAATGCGCTGCGCATGCAGAGCGAGACGGCGCTGCGCTTCTATCTCTCCGAGGTGCATGAGCTCGGCGCCGAGCTGTCCATCTCGCGCCGCTACGCCGGCTGCAGCCAGGCGCTCGAGCAGCTCGCCGCGCGCTCTGGCGACGACAATCCGCATCGCGACGACGAGCCCTATCGCCGCGCGCTGATCGGCGTCTACGCCCGCCTCGCCGCGACGCTCGAGGAGCTGACCGGCCAGCAGGCGCAGCGCCATGCGAGGGCGCCCGGCGCGCCCTACTCCGGTCCGCGCGCCTTTCTCGCCGATCTCGAGATCGTCGATGATTCGCTGCGCTGCCATCATAGCGAGGTGATCGCGACGCAGCGCCTCGAGCCGCTGATCCGCGCGGCGGAAGTCTTCGGCTTTCATCTCGCCACAGTGGATTTGCGCCAGAGCTCCGACCGCCATGAGGAGACGATCGCCGCGCTGCTGCGCGAGGCGCGCATCGCGCCCGACTACGCCGCCCTCACGGAAGAGGAGAAGCGCGCGCTGCTGCTGAAGCTGCTCAGCGATCCGCGGCCGGTGCGGCTCGTCGACGCCGCCTATTCGGAAGATGTCGCGAGCGAGCTGGCGATCTTCGAGCGCGCGGCGGAGATGCGCAAGACCTATGGTCACGAGTCGATCCGTCATTACATCGTCAGCCATACGGAGACGGTGAGCGATCTGCTCGAGGTGCTGCTGCTGCAGAAGGAATGCGGCATGATGCGCGGCACGCTCGATCCGCGCGACGCCAGCATCGTCGCCGCCGATCTCATCATCGTGCCTTTGTTCGAGACGATCGGCGATCTGCGCAACGCCGCCGTCATCATGCGCGAGTTCTATGCGCTGCCCGGAATCGTCAAGCTCGTCACCAATTCCGGCGCGCAGCAGGACATCATGCTGGGCTATTCCGACAGCAACAAGGACGGCGGCATTCTCGCGAGCATTTGGGAGCTCTATCGCGCCTCCACCGCGCTCGCGGACTTTTTCTCGGGCCTGCCGTCGATCGCCATGCGGCTCTTCCACGGCCGCGGCGGCACTGTGGGGCGCGGCGGCGGACCGAGCTATGACGCCATTCTCGCGCAGCCGCCGGGCACGGTGAACGGGCAGATTCGCCTCACCGAGCAAGGCGAGGTGATCGCGGCGAAATACGCCAATCCGCAGATCGGCCGCATCAATCTCGAGCTGCTCGTCGCCGCGACCCTCGAGGCGACGCTGCTCTCGCATAGCAAGGCGCCGCCGCCGGAATTCCTCGAAGTGGCGGAACAGCTGGCGCAATGGGGCATGGACGCCTATCGCGGCCTCGTCTACGAGACGCCCGATTTCGTCGATTATTTCTTCGCCTCGACGCCCATCTCCGAGATCGCCTCGCTCAACATCGGCTCGCGGCCGGCCTCGCGCAAGCCATCGCGCAAGATCGAAGATTTGCGCGCCATTCCGTGGAGCTTCTCCTGGGGCCAGGCGCGTCTCGCCCTGCCCGGCTGGTACGGCTTCGGCTCGGCGATCGCGCGCTTCCGCGAGGGCGACGACGGCTCCAAGCTCGAGCTGCTGAAGCGCATGTATCGCGAATGGCCCTTCTTCCGCACGCTTCTGTCGAACATCGACATGATCCTGTCGAAGACCGATCTCTCGATCGCGCGTCACTATGCGGGCCTGGTGCAGGATCACGCGCTCGCCGACCGCATTTATGGGGAGATAGAGGCGGAGTGGAGCCGATCCAACGCCGCGCTCGCCGATCTCACCGGATCGAGCCAGCGACTCGCCGACAATCCGGCGCTGGCGCGCTCGCTGCACCATCGCTTCCCCTACATTGCCCCGCTCAACTATCTGCAGGTGGAGCTCATTCGCCGCTTCCGCGGCGGCCAGACCGGCGACGACATTCGCCAGGGCATTCTCATGTCCATCAATGGCGTGGCGGCCGGCCTGCGTAACACAGGGTGAACAGAAGAGGGCGACATTGCGGCGCTGTCGTCAAAGCGTCATGCGCCGCCGCCATTAGGGGTCCCGATCCAGCTGGAACGGAACCGCAATGTCGCCTCTTCTCTCGCGCGTCAGCCCTCTCGCCCTCCTCGCCTCCCTCTCGTTCTCTTCCGCGGCCGTCGCAGCCGACATAAATGTCCCGGCCAATACGACCGTCTCCGGCCAGAAGACATTCGGCGGAACCGATAAGATCACCGTGGGCGCCGGGGGCAAGCTCACCTCCTCGGCCAATCCGACGCTGAATCAGACATCGACCTCGACCGGCGTCTCCGTCGACAATTTCGGCACGATCGAATCGACGGGGACAGGAACGCGCGCGATCCGCTTCAACAGCGGAACCGCGATGAGCTTCACGCTGACCAATGAGGCGGGCGCGACGATTCAATCGCAGAATGACGCGCTGCAAGTGGGAACGGCTGTCACGTCGGGAACGATCACCGTCAATAATTACGGGCTGATCCAGGCGACGGGCACGGGCTCCAACAATGGCCAGGCGATCGACTTCGGCAATATCGTCGCCGGCACAGCCTCGATCACCATCAATAATTTCGCGACCGGCGTGCTGCAGACCGCCGACGCCGACGGCGTTCGCCCCGGCAACAACGCCACGATCAATAATTACGGCCAGATCATCTCCAATAATTTCCAGACCAACAGCGGCGCGGATGGAATCGACTTCCAGACGAGCACCGGCGGAACGGTCAATAATTACGCCGGCGGCCTGATCTCCGGCGGACGCCACGGAATCAACATCAGCTATGATCCGACGGCGAATAAGACGACCTCCTCGATCACCGTGACCAATTACGCCGGCGGTCAGATCATCGGCCGCAACGGCTCGGGCGTCGGCTCCGACGTCGGCGGGACGGTGATCAATTACGGCCTCATCTCGGGCGATATCGACAATATCGCCGGCGTCGCCAATGGCGACGGCGATGGCGTCGATATCGATTACATCGGCAACATCACCAATTACGGCACGATCCGCGGCACGGGCGCGAAGGGCGTCGGCTCCGACGGCAAGACCAACACCAGCCAGGGCGTCGCCATCGGCGGCGGCGTCATCGACAATAAGGCTGGCGCGACGATCATTGGTCAGGCGGACGGCATTCTCGTCGACAATAGCTCGGAAGGGCCTGCCTTCGGCGCGGTGACGATCACCAACGCCGGCACGATCCAGGGAACGACGCGCTACGGCGTCTATATCAACAGCACGCAGAACAATACGATCACCAACTCCGGGACCATCACCGGCGGCGGCGGACAGGCGATCGTCTTCGGCTCCGGCGACGACACGCTGAACATTCGCACCGGCTCCGTCATCAATGGAACGGTGGACGGCGGCGCCGGAAACGATCGCATCTCGCTCTCAGGAACGGGAACCTTCGCCGGCGCGATCAATTTCGAGACGCTGAGCGTCGATGACGGCGTGTGGACGCTCACCGGGACGCAGAGCTATTCTAGCGGCGTGACGGTCGCGGGCGGCGCGGAGCTGGTCGCCTCCGGCACGATCGGCAATCTCGTCACCATCGCCGCTGGCGGACGCCTCTCGGGCTCCGGCACGCTGGGCGCGCTCGATCTGTCGGGCGTCGTCTCGCCCGGCGCCGGCGCGATCTCCACGCTCACCGTCACCGGCAACGCTACTTTCCGCTCGGGCTCGGTCTATCAGATCGACGCAAACGCCGCCGGCGCGGCGGACAAGATCATCGTCGGCGGAACGGCGGCGCTCGCCGGCTCTGTGCAAGTGACCGCCGCCTCCGGCAATTATGCGCCTTCGACGAGCTATGCGATCGTGCAGGCGGCGGGCGGCGTCAGCGGCTCTTTCGCTTCGGTCTCCACCGATCTCGCCTTTTTGACGCCCTCGCTCTCCTATAACGCCAACAACGCCTATCTGACGCTCTCGCGCAATGGCGTGTTCTTCCAGAGCGTCGCGGCCAATCGCAATCAGCGCGCGGTCGCCGCGGCGCTCGACACGACGCCGACGGCGAGCCCGCTGTTCCTCGCCGTCGTCGGCAAATCGGCGGCCGGCGCGCGCGCGGCCTTCGACGGACTCTCCGGCGAAGGCGTCACCGGCGCGCTGAATGTCGGCCTCGAATCGAACCGCCTGTTCGGCTCGACTCTCGCAGACGCCGGACAATTCTGGCGCTCGGGCGAGACGCGCGACGCCAATGGAATCTCCATTTCCGCGACGACGCCGGCCCTCGGCTATGCGTCTCTGGAATCGAAAAAGGGTCCGATCGCCCCGCGTATGACACAGGAGCCGGCGCGGCTCTGGCGCATGTGGATCTCCGGCTTCGGCCAGAGCGCACGCCTCGGCGGCGACGCTGCGCAAGGCTCGGCGACGCAGCGCACGAGCCTCGGCGGCGGCGCCATCGGTCTCGATGCGGCGGTGCTTCCCAATCTTCTGCTCGGCTTCGCGGGCGGCTATAGCGCCGGCGGAGCCTCGACCGATCAGCGCTCGACTCATGTGGACACGCATGGCTGGCATATCGGCGGCTATGGCGTCTTCACCTTCGACCCCAATTATATCTCCGCCTCGCTCGCCTTCTCCGATTTCGACAATTACTCACGCCGCTCGGTCTTCGGCCTCGGAACGGGCGAGACGGCGAATGCGAATTTCGGGAGCCGCGTGCTGCGCGCGCGCGTCGAGATCGGGCGCGACGTCGATCTGTTCGGCCTGCGCGCTACGCCTTTCGCTGCTGTCGAGACGGCGCATATTTGGACGGATGGATTCACCGAGACGACGGCGGCTTTTCCCGGCTTTGCAGGCCTCAGCGCGCTGACCTTCGCCGCGCGCGAGACGGACTCGCTGCCCCTCTATTTCGGCGCGCGATTCAAGCGCAGCTTCGCGCTCGACAATGGCTGGCGGCTGACGCCCGATCTTTCGCTCGCCTATGTGCATGAATTCGAGCCGACGCGCGCGCTTCTCGCATCCTTCGCCTCGGCCCCCTCGGCGGCTTTCACCATCGCCGGCGCGCGTCCCGACGAGAATTACCTGCAGGTGAAAGGCGGGCTGCGCCTCGATGTGAGCGCTTCGGTCGCGCTCTTCGCCTCCTTCGAGGGCGAATATGGCGGACGCACGCAATCCTATGCGGGACGAGGCGGCCTCAAAGTGGCTTGGTGAGGCCGCCCCTGCTCTTTTACGCGTTCTGCGAAGCGCTCGAGGACTGAGACCCCTGCTGAGCGACGAGATCCTTCAGCAGCGCCTCGACGCTCGATTGCGCGGCGCTGGCGTCGCCGCTCTTGGCGGCGGTGATCAGCGTCTTCAGATCGTCGACGATGGTCGAAGAGGAAGACGAAGAATCGGTCGTCATCGAGGACGATGACGAGGAATTCGTCGAGGATGTGGACAGGAGCGAAGCGAGATCGCTCTCGAGGCTCGTGGCGGAGCTCTTCTGCGTCGTCGAATCGCCCGATTGCACCGCGTTCAGCAGCGTCGCCAAATCGGAGACGAAGGAGGAAGCGGTCGAATCCGAGCTCTCGGAAGAGGAAGTAGACGCGGAAGAAGACGGCGGCGGCGGCGGGGGCGGAGGCGGCGGCGCCTGCAAATGGCTCTCGATCGTCTTGGCCGTCGATTGCGCAGTCGTCGTGTCGCCCGACTGCACCGCCGAGACCAACGTCTGCAGATCGGAGAGGAAGCCGGATTGGCCGTCCGACGAGGACGATGACGAGCTCGACGAATCCGAGGTCGACGACGATTGCAACAGGCTCTGAAGGCTCGACGCGGCGGTCTTGGCCGCCTCCGTATCGCCGGAGTCGACCGCCTTCAGCAGATTGGCGACTGTCGAGGCGAAGCCCGAATCCGAGGACGAGGAGGAATCGTCGCTGGAGCTGGTCGAGCTGGAATCGCTGGCGAAGAGCAGCGAGGCGAGCTGGCCGGAGCTCAGGCTGCGGAAATCGATCGCCGAGCTGGGATCGACCGCGCTGGTCTGCGTCGTGGAGGTGGAGCTGGTCGTCGCCGAAGCGCTCGCAGCGGCCGCCGCTGTCGTGTCGTCGACGTCTTTCGTGGGACGGGAATGATGATGATAGGCGGTTTGAACCGCGCTGGAGGCCAGACTCGATATGGACATTCTGCGTATCCTGGAAGGAGAGCGGACGCGCGCGACTGTCCGCGCGTCGCCTTACGCAAAACTTACCAGCGCCTGCCGTCACGAGGCTATATCGCGCAGAAATACTTGTAAAATCTGGCGCTTTCCTCCCATATCCGAAGAGTATCGGAATATTTCTATAATATATATGCTATGCTCCACTTTCGTTACGCGCCGCGAGCTTGCGCTCCCAATCCAACGCCTGGCGCACGATTGTCTCGAGATCGTCGTGACGCGGCGTCCAGCCGAGGCGCGAGCGAATGCGGTCATTGGCGGCGACGATGGCGGCCGGATCGCCCGGCCGACGGCCGGCGAAATCCACCTTGAAATCGACGCCGGAAACGCGCTTCACCGTTTCGATCACCTCGAGCACCGAGAAGCCATGCGCATAGCCGCAATTGCAGACGAGGCTCTCGCCTCCCCCGCGCAAATGACGCAGCGCGTCGAGATGGGCGCGGGCGAGATCGGTAACGTGGATGTAGTCGCGCAGGCAGGTGCCGTCGGGCGTCTGATAATCAGTCCCGAAAACCTGCATGCCGGGACGCAGCCCCAACGCCGCCTGCACCGCCACCTTGATGAGATGCGTCGCCTTGGGCGTCGATTGGCCGGAGCGGCCGCGAGGGTCGGCGCCGGCGACATTGAAGTAGCGCAGCGCTACATAGGAGAGATCATGCGCGCGCGAGACATCCTCGAGCATCCACTCGACCATCAGCTTGGAGCGTCCATAGGGCGAGACCGGCTTCAGGCTCTCGTCCTCCGTCACCGGATTATGCTCGGGATCGCCATAGACGGCCGCGGTCGAGGAGAAGATGAAGCGCTTCACGCCCGCTTCCACCGCCGCCGCCAGCAGAGCCCGCGCTTTCGCCGTATTGTTCAAATAATAGCCGAGAGGATCGGCGACGGACTCGGGGACCACGATCTTGGCCGCGAAATGAATGATCGACTGGACATCATGCCGCGCGAAAATATCGCGCAGCAGCGCCGCGTCGCCAAAATCGCCCACGATGAGCGGAACTTCCTCCGGAACCGCCCAGCGAAACCCCGTGGAGAGATCGTCGAGCACGACGACCTTCTCGCCGGCGTCGAGCAGCTCGAGCGTCATATGGCTTCCAATATAGCCGGCGCCGCCGGTCACGAGAATGGTCATTCCGCTCTCTTCCTGCTGAAGACGTCATCACGGGAAATTAACGGGCAATGGTTAAGGACGAATCCTGGCCCGGCTCGGACTAGGCGTTGGTCTTTCGCCATTGCGGGATATTCTCGGAAAAGCGCTTGCGCCTTTTCCGAAACCCTGCTCGGGCGTCGCGCTCTCGCGCTCGGGTCACACTCGCTCGAAATGGACTAATCATGAGCAAACGCATTCGCAAGGCTGTATTTCCCGTGGCCGGCCTCGGCACGCGCTTCCTCCCGGCGACCAAAGCG
Source organism: Methylosinus sp. sav-2 (assembly GCF_004366495.1). Classification (NCBI taxonomy): domain Bacteria; kingdom Pseudomonadati; phylum Pseudomonadota; class Alphaproteobacteria; order Hyphomicrobiales; family Methylocystaceae; genus Methylosinus; species Methylosinus sp. sav-2. Next base: position 74,213 of record NZ_SOEJ01000005.1, read on the forward strand.
GTGCCGAAGGAGATGCTGACCGTCGTCGATCGTCCCGTGCTCCAGCATGTGGTGGACGAGGCGCGCGAGGCCGGCATCGAACATTTCATTTTCGTGACCGGACGCAACAAAGGCGTCATCGAGGATCATTTCGACATCGCCTATGAGCTCGAGGACACGCTGAAGAAGCGCGGCAAGATCAAGGAATATGACGCGCTGATCGCCGATCTGCCTCCCGCCGGCGCCGCCAGCTTCACCCGCCAACAGGCTCCGCTCGGCCTCGGCCATGCGGTCTGGTGTGCGCGCGAGATCGTCGGCGACGAACCCTTCGCCGTGCTGCTGCCCGATATGGTGACGCTCGGCAATGGGCCGAAGAAGAGCCGCTGCCTCGCCCAGGCGGTGGAGGCCTATGAGGCCCATGGCGGCAATGTGATCGCGGTGGAGGAAGTGCCGCCGGAGGAGACGCACCAGTACGGCATCGTCTCGGTCGGCAAGGATTTCGGCGCCGCTTTCGAGATCACCGGAATGGTGGAGAAGCCGCCGCGCGGAACCGCGCCGAGCAATCTGATGATCTCGGGCCGCTATATTCTGCAGCCGGAGATTTTCGACATTCTGGCCAAGGGCGAGAAGGGCGCGGGCGGCGAGATTCAGCTCACCGACAGCATGGTGACGCTGAGCGGCTCGCAAGCCTTCCACGGCGTGCGCTTCGACGGCAAGACCTATGACACCGGATCGAAGCTCGGCTTTCTGGCGGCCAATCTCGCCTTCGGCCTGACCCGCCCGGACATCGCCGACGGGCTGAAGGCGGAGATCGCCAAGCTGCTCGGCTGAACGGAAAGGCCCCTCTCCCGCGAAGCTTCGCGGGAGAGGGGCCGATTCGGCTCGCCTCGCGAGCGCTGGAGCTGGAGCTGGACAAGACCCGGCGAGGAAAAATCGCTGCGCGGGAGAAGGCATGAATAAAGCCGCCCAAGCGGCGGCCTTTCTGAAACAATCACACTGAAGAGAGACTGCTCCGGCGAGCCGCCTCAAGCCTTCCGCTTGGGCCGCAGCCGGATGATGACGTCGCAGCCGACAATCTCCATGCCCTCTGGCGGAGCGGGAAGCTTGGCGAATTCGATGGAGCCGTCCACCACGTCGAACATGCGCTTGCTGACCTCATCCATGAAATGGTGATGCGGCGCGGTGCGTGTGTGGAAATAGGTGCGTGGCCCCTGCACGGCGATCTCCCGCAGCAGGCCGACGTCGGCGAATTGGTTGAGCGTGTTGTAGACGGTCGAGAGCGACATTTGCAGGCCGGCCTCGCGCGCTTCGGCGTGGAGCGCCTCGGCGCTCACATGGCGGTCGCCATTGCCATAGAGCAGCTTGCTGAGCGAGATGCGCTGCGAGGTGGGACGAAGGCCGGCCGCCCGAAGCTTGGCCTTCAGCTCCTGCTCGTCCTTGATGGGGGCCGCCTTTTTTCCCAGTTGGATCGGCGCACGAAAATTCGTAATCATGGGGTGATGCGTCATTTCCGTTTCGCCTCAGATCCTGTCCTGCTCGCGGCTCCTTGTGGAAGTCGAGACATGCCGATTGAAAACGCAGCGCAGCGAAGTGTCAAACAAAATGGCCAAAAGTGTAAAGATTCCAAAGAATGGCCAAGCTCGCGCGCAATTTTGCGACAAGCTTTCGGCCACGCTCGCGCCAATCGCCGCGATGTGTTCCTATCATTGCCGGTCATTTTCCTACTCTTTGTCCTGACGGCTTTTTTCGCTCCTTGCGCGCTGGCGCAGGAAAGCGCCGCCGGTTCTGATCTCGACCATTTCCTGCAGCAATTATGGCCACGGGCGCGCGACGCCGGCGTCGCGCGCGAGATTTTCGATTCGGCTGTCGCAGGCCTCACGCCGGAGCCCGGATTGCTGCGGCGCCCACAGGCTCAAGCCGAGTTCACCATTTCCATCCCCTCCTATGTCTCCGGCGCGGTGAGCGCAGCGCGTGTGGCGCGGGGACGCGCGCTCGCCAGCGAGCTCTCCGCGCCGCTGGCGACGATCGAGGAGCGCAGCGGCGTTCCTTCCGAGATCGCTCTCGCCATACTCGGGGTGGAAAGCAATTTCGGTTCCGCGACCGGCGCCGCAGACACGCTGCGCGTGCTGGCGACGCTGGCCTATGCCGGCCATAGGGGAACGATCTTCTCCGATGAGCTCGTCGCCGCTTTGGTCATGCTGCAGAGAGGCGACGTCACCCGCGCGCGGCTGCGCGGCTCCTGGGCCGGCGCTATGGGCCAGCCGCAATTCCTGCCCTCGGCCTATCTGAAATATGCGACCGCCTATAGCGGCGACGCGGCCCCCGACATTTGGACGAACAGGCTCGATTCGCTCGCCTCTGTCGCCAATTTCCTGAAATTCTCCGGCTGGGATCCGCGCCTGCCCTGGGCGGTCGAGGTCGTCCTGCCCAAAAATTTCGATTACGCCGACTTCGATCTCGACTTCGCGCAATGGCGCGCGCTGGGCCTCGCACGGGCCGATGGCGAGGCGCTGCCGGCGAGCGGTCCGGCGAGCCTCTATCTGCCGGCCGGCGCGGCCGGCGCGGCCGGCCCGGCCTTTCTCATCACCGATAATTTCGAGGTGATCCGCAAATACAACACCTCCGACGCCTATGCGCTGTCGATCGGCCTGCTCGCCGACCGCATCGCCGGGCGACGCGCGCCCATCGCCCCTTGGCCGAAGAAGATCGCGGCGCTCTCGACCGCCGATTGCAAGGAGCTGCAGCGCCTGCTCACCACGCGCGGCTTCTATCGCGGCGCCATAGACGGCAAGCTCGGCCGCACCAGCCGCAACGCCGTGCACGCCTTTCAGCTGAGCGAAGGCGTGCAGCCGGCGGATGGATTCGCGACGAAGGAGGTGCTGGAGCGGCTCCGCCGCTGAGCCGCTGCGGCGATATGGGGCGCGAAACGCTGTAGCTGCTGACTTCAGCGTGAGAAATGAGCTATCTGTGACGCCAAAGAGGCGTCGAGCCGCTCGTCGTCGGCGAGAAAGCCTCCGCTTCCCTGGAGAATCTCGAGTGACGAGCGAGCATATTCTGTATCTGGTGATCGCGGCCTCGTGGATGCAATCGGTGGCGGCTGTGGCTTCCGCCTATTCGAAGACGATGATCCGCTTGCGGATCGCATCCACGATCGCGAATTTTCTCGGCGTCGTCGTCGGCGCTGCGAGCGGGAACATGGCCGTGTTGACCCGCCACGTCATTCTGTTTCCGCTCGACCTCATTCGTCTACGCGAGATGCGCAAGCTGGTGGCCAGCGTCAAGCGCGCGGCGGATGGCGAGCTGAAGGTCGAATGGCTGAAGCCCTTCATGCATCCATGCAGCGTGAAGGCCGGCGCGCTTTTGTTTCGCAAAGGCGAGGAGGCCGACCGCGCCTATATGCTGATCGAAGGCGAGATCGAGCTTCCAGAGGTGGGAATCCAGCTGCCGCCGGGAACGCTGTTCGGGGAAATGGCGCTGTTCACCGAGGACGGCTTGCGCACGGCCTCGGCGCGCGCGCTCACCGATTGCCGACTGCTGTCGATCACCTATGAGGAGTTCGAGCAGCTCTATTTCCAGAACCCGCAATTCGGGCTCTATCTCATTCGGCTGATCGTTCGACGCTGTCAGGCGAACACGCAGCAGCTCGAAGCCGTCGCCTGGAATAAAACGACGGAAGATGTCGGCGCCTGAGCCGAAGAGCGCCGAGACGACCCGCGCCGCTCGCCTCTATTTCGCAGCGAGCTTCTGCACCGCCTGCAGCGGCACCTCGTCGAGGCCGGAGCCGCCATGGGCGACATGATCGATGATGCCGGCGCGCATGCGCGGATCCCAGAATTTCTTCAAATGCTCGGCCGTGCCGGCCACCGCGTCGGAATGCCTCTGTGCGGCGAAGAACTTGCCGATCTGATTGGCCATTTTGACGAGCCGGTCGGCCGAATTATGCGACATGGGTAGAGACCTGTTCCAGAATGCGTTCGGGGTGGGTGAAGATTTCGAAGTCACGGCCGCGCACGACCGCCACCAAGGTCATGCCACATTTCTCCGCCGTGCGCACCGCCAGAGCTGTGGGCGCGGAGACTGCGGCGATAATGGGCGCCCCGATGCGGGCGGCCTTTTGAACGAGCTCGACGGAAATGCGGCTCGTCATCAGCACGACGCCCTGCGCTGCGGGAAGCCGCTGACGCGCCAGCGCGCCGGCGAGCTTGTCCAGCGCATTATGGCGGCCGACATCCTCCCGCGCCACCAGCACGTCCGAATCCGGCCCCCAGAAAGCGGCGGCATGAACGGCGCGCGTCTCGCGATTGAGCGTCTGCGCGCCGGGCAAGCGATCCATGGCGGCGATGAGCGCCGTCGATGAGACGCGCAGCGCATTGGCGAGGACCGGCAACGGCCGGCTGGCCTGCTCGAGGCTCTCGATGCCGCAGAGGCCGCAGCCGGTCGGCCCGGCCATGGAGCGCTTGCGCGCCGCATAGACCTCCTGCCGTCCGCCAGCGAGCCAGCTGCGCAGCTCTATGCCGGCCTCGGAGGCGACGATCTCGAAATCACCGGCCTCGTCGATCGAATCGATGAGGCCTTCGGTAAGCGCGAAGCCGATGGAGAAATCCTCGAGATCAGCCGGCGTCGCCATCATCACGGCATGCGTGGAGCCGCCATAGGTGAAGGCGATGGGGGTTTCTTCCGGTATGATGCGGGAGCTGTCCGACAAGGCGTCATTGCGCCGCGCGATGCACGGAACACGAATGCTGGCCGCGGGGAGGTCCTCGTTCATCCAGATCTATCTCCAGCGCGCGCCCCTTCTCCCGCTTGCGAGAGAAGTGGCCCGGCGCAGCCGGGTCGGATGAGGGACCCTGGAAATGACCGGCCAATTTCGACGTTGGCCTGATCAAAACAATCGCAAAACGATGAGCGCCCTCATCCGACCCCGCTTCGCGGGGCCACCTTCTCCCGCCATGCGGGAGAAGGAATCGCGCCCATCGATACCGCCCTGCTCTACTCCGCGGCCGTCGCGATGCGACGGGCGTTCTCGGAGAGCTCGCGATATTGCTCCTGCCACTCGGTCGGACCGTTGGAGGGCGAGATCTGCACCGCCGTCACCTTATATTCGGGGCAATTGGTGGCCCAATCCGAATTATCGGTGGTCACCACATTCGCCTGCGAGAGCGGGTGATGGAAGGTGGTGTAGACGACGCCCGGCGCCACGCGGTCGGTGACCTTGGCGTGCAGCGTGATCTCGCCGGCTCGGCTCGCGATGCGCACCCAATCCCCATCGCGCACACCGCGCAGCTCGGCGTCATGCGGATGGATCTCGAGCACGTCCTCCTCGTGCCAACGGCTGTTCTCAGTGCGGCGGGTCTGCGCGCCGACATTGTACTGCGACAGGATGCGGCCCGTCGTCAGCAGCAGCGGGAAGCGCGGCCCGGTCTTCTCGTCGGTAGGGACATATTCGGTGATGACGAACTTGCCCTTGCCGCGCGTGAAGCCCTCGATGTGCATGATCGGCATGCCGTCCGGCGACGCGTCATTGCACGGCCATTGCACCGAGCCGACCTCATCGAGCATCGCATAGGAGACGTTCTTGAAGGTCGGCGTCAGAGCGGCGATCTCATCCATGATCTCGCTCGGATGCGCATAGTTCCAGTCGAGGCCGAAGGCCTTGGCGAGCATTTGGGTGATCTCCCAATCGCCATAGCCGTTCTTCGGGCTCATCACCTTGCGGATGCGCTGAATGCGGCGCTCGGCGTTGGTGAAGGTGCCGTCCTTCTCGAGGAAGCTCGCGCCCGGCAGGAACACATGGGCGTAATGCGCGGTCTCGTTCAGGAAGAGATCCTGCACGATGACGCATTCCATCGCCGAGAGAGCGGCCGAGACATGCTTCGTGTCCGGATCGGACTGGAGAATGTCCTCGCCCTGGCAATAGAGCCCCATGAACTCGCCGGCGATCGCCGCATCGAACATATTGGGGATGCGAAGGCCCGGCTCATTGTCGAGCTCCACGCCCCAGGCCTGCTCGAAGGACTGGCGCACGGCGTCGTTGGAGACGTGGCGATAACCCGGCAGCTCATGCGGGAAAGAGCCCATGTCGCAGGAGCCCTGCACATTGTTCTGTCCGCGCAGCGGGTTCACGCCGACGCCGCGGCGGCCGAGATTGCCGGTCGCCATTGCGAGATTGGCGATGGCCATGACGGTCGTCGAGCCCTGGCTGTGCTCGGTGACGCCGAGGCCATAATAGATGGCCGCGCGGCCGCCGGTGGCGTAGAGGCGCGCCGCGGCGCGAATATCCGCCGCCGGAACGCCGGAGAGCTTCTCGACTTCCTCGGGGCTGTTGCGCTCCTCGGAGACGAAGGCCGCCCAATCCTGGAACTCGTCCCAATCGCAACGCGCGCGGACGAAGGCTTCGTTGACGAGGCCCTCTTTCACGATCACATGCGCCAGCGCTGTGACGACGGCGACATTGGTTCCGGGCTTCAGCGCCAGATGATAATCCGAGCTGATATGGGGTGAGCGCACGAGATCGATGCGGCGCGGATCGACGACGATGAGCTTGGCGCCCTCGCGCAGGCGCTTCTTCATGCGCGAGCCGAACACCGGATGCGCGTCGGTCGGATTGGCGCCGATGACGAGGATCACATCGCTGTCGTCGACCGAGTCGAAGTCCTGCGTGCCGGCCGAGGTGCCGAAGGCCTGGTTGAGGCCATAGCCGGTCGGCGAATGGCAGACGCGCGCGCAAGTGTCGGTGTTGTTGTTGCCGAAGCCGGCGCGGGTCAGCTTCTGGACGAGATAGGTCTCCTCATTCGAGCAACGCGAGGAGGTGATCACGCCGACAGAACGCTTGCCGTGCTTCTCGATGATCTTCTTGAAGCGATCAGCGGCGAAGGCGATGGCCTCGTCGAAGGAGACGACCCGCCAGGGATCGGTCGCCTTGTCGCGGATCATCGGCTGGGTGACGCGTTCCTTGTGCAGCGCATAGCCATAAGCGAAGCGACCCTTGATGCAGCTGTGGCCGTGATTGGCCTTGCCGTCCTTCCAGGGAACCATGCGGACGATCTCCTCGCCGCGCATTTCCGCCTTGAAGGTGCAGCCGACGCCGCAATAGGCGCAGGTGGTGACTTCCGAATGCTCCGGCTGACCGACGGCGATCACCGACTTCTCGGTCAAGGTCGCGGTCGGGCAGGCCTGCACGCAGGCGCCGCAGGAGACGCATTCCGAATCCATGAAGGCTTCGGCCATGCCGGGCGAGACGCGGCTGTCGAAGCCGCGGCCGTCGATCGTCAGCGCGAAAGTGCCTTGAGTCTCCTCGCAGGCGCGGACGCAACGATTGCAGACGATGCATTTCGACGGGTCGTAGGTGAAATAGGGATTGGACTCGTCTTTCGGCATCCAATCGAAATTCGCCTTGCCGTCGACGCGGCTGCGGGCGAACACATGGTTGGAGCCCTCATAGCCGTAGCGCACATCGCGCAGGCCCACGGCGCCCGCCATCGTCTGCAGCTCGCAATCGCCATTGGCGGCGCAAGTCAGACAGTCGAGCGGATGGTCGGAGATATAGAGCTCCATAACGCCGCGGCGGATCGCCTTGAGGCGAGGCGTCTGCGTGTGCACGCTCATGCCCGGCAGAACCGGCGTGGTGCAGGAGGCCGGCGTGCCATAGCGGCCGTCGATCTCGACGACGCAGAGACGGCAGGAGCCGAAGGCCTTCAGGCTGTCAGTGGCGCAGAGCTTGGGGATTTCCGTCCCCAGCTCCATGGCGGCGCGCATGATGGACGTGCCTTCCGGCACAGTGACCGATACGCCGTCGATCGTCAGAGTGACTTCTTTCTCTGACTTCGACGCGGGCGTGCCGTAATCGACTTCTTTGACGAGGCTCATGGCTTTGCTCCTCACTCGGCGGCGGCGGGAAGCGTCGCTTTGCGGAAATCTTCCGGATAATGACGAAGGGCGCTCTCGACCGGATATGGGGCGAAACCTCCGAGCGCGCAGAGGGAACCGAATTTCATCGTGTTGCAGAGATCGGACAGCAGCTCGATATTCGCCTCCACATCGACGCCTTCGACGATCTTGTCGATCGTCTCGACGCCGCGGGTGGAGCCGATGCGGCAGGGCGTGCACTTGCCGCAGCTCTCGATCGCGCAGAACTCCATGCCGAAGCGCGCCATCTGCATCATATCGACGGTGTCGTCGAAAACGACGAGGCCGCCATGGCCGATCAGGCTGTCGTGCTTCTGGAACGCCTCATAATCGAAGGGCGTGTCGAACAGCGACGGGGGCACATAGGCGCCGAGCGGGCCGCCGCATTGCACGGCGCGCACCGGGCGACCGGTCAGCGTGCCGCCGCCGATGTCATTGACGATCTCGCCCAGCGTGAGGCCGAAGGGCGTCTCATAGAGACCGCCATATTTCACATTGCCGGCGATCTGCAACGGCATGGTGCCGCGCGAGCGGCCGACGCCGAAAGAGGCGTAAAACTCGCCGCCCTTGGCGAGAATGGCCGGAGCCGTGGCGAGCGTCAGCACATTGTTGACGACCGTGGGGCGGCCCATGAAGCCGACATGCGCCGGCAGCGGCGGCTTGGCGCGCACAATGCCGCGATGGCCCTCGAGGCTCTCGAGCAGCGAGGTCTCCTCGCCGCAGACATAGGCGCCGGCGCCGATGCGCAGTTCAATGTCGAAGGCGAAGCCGGAGCCGCGCACATTCTCGCCGAGCCAGCCGGCCTTGCGCGCGGCCTCCAGCGCCTCGGTCAGCACCTCGGCGCATTGCGGATATTCCGCGCGCAGATAGATGAAGCCCTTGCTCGCGCCGATGGCGTAGCCGCAGATCGTCATGCCCTCGATGAGGACGAAGGGATCGCCCTCCATCACCATGCGATCGGCGAAAGTGCCCGAGTCGCCCTCGTCGGCGTTGGTGACGACATAGCGGCGGTCGGCCGGAGCGTCGGCGACCGTCTTCCATTTGATGCCGGCCGGGAAGCCCGCGCCGCCGCGGCCGCGCAGGCCGGACTTGGTGACTTCCTCTATGACCTTGGCCGGACCGATCTCGAAGGCCTTGGCGAGCCCCTGCCCGCCGCCATGAGCGACGTAATCATCGAGATTCACCGGATCGATGATTCCGACGCGCTCGAAGGTCACGCGCGTCTGCTTGGCCCAATAAGGATGATCCTCGACCTTGCCGATGGAGAGCGGATGCGCGCCGCCCTTCAGGAATCCCGCATCGAACAGCGAAGGAACATCCGAGGGCTTCACATTGCCGTAGCCGATGCGGCCTTCCGGCGTCTCGACCTCGACCAGAGGCTCGAGCCAGAGCAGGCCGCGCGAGCCGTTGCGAATGATCTGAATGGTCTCGCCGCGCGCGGAGGCCTCTTTCTCTATGGCGGCGAGGACGCGCTTGGCGCCGACGGCCAGCGCGGCCATGTCGCGGGGCACATAAATCTTGGTCATGATTTTTGCGCCTCCGACGCCAGCTCGTCCAGAATCTCCCCATCGACGCGGCCGATCGGCTCGCCGTCGTAGAGAGCGCCGGGGCTGTGAGCGCAGAGGCCGAGGCAATAGACCGCCTCGACGGTCAGCGAGCCGTCATTGGCGGTCCCGCCCCATTCGAGCTTGATGCGCTCGAGGAAGTCCTTGGCGATCTTCTCCGACCCCATGGACTGACAGGACTCCGCCCGGCACAGCTTCAGCACATGGCGGCCGGCCGGCGCATGGCGGAAGTCGTGATAGAAAGTGACGACGCCATGCATCTCGGCCCGGGAGATGTTCAGCGATTGCGCCATCTGCGGCACGACAGCCTCGGGCACATAGCCGAATTCTTCCTGGATAGCATGCAAGATAGGCAGGGCAGGACCCTCGAGCCCGAGATGAGCGTCGATGATCTCCTGCGCCCGCGCCTCGTTCCACGGAACAGCGCCAGACATTTCTTCCCCGTTCTTATCGAGCGAGCCCGTTCTTAGAGAGCGGGCCTTTCTGAGCGACAGCCGCCCATTTTAGGTAATTGCCCCAACAGTGCGCCAAAAAGTCGGCGGGATCAATAATCTGGAACGGTTACATGATAGGCGAATCCTATAGATCGCCAACTAGCGGATTCTTTGCGAGCTTCTTCGCCTCGGCGACGAGCGCGGCCACTTGCGGGATGGTCGGCTCGCGCAGCGGAACGACCAATCCGATCTCGTGGACGGCCTCCGGCTCGACGATCGGAATAGAGCGCAAGGGGGCGGCGACTCGCAGCGAGTCGACCAGCTTTTCGGGTAGGATGGTGGCCCAACGTCCTGTCTTCACATGGGCGAAGAGCACGATGACCGAATTCGATTCGAGCGCGGGCTCGGGCTCGCCGCCGGCGTCGCGGATCAGCCGCTCGACGATGCGGCGATTCTGCATGTCCGGCGTCAGCAGGCAGAGAGGGATTCGGCCGACATCGGCCCAGGTCACCTTGTCCCGATTGCCGAGCGGATTGTCGGCCGCAGTCAGCAGCCGATAGCGCTCCGAAAAGAGCGGAACGGTCCGCACCCGCCCCAGCGGCTCATTGTCGAGATAGGTGAGGCCGGCGTCGATCTCGAGATTGTCCAGCATGGACAAGATCTCGGTCGAGGAGCTGGTGAGAATGGTGAGGCGCACGCCGGGGTGCTTCTCGCGAAAGGGCGTCGTCAGCGCGGGAATCATGGTCAGCGCCGTGGGGATGGAGGCGATCTTGAGCTGGCCGCCGAGCCCCTCCTTCAGCGTGCGCACCTCCTGCCGCATGGCGCGCGCGTCGGCCACGATGCGCTTGGCCCATTCCAGCACCCGCTCGCCCTCGGCGGTGAGGCTGTGGAAGCGGGAGGAGCGATTGACGAGCAGGACGCCGAGACTGTCCTCGAGCTGCTTGATCCCGGCCGAGAGCGTCGGCTGCGTCACCCCGCAGAGCTCCGCCGCGCGGGAAAAGCTCCGCTCCTTGGCGACAGTGATGAAGAATTCCAGCTTGTCGATCACGTCGCGCCCAAACTCCCTCTTCGCGCCCTCGAAGGACCGAATGGGACGCGCGAGGAACTATATACCTAAAGGCTTGGCGCGGCGAATTCATCGCACGGTCGAAGGATGCGCGCGCGGCCACGGACGAAAGCGCGCCCGGACAGCGGGCCGCGATAGGGAAAAAGGCGGTTGACCTTGTGCGCTGCACAAATCTAAAAAAGGTCGGATAGAAAAAATCGGAGGCCGCGCATGTCGTTGACAAAAGATCACTTGCTTTGGGGCTATCGTCTCATTCTCGACCGCGACCCGGAAAAGGAAGTGAATTTGGACAGCGCGAGCCGTTTCGTGGAGCCTCGCTCATTGCGGGAGCAGCTGATGCTCTCGCCTGAATTTATTCAGAACAATGAGAAATTGATCTTAGAACTCCATTCGAAGCTACAAGCGCTGAAGCCTCTCGCCGGCGGCTGAGCGTCGGCGAAGCTTCATCCGACCACTTTATCCTCCGACGGCGCCGGGGGCGCAGAAGAAAATCGAGCGACGAATGCTCGACCGTAAGCGCTCCCCGGCTTCTCGATCGTGACGAAGATCGTCGCCGTTACCGCCACGACGATAATCGCGACCAATGGCAGAAGCAGCGGCAGGCTGGCCGTGTCCAGCGCCGCGAGCGAGGGCGCGCCGAAGTAGAAGAGAACAAAGAGAACATTGCCATGGAATAAATATATTCCATAAGAGCATTCTCCGAGCGCCAGAAGCGCGCGCCTCCGCAAAAGGCCGAAGATATCGTTGCCGCAGGCGACAGAGGCGAAGAAGAGTCCGAGCAGAAAATCCCATGGCGTCCCATAAGGCTTGGGAGCGCAAGCCAAGGCCGCGAGCAGGCATATCGTGGCCGTGAGCATTCCACCGCGCGAGGACGACCAGATCCGCGCCTCGTCGAGCTTCGCCGCCTCGCTGGCCAGCATCCCCATCGCGAACAAGGGCGGAAACGCGAGCCAATCGAGAGCGACGAAACGCGTCGCCGCCAGACTGCCGATGACGAGCGCCAGCGGAAGCGCCGCAGTCGGCGCCTTGCCGCGGAGAAGGTCATAGGCGATCGCCATCAGCGGAACGCCGAAAAGATAGAACGCCCACTCATATTTCAGCGACCACAGCACATAAGCGTCGATGCGGCCGCTATCGGCATGGCCGAGAAGCGGAGGCTGGCCGAGGGCCGCCACCCATGTGAGCAGCGGCGTGAAAACCGTTTCCGGCCGAATGGAATATTCTTGCGTCCATAGAATAATCAGGCCTGTCGCCACGACGGAAGCGGCGACCAGCGGCGTCAGACGGAAGAAACGGCCGACCCATAACGCTGCTATTCTGGAAATATGAAATCCTTCCAGCGTATTGCGATGGAATAGAAACCCTGTGATCATGAAAAATATCGACACGCTGCCGCCGCCGAGATTTTCAAGAAACAGAATGGTCGGCCGCTCCCAGGTTCCGCCGAGCCGCGTGGCCTGCATCCAGATCACGAAATGATGCATCATCACGGAGAGGGCCAGCAGCCCGCGCAGCCCGTCTATGCGCGAAATCCGCCCGGCCGACGACGGAAGCGGAAAGCCGAGGCGATCGAGGAGGCCGCCCGCCGCAAAGGCGGCGAGATAGGCGAGCCCTATCCCAACGCCGATCATGCCCAATGGATAGACCAACGCGCCCTCCTCGGACCCATGTCCGACGGGGCGGAGTTTCGACCGGAACGCCCGCGCAAGGCAACGCCCCTGCTCGACCCCTGCACCGCGCCGCGGCCGAAAAGCGCGGCCTCGCTCGCCATGACGGCGGGCTTGGGCTATCTCTGCGCTCGAACATCGGAATCGAATCCCCAAGGGCAAAGATGAAACGCGCTCTGTCGGTCACGAGAGAAGAGAATTTCGCGCAATGGTATCAGGCCATCGTCGCCGAGGCCGATATGGCTGAGACGAGCCCGGTGCGCGGCTGCATGATCATCAAGCCCTGGGGCTATGGCGTCTGGGAGCTGATCCAGGGCGCGCTCGACCGGCGCATAAAAGAGACCGGCCACGACAATTGCTATTTCCCGCTGTTCATCCCCATGAGCTTCATCGCTCAGGAGGCGAGCCATGTCGAAGGCTTCGCCAAGGAGATGGCGGTCGTCACCCATCACCGGCTGAAGGCGGTGGACGGCAAGCTCGTCGTCGATCCCGACTCCAAGCTCGAGGAGCCGCTGATCGTGCGGCCGACTTCGGAGACGATCATCGGCGACGCCTTCCGCCGCTGGGTCTCCTCGCATCGCGACCTGCCCGTGCTCATCAATCAATGGGCCAATGTCGTGCGCTGGGAAATGCGCACGCGGCTCTTCTTGCGGACGAGCGAATTCCTCTGGCAGGAGGGCCACACCGCCCATGCCGACGAGGCCGACGCGCGGGAAGAAACCCGCAAAATGCTCGAGGTCTATCGGCAAATCGTCGAGGATGTGCTGGCCGTGCCCGTGGTCGCCGGCGAGAAGCCGGAGAATGAGCGCTTCCCCGGCGCCGTGAACACTTATTCCATCGAGGCGATGATGCAGGACGGCAAGGCGCTGCAGGCCGGCACCTCGCATTATCTCGGAACCAATTTCGCTCACGCGCAGAACATCCGCTTCCAGAGCGCGAGCGGCGAGCTGGAATATTGCCACACGACGAGCTGGGGCGTCTCGACGCGGCTCATCGGCGGCGTGATCATGACCCATGGCGACGATGACGGGCTGCGCCTTCCGCCGGCCATCGCCCCGCGTCAGGTGGTGATCGTGCCCATGCTGCGCGAGAAGCCCGAGGACGCCGAGGTGCTCGCCTTCTGCGACAGGCTGAAAGCCGAGCTGGACGGGGTTTTCGCGCTGGGCGCGCCATTGCGCGCGATCGTCGACAAGAAGCCGGCGCGCGCCGCCAATAAGCGCTGGGACTGGGTGCGCCGCGGCGCGCCGATCATCCTCGAGATCGGCCCACGCGACGCCGCCAATGACGTTGTGACGCTGATCCGCCGCGACCGCCTGCGCGACGGCGACAAGATCGTCTCGACGGCGACGCCCCGCGCGGAATTCGTGGGCGCGGTCCCTGCCCTGCTGGCGGAAATCCAGGCGGCGCTGTTCGCCGAGGCCAAGGCGCGACTCGAGGCGAATATCCGCTCCGATCTGACGCGCTTCGCCGAGATCGCCGATTATTTCGGCAAGGCGGCGGAGGACGACGAGGCCGCGGCGGCCTTCAAGGGCTGGGTGCGCGCGCCCTGGGCGCGGCCGACCGGCGCGGAGCTCGAGGAGGTGGAGACGCGGCTGAAGGCGTTGAAGCTGACGCTGCGCAATATTCCGCTCCAGCAGAGCGCGCCGACGGGCGTTTGTGTCTTCACCGGCCGGCCGGCGGTGGAGGAGATATTGATCGCTCGTGCTTATTAGCGCGGGCGAGCCTCGAATGGCGGCCGATGAGCGCGCCCAGGAAGAGAGCCCTGACCCGGCCGCCGAGCGGCAAGGAACGTGTCGCGCTGCTGAAACGCGCCGATTTTTTGGGTGTCCAAAGCCCGCAAGTCAAAGCGGAATTCCAAAGCCTGCTAGCGCGGCTCGACACCGGTGAAGTTTCGCCCGCCTATCTGTGGGATCACATAGAATTTATAGAACGGCGGGAGAAATTCCGCCGAGCAACGAGCAATTTGGACGAGCCAGCCCGAAAGCTCTTCGAGCAGCATGATGCGGGTGAGATTAGCGGATCAGATCTCTGGTGGCTGCTCGGAGAAGATTAACGATTCGCCCGCAAAGAAACCCCTTCGTCAGCATCGAATTCGCGCCATCTAGAGCCGATTGGACACGACGCCAATCGGAGACCGCAGCAATGGACATTCCGCCTTTCGACCCCGCCATCGCCGCGGGCGTCGCCCTGTCGACCGCCGTGACCGACGCCGTCTATGTGTTCTTCAACGCTGCGGTTTCCGAACGCCGTCGCGTCGCCGCCGCGAGCTGGAGCAGCGTGTGGTATCTCCTCTCCGCTTTCGCGGTCATCAGCTACACGTCCAACTGGGCCTATGTGCTGTTTGCCGCGCTCGGCGCCTGGATCGGCGGGTTTTTGTCGATCACTGCCCTCAATCGCGTCGCCCCACCGCGAGGCGCGCTCGGCGCCGCAAGAAAAGACCGAAACGAATAACAGGAAAACCGGCCAGCGCTCGACGAAATCACTCACCTTATTGACCGCGCTACGCGTTCGGATATTCATAGATCACAAGGCGCGGGCGGCGAATTTCCAGGCGCTATGTTTCGTTCGAGGACCGAATTGATGAAAGCGGCGACGATTTTTATGGCTTGTCTGCTCGCGCTCTCCCAGCCGGTTGTGGCGCAATCGATTTTCGACGGGCTCGGCGGAACGGCAGACCCCGCGCGGGACGCCGCCCAGGTGGAATATGAGCAGTGGAAGAGGACGATCGCCCGTCAGGCCAAAGAGCACACCTCGCGCCTCTGGCTCGGGCATGGGTCTGTGACCGTGCATTTCTGCGTCGACGCCGCCGGCCGAGTGGCCGATGCGAATGTCGTGAAAGCCAGCAATAACGAACAGGCGCTCCTCGCCTTGAGCACGATTTCCTCGCTCAAATTGCCGCCGCCACCGGCCTCGGCCCGCAAGGCGGCCGGCGGCAAGTGCCACTTATTCTCGCAGAGCTTCTACTATCCATGAGCCCGGCGGACCGGAGGCCACGCATCATGTTTCGAGCAATCATCGTATTTTGTCTGATCGGCGTGTCGCCGGCGGCCTTCGCACAATTTCTTTTCGGCCCCTCGGAGCGGCCGACGCTCGCCGCCTGCATGGCGATCCCGGAAAACAAGGTCTGGATACAGACCGTCACCCAGCAGCTCCGCGAACGCGCGCCGAAGCTGAATCTGGGACGCGGAACAGTGACCATCAAATTCCATGTCGATTTCAGAGGCCGCGTCACCAGAGCCACTTTCTCGAACTACGACAATAACGCCCGAGCGCTGGTCGCGGCGGGCATGATCACCGCGCTGAAGCTGCCGCCGCCGCCCTTCGACATGGACACCGACTGCCGTGATTTCGAGCAGACCTTCAACTTCCATTGACCGCTTCGGCGGGCGGCTCAGCGGACGACGAAACCTCGCGCGCCTATTGGTCGCATCCAGATTGAATTATTACGACCAATATAAGCTTTTCATTCTGCCCAACCAGAATTGGCGGCCCAGCTAGCCGAGCACACGGCGGCCGCAAAATTGCGAAATGGCCGGCCGAGCCTACGCCGGCTCGCCGGAAGTTGGAACGAATTTTGATCGTCCGGGCGTACTAACCGTTGTCCATAACGGCGCTTTTCGGCGTCCCGAAACGGCGCAGAGCGCGTTTACGCCACATTCGGCCCATATTCGGGCCGTCCTTGGAGCGAGACTATGTCTCGAATCGAACGCGCGGCCGCAAAACGGCCGAGGTCGAGGCCGATCGGATGAACATGAGCGTGAAACCGACCCTACGCAGCTTTTTCGTCGCAGCCGCCATTGTCGCAGCGTCGACGGCGTCGGCGGCCCCCTCCGTCGTCATCGATGTCTCCAGCGGGCAGGTTCTGGCGCAGGAGCAGGCGACCCAGAGCTGGTATCCCGCCTCGCTGACCAAGCTGATGACCGTCTATGTGGCGCTGGACGCGGTGCGTTCCGGCCGCATTCAATATGACACGCCGATGATCGTCTCGCCCCGCGCGCTCTCCATGGCGCCGTCGAAAATGGGCTTTCCGGTCGGCTCGGAGGTGACGCTGCGCAATGCGCTGGTCATGCTGATGGTCAAATCCGCCAATGACATAGCCGTCACCATAGCGGAGGGCGTCTCCGGCTCGGTGGAGGCTTTCGCCGATGAGATGAACCGCGCCTCGGCCAAGCTCGGCATGCGCGAGTCCTATTGGGCCAATCCCAACGGTCTGCCGGACGACCGGCAAGTGACCTCGGCGCGCGATCTCGCCATTCTCGGCCGCGCGCTGCTGACGGAATTTCCCGAATCCTCGGGCTTTTTCAACATTGGCGCGATGCAGCTCGGCCGGCAGATCCACCCGACCCATAACGGCCTGCTCGGCCGCTATCCGGGCGCGGACGGCATGAAGACCGGCTTCACCTGCCCCGCCGGCTATAATCTGGTGGCCAGCGCCACCCATGGCGGGCAGAAGCTCATTGCCGTGGTTCTGGGCGCGCCCACGGCGGCCGCCCGCACGGCCAAGGCCGCCTCGCTGCTCGACCGCGCCTTCATGACCGGCTCGCCCTCGGGCTCGGTCGCCTCTTTGCCGACCTTCGGCGTCGGCCAGGCGCCGGACATGCGCGACAGCGTCTGCCGCCATCGCGGCAAGGCCAACGCCGAATATATGGCCGAGGTCGAGGATATGAATGTCGCCATTCCGCGCGAGAACGGCTCGACCGATCAGGTCAACGTCAAGACCATCGCCGCCCTGCCCCGCGCGCGCTTCGAGCCGACACCGGTGCATCTCGGCCGCGCTCCTGGCTATGAGGGTCCGGTCGCCGGGGTGCGCGATCCTGGCACGCCGGTCGGCTCGCCCTCGACTGTCACCGCCTACGCCCATGAGCCGCCGGCCGCCGCCGCCTCGCCGATAAGCCGCCCGGCGCCAGACGCGCTCTCCATGCGCCACAGCCGCAAGGCGGCGGTAAAGGCCGCGCATGCGCCGGCCAAAGAAAAGGCGACCAAGGAAAAGACAGCCAAGGCGAAGACGCCGCCGCAGGAAGCCGCCATCGAGACGGATGCGACGGAAAAGCCCGCGAAGGCGGCGAAGCCCGCGCCCGCCAAGTCTGGTCAGGGCAAGCCCATCCAGGGTAAGAATGTCGCCGCCAAAGCGCCGGCGAAGGCTCCGGCCGCCAAGGCCGCGGCGAAGACGCCTGGCAAGAACGTCTCCGCCAAGAATGACAAGCATGCGATCGGCGATCATGCGCCGCCGCGCCCAGACAATGAGCAATGATTCGACAATGACCGAGCGTTCCGAGCCGCGTCGTCCACCGCCGCCCATTCCGCTGACGATCCTCACCGGCTTTCTCGGCGCCGGCAAGACAACCCTGCTCAACCGCCTGCTCGCCTCGCCCGAGCTCGCCGACACTCTGGTGCTCATCAATGAGTTCGGCGAGGTCGGCATAGATCATCTGCTGGTCGAGAATGTCGAAGGCGACATGATCGTCATGAGCTCGGGCTGCATCTGCTGCTCGATCCGCGGCGATCTCGTCGCCGCGCTCGAGGATGCGCTGCGCAAGCTCGACAATGGCCGCATCCGCCCCTTCCGCCGCGTCGTGCTGGAGACGACCGGGCTCGCCGATCCGGCGCCCATTCTCCACACCATCATGTCGCATCCCTATCTCGCGCTGCGCTATCGGCTGGACGGCGTCGTCTCGCTGGTCGACGCCGTGAATGGCGCCGCGACGCTGGACGCGCATGAGGAGGCGGTGAAGCAGGCCGCCGTCGCCGATCGGCTGGTCATCACCAAGACTGACCTTCCCGAGGGCGCCTCCCGTCTCGAGGCGCTCGACCAGCGCCTCGCTCGGCTCAATCCGGCGGCGCGCCGGCTCATCGCCGCGACGGGAGAGGCGAGCCCCGCCGCTCTGCTCGACTGCGGTCTCTATGACGCCTCCGGCAAGATTCCGCAGGTCGCCAAATGGCTCAATGACGAGGCGGTCGCGGCGGCGCATGAAGCGCATCACCATCATCACGATCACCATCATCACGATCATGACCACCACCACGGCCATGCGCATCAGGACGTGAATCGCCACGACGCGCATATTCGCGCCTTTTGCATCACGAGCGACGCGCCGCTCAGCCCGCAGGCTTTCGACATGTTCGTCGAGATCTTGCGGCAGGCGCATGGTCCGCATCTCTTGCGCGTGAAGGGAATCGTTGGCCTCACCGACGATCGCGAACGGCCCGTGGCCGTGCATGGCGTGCAGCATGTCTTCCATCCGCCGCATCGCCTCGCCGCCTGGCCGGACGCCGATCGGCGCACACGCCTCGTCTTCATCGTCAAGGATTTGGACCCGTCCTTCGTCGAAAAGCTCTACGCCGCCGTCGCGGGCATACCGGCGCCGGACACGCCGGACGCCGCCGCGCTGCAGGATAATCCGCTTGCCCCCAAAAACGCCGGCCTGCTAGGCTGACGCGGGGCAAGCACCGGAATCGCGCGTCATGAGCAAATTCTTCGCATCGATCGAGCCGCAGCATCGCGACTTCATCGAGAAGCAGAGGCTCTTCTTCGTCGCCTCCGCCGCTCCCACCTCGCGCGTAAATGTCTCGCCCAAGAGCGCCGACACGCTGCGCCTTATCGACGAGCGCACGGCCGTCTATATCGATCGCACCGGCAGCGGCAATGAGACGGCCGCGCATATGCGCGCGGACGGGCGCCTCACTTTCATGTTCTGCGCGCTCGACGGCGCGCCGCTGATCCTGCGCCTCTATGGCCGCGGCCGGGCGCTGGCGCGCGGCGGCGAGGATTATGCGCGGCTGCTGCGCTCCGCCTTCGGCGGCGCGGAGCCGCCGGGCGCGCGACAAATGATCCTGCTCGATGTGGAATCGGTGCAGACTTCCTGCGGCTTCGCCGTGCCGCTGTATGATTACGCCGGCGAGCGCGACGGGCTCGACCGCTGGGCCGCCTCCAAGGGTGAAGATGCGCTCGACGCCTATCGCCGCGAGAAGAACCGGCAGAGCATAGACGGACTGCCGACGGGCCTGTTCGAAGACGAAAATCTGGCCGCCGAAGAGGCGTGAGGCAAGTTTTTATGGCGAATTCGACTGCGCACGCCGGCGAGAACGGCGTGAAGGCTCTGATGCTGGGCGCCCTCGGCGTCGTCTTCGGCGACATCGGCACCAGCCCGCTCTATACGATCAAGACGGCGCTCGACTGGTCCGGCGGGCATGTGAGCGCCGAGACGGCGCTCGGCATGTTGTCGCTGATCGTCTGGACATTGATCATCGTCACCTCGGTCAAATATGTCGCCGTCATCATGCGCGCCGACAATGACGGCGAAGGCGGCATACTCGCGCTGATGTCGCTGCTCGGCATGAAGCATGGGCGCCATCCGGCGATCATCGCGATCGGCATGCTGGGCGCGGCGCTGCTGTTCGGCGATGGCGCGATCACGCCGGCGATCTCCGTGCTGAGCGCGCTCGAGGGGCTGAAGGCGCCCCTGCCCGCGCTCGCGCCCTATGTGGTTCCACTCTCCGTCGTCGTGCTCATCGGCCTGTTCGCCTTGCAGCCACAGGGCACTGAGCGCATCTCGCGCCTCTTCGGCCCGGTGATGGCGCTATGGTTCGTCTCGATAGCGGTCCTCGGCGCGCGCGGCGTCATCGCGCATCCGAGCGTTCTTTCCGCTGTCGATCCACGCGTCGGGCTGCATTATCTCTTCACCCATGGGTTCGAAGGATTTCTGCTGCTCGGCGCCGTGTTCCTCTGCGCCACCGGCGCCGAGGCGCTCTATGCGGATATGGGCCATTTCGGGCGGCGCCCTATTCGCCTCGCTTGGTACGGGCTGGTGCTGCCGTCGCTCGTCCTCGTCTACGCGGGCCAGACGGCGCTGCTCGTCGAGGGCTCCGTGACGGAGAATCCTTTCTTCGATCTCTGCCCCGCCCCGCTGCAATTGCCGCTGGTCGCGCTGGCGACGCTCGCCACCGTCATAGCGAGCCAGGCGATCGTCACCGGCGCTTTCTCCATGGCGCGGCAGGCGATCCAGCTCGGCCTGTCGCCGCGCCTCGCCATCACGCAGACATCGGCGCAGAGCTATGGCCAGATCTATGTCGGCTTCGTCAATTGGACGCTGATGGCGCTGACGCTCGTTCTGACCATCACGTTTCGCTCCTCGGAAAACCTCGCCGCCGCCTTCGGCATCGCGGTCTCGCTGACCATGCTGCTGACGACGGCGCTGATGTTCATCGCCATGCGCTCCATCTGGCGCTGGAGCCTGCCGCTCTCGATCGCCGTCGGCGGAATGTTTCTCGTCGTGGACGTCTCCTTCGTCGCCGCCAATCTCATCAAATTCTTCGAAGGCGGCTGGATTCCTCTCGTCGTCGCCGCCATCCTCTTCTTCCTGATGAGCTGCTGGAGCGAGGGCTTCGAGGCCATGCGCAAGGCGCTCGAGCGCGACACGTTTCCGATCGCCGATTTCGTCGCGAAGTTCCACGGCAAGCCGCGCGTAGATGGCGTCGCCGTCTATCTGACCAGCCGCACCGATGTCGTGCCGGTCGCGCTGCTGCATAATCTCAAGCACAATAAGGTCCTGCATCAGCATATCGTGCTGCTGCATGTGGCCACCGCCAACACGCCGCGCGTCGATCGCGCGCGGCGCGTCGAGACTGTGTCGCTCGACGATCATTTCTACGCGATGGAGCTGAACTACGGCTTCATGGAGCAGCCCAATATTCCCTGCGCCTTGATGCTCGACACCATATCGAGCCCGCTGACATTCAATATGATGAACACCTCCTTCTTCGTCGGCCGGCTCACCGTGACGCCGCTCGGGCGCTCGCGCTGGCGACGGCTGCGGATCCACATCTTCCAATTCATGCACCGCAACGCGCTGCCGGCGACGGAATTCTTCCAAATCCCCTCGGGCCGCGTCGTCGAGCTCGGCGGTCAGGTCGAGGTCTGAGCCATGCTCGGGCGCGCCGCCGGCCTCATCGGCAGCATAGGCGCGCGCCTGCTCGATATCGTCTATCCGCCCGTCTGCCTCGTCTGCCGCAGAGCGGTGGCGAGCCATGGCGCGCTCTGCCCGCGCTGCTGGGGCGAGATGGGCTTTATCGAGCAGCCCTATTGCGAGCGGCTGGGAACGCCCTTCGAGCGCGATTTCGGCCCCGGCATGATCTCGCTGGAGGCCGCCGCCGATCCGCCCGTCTTCACGCGGGCGCGCGCGGTCGTGCGTTATGACAGCGACCGCGCGCGCAGCCTCGCCCACAGACTGAAATATTATGATCGCCTGGAGCTCGCCGAGCCGCTCGGCCGCTGGATGGCGCGCGCTGGCGCCGAGATTCTCTCCGACGCCGATCTGCTGGTTCCCATTCCCCTGCACCGAATGCGCCTGCTGTCGCGGCGCTTCAACCAATCGGCGGCGCTCGCCCATGTGATCGCGCGGGAGAGCGCCGTTCCGGTAGAGGCTCTGGCGCTGGAGCGCGTGAAGCCGACGCCGCCGCAAGTGGGGCTGACGCGCGGCCAGCGCTCAGCGAACATGCAGGGCGCCTTCCGCCTGCGCGAGGAGAAAAAGCCTCAGATCGAAGGCCGCAACATCGTGCTCGTCGACGATGTGCTGACCTCTGGCGCGACGGCCAACGCCGCGGCCCGCGTCTTGCTGCGGGCGCGGGCGACGCGCGTCGACGTGCTGGTCTACGCTCGCGTCGTCGGCCAGAGCTGAAGCAAAGGCCTCCGTTGCAGCCATGCGCTGGAAGCGCTTATAAGAGCGCGCGAAAGGTCACGGAACCGTCATGCCGCAGATCGTCATCTACACCACGAGAACCTGCCCCTATTGCCGCGCCGCCAAGCAGCTGCTCGACATCAAAGGCGCCGCTTATGAAGAGATCGCCGTCGACGGCGACGCGCAGAAGCGCGCCGAGATGAGCCGGCTGGCCGAGGGCCGGACCACAGTGCCGCAGATTTTCATCGACGGCCGTCCGATCGGCGGCTGCGACGATCTCTATGCTCTGGACGGCGCCGGCGAGCTCGATCCGCTGCTCGCCACGGGCGAGCCGGCGCCGTGATTCTCTACCGGCTGATCTGCTCGGAAGGACACGAATTCGAAAGCTGGTTTCGCGATAGCGAAGCCTATGACGCGCAGGCCGCGCAAGGCGCGGTCAGCTGCCCCTTCTGCCATTCGACCCAGGTCGCCAAGGCGATCATGGCGCCGAATGTGGCCCGCCGCTCGTCCCGAGCGCGTGAGGACGAGGCGGGCGTCCCCGCTCTGCTCGACGAGCGCCATGCGGCGCTGCGGGCGATGATCCAGGAGCTGCGCCAAAAGGTCGTCGCCGCGACGGAAGACGTCGGTGACCGCTTCCCGAACGAGGCGCGGCGGATGCAGGATGGCGAGGCCGAGAACCGCCCCATTCGCGGACGCGCCAGCTTCGAGGAAGCCAAGGCGCTGCTCGAGGAGGGCATAGAAATCCTGCCGCTCCCCGGCCCGCCCGACGAAAGCCACTGAGGCGCGCCTCCCCCGCCGACGTCCTTGGCTTCGCGCTCCACAGGCGGAGGCGCTTCCTTTTTTGATATGAGTGACGGCCGCGCTTTCGACGTCGAAAAACGTCGCCGGCACTTGAATTTTCGTCATAGCGCAATGAACAATATGCACTTTGTCTTTGAGAATACTGCTCTTATCCCTTTGAGCGAGGCTTTGCAAAACCGTGATGCGAAGCCAATCTCGAGGAGAGAAACATGAGTCTAACGACAGAAGCAGCCGGAAAAACCGGCGCGGCCGACAGTACAGACGTCGTTATCGTCGATCTGAAGCCTATGTGGATCGCCGCCGGCGGGCTCGTCACCTTCTATCTGTTCATTCGCATCTATGAGCAGATTTACGGATGGCGCGCCGGTCTCGACTCCTTCGCCCCAGAATTCCAGACCTATTGGCTGACGATGCTCTGGACCGAGATTCCGCTGGAGCTGGTCACTGGCCTCGGCCTCGCCGGTTATCTGTGGAAGACGCGCACGCGCGACATGGACGCGCTGAGCACGCGCGAAGAATTGCGGCGCTGGGTCTGCCTCGCGCAATGGCTGGTCGTTTACGGCATAGCGATCTACTTCGGCGCGAGCTTCTTTACTGAACAAGACGGCACTTGGCACATGACGGTGA
The DNA here is from genome assembly GCF_004366495.1 of Methylosinus sp. sav-2. Classification (NCBI taxonomy): domain Bacteria; kingdom Pseudomonadati; phylum Pseudomonadota; class Alphaproteobacteria; order Hyphomicrobiales; family Methylocystaceae; genus Methylosinus; species Methylosinus sp. sav-2. The sequence continues at coordinate 97,931 of NZ_SOEJ01000005.1, forward strand.
TCCGCGACACCGACTTCACGCCGAGCCATATCATCGAGTTCTATCTGAGCTATCCCATCTACTCGATCGTGGGCGTCGGCTCGTTCTTCTACGCCAAGACCCGGTTGCCCTATTTCTCCAAGGGCTATTCGCTGGCCTTTCTGATCCTGACGATCGGTCCGTTCATGATCATTCCCAATGTCGGGCTGAACGAGTGGGGCCACACCTTCTGGTTCATGGAGGAGCTGTTCGTCGCTCCGCTGCACTGGGGCTTCGTGTTCTTCGGCTGGATGGCGCTCGCCGTGTTCGGCGTGACCGCGCAGATTTTGCTGAACATGAAACGTCTGCTGGGCGAAGACGGCGTGAAGGCGATCATCGACTGACGCGCTCGACGGAACTCGCAAGAGCGAGCCTGCTCTGACTCCATGATGCTCCCAGGGAACCAGAGTGGAAAAGCTGCCGCCCCTCGCTCGAGGGGCGGCAGGATACGAACCCGCCGCGAGCGATTTTCCCTCACGCGGGGCCGATATGCGGCGCATGGCTATGTGAGGCGCGCTCGCATCCATATATGATTGGCGCGGACCCGAAGCCGCGCGAGATATCCGACTGCTCGGCGCGCGCCGAAAAGCCCGAACGCAGCCGGAGGCCGACATGCAGAATCGACAGATATTCGGCCTCATCCTGCTCGCCGGAATGATCGGGCTCGGCGTCCTCGTCATCAGCCCCTTCTGGGCGCCGCTCGTCTGGGCCGCCATTCTCGCTCATGCCACGGACGCCGCCTATCGCCGCTGCCTTCGCCTCTGCGGACAGCGGCGCAATCTCGCCGCCGCGGTCACGACGATCCTGCTGATCGTCCTCATCGTCGTTCCGGTGTCGGTGCTGCTGATCGATCTGCAGAGCGAGGCGGTCGCCGCCTATCGCGACATCTCGACCAAATATGCGGACGAGCCGCTGGTCCTGCCCAACGCGATCAAGCGCCTCCCGGTGATCGGCCCCACGCTGAACGATCTCGTGAACAATCCGGAATTTCGTAAGCAGCAGATCAACGAATGGCTGGAGCCCTGGATGCGCCAGCTCGCCGGGGTCGTCGGCGCGGTCGGCCGCAGCATTGCGCAATTCGGCGTCATGGCGATCGCGCTGTTCTTCTTCTACCGCGACGGCGACCTCATGCTCGAGCAAATTCGCGTCGGGCTCCGTCGAGTCGTCGGGGAGACGGCGGATCAATATTTCCGAGCCGTCGAGACCACGTCGAATGCGGTCGTGTCGGGCCTGATCATCAGCGCGATGGCGCAGGGCTTCATTGCCGGCGTCGGCTATGCGTTCCTCAGCGCCGGACCGCCCGTTCTGCTCGGCGTGCTGACAGCCCTGGCTGCGCTCATCCCCTTCGTCGGAACAGTGGCGATCTGGGCGCCGCTCGGCGTCTGGCTTCTTCTCACCGATCAGATCGGCGCAGGCCTGGGGCTGCTCGCCTGGGGCGCGCTCATCGTCAACCCGACCGACAATATTCTCAAGCCTCTCCTCATCAGCAACGCGGCCGATATCCCTCTCGTCGTCGTCTTCCTCGGCGTGATGGGCGGCCTGCTCGCCTTCGGCTTCGTCGGACTATTCCTCGGCCCACTGATTCTCGCCGTGCTGCTCGCCATATGGCGGGAATGGCTGGCAGCCGACGCCGCCGAAGCGGGCCGCTGATCTTCGTGGCTGCGACGATGCTCGAAGGCGCAGCGTCTTCCGCCCTTCGCCGTCTTGCCCGGCGTCAGCGCGAGATCGGGATTCGACGTGGTGACGACGATTTTGCTTCCACCTCGCTCCGCCGGCGCATCCACTATCTGCGTCACTCTTCCTTCGAAGGCGCGATCGGGAAATGCGTCGACATTCAAAGAGACATTGTCCCGACCCGCGTCGGACTCTCGATATCGCGTCGATGCGGATTTCGAGCAGCGGATCTCGTCATTCTAGGCCGCAGACCTCCCCATACCGGGAGGCCTCGGGAGCGAGAGCAGCGATGACGAAGCGCGGGCCGGCCGCCGCTCGGAACGGCCTAGCGATGACGTCGCTTCTCGATCATATGGCCGCGATGTCGGCGCAGAACCCCGGTGAGATCGAGATTGGACCGGATTTTCTCCCGAAGCGGCCGCACCGCAGGCCCTGCATGGCATGGCTAGTGCGCGCCAACCCGTTGATTTAACAGGCTCTAGTGCGGGTTTTCGTCGTAGGCGGGAGTGGTGCCCAGGGGCGGAATCGAACCACCGACACTGCGATTTTCAGTCGCATGCTCTACCAACTGAGCTACCTGGGCCTAGGCGCCTCGCGACGCCGAGAGCGGGCTTATAGAAAGCCCCGCCGGCCTTGTCTAGACCCCAAAAGCGTATTTCTCACAAGCTCGCGCGGAAACCGCCTGGCGCAGCCGCCGTGGCCACGGCCCGACACGCACTCCCGACCGCGAGAGGGGGCCCACCTCCTCGAGCGGCGCGGGCCGACACCGATCAGCAAGTCGACCTTTGCGGCCGCATGCACTCGGCGATCCACGTTTCTAGGCTTTCACGCTCGCGAACTTGCCGAGCGCGTCGACGCCGCGAGATCATCATCAACAGATCCGCGCGCCTCATTCGCGTGATCATTTGTCTCGACCAGAGACGTCGGATCGCCGCAGCGCCGGCGAGCGCCGTATGGCGCTGCTCGGACTATAGGCGCTCGCGGAGCGAGAGACCGCCGATCACGCGATCGAAACGCATCACCTCGATCGCTCTTCAATCCACGAAGATCGCTCGCTCTTTCGACGTGGAGCGTTTGCACGTTACGCCGCCGAAGATGCTCTTGCCGAAAAGTCGAGCGCTTCCACGTTAACTATGCTTAACAAAAAATTACTTTACGAGAGCGTAAGCGGAATCGTACAAATGCCCGCAGCGAGCGGAGGAGCATTCCACCTCGAGGACCGCCGAAAGGCCTCGCCGCCAGTGCATTTATTTAAAGTCGTAATTGGCCCTACCTCGTCGATTGTGATCGCATGGACGAGCGCCCTGGAACCACGAGGGGAAGATTTCTCTGATGCGTGTCGCGGTTGTGCACGACTGGCTCTATGTCTTGGGCGGCGCCGAGCGCGTCCTCGGCGAAATTTTGCAATGCTATCCGCAAGCGCATGTCTTTTCGCTCTTCGATGTTCTCCCACCCGCAGATCGCGCCATGATCGGCATCGGCCGCGAGACGACGAGCTTTCTGCAAAACGCTCCTTTCGTCGGCACGCATCATCGCTTGTATCTGCCGTTGATGCCATTGGCGATCGAGCAGTTCGATCTCTCCTCCTACGACCTCGTCATCTCCAGCAGCTTCGCCACCGCGAAGGGCGTGCTGACGGGCCCCGATCAGATTCACATTTCCTATGTGCATTCGCCGATGCGATATGCTTGGGACATGCAGCATCAATATTTGCGCAACAATGGCTTCGAGAAAGGGATCAAAGGAGCCGTCGCCCGCATATTGCTTCATTACCTGCGCATCTGGGATACGCGAACGGCGAATGGGCCGGACGTGCTGGTCGCCAATTCGCAATTCGTCGCGCGACGCATAAAGAAATCATATGGGCGGAAAGCAAAAGTAATCTATCCGCCGGTCTCGCTCGGCCGAGGCGGAGAGGTCTCACGTCAGCCCTATTTCCTCACCGCCAGCCGACTCGTGCCGTATAAGAATGTCGAAGCGATCGTGAGGGCTTTCGCCGAGCTGGAAGATCTTCGGCTGATTGTCGCGGGAGACGGCCCAGAGGCCGCGCGCCTGCGCAAGATCGCAACCGACAATGTCTCCTTCGAAGGCTTCGTCAGCGATGAGCGGCTTCGCTATCTGATGGCCTCCGCGCGCGCTTTTGTTTTCGCCGCCGAGGAGGATTTCGGCATCGTCGTGGTCGAGGCCATGTCGGAAGGAACGCCGGTGCTGGCGCTCGATCGTGGCGGCGCGAGAGAATCGGTGTCCGCGAGGGAGCCGCGTTCGGGAATGTTCTTCGCGAATGCGACGCCGGCGGACATCGCCGATTGCCTACGCAGATTTGTCGCGGAAGAGGATCAGTTTTCCCGCACAGCCTGCCGAAGGCAAGCGCAGAATTTTTCGGCCGAGCGCTTTCGGCGAGAATTCAAAGATCTCGTGGACCGAACGATCGCAGATCGCGAGCGCGGCAAGCAATCGAATTGGACGCCCGCATGGCCTATGACAATCTAGGCGCAACCGTTTCCGATCTGGAGCCGAGGCGCGCGACGAGCTATGCCGCAGACCCGCCGGGACGCGGCCTGCTCGCCGCGCTGTGGCGACGCAAAGTGATATTCGTGGTGATTTTCATCACGATCCTCGGCGCATTCATCGCAGCGCTCCTGGTGCTGCCGGTCCAATATATGGCGACAGGCTCGGTGATCGTCGCCGAGCAGGAGCCCGGCGACAATAATTCTTCCGCCGTTTGGGCGCAGAAGGCCGGCGATCCCGCCGATATGGAGAGTCAGCTTCTCATCATCGGCTCGTCGCGCGTGCTGAAGGCGGCGATCGCCTCGCCGGGCATTCTCGAACTGGCGTTGCAGGATTGCGCCGCGAGCAAAGGGATCGGCGCCTTGCTGGAGAAGCTCGGCCGCCGCTCGGGCTGCGACAAGCTGAGAGAAGACTCCGACGCGCTCGTCGAGTTCGTCCGCACGCGCTATTCCATCGGCAATGTCGGGCGATCGCGCGTCATCGGCATTTCGTACCAATCCACTCGGCCGGAAATAGCGCAGAGGATGGCCAATGCGCTGATCGCCGCCTTCCTCGACGACCAGCGCGCGAACCTGTCGTCCGGGCGCCAGCACGCCGCGGATTGGCTGTGGGCCGAGGTCCATCGGCTCGAGACCGAATTGCGCGACGACGACGGCAAGATTCAAGAATACAAGCGGAAGAAAGGCCTCGCGCGCGGAACCAATGCGCTGATCGATTCCGAACGCCTCACCAGCCTCACACAGCAGCTCTCCACCGCCGAGGCCACGCGCGCGGAGGCGTCGGCGCGGTTGAAGGAGATCACCGCGAACAAGGGAAAGGGCTTGGCCGACTCGCCCGCCGTGCTGGCGAGCCGCAGCGTTTCCGATCTCAAGCAGCAGATCACCATGATCGAGATCCGGCTCGCTTCCGCCCGGACCACGCTCGGCGATCGGCATCCCGCCATGCGCGAGCTGGAGCAGGAGCGCGACATCGCCCAGCGACGGCTCGCCGCCGAGGTCGCCGGCGTCGCCGCCGCGGTGAAACGCAATTACGAAGCCGCCAACTCGCTCGTCGCCTCGCTGAAAGCCAAAGTGGAGGGCGCCAAGACAGAGGTCGGCGACGCAATGATCGACCAGGGCTCCATAGAGACGCTGGTGCATGGCGTCGATATGAAGAGGCGCCAATATTCCGAGCTGTACAAGCGCGCCAGCGAGCTCGATGCGGATCGTCGCGTGCTGAACGGTAGCACGCGCCTCGTGGGCTTGGCCGAGTTCCCCAATCAGCCCTACTTCCCGAAGAAGCTGCCGTTCCTCGCTGCGGGATTGACGCTGGCCACGCTGCTCGGAGCCACGGCGGCGATTTTGCGCGACCGCTTCGACAAGACCCTGCGCGGCTCGGCCGAGCTCGCCGCTCTCGCCGGCGACGCGCTCTGCGTCGAGCTGCCGCATTTGCGCAGCGCGCACGGCAAGCTCTTCGGCCTGCTCGAGCGTCGAGATCGCGCCCTGCCTTTGAAGGCTCTCACCAAGCTCGCGGAGAGCGACGAGCCTGCGCAACGCGCGTTGTTCGAGATCTATTCGAGCGCGCGCATCGGCGAGGCGAAAGGTTCGAGAATCATCGCCGTGACCTCGCCCGCGCGCGGCGACGGCAAGACATTCCTCACTCTCGCCCTGGCGCATTTCGCGGCGACGATGGGGCATCGCGTGCTGGTCGTCGAATGCGACCGCGCCAATCCCTGCTTCGAATCCGCGCTCGACCTCGAGCACGGCCCGGGCCTGCTCGAGGCGCTGGACGCAACGTCGCCTCTGCGGGACTGCGTGACGGGAACCGCCTCGCGAATGCTCGACGCTCTGCCTCTCGGCGCCTCCGGCAAAGCGGCGCCGCCGCAGATCGGCAAGCGCATCGAGACCGTGGTGAAAGCGACGCGCGACTATGAACTCGTCCTGCTCGACTGCCCGCCAGCGGATGCATTGGACGCGCGCCTTCTGGCTCGTCAGGCGGATTCGATCCTGTTCTGCGCGCGCGCCGGAGGATGCTCTGCGGAGGAAGCGCTCGCGGCGACCGAGGGGCTCACGGCTTCCGGCGGGCGACTGCTCGGCCTCGTCGTCAACATGACGGAGCGCGACGAGGCGCCATTCCAGCAACGCTTTTCGCGTGTAACGGCCTGAGGCGGAGATGGCGAGTCTCGCTGGCGCCAGAACAGAGAACGCGCTCCGTCGCGACGCGGCGCACGGCGCGCGCGACCATTTGATCGGATGCGCCGCAGCGCTCGGCGCATTGCTGATCGCCGGCGCTGTCGGGCCTTTCCTCGGCGCGCCCGCACGCGCGCTCTATGTGCTCGCCTGCGCGGCTGTCGGATGGTGGACATGGCGACGCGGACCCTCGGCTCATGTCGGAGCCGCGCTGCTCCTGTTTCTCTTCACGCCATTCGTGAGACGGCTTGTCGACGTCCGCCTCGGCTATGACACGAGCAGCCTGATGCTGGTGGGGCCGCTGGCCTGCCTCATGGCGCCTCTTTCCCACATGCTCGGCCTCATGACCTCGGCGGGCCGGATGCGGCGCATGGAGCCTCTGCTCTTGGTCATCGCCTGCGTCGTCTACGCGATGATCCTCACCTTGTTCAAAGGCGAGTGGATGAGCGCCGCGCGCGACACCGTCAAATGGTTCGCTCCCCTGCTCTACGCCATGCTGCTCGCGGAAACCGCCGACAAGGACGAAATTCTAGCCGCCGTCACCAATGTGTTCGCGATCGCTTTGCCGATCATCGGCGTCTACGGCGTCGTGCAATATGTCGATCCAGCCGTCTGGGATCGCTATTGGATGCAGAATGCGCCGATCACCTCGATCGGCCAGCCCGTCCCCTATAGCGTGCGCGTCTTCAGCACGATGAATGCGCCCGCGGGCTTTGCGACCTTCACCGCCGTAGGGCTGCTGCTCGTGTGGTTTCGCAAGAGCGATTGGCTGTCTCAGATCGCCACTGCGCCCGCGGCGCTCGCGCTGTTTCTTTCGCTCTATCGCACGGCCTGGATATCGCTCGTCGTGGCCATGCTGTTCTGCGCCTTGTTCCGCGCCACGCGCGGACGCTCGTTCGTCATGATGATCGGCCTATGCGCGGCGACGATCGTCGCCTTGATCGCGACGCCCTTCGGCGAGTCGATCAGCGCGAGATTGGCGACCTTCACGGAAGGCAGCCGCGACGGCAGCGCGCGCGAGCGCATCGATCAATATTCCGCTCTATGGAATCTTTCCGACAGCTCGCTGATCGGCGCCGGTTTCACCACGGTCGACACGGGCGTCGCCGGCTCGCAGCCGGTCGATGGAATGATCATCGCCTGCTGGCAGTCGATGGGAATCGTCTTCGGTCTCATATGCCTCTTCGCGCTGGTGTGGGTCACTGTCTCGGCGATCGTCGGCGCGCTGAACGACGGCCGCGCGGAAAGCGTCATGCTCGGCGCATTCGGCGCCTTCTTCCTCGTGCAATTGCCGCTCGCCGGCATAGGCTCGGGCGAGGCCGGCTTTCTCTTCTGGACCTTCATGGCGCTCGCGCTCGCCTCCGTCCCGGCGCCGGGCCTGCGTCACGGCTTCGACCTTCGGCGGCGCCGATGAGCTGGACCCAGCGCCTCCGCAGCGCCGCGCCCTCGGTGAGCCTTCCGAGCACGAGCGCGGCGCCGGCGGCGCGCGCCGCGCCGCGCAAAATGGCCGCGCTGCTGATGCTCGGCGCGCTCGCCAGCAAGATTCTCGGCTTCGCGCGCGAGATATTGATGGCGCAAGTGCTGGGCGCATCGCTGCTCGCCGACGGCTACAGAGGCGCCGTCACGGTGATCTTGCTGCCCTTGTGCTTTCTGCAGAATGAGAGCGCGCCGGCCATTCTCATCCCCATGCTGCAACGCGCCCAGACGGAAGGGCGCGCCCCTCGCCTGCTCGCCTCGCTCTGCTGCGCGCTGACGCTCGCCGCCATTGCGGTGATGCTCTGCGTGCAGACGCTGGGCGCATGGTGGATCGATCTGATGCTCGGCGGCTTCACGCCCGAGGGCAAGGCGCTGACGCTGAGCTATGTCGAGATCATGAGCTTCGCCATGCCGGCCTCTGTGCTGGTGAACACGCTGGCGGCGGGCGAGATCGCGCTCGGCAAGACGCGACTTTCCAATCTGCGCGCCGGCCTCTTGAATCTGTCGATGATCATCGGCCTCGCCCTCTATGCCTTCCTCGGCTGGTTCGGCGCGCTCGCCTGGCCCTTCACCCTCTCCTTCATCGCCTTGGCGCTGTTCGGCCTCTGGTCGCGCTATCGGGAGCGCACGCTGGACCCGAGCGGCGCGCATCCCGCCATGATCTTTGCGGCCGGACGCGAGTTTCTGTGGCGCCTGCGCCCGCTGCTCGCGCTTCCTTTCGCGGAACAGACGCAGGTCTGGATCGAGCGCTTGGCGGCCTCGCGAAACGTCACCGGCGCGGTGGCCTCGCTCGACTATTCACGCACGCTCTCGGACACGGCGCTGCTGCTCATCAGCCAGCCGGTCGGCCTCGCCTATATGTCGAGCTATCGGAAGGACGAGAGCCATCGTCAGATCGAAGCGATCACGCGCCTTATCCTCGCGCTCACCGTGCCGGCGTCCGCCTTCGTCTTCGTCTTCGCGTCCGATATCGTGCGGCTGGTGTTTTTCCGCGGCGCCTTCTCGGAGACCGGCCTGCTGCTCGCCAGCGCGACGCTGCGCGGCGTCTCCATCGGCCTATGGGCCTCGACGCTCGGATGGATTCTCCTGCGGCATCTCAACAGCGAGGGCCGCAATGCGCGGGCGACGCTGATCGTCGTCGGCGCCTATCTCGTCAATATCGTCATCAACGCGCTCGGCGCATGGCTGGCGCCGCCGCTCGGCCTCGGCATGCTGCTGATCGGCCTCGGCGAGAGCGCGCGCAGCCTCACATTGCTGGCGGGGACGACATGGGCCTTGCCCAATCGTGGACGGATATTGTCGCTGACATGCGTGGCGGCCGCGCCCGGCGCCGCCATGCTCGCGGCCGGATGGATGATCGAGGCGCAAGCGAACGCCCTCGCGCTGCGGCTCATCGCCGGCGCCGCAGCTTGCGCAGTCTGCACCGCGGCCGGAGCATTCGTGCTGCTGCCGCAGCTGCGTGGCGCGGGCTTTTCGAAGCTGCGAAAATTGCTTGGACCAGGAGAGCGGCCATGAGTCTCGCGTCGAGCTTGACAGACGTCCTGCCGATGGAGGCCGCGCTACGACCTATCGGCGCGCTCCTCGACACGGCGAGGGGCGCGCGCGGCTGCCTGCTCACCTTTCATCGCGCCGCCCCGAGCGCGCTATGGGAGCGGCTGCCCAATCGCAATTTCTATCTCGATCTCGCCTATCTCGATCGTCTGCTCGTCTATGTGAAGGCGCAGCGCTGGTCGATCGTGACCATGGAAGAGGCGATAGAGCGCGCAGCCGCAAATCGGCCCGGCGATCGCTTCGTGAATTTTTCCGTCGATGATTGCTACCGAGACACTTTCGAGGAGATCGTCCCTCTGTTCCGCGCGCATGGAGCGCCGGTGACGCTCTTCGTGACCACGGGCATTCCCGATGCGACAATGCCGATGTGGCATGCCGGCCTCGAGGACATCATCCTGAGCAAAGACCGCATTGCTCACGACGGGGAGACAGTAAAAGTCGAGACCGCGCAAGAGAAGCGCGCCGTCTATGCGGCGATCGAGCGGGCCTGGGAAGGCCCCCGCGCCGGCGCGCTCTATTCGGCCTTTTGCGCGGAGAATGGATTCGACGAGGCGCAGCTGCGCGAGAAGCACGCCATCTCCTGGGACATGCTGGAATCGCTGGCGCGCGATCCGCTCGTCGAGATCGGCGCGCATACGGTCGATCATCCGCGCGTCTCGGCGCTCGCCGAAGCGGAGGCGCTCGCCGAGCTCGAAGCCTGCCGTCAGCGCCTGCGCGAGCGGCTCGGCCGAGAGGTTCGACATTTCGCCTTTCCCTTCGGCCGCGCGGCCGATGCGGGCGAGCGTGATTTCGAGCTCGCGCGGCGAGCGGGCTTTTCCTCGGCGGCGACGACGCGCAAGGGCGTGATGCGGCGCCGGAGCAATGTATTCAGCCTGCCGCGCAACACGCTGAATGGCGCCGCCAGAAGCCTGGCGATGGCCGAGCTGCATTTGACCGGCGTGTCCGGCGTCGTCGCGAGGATGCTCGGCCGTGTCTGAGCTTCGGAGCGCCCCCTCCTCTCTGCGCGTCGTTTCCGTCGCGCATTCCGCCGTCGGCCAGAAAGGCGGCCGCCAGCGCTACACGCCCCTGCTCCGGCAGAGCGATCTCGATCTGCATCTCGTCGTGCCGAAAAATTGGCGCGAGTTCGGCCGCTCGCTCATCGGCGAGCCCGCAATCGACCCCGACATGCAGCTGCATGTGCTGCCGATCCTGTTCCCGAGCGCTGGGCCGTTGAACTGGTATCTGCATTTCTATCCGCGCCTCCCGCGCCTGCTGCGCAAGGTGCGGCCGCATGTGCTTCATCTTTGGGAAGAACCTTGGAGCATAGTGGCGCTGCAAGCCGCGCTGACGAAGCAGGATGCAGCGCTCGTGCTCGAGGTCGATCAGAACATACTCAAGACCCTGCCGCCGCCATTCGAGACCATTCGCCGCTTCGTGCTGAAGAAATGCGCGCATATTCTCGCGCGCAGCCCGGACGCCGAGGCCGTGGTGAGGGCCGGCGGCTATGAGGGTCCGGTCACGATGATCGGCTATGGCGTGGATCAGGACTGCTTCCGTCCCGACGGAGCCGTGGAGCCGCGGGGCGCGGGATTGCGCATCGGCTATGTCGGCCGTCTCGTCGAGGAGAAGGGGCTCGACGATGTGCTGGATGCGATCGCGCGCGCGGAGGCCAGTGTCAGCCTCGATCTGATCGGCGCCGGCCCGCATGAAGGCAAATTGCGCGCGCGTGTGGAGCGCCTCGGCCTCGGCGAGCGCGTGAGCTTTCGCGATTGGGCGCCGCCGCATGAGGTCGCGCAATTCATGCGCGGGCTCGACGCGCTGATCTTGTTCACGCGCACGACGCCGCGCGTCCGCGAGCAATTCGGCCGCGTCATCATCGAGGCGCAGAGCTGCGGCGTGCCAGTGATCGGCTCCACCGGCGGCGCGATCCCCGATGTGATCGGCGAAGGCGGATGGGTCGCGCCCGAGCGCGACAGCGCGGCGCTCGCGCGCCTGCTCGACGACATCGCCGTCGGAAAATACGATCTGCGCGCGACATCACGCGCTGCGCTGGAGAATGTCGCCGCGCGCTTCACCTATGAAGAGGTCGCGCGCACGCTGCGGCGCGCTTGGCTCGAGGCCCATGATGCGCCGTCGATCAGGGCTTAGGCCGGGGCAGGAAAACCATATAGGTCTCGTCCGGCTTCAGCCCGGCGAAGCGATGCTCCGGTCCCGCCACAGGGACGCGTCGACGCAATCCGTCCCAGCCCCACAGCTCCGCGGTGACGGCCCATGCCGGCAAGGGCACGGTCCATGCGGAGCCGGGCGCGTCGGTCCAGCCCTCGAGATCATGCCAGACCAACAATCGTCCCGTCGGACCTTCCAGCGTCAGCAGCCCCTTCTCGCGATCGATGGAGACGAAATGCATCGAGCCCGCGAGCGCGATCAGATTGCGCAGCACAATGGCGCGCGCCTCCGGCCGCCAAGGAGCGGCGCCGGACGCCATGGCGTAGCTCGGCCCCTCGATCGCGCCAGTGTCGCCGAGGTTCCAGGGCATGGCCAAAACGGTCGCAGGCCTGCGCCCGTCGGCGCCGACCACCGCCATCTCGTCCCAAAAGGCCGTCAGGAACAGCTTGGCGGCGGTCTCCGGCCGCGCCCAGCCTTCGGATTTCGAGATATTATATTCGGTTGCGTAGAAATTAATATCGCGCGAAAGGCCCATAGCCTTTTTGACGCGATCGAAGCAGCTCTGCGCCGAGAATTGGCGACCGCGAGTCAAAGGAAACCAGCGGAAGTTATAATAAGTGTGCAGATCGACGCCATCGAGGCGACCATCCTCGAGCAGTGGCGCAATGGCCGGGCCATAGCCGCGCAAAGTCGCGTCGCCATGCGAGTTGCAAGTGGCGAAGCCGCCGGGCACGACCTTCAGATCACGATTGACGCTGTGAACGCCATCGGCGAGCCCCTCCAGCGCGCGCCGATATTCCTCGCGCGGAATGGTCGCCTGCACATCCGGCTCGTTGATCGCCGTGAAGATGGTCGCGCCCCATCCGCTCACCTGATTGGCCTTCGCCCACTCGCCGCCGGGCTGAAAGCGCCGCGCATAAGCGACGCCGGCGATGAACCAGTCTCGGTAGGAGCCGATCGGCTGCGGCGGATCGAGAAACTGATAAGAGCCTTCGTATTCCAGCAGAATGACCGGCGTGATTCCGCGCTCATACGCCTCGCGCATTGCGGCGTCGAAATCGCTCGGCGTCGGCTTGCGGTCGAGCGTGCGCCAGCCATAGGAATCCATGCGGCCGAGCGGCGCGCCGACTCCGCGCAGCGCCGCATAGATTTGCGCGGAAGGCGCTCCGTGCAGATGCGTCACCAGATTCCCGCCGCCGATGCGCATCCGCAACGGCGCATCGGCCTCGGAGGCCCTATCCTCGCAAAAGGCGGCCGATGCGACGAATAGCAGCGTCGAGCACGCTATTCTTACGAAGATTCCTGTCATGGACTTACCAATGGGCTCACACAATTCACTCGAAATCGTTCAGGTCGTGCAAGAATTCAGCCGAGACGGCGGCGTCGAGAATGTCGCCTTCGAACTCACGAAAGCCTTCACACGCGCCGGAGCGCGAAACAGCGTCGTGGCCGCGGTCGTCGCGGACGATGGCGACGCGCCCTCCGAAATAGAGCAGATCACGCCATGGCTCTCGCACGTGCCGACGCGCGGCGCCATGCGCCATATCGGCCGGCTTGTCGTCATGCCGATCTTCACGCTCGCCGCGACGCTGGCCCTTCGGCGCCGCGCGCGGACGGCGCAGATCATCAGCCATGGCGACTGCCTGCGCGGCGACATGCTCGTCGTCCACGCCGTGAATGCGGAAAGTCTCCTGCAGAAACGTAAGGCCGGCAATTGGGGCTGGCTTATCAATCCTATGCATTATTGGGTCGCCCTGCGTGACCGATGGATGATCGGCGGGCTCCGCTACCGCAAATACATCGCCGTCTCCGCTCGCGTCCGCGAAGAATTGCAACTGCATTACAATGTCCCCGCCGAGCGAATTCGCGTCATCTACAATGGCATCGATCTCGATCGTTTCCAAGCCTCGGAGGAAGCGCGCGCGCAGATTCGTGGCGAATTCGGAATACCCCACGACGCGCGGCTGCTGCTGTTCGTCGGACATGAATTTGCGCGCAAGGGACTCGCGCCGCTGATCGAAGCGCTGGCGCTTCTGGACGACCGCTATTGGCTGGCGGTGGTCGGTTCCGACAATCCAGCGCGCTACAGAAAGCTCGCCGCGCAGGCCGAGGGCCGCCTCGTTTTTTGCGGCGCGAGGCGCGACGTCGCCGCCTTTTATGCCGCGGCCGACGCTTTCGTGCTGCCGACCGCCTATGAGACCTTCTCGCTCGTCTGCATGGAGGCGATGGCGGCCGGCCTCCCGGTCTTCGCGACCCGCGTCGGCGGAATCGAAGACTATTTGCGGGACGGCCTGAACGGCTTTGCGATCGAGCGGAACGCCCGGAATATTACGGAAAAATTGCGCTCCGCCTTCGAGGACGAGGCCGGCTTCGCGACATTGCGGGCCGGCGCCCGCGCCACCGCCGAGAGTTTCGGCTGGGACAGCGTCGCGACGAAATATCTAGAATTGTTGGAAGAAATGCAAAAGGAAGAGCTGGCGGCGGCCAAGCGATAACTTCGTCGAAAGCCTCCGTGCGGCGGAACTACACAAAGAAGCAACAAACATTCCGCATTGCGCGCTCGGTCGACAGTCAAACCGGCAGAATTTGCGCTTGGTAAATCATTCGGCGCGAGCTAGACAACATCGATGGGGAAAGCTGGAACTCGGTAATGCGGAAGTGGTTGAAGCTGAAGCCGCTCGTGGCGAAATCGGGGGAGATGCTGCACCTCGACGCCCTTCGCTTCCTCGCCGCGCTCGGAATCGTGTTTCACCATTCCAAAGAGTTCATGCTCTCTTCCGCCGCCAATGAGCGCTCGGATGGCTTGGCTCTATTCGTCGACATGTTTTTTATCATATCTGGATATGTCATATCTTACATGTATTTCGGCCGCATCGACGATCTGAGCTCTTATGGCGGCTTTTTAAAAAAGCGCATCGCGAGACTATTCCCGCTTCATCTGCTGACGCTCATTGTTTCAGCGATCCTATATGCGGGATTTTCGGCGCTGCAATTGCCGAGCCGGCATACCCCTTCCTTCAGCCCGCTGTGCATAGCGGATACGATCCTATTGCTGCATACGATCATCGAATGTGGAAATCGTCAGTATTTCAACGGCGTCAACTGGTCGATCAGCGTCGAGATGATGATGTATATCGGCTTTCCTATCGCCATTATTCTCGCTCGAAGCGCCAGGCAGAGAGACGTTTTCGTCATCGCGACGATCTGCGTCGCAATCATTCTCGGCGCCCTTTACCGATACGGTCTCGATTTCGGCGTTCATGATTGGATCGACACCGACCGTTTTCATCCGCTTCTGCGCGGCGTTTTCGGCTTCGGCATCGGCGTGGCGCTCTTCCGGCTCCGTCATCTCCTCGAGCCGTTCACACCGCCTATCCCCATTCTCGCGGGAGGCCTGCTGGCGATCGTGGCCGCCATGCTCTCGGGACAATCGCCCTTGCTGATCTTGGCTCTGATCATCTTGCTCGTGACGGGCGCCGCAGCGCGCGACCTCTACGCGGCCGCCACGCCCGGCCTGACGCAGATCGCGCCGCTCGGACAGCTCACCTATTCGATCTATATGTGGCACAATTTGTTTATTCTGGTTTTAATAAACATCGTCGGCGACAAGCTGATGAAGGGCAGCGGAATCGCAATCGTCGCGCTGAGCCTCGTCTGCTATGCGTGCATCTTCGCAACGAGCCTTATTTCATTTCATCTATTCGAGGTTCCGATGCGGCGCGCGATCGATGGAATTTCCGTCTTCGGCAAGGCTCGCGCGCAGAAATCGAGCGTCGCGAGCTGAATGCGCGAAAGGCGCGCGCGACCGTCAAGCGGCGCCGACGCCTCTCGCCGGCAAACATTCCAGCAGTCGCTCCCAGAGATCGAGAGCGACGCGCTTGTCGAGCTCTTCCTCGCAGAGCCGGCGCGCCTTCATGCCAATGTCACTGCAACGAGCCGGATCCAGCGCGAGCGCCGAGATCTGCGCTGCCAACTCCTCCCCATCTCCGTGTGGCGCCACGGATCCGAGATCGCTTCGCCTGACGATCTGCGCAATCTCACCGTCCAAATCGCCGATGAAAATCGTCGGACGACCGGCCGCGGCGACGCCATAGAATTTGCTGGGCACGACCGAGCCCTCGAGATCGGGTCGAAGGCACACGAGATGGACATCCGCCGCCGATAGGCTCTCCGAGAGGCGCTCGCGCGGCTGGTAGGGCGCGAATAAAACGCCCTTCAGCCCCTTGGCGCGCAGCTCGCGTCTGAATGCCTCGTGAAGCGCGCCCCCGCCCACGATTAGCCATCGAATTGTCGGGGCCTCCGAAGGCCCGCAGCTCAGGCGCTCGATCGCGCCAAGCATAGCGCGATAATCATGCGCGCGCCCGAGATTGCCAGAATAGCCGACGACAAAGGAGCCTTCGAGCCCCCATTCTTTTCGCAGCGGATTGTCTTTTGGCGCGACCGGACGGATCCGCTCGGCGTCCGCCCAGTTCGGAATGACGGCGATGCGATCCGCCGCCACGCCCAGCGACGACAATCGCTCCGCCATTTTTTTACCCACCGCCACATTCATCGCCGCCGCACGCAATGATGCGTTGCGCAGCGCATGAAGCAGGTCGTAGACGAGACCCGGAAGCTGGCGTCTGCCGAGCCCCACGGCCTGGGCCACCTCCGGAAATAGATCCTGTAGCCAATTGACCAGAAGCGCGCCGCGCAAATACGCGATCGGAGCGACGATGACGGACAGCATCGGTGGGTCGGTCTCGGCGATGATAATGTCTCCGGCGCGCGCTAATCGCAAGAGTCGCCACGCGGCGGACAGATAGAAGGTCACATAGTCGATCGCCCGACCGATGAGATCGCCGCGGCCGAAGCGCGACGTCCACACACGAAAAACCTCGACCCCGCGGATGACCTCATGAGCCGGCAAGAGATCGTCTGACGCGTCATATCGCAGCCGCGAGGCGATGACGCGCACATCATGCCCACGCGCGCTCAATCCGAACGCCAGATCGGATAATATCTGGCTCGTCGCCGAATGGTCTGGGTGAAAATAGCGGTTCACGAAAATGAGCATCACGACTCCGAGTGCTGCGGCGCTCGAAGCCGGCGCTCAACCATTTCGACGACGAATGAAGCTGTTCCCCAACGCCAGCACATCCATCTTAGTTCTCAAGAAGCAGTCCAGCGCCTCGTCGGGCCTGCAAACCATGGGCTCGTTCTCGTTGAACGATGTGTTGAGCACCATGGGCACGCCCGTCCGCACCCGGAACGCCTCGATCAATCCCCAATAGCGCGGATTGGTCTCGCGGTGAACCGTCTGCAAGCGCCCCGATCCGTCGACATGGGTGATCGCGGGTATCGCCGCACGCTTCTCTTCCCTTATCTGAAACACTTGCATCATGAACGGCACGTCGCCATCCTCCTCGAACCAATGCGCAACGCTCTCTCTCTGGATCGAAGGCGCAAAGGGACGGAAGCTCTCACGACGCTTGATTTTCAGATTTAGAATGTCCTTCATATCGGCGCGGCGCGGATCACAAATGATCGAGCGATTGCCGAGCGCGCGCGGCCCCCACTCCATCCGTCCTTGGAACCAGCCGACGACCTCACCCTGCGCTATGGCGTCCGCAGCACGCTCGCACAGCGCGGCTTCGTCTCCGATATGCTCGACGACGCAATCCTGACCGGCGAGCTCCGCCCGGCGCGCGGCGAGCAGAGCCTCTATCGACTCGTCGTCATAGGTTGGACCGAGATAGGCGTGATCCATCACACTTCGGCCCGATATCCTGTCCCCCTCCAGCGCCGTCGCCGTCGATGCTCCAGACACGATGCCCCCGAGCTCGCTCCAGACCTGCATCGCAGCGCCGATCGCGCCGCCAGCGTCACCCGCCGCAGACTGAATATAGACCCGACGGAACGGCGAATTGCGCTTGATCTTGCCATTCGCCACCGAATTCATCGCGCAGCCCCCGGCGAGCGTGATATCGGAATGCCGATAACGATCATGAAGCTTAGTCAGCAAATGGAAGAAGGCTTCTTCATACATCGCTTGCGCAGAACGCGCGATATTGCGATGGCGCTCCTCCAGCGGCTCGTCCGTGGCCCGCGCCGGTCCCAGCAGATGCTCGAGCGCCGAACTATAGAGCGCGCCGACATGAGGCGCTCCTCCAGTCCATTCATACGCGATTTTTTCCTTATGATGGCGGAAATAGCGGAGATCGAGCGCGAAAGCGCCATTGTCCTCGAGCCGAAGAATACGTCGCATTGCGCTCATGAAAAGGGGTCGGCCATAGGGCGCGAGCCCCATGACCTTATATTCGTCGCCATAGTGCGGAAAGCCGAGATATTGCGTGATCGCCTGGTAGAAGATCCCCAGCGAATGCGGAAAATAGACGCGTCCGTCGATCGACACGCCATTTCGATCGCCCATGCCCCAGGCGGCGCTCGAAAAATCGCCGAACCCATCCACCGACAGAACCACCGCGCGCTCGAAGGGCGAGACCAGAAATGCAGACGCCACATGAGCCACATGATGCTCAATGCGATGAATCTCACCGTTGAAGGTCGCTCCCGGGAACGCGCCTTCCAATTCCGCTTCGATCGACCGCCGCTTTGTCTGATTGCGGATGCGATCCGCAATGAGCGAAAGATCTGGGCGCGTCTTCAGCGCATAGCCGATCTTACGAAAGAGGCTCGCCTTCGGATCAGAATTCACCGCGATATGCGCCACATTAGCGAGCCTCAGACCACCTTCCCCGAGGCAATAGCGGATGGCCTCCGATGGAAACCCCGCCCAATGCTTGACGCGGCGGAAACGCTCCTCCTCCGCCGCCGCGACAATCGAGCCGTCACGCACGAGACAGGCAGAAGCGTCGCCATGATAGGCGTTGAGCCCAAGTATGGTCGTCACGCTATCCCCTTTCTGACCCACCGCCGAATTCAGTCTCGCCGCCAACCATCCACGCGCCCGTCCGTCGCACCACTGGGAGAGTCGTCTCACAGCAGCCTTTGAAAGCGCGCCCATTGCTGCGTCGCACAGCGGTTGCAGAGGAGATCAAAGGCATTTCCATTTTACCGCACTGTGGGTGAGTTGAAACTCTTACCCGCATCGATCGAGACGCCAATGCTCGTTCGACATGTGCTCACATAGCGCGCCGAGCATCGAGCAATCGATCCGGTCTTGCAAGCGCATAGGAATGGCGACCAAGCTCGATGAGCTGATAACGTCTTGGGGCGTTGCAGCCTGCGAGTTTGAAGTCGACGTGCACGACCCCGCGGATTCGCGTGCTCGGCCACAAAGTGAGGATCGTAGCGCGTCACGCGCGACGCTCTGTCGGCCATAAGCAACGAGCGACATCGACCGATCATGGAGACTTCGAGAAAGTGGTTCGCCTCGATAGCCATCGCGACCTCGATCGAGCTTCACAACGGCGTCGCCCCAACCGCCGGCAGCTCGCAAAATCTCGATGGCGATCCGTTCGCGGAACGGATGAAGCTCATCCCGGCCCTTCGGTCGCATTGGCATGGAGCGGAATCGACGGAAAAGCCATCTTGAAGGTCGCGCCTCCGCCGATCGTATCCTCGATCCAGATGCGGCCGCCATGGGCCGTCATCAGCTCTTTCCCGATCGCCAAGCCGAGGCCGGTTCCGTCCGCGACGGCGCTCTTGCGCCAGAAGGGCTCGAAAACCATGTCCCGATCCTCGGGCGCGACGCCCGCGCCGTGATCGACGACCGATACAGAAGGACCGTCATCGACAATGACGACGATCGCTCCGCCCGAAGGCTCGGCCCGCAACGCATTGTCGATGACATTGGAGACAACGGACTCGATCGCCATGTGATCGCCTCGGATCGTGACGGGCGTGGGGGACGCGATGAAATCGATCTGGCGATTGCTCCGATAGGCGAGGAGAAGCGCGTCGGAGACGATGGCCTGCGTCGTCTCCACGAGGTCGAACCGCTCGAAAGCATCCTCGGCGTGCGCGCCGATGCGGGAGACCGCGAGCAATTGCTCGACGATATTGCGGATGCGGCGGGCATCGCGCTTCAGATCATTCTTCAGCGTCGGCTCCTCCGGCGCGTCGAGCCGCGCGCTCAATATGGCGACCGGAGTGCGAAGCTCATGCGCGGCGTTGGCGGTGAAGCGGCGTAGCGTCATGGCGCCGTCGTCGAGACGGGCCAGCGTCTCATTGGTCGTTCGCACGAGCGGCGCCAGCTCGTCGGGATAATTGCCTTCGGGCAGGCGCTGGTGCAGAGAGTTCAGATCTATGCCCGTCAAGCCCGTTGTGAATTCGCGGATCGGCCGTAGCTCGCGCCGGATCGCGAACCATAAGACAGGGACCGACACCACGAGCGGCGTGACCAGATAATAGATATGACCCCAGGATTGCTTCAGGAACCCGATTACGAGATCGGTCCAATGGCCCTTGAAGCCATAGACGACGACTTGAAGTCGGCCGATCGGCGTTTCATTGGCTTCCATCACGGCGTCGCCATTGGCGCGATCGCGGCCCGGCAGCGTGAATTCGATCCAGTTCGGCTTATAGGGCAGCAGCGCGGCGAAGCTGCCGGCGAGCTCCGGCGACGAGCCGGAAGCGACCAATTCCCTCTCCGGATCGAACACAGCGAAGCGCAGACCGGGATTGCGCTCGATCTCTCGTCGCAGCGCCGCGGACGCCTCGATGCGAACGAAGCCGCTCTCGTCGCGCGTCAATGATGCGATCACCAGCTCGCGCGCGCGCATGACGGCGTAGAATTTCAGCGTGTCGTAATTGAACCCGACGACGCCGTAATGATCGAGGAAGATGCTGACGAACCAGCCGATCGCGAAGGCCGATATCTGCGTGACGACGAGCGTTCGCAGCAGACGGGTCGACAGCGACCAGCGCTTCATCGTCCAGCCGCTTCCGTGAGCATGTAGCCGATGCCGCGCGCGGTCAGGATCGTCACATCGGCGTCGGCCGAGGTGAGGCGCTGCCGCAGACGCGAGACGAGAGTGTCGATCGCATTCGACTGCACATCGTCGCCGGTGCTGAAGACCTCGTCGAGCAGCACATCGCGCGTCACGACGCGGTCGGCGCGCCGGACCAGCGCTTCGAGAAGCGTGAGCTCGCGACGTCGCAATGTGATCGGCCGTCCCTCGATGGCGACGCCCCGCGTCGCCGGATCGAAGGACAGCGCGCCGATGCGGATCGGCGGCAGCGAAGCGCTGCCGGGACGACGCAGGCAGGCGCGCACGCGGGCGATAAGCTCCTCGCCCTGAAAGGGCTTGGTCAGATAATCGTCGGCTCCGGCTTCCAGGCCGGACACTTTGCTGGTGAGCGAATCGAGCGCGGTCAGCATCATCACTCGCGCGCCGGGCCGCATGGCGCGGATGCGCGGGATCAGCTCGGCGCCGTCGCCGTCCGGCAGGCGCCGGTCGAGCAGATTGAGGTCATAGGCGATCTGCCGCGTCGCCTCTTCCGCCTCGCGGATCGACGTCGCATGGTCGATCACGAAGCCCGCGCCTTTGAGCAGGGAGGAGAGGAGCCGCGACATGTCGGGCTCGTCCTCCACCAACAGGATCTTCACTGGACGCCGCTCCAGTCTTGTCTATCCCAGCCCCGCAACGGACGTAGCACGGCCGGATTGTTGCCGTAAAGTCACAGTCAGGCTGAAGATCGCGGCGGGGCAATTTTGACAGACTGGTGATAGGAAGCCTCTCTACCGTTTCGGGAAATCGACAACGGAGACGGGACGACGGTGCAGCGGAAACTCCGAGCGAGGGAAAAAGGCGCGATGCTCGGGACGACGCTGCGCGCGCTCGCCTTCGCCGCGCTCGCCTTCGTCCTGCTGCTGCAGAACATCGTCGCAACGGGGCAGGCCCATGCGCGGCGCGCGGGCGTCGGCGCCCCCGCCGCGACGTCGCTCTCGAAGCTCTGCATGCCGGGCGCCGCCGGCGACGCGCAGCACGCCGATCATAAAGCCGCCTGCGTCCTCTGCTGCGGCGCGCAACAGAGCCCGTCGCCGCCGCCGCGCGAGGCGGCGTCGAACCACCTCGCGCGGCGCATCGCCGTCTTTCTCGATCGCGCGCCCGAGAGCCCGCGCACGCCGTCCGCGCAGAGCGGATGGGCGAGCTCCTGGTCCTCGCGCGCGCCGCCTGCTCGCCCCTGACCGATCGAAGGCGGCCCCGAGCCGCACATCCCCTCGGTTCGCGCGAGCGCGATGCGCCGCGCCAGGAGCTGTGACCATCATGTTTCCCACCACGCTTTCGCGCGGCGTCTCCGCCTGCGCGCTCGGTATCTCACTTCTCTCGTCGGTCGCCTCGGCGCAGGAGGCTTTGCCCGCCATCGACATCGGCAGCGGCTCCAAGCCGACTCGCAGCACGGACGCCGCCGCGACGGATCCCGAAAAGCAGACGGGCTATGCGCGCTCGGCGAGCTTCAGCGCGACGAAGACCAACACGCCCTTCATCGACACTCCGGCCGCCGTCCAGGTCATACCGCATGAGCTGATCGCCGATCAGCAAGGTCTGAACACCATGGAGCTGGTCAAGAACGTCTCCGGCGTGCAGGCGACGGGACGCTATTTCGACTCCTATCTTATTCGCGGCTTCAAGACGGGCTATGGCGAGACCTATCGCAACGGGTTGAAGCTCGAAGCCGTGGTCGGCGGCGAGGAGGTGGCCTTCACCGATCGCGTCGAGGTGGTGAAAGGGCCGAATTCTGTGCTCTACGGCCGCATCGAGCCCGGCGGCTTCGTGAATGTCGTCACCAAGCGTCCGCAGGAGGTTTTCAAGGCCGAGGCGAACGAGCAGTTCGGCAGCTGGGGGCTGTCGCGCACGAACTTCGACGTGACCGGCCCCGTGGACGAGGCGAAGACCGTCCTCTATCGCCTGATGGGCGTCTATGACCATGCCGATTCCTTCGTGAATTTCGATCATCGCGACAATGGCGCGGTCGCGCTCTTTCTCACCTTCCGGCCGACGCAGAATTTCGAGTTCAATGTCCAGGTCGAGCATTATGAGAAGCGGCAAACGGGGCCATCCGGCGTCGGCGCCATTCCAGTCGATCTCCGCTACGACACGAGCGGAAATGCGCAGGTCATCCCCGGCTACAATGACCGGCCGCTCAATTTGGGACGAAACTTCTCGATCGGCGATCCGGGCCTGTGGAAAAATCAGCCCTATGTCGTCCGCCGAACGCTCATCGGCTACGACTGGACCTATAAGTTCGACGAGAAGTGGAAGATCACCAATCGTCTCCACTATTCTGGAAGCAATGATAGCGCTTACGGCTTCGAGACCTATGGCGGGTTCGACGGAACGACCATCTCCCGCGCCTTCTATGGCGAACGCAATTCCATCCAGATGCTGTCGACCAACCTCGATCTCTCCGGAGAGTTCGAGACCGGACCCATCACCCATCGCCCTCTCGTCGGAATCGACTGGTTCTCGACCGAGAGGAACTCCAATGGCTCGGACAGCTATGGCTATCCGCTCAATATCTATGCGCCGGTCTATGGGGTCTATAATTCGAAACTCGCTTTCGACCGCTACATCACCGGATCGAACATGCTCTGGCGTGCAACCAACAGAGACTTCGGCGTCTATGCGCAGGATCAGATGTCGTTCTTCGACAATCGCATTCACCTGCTGCTCGGCGGACGATGGGACAAAGCGCAAGGCGGCAACCCCAAGGACTATGGCGACGGCTGGGCGAGCTGCTATCCCTTCTGCACGGGATTTCCAGGAAGCAACTATCAGGACAAGCCGAAGCTTTCGCCCCGCGCCGCTGTGCTGTTCAAAGTCACGGATGATCTGTCCATCTACGGCAGCTATGTCCGCTCCTTCGGCTCGAACAATGGCGTCTCGAGAGACGGCTCAGCCTTTCCGCCACAGGAGGGCCTGCAATGGGAAGTGGGCGTCAAGAAATTATGGCTCGACGGCAGAGTGACGACCAGCCTCGCGCTGTTCGATCTGCGCAAGAAGAACCTCCTCCAGCGCGATCCATTCTTCCCCGGCCGCAGCATCGCGATCGGTGAGGTCGCCAGCCGGGGAATCGAGGTCGATATCTCTGGGCAGGTGACTGAAAATCTGAGCGTCATCGCCAGCTACACATTCGATTCCGTCAAGCTCACCAATGACAACAACAACGGAAACGCCGGACATCGCTTCAATGGGGCCGCCCCGAATGTCGGCAACATCTGGGCCAAATGGGACACCGCGCCGCATCAATCCGAAGGTTTCGAGTTCGGCGGCGGGCTCTATGCCTCGGACGAGCGCTACGGCTCTGACGCCAATACGTGGAAGCTGCCCGGCTATGTCCGCTTGGATGCGATGGGCGCCTATCGGACCGAGATCGACGGACACAAGGTGAAGTTCCAATTCAACATCAAGAATCTCACCGACCGCCACTATTTCGAATACAGCGACGGCTCTCAATACGCCTACTACGGCCAGCCGCGCACATTCATGGGCTCGGTCAATTTCCAATGGTGAGAGGCGAGCCTTCGCCATGAAACGCATCGGCGCGCGTCCTGAGCGCGCGCCGAATTTTTCGTCGAACGTCTGGAGCGGCCGCCATGACGCGCGCAATCTTCGTGTTCCTGCATCGCTGGGCGGGACTCGCCATGGCGAGCTTCCTGATCCTGGTCGGAGTCACGGGAAGCATTCTCGTCTTCCTGCCCGAATTGAATCACTGGCTGACGCCGAACCTCTATCCCGGCCGGCAAGACGGAGCGGAGCTCTCCGCCAGCGCGCTGCTGCGCCGCGCCGACGAGCTCACGCCGCAAGCGCGCGCGACGCGAATCTTCTTCGCGGCGCCGGGAACGACGATCGTCTCCTTCGAGGCGAAGCCGGGCGCGCCGGAGGTCGACGCTCTCTATCTCGATCCAGTCAGCGGTGATGCGCTCGGCCGCGTGAAGCAAAAGGGCCTGCCGGAAAGCCTCGGCGATCTCCTGCCCTTCATCGACCGTCTGCATTGGTCGCTTGCGCTCGGCCCTTGGGGTGTGTGGCTGCTCGGCGTCGTCGCGCTCATCTGGACGATCGACTGCTTCATCGCCTTCTATCTCACCCTGCCGGCCAATCTCCTGCGCCGGCGCGGCTTCCTCGCGCGGTGGAAGCCCGCCTGGCTCATCAAGAGCGGCGCCTCCTTCTATCGGCTCAATTTCGATTTGCATCGCGCGAGCGGATTATGGCTGTATCCGCTGCTGCTCGTTCTCGCTTGGTCGGGCGTGTGCTTCGATCTCAATGCCGTCTATCGCGGCGCCATGGGGCTCGTCTTCGATTTCGAGCCGCCGATCTGGAAGCGCGAAGCTCCGCCCGCGCCGGATGGACGCGAGCCGATGCCTTTCGAAGAGGCCGAACGCATCGCACGCGATCTTATCGAGAACCGCGCCGCGCGCGAAGGCTTCACGATCGACCGCCGCGTCGACTTTTCTCTCGATCGCGAGACCGGACTCTATGCCTATGGCGTTCACAGCAGCCGCGACGTCGGCGAGAAATATGGCGGGACGACGATCGCCATCGACGCCTATACGGGCGCCTTGCACGGCTTCCACGCTCCGACCGGCGGCAAGGGCGGCGACACCGCGACCGAATGGCTTGTCGAGCTGCATATGGCCAATGTGTTCGGCCTACCCTATCGCATTCTCGTCTGCGTCGCCGGCGTGGCAATCGCTCTTCTCTCCGTCACCGGCGTGGTCATTTGGTGGAAAAAGCGAGTCGCTCGCCGACGCCACGACAAACGGAGGGAGCCGGACAAAGAGGATGGGACGCGATCGGCCAATAGGTCTACAGCGTCGCTATGAAGTGACGCTGGACTATCGCAACCCCAGCCGCGCCATCATCTTCAACAGCCCGACGCGGGAGACGCCGAGACGGCGGGCCGCAGCGCTATGATTGTGCTCGGTGGCGGCGAGCGCGGCGCCGATCATGCGGCGCTCCAATTTCTCCTGCGCTTCGGGAAGCGTTTCGGCAACAGCTTCCGCCGAAGGCAGAACTCCGCCGCCGCGCGCGAAATTCAAATCCTCGGCGGAAATCGTCGATGATTGCGGATCGGCGAGCGCGGCGGCGCATTCGATCGTCGCTTTCAGCTCGCGGACATTGCCGGGCCAGGACTGCGCGACGAGCCAAGCGAGCGCCTCCTGCGAGAACCGCAATTTGCGCTTCTTCGCCGCTTGGCCGAGAAAATGTGCGGCGAGAAGACCCAAATCTTCGCGCCGCTCGTCCAGCGCCGGCGTGCGAATAACGACTCCGCGCAGGCGATAATAGAGGTCCTCGCGAAAGGCGCCGGAAGCGATCATCGCCTCCAGATCGCGGTGCGTCGCGCTGATGATGCGCGCATCGGCGCGCCGCGCATCGCGCCCGCCGACGGGCGTATAGGTACCTTCTTGCAGGAAGCGCAGCAGCTTCACTTGGCAGGGAAGCGGAGTCTCGCCGATCTCGTCCAAAAACAGCGTGCCGCCGCGCGCTGTCGCGACGAGGCCGGGGCGATCGGCATGGGCGCCGGTGAAGGCGCCTTTGAGATGGCCGAACAATTCGCTCTCGATCAGCTCTGCGGGAATCGCGCCGCAATGGATGGAGACGAAAGGCCCGCGACGCGCGCTCGCCCTGTGCAGCGCATGAGCGACGAGCTCCTTGCCGGAGCCGGTTGGGCCGAGGATCATCACGGGAAGCTCGGCCGGGCCGATGCGGCGGATCATATCCTTCACATGCGCCATGGAAGGGCCATTGCCGATCAGCCCATCGTCGGAACTCGCCTTCTCCGACCGCAGCCGCGCGATCTCGCGCTCCAGCGCCGCTTTGGCGAGCGCGCGCTCGACGCAAAAGCGCAGCAGCTCCGGCTCCACGGGCTTGGCCAGAAAATCCCAGGCGCCGAGCGCGACGGCGCGCAGCGCCAGCTCATGCTCGCTATGCGCCGTCAGCACGACGGTGACGGCGCTCGTAAAATCCGGCAGCAGCGACAGGCCCGCCTCGGGCGTGCGCTCCGGAGGCATGACGAGATCGAGAAGCACGAGATCTGGCCGCGCCTGCGCGAAGGTCTCGCGCGCAGAAGCCGCGTCCTTCGCCGTCACCACATGATAACCTTCGCGCGTCAGAAAGGCGCCGGCGACGCGCGCGAAAGCAGGCTCGTCATCGACGATGAGGATCGTCTCGCCGCTCATCTTTGAAACCTCAAAGTGACGCAGGTGGAGAAGCCCGCGCGCGCGCCGAGCGCGACGGAGCCGCCATGCGCCGCCATGATCTTGGCGACAATGGCGAGGCCGAGCCCCGTGCCTTCGCAGGAACGCGAAACAAAGGGCTGAAACAGACGGTCCTTGATTTCCTCTGGCACGCCGGGGCCGTCATCACAGACATGAATGAGCGTCGCTTCGGGCGTCGTCTCGACGAAGACAGCGACGCGGCCGCCGGCGGCGCGCGCATTGGCGATGAGATTGTCCATCGCTTGGGCGAAACGGAAAGGATCTGCGCGCAAATGCGTGTCGCTCGCGATGTGAATCTCAATGTCGCCGAAAGCGTCGGCGAGGTCGATATCGGCCGGCTCGATCTTCCACGGCTTGGCATAGTCGAGCAATTCGGCGACGAGACGATTCATGCGCCGCGTCTGCTCTATGATCTCGGCGCGCGCTTCGGCCGGCGCGGCGGCGGCGGCCATGTTCACGATGTTGAGCGGATTGCGCAGATCATGCGCAATCGTCGAGGCGAGCATTCCGAGCTCGGCGAGCCGTTCGCTCTCGGCGCGGCTTTTTCGGCGATCGATGTCATCGAGGCTCTGCGTCAGAATATCGGCGTACACAATGGCGAGACGGCGCGCGCCCGGAGGCGAATCCGAAAAGCCGGCAAGCGTCGCCTTCCATTTGTCGCCCGTATCGGAGCAGCGAAGCGCCGGCTCCGGCCCTTCGCTGCAAAGAGTCACATCGACAGACGGACGCATCGCGGCGCGCAAATGCGTGCGCGCGATCTCGATCGCCTCGGCCGTTGTGTCCGCGCCCGCGAGGTCGCCACGCCATTGTGCGATCATCTCGGCGGAAATCTCAGGGCCGGCGTAGACGAGCCGATCCGCGGCGCGCCGGATGGGCTCGCCGAAAGAGAAAGCCAGCGCCATGGCCGCGGCGACAACGAGCCACATGGACACGAAATTCATCGACGGCGCGAGGAAACTCAAAGGCGCCGCGGCGAGCAATCCGGCGACGGCGGCGGCGAGCAGCAGCACGAGCGCATAGGCTGCGGCGCGGCGCGCCCAGACATTGGCGGCCATCAGCTCGTAGCGCAAAATGCCGTAGACGAGCAGCGCTGGATAGAACGGCAGAGCGAGAATGGACCAGGGCGCGACAGCCACGCCGAACAGTGGCGGCGCGAAAGAGACGACGGTCGATAGGCCGACGAGGGACGAGACGAGAACGATCGCAATCTCGCGTCGGCGCTTGCCCTCGGCGCGGCGCAGAGCGAAAGCCATCAGCCCATTGCCATAGGCGGCGAGGCCGATCGCCACGGCGACGCCGAAGATCCCCGCGCCCGCGAAGCGAAAACCGCGCAGGCCCGCGTGTGTTTCGAAAAAATCGCCAGCGCCGAAGAAGAGCAGCGAGAGCGTCGCGCCAGCGCCGAGCGCATGGACGATCGGAAGCGTGCGCGCGCCCTGCCCCGTCAGCCGGATCGCGAAATCGACAGCGAGCGCCGAGCCGAGCGGAGCCAGCGCCATCGACGCCGCGCCGATGCGCTCGGGCAGGATCAAGCCGAGGGCGAAAAGCCCGACGATCACGACGAAGGCCGCGAGCTGCTTCGCGCCCGGCGCCGCGCCGGCTCGAGCCAGGAGAAACGCTGAAAGCGCGACGCTCGACAGGAAGGTCGTCGAGATGGAGAGGGTGAACAGCAGGCTCGGCGTCATCGCCCGACTGTATCCTCAGTTTATAGGCGATTCAATGAAATCTGTCTCTAACGTTTATAGTAGCCCCATTCATATGACATAAAAACAGATAGTTATCCAGTGGCGCCGCCATTGCCCATAGGTCTCCCAAAGGCGAAGCTTTTTCGCCCCATCGCCGAGGAGACCGATCTTGGCCCGCATTCTCATCATCGGCGGCAGCGGATTCATCGGACGGCATATCGCCGGCCGGCTTCGCGACCGCGGCCATCATGTCGTCGCGGCCTCGCGCCGCAAGGTCGATCTCGCGCGCGACGGCGAAGCGCGGCTTCGCGACAAGGTCGCGAGTTTCGAGATCGTCGTCAATTGCGCCGGGCTCGTCCGCGACGACGGCGCAAATAGCATGGACGCCGTCCATGCGGAGGGCGCGTGCAACCTCTTTCGCGCATGCCTCGCCGCGGGCGTCACGCGGCTCGTTCACATCTCGGCGCTCGGCGTCGAGAACGACGGCGAGACGCTCTATCAGCGCAGCAAGGCGGTCGCCGAAGAGCGGCTCGCGGCGCTCGATCCCGAAGGCGCGCGGCTCGATTGGCGCATATTGCGTCCCTCGCTCGTCGTCGGCCGCTGCGGCGCGAGCACGCGCTGGCTGCTCGCCGCCGCCGTCCTGCCCTGGCTGCCGAGCTTCGGCGATGGCGCTTGGCGCTTTCAGCCCGTGCATGTCGGCGATCTCGCCGAAGTCGCGGCGCGTATCGCGGAGGGAGCCCCTTCGCCGCGTCGCCTCGATGTCGTCGGCCCGGAGCCGATGACGACGGATGCGCTGCTCGCGCTCTTGCGCGAATGGCTCGGCCTGAAGCCGACGCGCTTCTTTCGCGTGCCCTATCGGCTCTTTCTGCTCGCGGCGTCGATCGGCGGACGCATCTCGACCGGACCGCTCAATCGCGAGGTGATAAAGCTCCTCTCGCGCGGCAATGTCGCCGATTGCGCGCCGATGACTGCGGCGCTCGGCCGGCCGCCGCGCGCTATTCGCGATGCTCTGGCGCTGGAGCCGGCGTGCGAGGCGGACAGGCGGGCGGCGCGACTGTTCCTCCTGCCTCCCGTGCTGCGCTGGAGCCTCGGCCTGTTGTGGGTCGCGACGGGCCTTCTCTCCATCGGACTCTATCCGCAGGAGAAGAGCTATGCGCTGCTCGCCGAGATCGACGTTCACGGCGCGCTCGCCGAGTTTGCGCTCTATGGCGGCGCGGCGGTCGATCTCCTGCTCGGCGTGCTGCTGCTGCTGCGCTGGCGCCCTGCCCTCGTCGGCGCCGCGCAGCTTTCGACCATGCTCGCCTTCACCATCATCGCGACGCGCCTGCCATCCGATTATTGGCTGCATCCTTTCGCGCCGCTCCTCAAGAATTTGCCGATCGCCGCTGCGATCCTCGTCATGATCGCGTTGGAGTCCTGACCCATGCTCGATCCTCTCACTCTGAAAACAGCGCATATCGTCAGCTCGACGATTTTGTTCGGCACGGGGCTCGGCACCGCCTTTCATGGCCTCGCCGGCAATCTGCGCGGCGATCTGCGCGCCATCGTCGTCGGCAACAGAAATGTCGTGCTCGCCGATTGGCTGTTCACCACGCCCGCCGTCATCGTGCAGCCCGTCACCGGCGTGCTGCTGGCGTTGGATCAAGGCTGGCCGCTCGATACGCCCTGGCTGCTCGCGGCGATCGCGCTCTATCTCTTCGTCGGCGCCTGCTGGTTGCCGGTCGTATGGCTGCAAATCCGCATGGCGCGTATCGCCGAGCAATGTCTCGAGAAAGACGCGCCGTTGCCGCCGATCTATGGAACCTACCTCCTCTGGTGGTTCGCGCTCGGCTGGCCGGCCTTCATCGCCATGATCGCGATCTTCTGGCTGATGGTCGCAAAGCCGCAATTTTAAAAAATGGAGATAGACATGACCACTCTGTTCCAAGACCTGCTCGCCGAGCGCTTCGATCTCCTGCCCGCGCCCGTCCGTCGCTTCCACACGCGCGAGCGCGAGATCTTCACCGGCGGTCGCGCGAAAATCTCCGCGCAGGGCCGCGGTCTCGGCGCGGCGATGCTCGCCTTTGTCGCGGGTCTTCCGGCGCCGGGCGAGAATGTCGAGACGCACGTCCGCTTCACGCCGCTCTCTGGAAAGCGGGAATTCTGGCGGCGCGATTTCGCCGGGCGGCGCTATGAGAGCGTCATGCAGGCGGCGCCGGACGGGCGCCTGATTGAGCATTTCGGCCCCTTCGATCTCTATTTCGATCTCACCGCCTCGCCCGCTGGCCTGCGCTGGTCGCTGGCCGAATGGCGCCTGCTGAAAATCCCGCTGCCGCGAGCGACGACGCCGATGATCGAATGTTTCGAGAGCGCCGAGGGCGAGCGCTTCGCCTTCGACATAGACGTCGCTTTTCCGATCGTCGGCCATGTCGTGCATTACAGCGGCTCACTGGCGGAGACGCCAGAGGATGCGCCGATCTTCGTCTATGACGGCGTCTGCGCGCTCTGCGACTGGACTGTTCGCTATGTCCTTGCGCATGAGATCACGCCGTCGATCCGCTTCGTCGCGATACAATCTAAAGAAGGGCGCGCTTTGGCGCGAGAGGCGGATATAGACCCGGACGCGCCCGAGAGCTTCCTCTTCATCGAGAACGGCCGGCTGATGAAGGACTCCGAGGCGCTGCTCGCGCTCGCCCGGCAATTGCGCGGACCGGCGCGCGCCGCCCCTCTCGCCCGCCTGCTGCCACGCTTCGTCGCCGATGCGCTCTATCGCCTCGTCGCGCGCAACCGCTATCGCTGGTTCGGTCAAAAACCCGCCTGCGCGCTCCCAGAGGCCTCGCACCCGACGCGCGACGCTTGCGCATATCCGACGGAGGATCAACCGACCGATCGCTCATCATCCGATTGAAAAACGGATCACCGATTGCGTAGCCGCGGCGCGTCACTCGACGAAATTTGTGACGCCGCTCGCCGACGCCTTCGCGAGCATCACGCGAAATGTCGCGCCGCCATCAGCCGTCGGCTCGAGAGAAATGCGCCCCTCTCGCCTCGTGATGATCGGATCATGAGCGGCCTCCTGCGCCGGAGGCCCGGGCACGCCGCTTCTGCAGCCAGCGCATGAGGCCGGTGATGTAGAGCAGCGCCGGCGCGACGCCGAGCAGAGCGATGACCGCGCGGCCCAGATCGCCGAAGGCCTCGCCGGAATGTAGTGGGAATTGCCATTCGAGGAATTTCTCGCCAGCGGTAAAATGATGCGGATCTTCGATCGCGAGGATTTGGCCGCTGTAGCGATCGACCGCCGCCAGCCGGTGCGGCTCGCTCACATTGACTTCGTCATCGGCGCGCTTGCCGACCACGAAGGCGCCCTCCGGCGCCACCGGCAACGAGAGGCTCATCACCTTGCCGTCAGGAAACAGCTGGTCAACCGCCGCAACCGCTGCTTCCGCGCCGATCGACGGGCGCCCGTCGGCAGACGCGGATTTCGCGTTTTCGAGATGATGCGTATGAACCGGGGAAAAGAAGTCGACGAGCGCGATCATTTGCGGGCTGAAGGTCAGGTAGAGTCCTGAAAATATGATCACCGCGAGGACGGCGAGGACATACACTCCCGTCGTCTTGTGGAGATCGAGAGTCAGGCGCTCGGCGCTCGCGCCGCGCTTGATCTGAAGCGCCTGTCGCCATCTGCCATTGCGCGGCCACCAGAGATAGACGCCGGTCGCGAGCGAGAAGAGCAGGAAGAGGCCGACGAATCCGACAAAGGTCGCGCCGTTCTCGCCGAGCAGAAGCGCCGAGTGCAGGTGCACGAGCAGCACGGTCAGAGGTTCTGCGAAGTGATTGCCGTCGTCGACGATCAGGCGCGCGCCTTTGACGGCGGCGGTAATCGGATCGACGACGATCTGATATATTTTCGTGCGCCCCGGCTCCCGCGCCGAATAGATGACGTCGAAATAGCCGCCATCGCCTTTGGGGAAATGCATCCAGACGGGCGCGGAGCCCTCTGGCGCGGCGGCGCGGCTCGCGGCGATGATCCCGTCCACCGATGCGCGCTCGCCGCCCAGCGCATAGCGCGTCGGCGTGAACAGGTCCTTGTTCAAAAATTCGTCGATCTCGACACGGAAGGCGAGCAGGCTTCCCGAGAGACCGAGGAGAACGAAGACCGCGCCGGCGACGAAACCTATGTAGCGATGCGCAGCGAGCCAGAACGCTCGGCCGAGGACGAGGCCGTTCGCTCCGCCGCTCGTCTGCGGCGCCCGGCTCTTTCGATCGATGTCGTCGGTCATGGTCAGAACTCCGCGCGCAGCGACCCGAGGAAGGTTCTCGGCGCGCCGGGAACGGCGCCCATCCGCCCGCCGCCGCCCTCGTAATAGGTCGTGTCGAGCAGATTGTTGACATTGAGCTGGAACGTCAATTTCGGAGCATGCGGAAGCCAGCCGGCGTCGAGCTTGTAGGACGCCATGACATCGACGCGCGCATGCGCGGGCAGCTCGAAGCTGTTGTCATTGTCGCCGAACGCCTTGTCGACATAGGAGACGCCGCCGCCGACGGTGAGGCCGGCGAGCGCGCCCCACGCCTCGTATTTCGCCCAGAGATTGGCGGTGTTGTGGGGCACGGAATGGAGCCGCTTGCCGGCGGTTCCGCCCCCGTTCACCACATCATGGTCCTTGACGATGCGCGCGTCGAGATGGGTGAAATTGGCGATGACGCTCCAATGCTCGTCGATACGCCCCGTCAAATCGAGCTCGACGCCATTGCTGCGTCCGTCGATGACGCGCACGAAAGGCGTGCCGGAGATCGCCGTGGTCTGGTTTTTCTTGTCTATGTCGAAATAAGCGGCGGTCGCAGTGAGCCGCCCGTCCAGCAGCTCGGCCTTCACGCCGCCCTCGAACTGCGTTCCGATCTGCGGCTGTAGCGGTCGATTATACTGGTCTATGCCATTGCTCGAGCCATAGGAGCGCGTGTAATTGCCATAGACGGAAAGCCAGGGGAATGGGCGGATCAGCACGCCGATCCGCGGGCTGTTCGCGCTGACCGGCACAACGACTCTTCGCGAGTCGACCTCGGCGAAGGATTCGTCGGACCACAATGTCGCGGTGCTCGACTCCGCCCAATCATGACGTCCGCCGAGAAGCAGCTGAATGCGATCGTCCCAGAAGGAGATCTGGTCCTGAGCATAGAGCCCCTTCCATTTCTCCTTGGTGATGGTGCGGTAGGAGGAGCTCAGCGCGTCGACATTGGCGGGAATATTGACCGGATAATAGATGTTGATCGAAGAAATATAGTCGCAGCAATGGCCGTGAGCCTTCAAGTCGAGACTATAATAGTCGAAGCCGGCGAGCACCCGGTGGGTGAGAGGCCCCGTCACCGCCTTTCCCTGGAGGTCGACATTGGTCGAAACGGTCTCTCTGTAGAAAATGGGCTCGGCTGCATTCGGCGTCGGCACCAGCCAGATTCCGCGAAGCGCGTCGCCAGTCGCCTCGTTAGAGAAGGAATCGAGCCAATCTCCGCGCTGCCGATAATCGGCGCGCGTGTGTGAAAAGCGGTTCGTCACGCTCCAGTCATTGTCGATCCGGTATGTCCAATCATAGCCGAACAGCGTCCGTTCCTGAAAATTGGGGTATTTGTCGGCGACATAAGAGTCGAGCAGATAGCGGCTGATCGGAATGCCCGCCGGGCGGAAGCCGAGCGCCGGGATCGGCGACAAATCTCTGAAATAGCCCCGTTGATATTCGCCCTCGACGTTGAGGGTGAATTGCTCGGTCGGCCGCCATGTGATCGACGGCGAGATCAGCAGATTGTCCTGGCCGACATGCGGCTGGAAGCTGTCCTTGGCGAGGTAGGACACATTCATGCGATAGAGGAGCGTCTTGTCTTCCAGCAGCGGCCCCGTGGCGTCGATCGCCGTGCGCGTCAGGCCGAAGCTTCCGACCTGCTGATGCACTGAAAAATAGAGCGTCTCCTGCGGGCGCTTGGTCACGATGTTGATCAGACCACCCGGCTCCACACGTCCATAGAGCATCGCGGCCGGGCCTTTGAGAACCTCGATCGACTGGAGGTTGGTCGTTTCCTGATTGGTGGTGTTCGGCTGCCGCAGCCCGTTGCGGTAGGTCTGGTTGCCGCTGTCGAAGCCACGGACGATGAGGCCGTCGTAGTAGTTCGAGGAGCCGGCGACGCCGCTGACATTGGTGAAGAGCGCGTCGCGGATGCTGACGGCCTGCCGGTCGTCCATCGTCTCGCGCGGAACGATCTGCACGGAATAGGGCGTCTCCAGGATCGGAATGTTCGTCTTTGTCGAGGAGACCGGCCCGACCTGATTATAGCCCGTCTCGCGCCCTCCCGACCGCGCCGATTTATCGGCCGCGCCGGCCTTTCCAGAGCCGCTTCCGCCGAGCGTCTGTCCGGCGACATCGATGGCCGGGAGAGATTCCTGCCCTCGAGCGGGCAGAGCGAATGCGAGAGCGATCGCGCAGGCGGAAGCGCCGCGCAGCAAATGCGAACGGATCATAGGTGTCGTCTCCTGCGAGCCCGCTATCGGGGCCGGACGGAACATCGGAAATCGCGGCGCACGGCCGCGGTCTGTCGATCAGGAGATTTGTGGAGGAGCGCGAGGCGACCCGAGATGGATGCGCGCCGGCGGACGAATGACGGCGCGCTCGACGAAGCGCGCCGCGACGCCGCAGCAGCCCGTCGGCGCCACCGGATGCGAGACAGCGCTCGCGAGCCTCCCGGCGCCCGGCCCCCCGTCGCTCTCAGAACAGGCGAGACAGCCGATGGGGCAATCATGGGTGTGCCGGCGCCGCTCGCTATCGACGGCGCAACGGTTCTCATTCGCGCCATCCGCGACGCGAGCGCTCACGCGCTCCGGCTCGCTCTTCCCGGCGGCGGACGCCGGAGCCAGGGCCAGCGCGGCGAAGAGCCACGCGGCCGCCAAGGCCAACACAGCGCGCGAGAAGCAGCCTCGCCGTCGAAACCACCGCATCATCGAATAGACCCTGGGGGCGCGGTCGCAGCCGCCACCGCTTCGAGGAGTTCGCAGCTCGGCCTCGAGCGCTTCTCTCCCTCGCATGTGAAAGTCTCACCAAGCTCTCACATTTGGGCGCCAGCCGAATTCCTATCTGCTGTGACGGATTTGCAACAGCTCCGACATAGCGGCGGTCGCCATCCGGCGTCAGGCGGGACGACGGCAGGGATGCGGCAGGGATTATGATCCTCGGCTCGGCGAGCCGTTGTCGTCAGGGCGCAATAGTCCGACGACGATCTCGGGCGGAGCCTCGCGCCAAAGGCGCGATAGAGGTTCGACGAGCTTCGATGCAAAAGCGATCGGGCCGGCCGTCGGCTCTTTGTCCTCGGGGAGAGACAATGACGGTCCGGCTCACCGATCGGAGGCGGGCTCCGCGATCGGGACAAAGCCGGCGCGGCGCAAAGCCGCTTGTCCCGAGGGCGACAACAGCGTCAGAAAGAAATCCAGCGCCGCGGCGGAAGCGCGCGGCGACAGAGCGACGCCATATTCGACCGCGACGTCATAGAGCTCCGGAAGCGGAAACGCCCGATATTTGCCGGCCGATTTTTCCGCCATGGGCGTCGCGCCCGAGCAATAGACGAGCAGCAGATCGACTGCGCCCTCGTCGAGCCAATGCGTCAGCGGCTGATTTTGCGGACGTGGCTCAGCGCTTTTCGGCTCGCCGCCGCCGAAGAGGATCTTCGCCTTGCCGGTCAGCGTATCGAAAGCGCCCGGCCGCTTCTCGTCGATGCGACGGAAGAAGGACCAGGCGTAATCGCCGGCGGGGTCCGACTTCGGCGTGGAAGTCCCCGGCCGCACGGCGGGATCGAGCAGAGAATCGACAAGCGTCTCGCGCGTGATCGCCGAATGGGCCTGCACGACGGCGCAGAGCTTGTTGCGCGCCAGCACCACGCTCGGCCGCGCCAGCCCCTTCTCGGTCAAGGATCGCGCCTGCGGAAAAGCGGCGGTGGCGTAGACGTCGAAGGCCTCGCCGCCGATGATCCGGTCGCGCAGCGCGCCGGCAGGGCCGAAAACCAGCGTCACATGATCGCCGCGGCTTTTCTCGAACTCCGTCGCGACGGCGGTCAGGGCGCCGCGGAGGCTTCCCGCCGCCAGCACGCGAATTTCCTCCGCGCGCGCCGGGACGAGAGCCGCGAGCATGAGAGCGATGGACGCGAATAATCTCATCTGGCGGCTCCTTCGCTCACAGTGATCGCAGAAAGGCGATCAGCGCCTCGCGCTCGTCCCTCTTCAGCGCGGCATAGGCGGCCTTCGCCGCTTCGCCCTCGCCGCCGTGCCAGAGGATCGCCTCCTCCAGCGTGCGCGCGCGGCCGTCGTGCAGAAGCAGGCTGTGCTCATTGACGATCGGCACGAGTCCGACGCCCCATAAGGGCGCGGTGCGCCATTGCCGGCCGCTGGCGTGGAAATCGGGCCGACCATCGGCGAGCGCTTCGCCCATGTCGTGCAGCAGAAGATCGGTATAGGGCGCGATCGTCTGAGCCGGCAGCGTCTGCGAAAATTTGGGATGCGCCTCCGTCTTCAGGCTCGGGACGTGGCAGACGCCGCATCCGGACGCGAGAAAGAGCGTCTCGCCGCGCGTAACTTGCGGATTATCCGTGTCGCGACGCGGCGGCGGAGCGAGATGCGCATTGAAGAAGTCGATGTCGTCGAGCCGGATGGCGTCCAGCTCGGGCCGGTTCTTCGACTTTGTCGCGGCCCGGCAGGCCGCCTGCTGCTCCGTGCATTGATCCTCGGGGAACAGCGGCGTGGTGACGCCGAGATCGCCGATGAACGCCTCGGCGATCTGCTGCTTCAGATTGGGGCTGTTCGCCTTCCAGCCGAAGCGCCCCGGGACCATTTGGCCGGAAATGACGTCATAGACCTCGTTGACGACGCCATGGACGCCCTGCGCCGGCTGCTCCGCGGCGATGCGCTTCATGGTCTCGATCGGCACGGACTCGAGCAATCCGTCGCCGAACACGGCCGGCGCGCCTCGCAACGAAAAGAGCGCATCGTCGAGCGGCCCATAGGCGAGCCCGACGAATTCTATGCGCGGACGGCGCAGCGCCACTATGGAGCCATCGGCGAGCGTCGCCGTGATCGCGTCCCAGGAGAGGGCGGCGCGGCCCTCCCCCGGCACGCCGGGCGCACCCTCCTCATTCAGCTGTCCGCCATAGGCCGGATGCGGCTTGGGCGCGCCATGCGGGCCGTCGCCCGGAACCGAGAGGCGCACCAGCATGGACAGCATGCGTTCGTCCGGCCCGCTCGGCGGCTGGCCGCGGCCGTTCTTCTGATGGCAGGCGGCGCAGGAGATGCGGTTGAACAGCGGCCCGAGCCCGGACGCCTCGCCGCCGCCCGGCGGAAAGGACCAGGAGCGCATGAACTCGACGCGGCCGCGATAGAAGGCGTCCTCCGCCGCCGCATCGAGCCCGGCGACGGGATAGCTATAGGCCTCGCGCGGGAACTCTTCGGCGCTCGCCGAGACCAAAGACCCGACGAGAAAAGATCCGATGAGAACAGCCGATGCAACGCGCGCCGCAGGACGAAAAATGCCGCGCCTCACGCCTTGGCCTCGTCCAGCAGCCGGCTCGCCCGCGCTTGATTCTCGCGAAAGGCGGCGCGCCATTTCTCGATGATCGGCTTGGCGGGCTCGGGTATCGTGAGGCCGTTCGGCTGACCGGGAATGACCTGCGCTTGCTCCGGCGGGCCGGCGCTCGCCTGCGGGGCGGGGCTCGCTTCGGGGGAGACGGCGCTCTCCGGCCGGCGGCGCGGGCGGAAGGCGGCGGCGATCGCCTCGTCCTTCCAGAAATCGGCCGCGACCGGAATCTCCTCCAGCGCTCGCCGCGCCTCGGCGACATGAGAGCCGCCGCGTCCAGCCGTCTCCGCCGCATGCACGCGCCGCCACAGGCCGGACAGCAGCTCCTTGTCTTGCACTAGGCCGTTGAACAGCGCCGCCATCGCAGTGGAGCGGCCGCCGCCGTCGTCGGCCGGCTGAAAGGCGAATTGCCCCGCGGCCTGAGCGGCGAAAGGATCGAACTGCGCCGCGCCGAGCGCCGCATAGACGTCGGGCCGCACCGGCAGGCGCGGCAGATCGGTCTTGGGCAGCAGCGACTGCCCCTCGGCCGAGAGAACATAGGAGGCGAGGGCGCGCGCGCCCTCGACATTGGCGGCCTTCTTCAAAAGGCCGATATATCCGGCGTTCACGATCCCGCCATGTTCGGGATAGACGCGCTCCATGGGTTGGCGGAAACGCTGCTCGGCGTTGGGCACGGTGTCGACATGCAGCGCCACCGGCTGGCGGCCGGAGATGACCTCGTCGCGCAGGCCCTTTTGCATCAGCACGGCGTTGCCGGCGATGGCCGAGAGCAGCGCCCAGCCCTTCTCCCAGCCGAAGGATTGCGTCGCGACGCTCAGCAATTGGCTGCCGAAGCGCACAGTCCAAGGGTCGGACATGGCGACCTTGCCGGCGTAGGCCGGGCCGGCCAGCACGGCCCAATCCTCGGGCCAGGGAAGGTTTTGCGCTCTTATCGCCTTGCTGTTGACCAAAAAGCCGAAGGCGGTGAGCTGCGAGGCGTGAAAAAGATCGCCCTCCCCCTCCAGCGGCAGCGCGCCGATCGCCGCGGGCAGGCCCTCCTTGGAGAGGCCGAGCGGCTGCATGAAGCCGTCCTTCGCCATATCGGCGAGATGATTATGCGGGGCCGCCTGCCACCAGACATCCGGGCTCGGCGCCGAGGCGTCGCGAAGATGACGCATCGCGTCCGGCGGCATCAGCCAGACGATCTGCACGCGATATTGCGGATAGGCCTTCTCGAAACCTCTCTCGATCAGCGACAGAGTGTCGTCATTGTGATTGGTCATCACGACGACGGGCCGCCGCTCATCGGCGAAAGCCGCGCCCGGAAGCGCCGACAAGGCGCCGGCGGCGCATCCCTGGAGAAAGCCGCGGCGGGAAGAAGCACCAATGCGCGACATGCTGCGCCTCGCTGGTTTTTGCAAAGAGCTGTCGGACGCGCGCCGATAACGAAGGGCCGCGGCCGCGCGATCGATCATATGATCTGCAGCGGAATTCACGGCGCGTCGTTCTCTCCCCGCGAGCGGAGAGAGGAGGATTGCGCGAGCCGATCGGCCGAAGCTCAAATCATCAAGTATTCGAACTATATTACGATACGCCCTGTAGCAAGGCCACAGTTCGGGCAGGTCGCCGCTTTCCGCGCCAATCCGGCGCAGCGCCGATGCGCGTCATCGCCCACCGCGGCTATTCCGTCGTGAGGGCGGTTTCCACATCGCTCGGGTCGATGCGGCGCGACAGCCCCGCGGCGAGCTTGTCGTGATCGAGCTCGCCCTCCCACCAGGCGACGACAATGGCCGCGACGCCATTTCCGCAAATATTGGTGAGCGCGCGGCATTCGCTCATGAATTTATCGACGCCGATGACGATGGCCATGCCCGGCGCGAGACGCGGATCGATGGAGGAGAGCGTCGCGCCGAGCGTGATGAAGCCCGCGCCGGTCACGCCCGATGCGCCTTTCGACGTCAGCATGGCCACGGTGAGAATGACGAATTGCTGCCCCGCCGTCAGATGCACGCCGAGCGCCTGAGCGATGAACAGGCTGGTCAGCGTCATATAAATATTGGTGCCGTCGAGATTGAAGGAATAGCCCGTCGGCACCACGAGGCCGACGACGGATTTCGAGCAGCCGAGGCGCTCCAGCTTCTCCATCAGCTGCGGCAGCGCGCTCTCCGAGGATGAGGTGCCGAGCACGATCAGCAATTCATCGCGAATATAGGCGAGGAAGCGCAATATATCGAAGCCGACGATGCGGGCGACGAGGCCGAGCGCGACGACGACGAACAATATGGAGGTGAGATAGAAGGAGCCGACCAGCCATGCGAGGCTCATCAACGATTGCGAGCCATATTTGCCGACCGTGTAGCCCATGGCGCCGAAAGCGCCGATCGGCGCAGCCTTCATCACAATGGCGATAACGCCGAACATGGCGTGGCCGGCCTCGTCGATGAAGCCGCGCAGCGCCCTGCCCCGCTCGCCCAGCGCCATCAGCGCGAAGCCGAACAGGATGGAGAACAGCAGCACCTGTAGAATATCGCCCTTGGCGAAGGCGCCGATGACGCTGTCGGGAATAACGCCGAGCACGAATTCCACCGGCGTGCGCTGCGCGGCGGGCTCGAGATATTTGGCGACGGCGGCGGGGTCCGCCTTGCCGGAAAAGCCCTCGCCCGGCCGCAGCACATTGCCGACGAGGAGCCCGAGCGCCAGAGCGACGGTCGAGACCACCTCGAAATAAACGAGCGCCTTTATGCCGACGCGGCCGACCTTGGCGGCGCTCTCGAGATGAGCAATGCCGGAGACGATGGTGCAGAAGATGATCGGCGCGATCACCATTTTGATGAGATTGACGAAGCCCTTGCCCATCGCCTCCATCCAGGGGCTCTGGGCGATGTCGGGGAAATAGACGCCGAGCAGCGCGCCGAGCACGATCGCCGCGAGCACCTGGAGGTAGAGGCTATGCGCGCTTTTGCGCTTCGGCGCCTCGGCCATTTCGACGGCTACGGTCAATTTCTGCCCCTTTTTCCAGCTCTTTCGGCATTCCTAGACCTGGAGCAGGGACCGGGCAATGGCAAGCAGGGGCGGTCGAGAGGGGTTGAAATGCCGAGTCTTTGCCATTGAACCCCACCCCGTCCGGCTAACGCCGGCCGACCCTCCCCGTAAAGGGGAGGGTAGACGCCCGCTTCACGCGCTCACCATGTCGAGCCGCATCAGCGTCCGCGCATCGAGCGTCAGCGTCAGCGCGCCGAAAATCTCTGTGAGCTGGGCGACGCTCGTCACGCTGACGATCGGCGCGGTGACGCCGGGCTGGGCCAGCAGCCAGGCGATGGCGACCTGCGCCGGCGTGGCGCGAAATTGCGCGGCGGCGCGGTCCAGCTCGCGTAGAATATCGAGGCTGCGCTCGTCGAGAATGCCCGCGACGACGGCGCCGCGCGCCGCGCCGACCGTGTCCTCCATGGAGCGATATTTGCCGGTGAGGAAGCCCGCCTCCAGCGCCCGGAAGGGGATGACGCCAATGTCCTCCTCGAGGCACAGGCGGCGCAGATCGCCCTCGTAATAGGCGCGGGTGACGAGATTGTAGTGCGGCTGCAAGCAGGAAAAGAGCGGCAGCCCATGCGCTCGCGCGGCCGCCAGCGCCTCCGCGAGGCGCGGCGCCGAGTAATTGGAGGCGCCGATGGCGCGCACCTTGCCGCTCTGAATGAGCGTCGCGAAGGCTTCCAGCGTCTCCTCGAAGGACGTCGCCGTATCGTCGAAATGCGCCTGATAGAGATCGATGCGATCGGTTCGCAGACGGCGCAGCGAGTCCTCGGCCGAGCGGATGATATGCGCGCGGGAGAGGCCCTTGCCCACATTGAGCATGGCGCCGCCGACCTTGGTGGCGATCAGCACGCGATCACGCTTGCCCGTCGCCTGTAGCCAATCGCCGATGATCGTCTCGGATTCGCCGCCGCTATGGCCGGGAACCCAGGTCGAATAGGTGTCCGCCGTGTCGAGCAGCGAGAAGCCGCGATCGACGAAAGCGTCCAGAATGGCGCGCGAGGTCGCCACATCGGCCGTCCAGCCGAAGACGTGGCAGCCGAGCACGAGCGGCGCGCAGGCGAGGCCCGAGCGACCGAGCCGACGATGCTCCATCGAAACGCTCCGCTTCCGGCTCGAATTAGCAGTTGCTGTAATCTTCCGGGGCGATGCGGACGTGCATGCCGTCGAGGCTCGAGTCGAATTTCATCTGGCAGGCGAGACGCGAATTGATCTCGCGGTTGGCGGCCTTGGCCAGCATGATGGCCTCGGCCGGCTCCATGGGGGGCATGGCGACGCCTTCGGGCAGATCGACATAGATTTGGCAGGTGGCGCAGGTGCAGCTGCCGCCGCATTCCGCGACCAGCTCCTCGACGCCGGATTTGCGGATCAGCTTCATCATCGTCGCGCGATCCTTGCCGGCGATCTCAGACTGCGTCCCGTCGCGCGTTTCGAGCGTGAATTTCGTCATCGTCACTGTCCGATGTTCAAGGAGAGCAAATCCGCGCTCACAGGATGGCGGCTCGCCACATTTCCATCGCGCGCCATGCGAGTCGTGGCGAGGCCCGCCGTCTGGGCGGCGTCCAGCTCCTCCTCATTCTCCGACAGCACGAGGACGGAGCCGGCGGACAGGCCCAGATTTTCGCAGAGGTCGCGATAGGAGCCGGGCTCGATCTTCTGGCCGAGGGTCGTGTCGAAAAAGCCCTCGAACAGGGCCGTCACCTGCTCGGAGGAGGAATGGCTCAGTAGCAGCTTCTGCGCCAATTCCGAATTGGACGAGTAGACGAAGAGGCGAAGCCCGGCCGCGGCCCAGGCCGAGAGGCAGCCGGCGACATCCGGATAGAGCTCCGCCGCGAGCGAGCCGGCCGCATAGGCCTCCTGCCAGATGAGGCCCTGAATGACCTTCAGCGGCGTCGCCTTGCGGCCCTGCTTCATCCAGCGCAGCAGCAGAGATTCCGCCTGAGTGGGATCGAGCTCATAGCCGCCCATGAGGCGGCCGGTCTCCTCCAGCGCCTCCTCCACCTCTTCGTCCTCGGCATGCTCGACGATATAGCCGCCGAGCCGCGTGGCCGCGAGCGGCAGCAGCGTGTCGTTCATGAAGGTCATGGGCAGGACCACGCCTTCGAGATCGATCAGGACGACGCGAATGGGCTCGCTCATCGCGCCGCCTCCCCCGCGCAGAATTGTCCGAATAACGCCATCGAAGCGCGCGCCTTTCCCGGTTGCTTGAGGAAAGACAGCATGATTTGTGCCGCGCCCTGCTCGAGGCTGTGGATTACCGCGCCGCAGCATGGCAAGAAGGGCGAGAGGGCGTAAGATCGCGCCGGCCCGGGGAAATGGGCGCATTCCACCCTCCCCTATAGGGGGAGGGTCGGACGGCGGAGCCGTCCGGGGTGGGGTGCGCCGCGAGACTCGGGGAGACACCCCACCCCGCGCCTTCGGCGCGACCCTCCCCCTCACAGGGGAGGGTGAGACCGCCCGCCGCTCCAGTTCTGGTCGTGCCCATGCGAAGCTCGAAAAAATCCGCCGCCCAAGCCTCTCTCGACGAGCTGTTCGACGGCAAGGTGATCTCCATTCGCGGCGCGCGCGAGCATAATCTCAAGAATGTCGATCTCGTCATTCCGCGCGACAAATTCGTCGTCTTCACCGGCCTCTCGGGCTCGGGCAAATCCTCGCTCGCCTTCGACACGATTTATGCCGAGGGCCAGCGCCGCTATGTCGAGTCGCTCTCCGCCTATGCGCGGCAATTCCTCGAGATGATGCAGAAGCCGGACGTCGATCAGATCGACGGCCTCTCGCCCGCCATCTCCAT
Source organism: Methylosinus sp. sav-2 (assembly GCF_004366495.1). NCBI lineage: Bacteria > Pseudomonadati > Pseudomonadota > Alphaproteobacteria > Hyphomicrobiales > Methylocystaceae > Methylosinus > Methylosinus sp. sav-2. The sequence continues at coordinate 141,688 of NZ_SOEJ01000005.1, forward strand.
CGAGCAGAAGACGACCTCGAAAAACCCGCGCTCCACCGTCGGCACGGTGACGGAGATTCACGATTACATGCGCCTGCTGTGGGCGCGCGCCGGCATTCCCTATTCGCCGGCGACCGGCCTGCCGATCGAGAGCCAGACCGTCTCGCAAATGGTCGATCGCGTGTTGGCGCTGCCGCAAGGCGCGCGGCTCTATCTGCTCGCGCCCGTCGTGCGCGGCCGCAAGGGCGAATATAAAAAAGAGATCGCGGACTATACCAAGCGCGGCTTTCAGCGTCTGAAGATCGACGGCGTCTATTACGAGATCGCCGACACGCCGCCGCTCGACAAGAAATTGAAGCACGATATCGACATTGTCGTCGATCGCATCGTGGTGCGCTCCGACATTGCAGCGCGCCTCGCCGATAGTTTCGAGACGGCGCTGGAATTGGCCAATGGCCTCGCCGTGGTGGAATTCGCCGAAAGCAAGCGCGCCGAAGGCGGCGACGCCCCTGCGGCGGCGACGCCCGCCGCCTACGCCTCCACGCATTATGCCGCGGATCACATCGTCTTCTCGTCGAAATTCGCCTGCCCCGTCTCCGGCTTCACCATTCCCGAGATCGAGCCGCGACTCTTCTCCTTCAACAATCCTTTCGGCGCCTGCCCCGTCTGCAGCGGCCTCGGCCAAGAGCAGGTGATCGATCCCGATCTCGTGGTTCCCGATCCCAAGCTCTCGCTGCGCAAAGGCGCCATCGCGCCTTGGGCGAAATCCTCCTCGCCCTATTATGGGCAAGCGCTGGAGTCGCTCGGCCGTCACTATAAATTCCGCATGGACACGCCGTTCGAGAAGCTCGAGCAATCGGTGCGCGACGTGCTGCTGCATGGCTCCGGCAAGGAGGAGATCCGCTTCTCCTATGACGACGGCGCGCGCGCCTATGATGTGAAAAAGCCTTTTGAAGGCGTCGTCGCCAATCTGCAGCGCCGCTTCCTCGAGACGGACAGCGAATGGGCGCGCGAGGAGATCGGCCGCTATATGTCGGCCGAACCTTGCAAGGCGTGCCTCGGCTATCGCCTGAAGCCGGAAGCGCTCGCCGTGAAGATCGACGGCTTTCATATCGGCGAAGTGTCGGACCTCTCCGTGCGCGCGGCGCTCGACTGGTTCCGCGCTCTGCCGGAGAAGCTCGACGCCAAGCGCAATGAGATCGCGCATCGCATATTGAAGGAAATACGCGACCGCCTCACCTTCCTCGTCGATGTCGGCCTCGATTATCTGACGCTCTCGCGCGCCTCCGGCACTTTGTCCGGCGGCGAGAGCCAGCGCATTCGCCTCGCCTCGCAGATCGGCTCCGGCCTCACCGGCGTGCTCTATGTGCTGGACGAGCCGTCGATCGGCCTGCATCAGCGCGACAATGATCGTCTGCTCGACACGCTGCGACGGCTGCGCGATCTCGGCAATAGCGTCATCGTCGTCGAGCATGACGAGGACGCCATTCTCTCCGCCGATTATGTGGTGGATGTCGGCCCCGGCGCCGGCGTGCATGGCGGCCATATCGTCTCCAAAGGCGCGCCGCAGGAGATTATGGACGATCCCAATTCGCTCACCGGCCAATATTTGACCGGCGCGAAGCAAGTGACCTTGCGCCATGCGCTGCGCAAGCCCGACCCCGGCCGCTGGCTGAAGATCAGCGGCGCGCGCGGAAACAATCTCAAAAATGTCGAGGCGAAGATTCCCTTGGGACTCTTCACCGCCGTCACTGGCGTCTCCGGCGGCGGCAAATCCACGCTCGTCATCGAGACGCTGTATAAAGCAGTGGCGCGGCGCCTCAATGGCGCGCATGAGCATCCGGCGCCCTTCGACAAGATCGACGGACTCGAGCATATCGACAAAATCATCGATATCGACCAATCGCCGATCGGCCGCACGCCGCGCTCGAACCCCGCGACCTACACCGGCGCCTTCACGCCGATCCGCGAATGGTTCGCCGGCCTTCCCGAGGCAAAAGCGCGCGGCTATGCGCCGGGGCGCTTCTCCTTCAATGTGAAAGGCGGCCGCTGCGAAGCCTGCCAGGGCGACGGCGTCATCAAGATCGAGATGCACTTCCTGCCCGACGTCTATGTCACTTGCGACGTCTGCAAGGGCAAGCGCTACGATCGCGAGACGCTGGAAGTGAAATATCGCGAGAAGTCCATCGCCGATGTGCTCGACATGACGGTCGAGGAAGCAGCCGTCTTATTCAAAGCCGTGCCGGCGATCCGCGACAAGATGGAGACGCTGAAGCGCGTCGGCCTCGATTACATTCGCGTCGGCCAGCAGGCGACGACGCTCTCCGGCGGCGAGGCGCAGCGTGTGAAGCTCGCCAAGGAATTGGCGCGCCGCTCCACGGGCCGCACGCTCTATATTCTCGACGAGCCGACGACGGGCCTGCATTTCCACGATGTCGCCAAGCTGCTCGAGGTGCTGCACGAGCTCGTCGATCAGGGCAATAGCGTCGTCGTCATCGAGCATAATCTCGAGGTCATCAAGACGGCCGATTGGATCATCGATCTCGGACCCGAGGGCGGCAATGGCGGCGGCGAGATCGTGGCGGCTGGTCCGCCCGCCGATATCGTCGCGGCGAAGCGCAGCCACACCGGCCGCTATCTCGACGAGGTGCTGAAGCGCCGTCCGCCGCGCGCGGAGAAAGCCAAAGCGACGAAAGAGGCGCCCGCGCCGAAACGCAAGCGCGCCGCGCAAGAGCAATAGGACCCGCCTTGCGAAGCTGAGGACTCACGTCCGATCGACGCCCTGGACAGCGAGCCTTCAGGCTCGCTCTTCCTCAGCGCTTCGCGTCGCGCGCAGCGAAATAAGAATCGATCTTCTCGCGCATCTCGCGCAAGAAGCGCTCCTCGCCGAAGCCGAGTGCGTGGGCGCGAATGCGCTCGGGCGAGAATTCCATGCGCTCGAAGCGCGCGATCGCCTCGCTCAGCGCTTCGATCGTCTGTGTATCGAAGAAGACGCCTGTCTCATTCTCGACAACGGTCTCGGTCGCCCCGCCGCGGCGGAAAGCGATCACCGGCCGTCCACTCGCCATCGCCTCGAGCGGCACGATGCCGAAATCTTCCTCACCCGGAAAGATCAGCGCGCGGCAGCGCGAATAATGCCGCATCAGAACGTCGAAAGGCTGCGGGCCGAGCACGGACACTGTCGGGCCGGCGCGCTTGGCGATCGCCTCCAGATTGGAGCCGCCGCCGATGACGACGAGCTTCTTGCCGCTCGCATTGAAGGCGTCGATGGCGAGATCCGGCCGCTTATAGCCGACGAGCTCGCCGACCATCAGATAATAATCGCCGATCTCTTGCGGAGGCGCGATGGAGAAGGCGTCGGCGGCGACGGGCGGATGCACGATATCGGCGGAGCGGCGATAATAGCGCTCGACGCGATGCGCGACCGTCGTGGAATTGGCGATGAAATGATCGACGCGCGTCGCCGACAGCGCATCCCAATTGCGTAGATAATGGGCGAGCGGCGGCATCAATAGGCGCGTGAGCCGGCCGGATTCCTCGCGATATTCATGGTACATGTTCCACAAATAGCGCATGGGCGAATGGCAATAGCAGACATGCAGCGCCTCCGGCGGCGGGATGATCCCCTTAGCCGGACCGGACTCGCTCGAGATGACGAGATCATAGCCGCGCAGATCGAGCTGCTCGCAAGCGAGCGGCATGAGCGGCAGATATTGCCGGTAATATTTCGCCGCGCGCGGAAGCGACTGAATGAAGCTCGTCGTGATCGGGCGCGAGCGGATCGTCGGCGAGACAGCGGACGGATCGATGACATGGGCGAAGAGATCGGCCTGCGGATAGAGCCGGATCAGAGCTTCGACGACCTTCTCCCCGCCGCGCATGCCGACGAACCAATAGTGAACGATCGCCACGCGCATCTATGTTCTCACCTCGAGCTCGGACAGAAGCGCGGGAGCGCGCAAATGACGAAGCCGGGCATAGCCCGGCTTCGAGAATACGATCGAAGTGATTAACATCCCGTGAGGGATCGCGCGCTCAGCTCTTGAGCGGCGTCTCTGGAACACTGCGCGGACGCGCGCTGGCGCTGCGCGGAGCCGGCTCGGTCTTGCCCGAATCCTTGCCGCCGTCGCCGTCCTTCGCCTTGCGGCTTTTGCGCGGCTCGGCGCCGCTCTCCGCCGCCCGCTTCTTGCCGGCCTCGACGATATCACGCTCGGGACGCGGCAGCACCGGCCCCTCGGGGAAGACGAAGCCCAGCGTCTTGGAGCCGCTGTCATCCGTCACCACCACCACGCGCACGGCGCCACCATTCTTCAGCCGGCCGAAGAGAACCTCATCGGCAAGCGGCGTCTTGATATGCGTATGGATGACACGGCCCATCGGACGCGCGCCCATGGCCTGATCATAGCCATGCTCGACGAGCCAGGACCGCGCCTCGTCGGAGAGCTCGATCGTGACATTGCGGTCGGCGAGCTGCGCCTCGAGCTGCAGGATGAATTTGTCGACGACGCGGGCGATCACCTCTTCCGGCAGATGGCCGAAATGGACGATCGAGTCGAGACGATTGCGGAACTCCGGGGCGAAGAGGTGATTGATCGCCTCATTGTCCTCGGCGCTATGCGTCTTGCCGCGCGTGAAGCCGATCGGCTTGCGCGCGAGATCGGCGGCGCCGGCGTTGGTCGTCATGATGAGGATCACATTGCGGAAGTCGATCTGCTTGCCATTGTGATCGGTCAGCTTGCCGTGGTCCATCACCTGCAGAAGGATGTTGAACAGATCGGGGTGCGCCTTCTCGATCTCGTCCAGCAGCAGCACGCAATGCGGATGCTGGTCGATGCCATCCGTCAGCAGGCCGCCCTGATCGAAGCCCACATAGCCGGGAGGCGCGCCGATGAGCCGGCTCACCGTATGGCGCTCCATATATTCCGACATGTCGAAGCGGATCAGCTCTATGCCCAGCGAGGTGGCGAGCTGGCGCGCCGCCTCCGTTTTGCCGACGCCGGTCGGGCCGGAGAACAGATAGCAGCCGATCGGCTTCTCGGGATCGCGCAGGCCGGCGCGGGCCAGCTTGATCGCCGAGGTGAGCGCCGTGACAGCCTTGTCCTGTCCATAGACGACGCGCTTCAAGGTCTCGTCGAGATGGGCGAGCACCTCGGCGTCGTCCTTGGAGACGGTCTTGGCGGGGATGCGCGCCATGGTCGAGATCGTGGTCTCGATCTCCTTGAGGCCGATCGTCTTCTTGCGCTTGGACTCCGGCACCAGCATTTGCGCGGCGCCGGTCTCGTCGATCACGTCGAGCGCCTTGTCCGGCAGCTTGCGGTCGTGAATGTAGCGTGCCGAAAGCTCCACCGCGGCCTTCAACGCCTCATTGGTGTAGCGGATCTTGTGGAACTCTTCGAAATAGGGCTTGAGGCCCTTGACGATCTCCACCGCATCCGGGATCGACGGCTCATTGACGTCGATCTTCTGGAAGCGCCGCACCAGAGCGCGGTCCTTCTCGAAATATTGGCGATATTCGCGATAGGTGGTCGAGCCGATGCAGCGCAGCGTGCCCTGGGCCAGCGCGGGCTTCAGCAAATTGGAGGCGTCCATCGCGCCGCCGGAGGTCGCGCCGGCGCCGATCACCGTATGGATCTCGTCGATGAAGAGGATCGCATTCTTATGCGCCTCAATCTCCTTGATGACCTGCTTCAACCGCTCCTCGAAATCGCCGCGATAGCGCGTGCCGGCGAGCAGCGTGCCCATGTCGAGCGCGAACACCGTCGCGCCGGAGAGCACCTCGGGAACCTCGTTCTGAATGATCTTGCGAGCGAGACCTTCAGCGATGGCCGTCTTGCCGACGCCCGGATCGCCGACCAGCAGCGGATTGTTCTTCTGCCGGCGGCAGAGCACCTGCACGGTGCGCAGCACCTCGGACTCGCGGCCGATCAGCGGATCGATGCGGCCGTCGCGCGCCTTGCGGTTGAGGTTGACGCAATAGGCCTCGAGCGCGCCTTCCTTCTTGCGCTGCTCGCCCTCGCGCCCCTCGCGTCCCTCGCCCCGCTCCGCCTCGTCCTCGACGCCGCGCGGCGCGCGCGAGCCGTCCGAGAGGCCCGGCCGCTTGGCGATGCCGTGGCTGATGTAATTGACCGCGTCATAGCGCGTCATATCCTGCTCCTGCAGGAAATAGACGGCGTGGCTCTCGCGCTCGGCGAAGAGCGCGACCAGAACATTGGCGCCGCTCACATCCTCGCGACCGGAGGACTGCACGCTGATGATGGCGCGCTGCACGACGCGCTGGAAGCCGGCGGTCGGCTTGCAGTCGCCTGCCGATTCATTGACCAGATTGTCCAGCTCGTGATCGATGTATTCGCGCAAATTTTTGGCGAGCAGATCGAGATCGACCGAGCAGGCGCGCAGCACGGCCGCCGCGTCTTGGTCGTCTATGAGGCTGAGGAGCAGATGCTCCAAAGTCGCATATTCATGATGCCGCTCCCTCGCCGAGGCGAGCGCGCGGTCGAGTGACTGCTTCAGGTTGCGCGAGAATGTCGGCATCGATCGTCCGCCCTCACTTCTTTTCCATGATGCACTGAAGCGGATGCTGGTGCTTGCGCGCATAATCCATCACTTGCGTGACTTTCGTCTCCGCCACCTCATAGGTGTAGACGCCGCATTCGCCGACGCCGTGATTATGCACGTGCAGCATTATCCGAGTGGCTTCTTCCAGGCTCTTGTTGAAATATTTACGCAGAACGATGACCACGAACTCCTGGGTCGTGTAGTCGTCGTTGAGCAACAAGACGCGATACATGTTGGGCCGTCGCGTCTGCGTCCGCGTGCGGGTGATCAGCGCCGTTCCCGACCCCGGCCCACCGTCGCCGCCGCCTTTGCGAGGCTCTTTCCCGCCCGCGTGGGGAGGCGCGCCGTCAGCGTCCATGGCGGACGCAAACCGGCTGTCGAGCGTAAGATCATCATCGATCACGGTCACCTCGGCTTTCCTCATTCCCCTTTCCGATGTTTCGCCCGCGAAAGGCCCGGCTGACATCTGCGTAGCATTCTCTGTGCCGCGAGCCCCTGGTCGGCTTTCGCGGCGCGGTCGAAGCGGGGTAGCGCCGAGTTTTCTTTCTCGCGGGAGCATTGGCAAGACCCGAAAAGCTGAAATCGCCGAAAAAGTCCGAAGCGCGCCCCGGATGCGGCGCCTCGGGCGCGCCGCCTCCTTCAACAATACGCCTAGGACATAATGTGCCGCGGCGAGCGAACAAGTGAGCGCGCCGCGGCGGCGCATTCGGCGACCGACGCGGTTTCCAAAAGGCGCCGCCAATGTCTCGATTCCGCCCCGCGGCGGCGCGCCGCATCCGTCTACTTATTGAAAACCATGAGCGTAAACGCGTCCTTTACTCCCGGCGCCTAATGTCGCCCCGCTCATACGCGAGGCGCGCGATTGAAAAGAGGCGCGAATGTCGATGCTCGATCGGTTTCGGCGGGACACGGCTGGTAGGCTCGTCGAAAAAGTTGCCTTGGGGTCGGCCGTGCTGGCGCTCGCCTGCGTGCTCGGGGCCAATCTGCTGTCGGCAAAGTTACAAAACGGCGAGCTGCCGCTCATCGCTTTTGTCCATAAGGAGGAGCGTGGCCGCGCGCAGCTCGCGGCGTCGCAGCCGAGCGTGGCGACTCAGGTCATGCATCGCATCGGCTTCGTCGGCGTCGATCACGCCGCCACCGGCTCGATCTCGCCCGCTCAAAAAGCCGTCGCGCCCGTCTCGCCCTGCGGGGCGGAGGCCAAATAAGGCGAAGCTTCAACGAAAACATCCGCAGCGGCGCGGCGCCGCTCGCGATGGCCCGCGTCAAATTCATTGACATTCGGCGCGTTCGGCTTCAAGCATGGCGCGCGTCTTGCTCCCCGGATCGTCGAGCAGAACGCCAGCGGACATATCCGTCGATTTGCGACGGCCCCGCCTCTCGAGGACGACGCGCGCCCCCGCGGCATTCGCGCGCCCTTCCCTTGCCAGATGTCATGAAAGCCGCGACCAGGACCATTGATGAACTTCGACGAACTCGGCCTTTCCCAAAAGGTCCTCGCGGCCGTTGAGGCGTCCGGCTACACCCAGCCCACGCCCATTCAGGAACAGGCCATTCCCCCCGCGCTGCAGGGGCGCGACATTCTGGGCATCGCCCAGACGGGCACAGGCAAGACGGCGGCGTTCACGCTGCCCATGCTGTGCCGGCTCGAGCAAGGCCGCGCACGCGCGCGAATGCCGCGCACGCTGATTCTCGAGCCGACGCGCGAGCTCGCCGCGCAGGTCGAGGCGAGCTTCGCCAAATATGGCGTAAATCATAAGCTCAATGTCTCGCTTCTGATCGGCGGCGTCTCCTTTGGAGATCAGGAAGCCAAGATCATGCGCGGCGCCGATGTGCTGATCGCGACGCCCGGCCGTCTGCTCGACTTCTTCGACCGCGGCAAGCTGCTGCTCACCAATATCGAGATCCTCGTCATCGACGAGGCCGACCGCATGCTCGACATGGGCTTCATCCCGGACATAGAGCGCGTCTGCAAGCTGGTGCCGTTCACGCGGCAGACATTATTCTTCTCCGCGACGATGCCGCCGGAGATCACGCGCCTCACCGAGGCGTTCTTGCACAATCCTGTGCGTGTCGAAGTGGCCCGCGCCTCGACGACCGCGGCGACGATCCGCCAGGCGCTCATCGCCACGCATGGCCATGCCGAGAAGCGCGAGACGCTGCGCCGAATCATCCGCGGCGCGGACAGCTTCAAGAACGCGATCATCTTCTGCAATCGCAAGCGCGATGTCGCGATCCTGCATCGCTCCCTGGACAAGCACGGCTTCTCCGCCGGCGCCCTGCATGGCGACATGGACCAGCTCGCCCGCATGGCCTCGCTCGACGCCTTCAAGAATGGCGACGTCAATCTTCTCGTCTGCTCGGATGTCGCGGCGCGCGGCCTCGATATTCCCGACGTCAGCCATGTCTTCAATTTCGACGTGCCGACGCATAGCGAGGATTATGTCCATCGCATCGGCCGCACGGGCCGCGCCGGCCGTTCCGGCACGGCCTTCACCCTCGTCACCGATGACGACCGCAAATATCTCGATCAGATCGAGACGCTGATCGGCAATAAGATCGATTGGGAAGGCCCCGGCCTCGACGAGCTGCCGCCGCCGTCCGAGGCGCCGGCGCGCGAATCGCGCGGGCGTGGACGCAGCGCACGCAGCGGCGAGCGCGGAGGACGCCGTTCCACGGCGGAACGCGAGCCGCGCCGCGAGGCCCGGCAAGAGCGGGAGCCCAGACAAGAGCGCGAGCCCCGGCCAGAGCGGGAGCCGCGGCAAGAACGCGAGCCCCGGGCGGAACGCGAGCCGAGACAGGCGCGCGAGCCGAGGCAAGAGCGTGAGACCCACCCTGCTGCGCGACCCCGCCCCGAGCGGCCGCCGACCTATGGCGATCGCCGCGACCGCAGGCCGACGACGCGCCAGCATGAGGACGATGGGCCGCCGGTCATTGGCCTCGGCGACCATATTCCGTCCTTCCTGCTGCGCCCCGTGGTGCTGAAGCCGGCCAAGGTCGGCGACGAATAAAGCGTTTTCAGCAATTGGAAACGCGCCGAAGCGAAAGCGTAGAGGCGCCGCTCAGCCGATGAGCGCCTCCTCCACGAGATCGAGCATATGCTCGATGTCTGGATCGGCGTGAACGTCGCCGGACGGCTCTATGCGGACCATGGGGATTCCTCGCGAGCAATGGCGCAGGCAGCTGCGCCTCACGCAGGCGATCTCGCCAGCGGCAATCCCTTTGCCGAAATCGATATCGAGCGCCTCGCTCAAGCGCTCATGCAGCGCGCTCCCGCGTCCATCGCGGTCGCAGACGTCGCCGACGCAGACGACGAAGCGTATCAGCGGCGGCTCGGTCATGTCGCTCCTCTCGCTCTGAACCCGGCCGACCGGCGGATGCAATCTTCATGTCGTCGTGGTGAATAAATCACAAGGACGAAGCGCGCCTCAGGCGCGATGATACGGGTGTCCGGAAAGAATGGTCGTCGCCCGATAGATCTGCTCGGCGACGAGGATTCGCACGATCTGATGCGGCAGCGTCATGCGCCCGAAGGAAAAGACGGCGCCGGCCTTGTCCCGCACGGCGGGCGCCAGCCCCTCAGAGCCGCCGATCGCGAACCACAGCGATTTTACGCCTTTGTCTCTCTCGCTTTCGACCATGGCCGCGAAATCGACGCTGCTGGCCGGCTTTCCCCGCTCGTCGAAGACGACGAGGCGCGCGCCCGCCGGCAGGGCGGCGAGCATTCCGTCGCCTTCCTGCGCCATGCGCTCGGCCGGATTGCGCGCCCGGCTCTCGTCGATTTCCAGGAGATCGAGCCCCGCGAGCCCGAGATTTCGCATCGCCGCGACGCGGGCGGCGTAACGTGCGTAGAGCTCGCGCTCCGGGCCAGCCTTTAGCCGACCGACACAGAGAATTCCGAGACGCATGTTCTCTTACGGACATTCGCGCTCGCGGCGAATGCCGTCCTGTCCCGTTTCGCCCTCAGGCGGTCAGACCGCGCGCAGCTCGCTCGGCCGCGCGCCGGCCCACATTTTCTCGAGGTTGTAGAACTGACGCACCTCAGGTCGGAAAATGTGGACGATGACGTCGCCCGCGTCGATCAGCACCCAGTCGCACTGCGGCAGCCCCTCGACGCGCGGAGCGACGAGGCCGGCCTCCTTGCAGGCTTTGAGCACTCTGTCGGCGATGGCGCCGACATGCGTGGTCGAACGGCCGGTCGCGATGACCATGTCATCGGCGATCGACGTCTTGCCGCGCAAATCGATGGAGATGACGTCCTCGGCCTTGGAGTCGTCGAGGCTGGTGAGGACTTTTTGGACGATGGAGCCGGTGATCTGGCCGATCGGCCCGGAAGCCGGCTGAGACGGCGCGCGCGCCGCCCCTGGGAGACTTGTCGTCAGCTTATGACCCTCATGCTTCGCGGCGCTGGCGCCGCGCTTGTCAGAATGTGTCGTTTTGGCCCGGAATGCAACCGCGCAGATGCGAAAGCGCAGGGCGAAGACCGCGCTCGCGCCCGGCTCCATGATCTGGAGCGGTGAGATAAGGCCTTATTGCGCAAAGAAAAAGGCGGAATGGGCGCCGCGGCGCGGCACGCCGCGAGCAGAAAAAAACCCGGCGAGAACGCCGGGTTTTGAGAGTGGGTCCCGGCCCATCGGGAGGTGGGAGGAACCTCAAAGCCGGAACGATTTTGGAGCCTATCCGATTCCTCGTCGCAGCGCCCGGCATAAAAGGTCGCATTTGTCCAGGCTCGGCCAGGAGAACCGGCCACACGGCCCCGTTCGAGCGCCGCCCGAGCGGGCGGGGCCGACCGACGCGATTCGGCAGCGCCCGCAAATTCAACCCCCTAAATTCTGCGACCGAAGCCGCTGCGGCGCGCCTGTGCTAAAAATGTCACACAGATGAAGATTTTGCAGCGGCTGCCGGCACAAGGCTCAGGGAATGAGCACGAGCGCGCCTGTGGTGCGCCGCGCCTCGAGGTCGGCATGGACGAGAGCAGCGTCCTCGAGCCGATAGAGCGCTGGCCGCTCGAGCCGCAGGACGCCCTTCTTGATCGCGCGCACCACTTGGCTCGTCATCTTCTCGAGGTCCTTGCGCCGCGCGATATGCGCGAAGAGCGAGGGACGCGTCGCGAAGAGCGAGCCCTTTTGCGACAGGAGATTTATGTCGAAAGCCTCGATCTTGCCCGAGGCGGAGCCATAGCTGACGAAAAGTCCGAAAGGCTTCAAGCAATCGAGCGAAGCCGGAAAAGTATCGCGGCCGACGCCGTCATAGACGACGTCGCAGAGCTTGCCGTTTGTGATCTCGCGCACGGCGGCGACAAAATCCGCGCTGCGATAGAGAATCGTATGCGCCGCCCCGGCTTCTTTGGCGATCTTCGCCTTCTCCTCGTCGCCGACGGTGGCGATCACATGCGCGCCGAGCGCGCTTCCCCATTGGCAGAGCAATTGGCCGACGCCGCCCGCGCCCGCATGGACGAGAATGCGGTCGCCCTCTTTCACCTTGAACGTGCGGCGCAGCAGATATTGCGCGGTGAGCCCTTTGAGCATCATCGAGGCGCCGGTCTCGAAGGAAAAGGACTTGGGCAGCCTCACCAGCGAGGCGGCGGGAATATTGCGCGCCGCCGCATAGCCGCCGAGCGGGCCGACATAGGCCACGCGCTCGCCGATTTCGACCTCGTCGACGCCCTCGCCGAGCGCGACCACCTCGCCGGCGCCCTCATAGCCCGGAATAAAGGGAAGATCGGCGGGATAGGCGCCGCTGCGCAGATAGACGTCGATATAATTGACGCCGATCGCCCTCTGGACGATCTGCGCCTCGCCCGGACCCGGCGCAGGAAGCTCGACTTCCTCATAGCGCAGAACCTGCGGCCCGCCCGTCTCGTAAATGCGTATCGCCTTCACCATGATTTTCTCCGAATGACTTCGCGCCGCAAAATCCGCGTCGATTGCGACCATGGATTGACGCAGACGACAAAGCCAACAGATTTTCGGGCAGCGGCGGAAAGCCGCCGGTGGGCGGCTTCGCCTTCCCCTCCCCATGGTGTAGAAGGATTCCCGAAACGGAGACGCAGCACATGGCCGAGACATTGGCGGGCGCAAGCCCCGCGATCGACACGCAAATTCTCGTCGCCGGGGCCGGCTCCACGGGCATAGCCGCCGCCCTCGCCTTCGCCAACGCCGGCTGGCGCGTGACGCTCGCCGGGCGCTTCCCCCCGCCTCTGCCGGGCCGCACAATCGCGCTGTTCGAGGCCTCGGTGCGCTTTCTCGATTCGATCGGCGTGCTGGAGAAAGTCCGCGCCGCCGCCTGTCCGATCGAGACGATCCAAATGGTCGACGACACGGATCAGCTCCTCCCCGTGCCCGATCTCGTCATGCGGTCGGAAGAGATCGATCTTCCGGCTTTCGGCCTCAATGTCTCCAATGACGAGCTGACCGCCATTCTGCTCGAGCACGCGCGCGCCACGCAGGGCTTCGAGATCATCGAAAGCGACATCGCCGATTATGAATTCGAGGACGATGGCGCCGCGGCGATTCTCGCCGACGGGCGCCGCATAGAGGCCGATTTCATCGTGGCCGCCGATGGGCGCGGCAGCAAGGCGCGCGCCGCCGCCGGCATAGACACGAAGGAATGGACCTATCCGCAAGTGGCGCTCACCGCTCTGCTGCGTCACGAGCTGCCGCACGACAATGTCTCGACCGAATTTCACACGCGCTCCGGCCCCTTCACTCTGGTGCCGCTGCCGCCGCGCGAGGGCGCGGAGCATCGCTCCAGCCTGGTCTGGCTGATGAGCCCGCGCGACGCCAAGCGCCGCCTCGCCAAGCCGCGCGACGAGCTGCAATACGAGATGGAGGATTATTCGCGCGAGAAGCTCGGCTCCATCACGATCGAGAGCGGCATCGGCGAGTTCCGCATGGGCGGGCTGCAAGTGTCGCGGCTGACGGCGCCGCGTCTCGCGCTGGTCGGCGAGACCTGCCATGTGTTTCCGCCGATCGGCGCGCAGGGCCTCAATCTCAGCCTGCGCGACGTCGCCGATCTCGAGGATTGCCTCGCCAGCGTCGATCTGCGCAATCCCAAGGAGCTCGCGCGCGCGCTGATGCGCTACGAGGTGCATCGGCGGGCCGATATCGGCTTCCGCACCCATGGCGTCGATCTGCTCAATCGCTCGCTGATCGTCCCCTATCTGCCGATCGACCTCCTTCGCGGCGCGGGCTTCATCGCCATGACGGCGCTCGGCCCGTTGCGCCGCGCCGTGATGCGCGAGGGCGTGGCCCCGCATCTCGCCCAGCCGCGGCTGATGCGCGACGAGGCGCCCAAGGAGCCCCGCATGCGCGGCAAGCGACCGCGCGGCCCGGAGGCGCTGGTCGACGCCGCCAAAGGCGCCTTCGCCCATTTGCGCGAGACGGCCTCACGCCTGGGCTGAGCGCGCGCCTGTCCTTCTCCCGCTCGCGGGGGAAGGACTCACATGGACGGCGCGAATAGCGCCGGTATCGCGAGGCGGAACGCCGTCCCGTCGCCCGGCTGCGACTCGACCTCTATCTCCCAGCCGTGACGATCCGCGATGGATTTGCAGATCGCCAGCTCTATGCCAGTGCCGGCATATTCCACATCGCTCTCCGGCCGGCTGAAGGGCTCGAAAATTCGCTGCGCGAAGTCCTGCTCGAAGCCGACGCCCTTATCGACGATGGAGAGGCGAATGGCGCCCTGCTCCAGCGTCGCCGCGATCGTTACCTCGGCCGGCCGGCCGGGCTTGCGATATTTGACCGCATTCGCGACGATATTCTGCATCAGGCAGGCAAATTGCGCGCGGTCGCCGACGAAAGCGGCGGCGGGAATATCGACCTCGAGCCTGGTCGCGCCCGCTTCGATCGATTGCGCCAGCGCCGCGAGGGAGAATTGCACCTCCTCGCGCAGATCCAGCGCCTCCAATTGCTGATCGCCGTAGATGGTGCGCGCATAAATGAGCAGATCGCCGACGAGCTTGCGCCCGCGCACGGCCGCGCAACGCATATGAGCGCTCGCCTGCGCGATCTCGTCGCAGCATCCCGCCGCCATGGCGGCATCGAGCCGCGTCGATTGCGCGGCGATCTCATTCAAGGGCTGCTGCAGATCGAGCGAGGCGACATAGGCGAATTGGCCGAGCCTCTCATTGGCGCGCTCCAGCTCCGCGACGCTGGCGGTGAGCGCGCGCTCCACCTCTCGCCGCCTGCTCATGTCGAGGATCGTGGCCGTCACCATCAGCTCGTGCGCGGTCGCCAGCGGCGCGAGCCCGATCTCGACCGGAAACTCGCCGCCGTCGCGACGCCGGGCCTTGATCTCACGGCCGACGCCCATCCGGCGGCGGCTCGGATCGGCGTAAAAGAACCGGCGGTAGGCGGCGTGGCGGCGTTGGACGACCGCAGGAGTCAGCAGATCGACAGAGCGGCCGATCAGCTCCTCCCGCGCGTAGCCGAACATGTGTTCCGTCTCGCGATTGGCGTAGCGCACCAGCCCATCGGAGCCCACGATGAGAATCGCCGCCGGCGAGGCCTCGACCATCACGCGATAGCGATCATATTCGACCGTCTCGGCGCTCATCCGCGCTCCCTCCGCGGCGTGATCTTCGCCCTCGCCCCCGAAGGCGGCGGATGTGATATGTGAACGACGGGGGGCGAAAAAAAGAGCCTGAGCGGCGACGACGAGGGAAGCGACGGTGACGCCCGACAAAGAGGAGCATCCACTCGGCAGGCGCAAGATCGGCCTCGCGCTCAGCTCCGGCATGGCGCGCGGCTGGGCGCATATCGGCGCGGTGCGCGCGCTGACGCGCATGGGCGTCGTCTTCGATGTCGTCGCCGGAACCTCTGCGGGCGCGCTCGTCGGCGGCTGCTTCATCGCCGGCAAGCTCGACGAGCTGGAGGCCTGGGCCGCCTCGCTCGACAAGCGCAAGATCGTTTCCTATCTCGATCTCCAGCTCGGCTATGGCGGCCTCATCAAGGGCGATCGGCTGCTGATGGAGTTGCGCCGCGCGCTCGGGCCGCTGCGCGTCGAGACTCTGCCGACGCCTTTCGTCGCCGTCGCCACCGATCTGATCACCGGCCATGAGATCTGGCTGCAGAAGGGCGACCTCGCCGAGACGCTGCGCGCCTCCTTCTCGCTGCCGGGCCTGTTCCCGCCCATGGAGGTGGAGGGGCGCTGGCTCGCCGATGGCGCGCTGGTCGATCCTCTGCCGGTCGCCGCCTGCCGCGCGCTCGGCGCGGAGCTGGTGATCGCGGTCAATCTCAACACGGACATAATCGGGAAATCGCGCGACGCCGCGCGCATCCCTTCGACCATGGGCTTCGATCCGATCACGCTGCTCGAGCAAAAGCAGAAGCCATTCGTCGCCTCGCTCACCGAGTCGCTGACGCGCGGCGTCTTCCGCCGCGACCCCGACCGGCCGAGCATTTTCGGCGTGATGACGACCTCGCTCAGCATCATGCAGGACCGCTTGACGCGCTCGCGCCTCGCCGGCGATCCGCCCGACGTGCACATCACGCCGCGCGTCGGCCATATCGGTCTGCTCGAATTCGATCGCACGGAGGAAGCCGTACGCGAAGGCGAGGTAGCGGTGGAGAAACGACGCGAGGAGATTTCCGACGCGCTGCAGGTGATGGGGCTGATCTGATCGGGCCGATCCGACGGCGCCCCATCTTGCTCCACCGCGCGCGGCGGATTAAAAATCACGCGTCAGAAAAGGAGAGATCGGTGCGGTTGGCCCGATCCCCGCGCCAGCGGGTCCTGACCTTCGCTCGCCGCGATGTGTCCCATGGCCTTTAACGCCAGCGCAATCTCGCGCCGGCGGCCAATGAGGTCGTGGCATGCAACAGCAAATATCCGTCATCACGCTCGGCGTCTCCGATCTGGAGCGCTCACGTCGTTTCTATGTCGAGGGCTTCGGCTGGAAGCCGGTCTTCGAGAGCCCGCAAATCATCTTCTACCAGATGAACGGCTTTGTTCTCGGCGCATTCCTGAAAGACGCGCTCGAGGCGGACATGAGCCGCTCCGGACTCCATACGCCAGGAGCCTTCTCGCTCGCGCATAATGTCCCGAGCAAAGAGGATGTCGAGCCGGTCATGAAGCGTCTCATCGAGGCCGGCGGCGCGCTATTGCGGCCGGCCGGCCCGCCGCCGCACGGAGGCTTTCGCGGCTATGTCGCCGACCCCGACGATCATGCATGGGAGATCGCCTGGAATCCCTTGTGGCCGATCGACGCGAACGGCCATGTGACATTTGAAATGTGACGCTGCGATCAGAGAAGCGCCTGCGCTGGATCAGCTCGACGCCCGTCGGCGGATCGGCTCGCGCGGCGTTCGCCGTCTTCCTTCTCCCCGCTCGCGGGGAGAAGGGAAATTTTCAGCCGGAACCGCCTCACTCCTCGCGCGGCGCCGAGCGTCCGAAATCCGGCGCCGCCGTATCCTGCCCCTGCTCTATGATGCTGCGGCGGATGGCGCGCGTGCGCGTGAACAGCGCGAACAGCCCATCGCCGTCGCCGGTGCGGATCAGGCGGCGCAGCGCCGTCAAATCCTCGTCGAAACGGCCGAGCATCTCCAGCACGGCGTCCTTGTTGTTCAAGAAAATATCGCGCCACATGATCGGATCGGAGGCCGCGATGCGGGTGAAATCACGAAAGCCCGACGCCGAGAATTTGATCACCTCCGACTGCGTGACCTCCTCGAGATCGGCGGCCGTGCCGACGATGTTGTAAGCGATGAGATGCGGCAGATGGCTCGTCACCGCCAGCACCAGATCATGATGAGTCGCGCTCATCGTCTCGACATTGGCGCCGAGGCGCGTCCAAAAAGCCGAGAGCTTCCTCACCGCCTCGCCGTCGAAACCTTCTTGCGGCGTGAGAATGCACCAACGATTCTGAAACAGCGTCGCAAAGCCGGCGTCCGGCCCGGAATATTCCGTGCCGGCGATCGGATGCGCGGGAATGAAATGCGCGCTCGCGGGAACATGCGGCGCGACCTGCGCGACAATGGCGCCCTTCACCGAGCCGACGTCGGACAGAATGGCGCCCGGCGCAAGATGCGGCGCGATCGCGCGCGCGACCTCGCCGCAAGCGCCGACCGGCACGCAGAGAATAACGAGATCGGCGCCCGTGACGGCCTGCGCGAGATCGGCGGTCGTTTCATCGGCTATGCCGAGCTCGCGCACGCGCGCGCACACTTGTTCCGAGGCGTCGCTCGCGGCGATGCGAGTCGCGGCGCCATAGGCGCGAGCGCCGCGCGCGATCGACGAGCCGATGAGGCCGAGGCCGATCAGCGCGACCTTCTCGAAGATCGGCGCGCGCGCGTCAGCCATGCGCGGCCCGCGGCGCCGCGCGCCAAGATGCGGTGAATTCGCCGAGCGCCGCGACGACGAGACGATTGGCCTCCTCCGAGCCGATGGTCAGCCGCAGAAATTGCGGCATTCCATAAGCGCCGATCGCGCGCAGCACGAGGCCACGCGCGGTGAGGAAGCGATCGGCGTCCGCCGCCGTGCGCCCCGCCTCATCGGGAAAGCGAATGGCGATGAAATTGGCGACGCTCGGCAGAACCTCGAGCCCCAGCGCCTCGATCTCGCGCGTCAGAAACGGCAGCCAGCGCGCATTATGCGCGATCGCCGCCTCGAGATGCGCTTTGTCCTGCACGGCCTCTATGCCCGCCTCGATCGCCGCGCTGCTCACATTGAAAGGGCCGCGCAGACGGTTCAGCGCATCGACGATATGCGCCGAGCCATAGCCCCAGCCGAGACGCAGCCCCGCGAGGCCGTAGATTTTCGAGAAGGTGCGCGTCGTCACCACATTGTCGCGCGTCGAGGCGAGCTCCAGCGCCGCGGAGTAATCCTCGCACTGCGCATATTCCGCATAGGCCGCGTCGATGACGAGCACGACATGCGGCGGCAGCGCGTCGGCGAGCCGCAGTATTTCCGATTTCGGCAGATAGGTCCCAGTCGGATTATTGGGATTGGCGACGAAGACGATTTTCGTGCGCTCCGTCACCCTCTCCAAAATCGCGTCGACGCTCGCCTTGTAATTCGTCTCCGGCGCGATGACGGGAACGCCGCCCGCCGCGAGAATGACGATGCGATATTCGAGAAATCCATATTGCGTGTAGATTCCTTCGTCGCCCGGCTCGATGAAAGCGTGCGCGAGCAGAGCGAGAATATCGTCGGAGCCGGCGCCGCAGACGATGCGCTCGGGATCGAGCCCATGCGCCGCGCCGATCGCCTGCCGCAGCCGCGTCGCCGAGCCGTCGGGATAGGCGGCGATCTTGGGCGCCAGCGCGCGCAGCGCCTCCACGGCCTTGGGAGACGGCCCCAGCGGCGTCTCATTGGCGGAGAGCTTGAAGACGCGCGCGGCGCCGGGGGCGGCGCTCTTGCCGGGCACATAAGCGTCGATCGCCAGCACGCTTCGACGCACGACAGGTTTGGTCATCTCGTCAACTCCTCGGAGCAAAAACGCCGCTGCGGGCCGTATCCAATTCGAAGCGCGCCGCATGGCTGCCGACCGGCTCGGCGCTGGCGCGGCCGACGCCGGCGCGCGCCAGCTCTTCCGTAAATTGCGCGGCTTTCACATGGCCGGGCGCGGCGACGAGCAGCGACAGCTCGCCGCCATGCGGCGCGGTGGCGAGAATCTCGCCGGCGAGCGCGTCGATCGCCGCAGGGGCGGCCGCGTGCCACTTCGGCAGCGTGAGCGCATAGAGCGCGATATCCTGCGAGGCGGCCTCGGCGAGCGGCTTGGCGACGATCAGCACCGGCAGGCCGGCCGGATGATTGGGCCGCTCGACGAAGGGCAGGCGCGCGATGATCTTCGGCGCATCGGCGCCAATGAGACGCGTCCACCAGGCGCCCTCCTCCTGCGCGCCGGCCGAGCGCAGCATGCCGAGATCGCCCTTGGAGCCGGCGACCGCCGCGACCACGGCGCCGGCGCCGTGATGCGTGACGTAAGGCACGGTGAAGCCGAAGTGGAAGCGCGCGCTGTCGCGCATGGCCGCGTCGCCGCCGGAATCATCGGCGTGCAGGGAGTATTCCGCCTGCATATAGGTGAAGGTGGAGACGATGATGCGCCAAATGCCTTCGACCGTATCGACCGGCAGCAGGCCCGTATGACGCGTGACCAGCCCGCGCATCATCCGCGCCTCGCGGTCGGGCCGAAAGGCGGAGGCGCCATTCTGCCCTTTGACCGCGATCAGCCGATCGATGATCTCGCCGCGCTGCATGAGCAGGCCATGCATTTCGCGATCGATGCGGTCGATCTCGTCGCGCAGATCCGCGAGCGTTTCGGTCTCGATCCTGGGCAAAGATTCGTCTCGCATCGGCGCGGGCTGGCTTCGAAAAGGGCGGAGGGCTGTCTTAGGCCAGCGCGGCGCGAGAGGCAATGCGAGGGGGGCCGGGCTCCCGGGGATCTGAGGTCACGTTAGCAGGCAGAGGTGTTTCCAGCTTCATGGCGGCGCTTGTCGCGGCCATCCACACCCCGACGCCCAGGGAGTCGGAACATGAACAGAACAACACATCAGCAAATCCAACGAGCGCGCTCCTCGCCCGCGCTTGCCCAAACTCAGATTGGCGATAGGATGTGTACATGAAAACACAAAACGAAGCGCGAGCAAGCGAAACCTTCACTGTCCGCGTCGACGCCCAGACCAAGGCGCGGCTGGAGAAGCTCGCCGAGAGCACCGGCCGCAGCCGTTCTTTTCTCGCAGCGGAAGCGATCACTCAATTTCTCGACGCCAATGAATGGCAAGTCGAGGGAATTCGAGACGCGATACGCGCGATCGACGCGGGCGAAGCGATAGCGCACCAGGACGTGCGGAAATGGGTCGAATCATGGGACACGCCGGATGAAACGCCGGCTCCATGAAAATCGTCTGGTCGCGAAAAGCGCTCGGCGATTTGTCGGCGATCCGAGCCTATATCGCGCGCGATAATCCGGCCGCCGCCCGGCGGATGGTCCTGCATCTCGTCGAAACGCTCGAAACGACCCTTCCCGGCGCTCCACACATCGGACGTCCCGGCCGTATTTTCGGCACACGGGAATTCGTCGTCACAGGAACGCCCTACCTCGTTCCCTATCGCGTGCAGAACGAGACTATTCACATATTGCGCCTCTATCACGGAGCGCGCCGCTGGCCGGACGCTTTGTGACGGGCGCCTCTACTGCTGCGCCGTCTGCTCCTCCAGCGCGATCGGGGCCTGCGCCTCCGCCGAGGTCATGATCGGCGCCGGCTGGGCTTCCGGCTCCGCCGTTCTGAGGTGCTTGCCGGCGGGAATATCGATCGCCGCCAGCACGACCGGCTGCGCCTCCGCTTTCGCCACGGCGGGCGCCGCCGGCTCGCTCAGCTCATCCGTGGACGAGCGCCCGCTGGCCATTTGGCCGAGCAGGCCCTTGCGCTTGGCCTCGAAATAAAAGCCCTTGGCGTAGAGCTGAATGGCCCGCTGCGCGTCGCCGCCGGCGACGCGGAAGGCGTTGGCGAGATAGGCGCCGGCGTAGGCGAGATTGGTTTCCGCGTCCAGCAGGCCCTTGGCCGGACCGCTGTAGCCGACGCTGCGCGCCGTGTCGTAGCGGATCTGCATCAAGCCCCAATACGGCCCGTTCTTGGCGGCGGGATTGTAATTGCTCTCGCGGCGGACGGCGGTATGGATCAGCGATTCGGGAATGTCGTAAGTGCGAGCGCAGCGGGAAATGCTGTCTTCCAGCTTCTCGCGCTGCGAGAGCTTCGCTTTCGGCGGCGGCGGCTCTTCGACCGCCTTGGCGACGAATTGACGTTCGGGAGAAGAGGAATTGCAGCCCGCGAGCGCAAAGCCCAAGGCGGCGGTCGCCGCGCAAATCGCCAGTCTCATTCGTCCTCCCGAGCCGATTTGGTTAGCGCTTCTTAACCGAAGATCGAGCTTTCGCCAAATCGGCCCGAATCCGTACGGGCCTCGTGAGCGCCTCCGGCCCCGCGGACACGCTCTAGCCCGCCCCTTCCAGCAGCCGGCGAGCCGCCGCGCGGGCCTCGTCGGTGATGGCGGCGCCCGAGAGCATGCGGGCGATCTCCTCGCGCCGCTCCGCCTCTTCCAGCTCGGCGACGCGCGTCGCCACGCGGTCTTTCGCCTTGCCTTTCACGGCGCCTTTGGCGATGCGCAAATGCCGGCTGGCGCGCGCCGCCACTTGCGGCGCATGGGTGACGGTGAGCACTTGCGCGCGTTTGGCGAGCCGCGCCAGACGTTGGCCGATGGCGTCCGCCACCGCGCCGCCGACGCCGGTGTCGATCTCGTCGAAGACGAGCGTCGGCGCCGAGCCGCGATCGGCGAGCACGACTTTCAGCGCCAGCATGAAGCGCGCGAGCTCGCCGCCGGAGGCGACCTTCACCAGCGGGCCGGGCCGCGAGCCCGGATTGGTCTGCACCCAGAACTCCACACGATCATAGCCGTCCGGCCCGCCGGTCGCAGGATCGCTGACGATCTCGGTGCGAAAGCGCGCGCCTTCCAGCTTCAGCGGCTTCAGCTCGCCCTCCACGAGAGCGTCGAGCGTCTTGGCCGCCGCGCGGCGCGCCGCCGAAAGGCTTTCCGCCGCCTTGGCGTAGGCGGCCTGCGCTTTGGCGACCGCCTCGCTCAGCGCGACGATGCGCGCCTCGCCGGCGTCCAGCGCGGCGAGATCGGCGGCGAAGCGCTCGGCCAGCGCGGGCAGCGCGTCGACGCTGGTCTGATGCTTGCGCGCGGCGCCGCGCAGAGCGAACAGCCGCTCCTCCACGCGCTCCAATTCGCGCGGGTCGAAATCGGCGTCGCGGAGCGCCTGCTCCAGCGCCTGCTCGGCGAGGGAGAGCGCGTCCAGCGCCTGGGCGAGCGCCTTGGCCGGCGGCTCGATGAGCTGCGGCGCCTGGGTCGCGCGCCGCTCCAGCCGCCGGGCGGCGGAGGCGATCTCGCCGGCGGGCGAATGATCGCCGGAAAAAGCCTCGAGCGCGTCACGCAGATCGCCGGCCACTTTCTCGGAGCGCTGCATCGTCTGGCGCCGCTCGGCGAGCGCAGCCTCCTCGCCCGGCTGCGGCGCCAGCGCCTCCAGCTCCTCATTGGCGTGGCGCAGATAATCGGCGTCGGCGCGCGCCTTGGCGACGCGGGCCTCCTCCTCGGTCAGCTCGCGGCGTGCGCGCTGGAGGGCGCCATGCAGCTCCCGCACCTGCGCCGCCGCTTCGCCGAGCCCGCCATGGGCGTCGACGAGGGCGCGATGGGCGCTCGGGTCCACCAATGCGCGATCATCGTGCTGGCAATGGATCTCGACCAGCGAAGCGCCGATCACGCGCAGCGCCTGGGCGCTCGCCGGCTGATCGTTGACGAAGGCGCGGGTGCGGCCGTCGCCGGTCTGCACACGGCGCAAAACCAGCTCATCCTCGGCGTCGAGGCCGAACTCGCGCGCCGCGGCGAGGGCCGGATGGTCGCACGGCAGATCGAAGGCCGCCGTCACCTGCCCCTGCTCCTCGCCGGCGCGCACCAGCGAGGCGTCGCCGCGCGCGCCCAGCGCCAGCAGGAAAGCGTCGAGAAGGATGGATTTGCCCGCGCCGGTCTCGCCGGTCAACGTGGTCAGGCCTGACGAGAACTCGAGATCGAGCCTGTCGATGAGGACGATATCGCGAATAGACAAACGGACGAGCATGCGCGCGCTCTACTCTTCCGGCCCCCTCGGCTCGCCCCTGCGAACGCTCAGCTGGAGCCGAGCGTCTTGCCGATCTTGGAGAGCCACGAGCCCTGATGTTCCTCGGGCGCGACGCCGCCCGTCGCGAGCAGCGAATGCGCATCCTTGTACCAGGACGAATCGGGGAAATTATGCCCCA
Source organism: Methylosinus sp. sav-2 (assembly GCF_004366495.1). Lineage (NCBI taxonomy): Bacteria > Pseudomonadati > Pseudomonadota > Alphaproteobacteria > Hyphomicrobiales > Methylocystaceae > Methylosinus > Methylosinus sp. sav-2. Next base: position 165,006 of record NZ_SOEJ01000005.1, read on the forward strand.
GAATGGCCGCTGCCGTCTGCGCCTCATTGACGACGCCCATAGCGAAATAGGCCTCCGTCAACCGATACAGCGCCTCCTCGGCGTGGCGGGTCGTCTGATATTTGGCGAGCACGTCATGGAAGCGATTGACCGCGGCCGCGTAATTCTTGCGCGTCAGATAGAAGCGGCCGACCGTCATGTCCTTGGCGGCGAGCTGATCGCGCGCCACCTGGATCTTGTATTTGACGTCGGTCACATATTCCGACTTGGGGAACTTCTCGACGAGCTGGGTGAAGATGGCCAGGGCCTTCTCCGCGCTCTCCTGGTCCTGCATCACCGCAGGGACCTGATTATAATAAGACATTCCCGCGAGATAATACATATAGGGCGTGTCTGGAGAGGTCGGGTAGAGGCCGATGTAGCGCTGCGCCGAGGCGACCGCGTCGTCATAGGCGGGCTTCTGATATTGCGCGAAAGTCTGCATCAGCAGGCCTTTGCGCGCCCATTGCGAGAAGGGATATTGCTTCTCGAGCTCGCCGAACTTCTTGGCGGCGTTCTCGTAATCATGGGCGTCCATGCGGGCGAGGCCCTGATTATAGATATCCTCGGCCGGAATATCGGGCAGAATCTCGGTCTTGTATTTTTCGCCGGAGAAGAGGCCGAAGCCGCTCGTTATGCTGTCCATGATATCGGCGCGCGCCGGCGCCGCCGCGAGCAGCGTGCAGGCGAGAACCGCGACGCGATAGCGGGACGAGCGGAAAATCATCGGCATGTGATCGACCTCATCGGGCGTAGGCGGTTTACTTTCTGTAGACCAAATCTCCGGGACGCGCCACCCGGCCTGATCCACGAGAAAAACAAGCGCGCGGGCCGCGCTCGCGAGACAGTTCGGCGGCGGCCGGCGCCCGAGCCTCCCGCAATCGGGAACGCGGAATCGCTTCACCGCGACGGCCAGATGACGGGCGAGTTCGGGCGACATTATGGCGGGCGTGGCGTTTCCCCAGACGGATGCGCGAAAGCCCCCCAGCGCTGCTTCGCCGCGCGGCCATGATCGCATTAATGCCTAGGTAACACCCGCCCCTCATGATGTGGGATAGTTTCCCACGCAAGAGCGGAGCGCCATGATGGCCACATTGGGAGCATGTGAGAGGCGCGCCGCCTTCTCCGAATGTCGAAGCGGCGCGACGGCGGTCGAATTCGCGTTCATCGCGCCGATTTTCATTTTGATCCTGGTCGTGTGGATCGATCTCGGCATGACTTTGCTCGAGCAGAGCGTGCTGGACAGCGCGACATTGCGGGCGGCGCGCAGCGTCAAGATCGGCGCGACGACGACGTCGGCGGCCTTCAAGACGACGCTCTGCGCCTATCTCTATGGCGTCGTCCCCTGCGCTTCGATCAAATATACGGTCCAATCCGGGACGAGCTTCTCCGCCCTTTCGACAACCATCACGACCGACAGCGCCAATGCGCTGACCAATATGAGCTTTTCCATCGGCTCGGGCGGATCGGACGTGCTGGTGCAGGTCGGCTTCACGCGCACGCTGTTCGCGCCCTGGCTCTCCTCCCTCTTCGGCAAGAACGGCTATCTGCTGATTCTGTCGACGGTCGCCTTCCAGAACGAGCCCTATTCATGAGCCGCCCGCTTCGACAGGACGGCGGCGTCGCGCTCGTCGAATTCGCGCTGATCGCGCCAGTCGCTCTCATGCTCACTCTCGGCGCCTTCGAGGCGACGCGGCTCATTCGAGCGAGCTGGAAAGCGCGGCTGGCGGCGCAGACCTTGGCCGATCTCGTCTCCCAGCAGACGAATGTCTCCACGACGATCATGTCCAATCTCTGCTCGGGCGCGCAAATGGCGCTTTCGCCGCTGAAGAGCTCGGGCTTCAAAGCCGCGGTGACGAGCGTCGTCTATTCGAGCAGCGGCCGGGCGAAAGACTGGCAGGACACGAGCTGCGGCTCCGCCTCCGCGACGACCAATGCGCCGACGCTGGCGACGACCTACACGCCGACCTCCGGCGACAGCGCCATCGTGGTGCAGGCGACATACGCCTATGCGGCCCCCGTCTCCTACGTGCTGCCCTCGACATTCTCTTTCTCGGCGATCGCGGTCGCCAAGCCACGCAACGGATCGAAGGTGACTCATGATTGAGAAAAGATCGACATTCGCCCGCTTCCGCGCGGATCGTCGCGGCGCGGCGGTGCTCCTGTTCGCCGCCGTATTGCTGCCGCTCGCTCTGCTGATCGGAGCAGGCGTCAATCTGGCGAGCGCTTTCGCGATTCGCTCGCGATTGCAGAACGCCGTCGATCAGGCGGCCTTGGCCGGCGCGACCGCCTATGTCTCTTCCTCGACCAGCGCCGCCGCCGTCACCGCCGCCAAAGCCTATATGGCCGGCGCCGTTGCGCTTCTGCCCAGCGCCTCCGCCTCGATCAGCTATTCGGCGACGACATCGACGGCCAGCTCCAGCAGCTCGACCACCGCCTATATCGTCACGGTGACGGCCTCGGCCACGGCCAAAAGCCAGATGCTCGCGGCCATTATGGCGAATGCGCCGATATCGGTGACGGCCACGGCGAAAAATTTCGTCTACACGGCGAGCATCGCCCTATCGCAATTCAACTCCAGCGCCTTGGACGCCAACACGCTCTATTATTACATCGTGCCGAGCGACGGCTCGACGCCATCGACCTCCAGCCTCACCAAGCTGTTCAGCAACAGCGGCGGCTCCACCTCCGGCACGATCAAGGTGACGCTCACCGCCGGGCAGAAATTGGGACTGGCGCTCTACAATGTCACCGGCGGACGCGGCGGCTATGGCTCCAACGGCTATGGCGGCGCGCAGGGCTCGTCGCATTATTTCTATTCGCATTTGTCGCCCCCGAGCAAAACCGCCTATTCGAGCGTGACGAAGAATTGCAGCCTTCAGGTCGTCACCAGCCTATCGTCGCTGGTCAGCGGCTCCTGCCTCTCGTCATTGCCGACCTATGCGGCGCTCAATTGCGCCTCGGCCGCGGGCAAGACGCTCTATTACGCCTGGAACGACATGGGCGGAAACACCGACGACTATGACTATAATGACGCGGTCATGTCGGTGACATGCGCCGCCAATGATTCGACCGCCAAGGCGACCGGCGTCGTGCTGACCAATTGATGGAGCGCCGAAAAACCCGGAAGGCGAGCCGGCGACGGCTCCGCCGATCAGACGGAGGCCGCCACGCGCTCGCGTTGGCGCACGCGCTCCGGCACGAGGTCCCAGCGCGTCTTGAACAGAGTGTCGCAGAGGCCCGGCGTGCCGAAACCGTCGGAAAAGCTCACATTGCCACGCGTGTGGTGGAAGCCGTGGGCCGCGCTGGTGGTGAGATGATCGAGCGTGGCGTTGAGCCGCTTGCGCCAGCCCTTCGCCGCGGGATCGCGGAAGGCGAGGCCGAAATCATAGCCCGAATGCTCATAGAGCCCACCGAGCGCGCCGAGGCTGGTCATCCACAGATGAAAAGCGACGCTGGCGCCGCCGCCGCCGACGAGAACCAGCGGCAGCAGATAGGGCATCACGATCTCGAAGAAGAAATCCGCGCCGGACTGATAGCAGGCGCTGATCGCCTTGCTGGCGCCGGTCTGATGATGCAGCGCATGGCCGAGCCGATTCATCATCGCCGGATGATGCAGCAGATGGCGATGCGCGACATATTGCACGATGTCATGGCCGATCAGCATGCCGATCATGGTCAGGACGAGCGCGGTCCAGCTCAGATGCGGCGCGCCGACGAAGCCGAGGCCGAAATATTCCACCGCCAGCATGGAGGGCAGGAGTATCGCCGTCTGATTGAACAAGACGCGCGGCAGCAGCTGGCGATAGCTCATGCGATCGAGGTCGCGAACCTTGAAGCGCTTCAGCCGGCCGGTCGAATCACACCATTCGAAAGCGAGACCGATCCCGTGGAACGCGACCATCTGCGCGGCCCAGGCGAGAAAGGAGAGAGGGATATATCCGAATGGTTCGAGCGACATAGACAGGCGGACTCCGATCGGGAGTTCCGTTCGTCGCGCCGGCCGCAATCCCCGCGGCGAACGGAGGAGATTTTTTTTGTCCTATAGCCGAGTTCATGGCGGATTTCTAGTCGGCGGGACCGGGACGCCAAGGCTTTGAATCCGGATGAGCAGCTCCTCACGCGGCGGCGTCATGTCCGCGCTCGTGGACATGACCGCCTCCTCCGTGCTGGACGCCAAATCTCGCCTCGAGCTATCACCACTCCACTGAAACGCGCCGCCCTCCAAGGAAAAGCTCTTCCCGTGATCCCCTGGACCCAGCTCGATACGGCCCCCGTGCCCGGCGGCGCGGAGGAACTGCGGCTCAAGCGGCGGGGCGCGGAATTCTCCATCATGCTCGGCAATAATGAGCTGATGAACAGCCGCCTCAGCGGCTCGGAGGAGGCGCTGGCCTCGCTCGCCTGCGGGAAAATCGCCGGCCGGGCGCAGCCGCGCGCGCTCATCGGCGGGCTCGGCATGGGTTTCACCTTGCGCGCCGCGCTCGGCGCTCTCGGGGCGAAGGCGCAGATCACCGTCGCCGAGCTCGTGCCCGCCGTCGTGGCCTGGGCGCGGGGGCCGATGGCGGAGGTTTTCGGCGACAGCCTGACCGACCCGCGCGTGCGCATAGAGGTGGAGGATGTCGGGCGGGCGATCCGCTCCGGCCGCGGCGGCTACGACGCCATTCTCCTCGATGTCGACAACGGCCCCGAAGGCCTCACGCGCGACGCCAATGGCGGGCTCTATGGCGAGGAGGGACTGCGGGAGGCGCGCTCCGCGCTGCGTCCGGCCGGCGTGCTGGCCGTATGGTCCTGCGCGCCGGATCGGGCGTTTTCCGCGCGGCTGCGCAAGGCCGGCTTCCGCGTCGAGGAGGTCAAAGCGCGCGCCCATCGCGGAGGCGGCGGCGCGCGCCATGTGATCTGGCTCGCCACACGCGTCGATTCGCGGACGCGGCCGCGGGCGGAAGCATATCCGGATTGACGCGGAAGGCACGCGGGCCCCTTGTGCAGCCGCGCGAACACTCTCAGAGGGGAGCCCTCCCCGCTTTGGATGCTCAAGAATCGGCGTCGCGTGGGTTAGGCAGGGCAGCGGCATCCGTTCTCTCGACCAGACTTTGGCCAAACTCGCTCATCTGCACTTATCGTCGTTGTTCCAAAAATTCGCTAAAAGGTTCTGGAAGGCGTTCATGTACAAATTCTGAGACCAGTTCCCTTCCTATCGGTGTAGTCCTGACGGCCTCGGCTCTGATCACTTCGACCATCCCTTTTCTTATCATAAAATCAACGAACTCCCGGGCAAAAGGCGGATCATCGCGAGCCACGCCTCTTTGCGTAAGCCCTCGAATTTCACGTAGTGGCTGCTCAGCTAGCTTCTCAAGAATCTTTGCTACAATATCGAATTTTGGATGATGACCGTAGACAAAGTAATCATCTATTTCATCAACGATAGCTCCTTGATATTTCAGGTATCCGGCAGCACTATCTCCTTCAAGATATACCCTACTGCCATTTATGCTTACATATATACATGGCTTTTCAGCCAACGCCTTAAATGACGCACCATCAAAAACGCAATTTGAAAAATCACATTCATATATAAGAGCACCATCAAAGCTACTAGAAGTAAGATTGCAGTCGTAGAACAAGATAGAATCCAACAAAGAATTTTCGAACGCGCTATTTGATAGATCGAGTGCACCAAATGACAAGCGTGATGCCTCAGAGTTTCTCATATTTATAGATATTTTATTTGAACTTAAATTATTTATATTGAAGCTAATTTCCTGAACACGTATTGAATCCAAAAGTAGGTCTCCGCCTCCAAATTTCTTCAAGACGCTATCTGTTTTTTGGCCATCGCCAAGCCTCCCAAAGGCCTCCCATAACAGGCATACATAGGTGCCGAGCGATGGCTTTGCTTCTCGATACGGCCACACCGCTGTAATTGAATTAATGCAGCTTTCTATTACACTTCTGTCCATTGAAGCGACAAACGATTTCATTGGCTCAGAGATGGGAACTTTTATATCCGGAAAATCCTTGGCCCTGCATTTTCCAATAAAATACTCAGCAACTAGATATTCCCTCAGAGAATTGTGAGAGAAGGCCCACCCAGCCTGAGAGTTCTCTGTTGATCTAGTGAGAGTGGCTGAGCTTCTAAGATTCTCAAACAATGAGATTCTTTCCGATACCCGATGGTCTGCATCAAGAACTCTCAGATACGCCCTAAACTCCTGATCAATGATTGAATAAAATATACTGTCTGTTGCAATTCTAACATCTCTTTGAGAAAGAATAATTGCCAGCTGATGAAGGCACGCCCTCCGAATCTTCGGCTCAATTCCAGGCGTCCTCTTTTGATCTCTTAACATCAATCTATCAATTATCATCTTATATATAACCCACTCCCCCAACACCCTTGGATTGCCATTCATTTCTTCTTCCGGCTGAGCCTTCAATTCATCAATTAGATCTAGCAAGTACGTAATTATTACCGGCTTACCAGAAAGAGAGCGATTTTCACCAGCAACCGTACGAAAAACAGACTTAAGAATTGAAATAACGATCCCCTGGCCAACTAAGTCATCTTTTAGCTTTCTTTCTACTAGAGCCAATGTTTGCACCGGGGACAGATCTTGTAGAACTCTTTCAAACCTATTTAAAAGCAACCGCGTAACTGCAATGTCAACGCGCCTCTCTGTTTCCAGGTAGCCTTCATCGCTCTTGCTAATATAGTATTCATTGTCCTTAAACATCTTATATAACGCCTCGAAAACGTGAAACTCCTCGGATTCCGTAAAATAGTTTGGCCTGCTAGTAAGCACTCCCTTCGCTCCACCAGAAGCTAGGTCCGCCAGGGCGCTTAGGCATGCCCTCCTCTCACGCGTATTTAGAAATTGAGCCATCTCGTCGTATCCATCCAATAGCAGGATAACACGACCGGTACGAATCAACTGAAGAAGAAAATCGATTGAAATATGCGTTAACCCGTTTGTATCCAAGAAATGATGCAACAGAGTCCGAGAATCAAATTGTCTCGAAAAATCACGGAGCTCAATCCGCAACGGAATTGGCTCATCTGGTGATTTTCTATACTTCTCTACTAAGCGCCTCTGTATCACCTGAGTAAGCGCTGTCTTGCCTGTTCCATATTCTCCCAGTACTATTATCCAACGCCTGTCTGTCGAGTTGTCTGACGCCCACGACATGATCCAATCGGTCGCGCGTTCATGACCGTTCGAATCGTCAAAAAAAGGTTCTTCATAGGAGTTTTCAAACTGTTTTAGCTCACGATCTTCCAGGATTCGATCTACATAATATGAGAACTTTTCAAACGACCTAAACAACTCTGCATAAGTCATTGTTTTTATGCCAGTTGCCGTCGCGCGCTCTCGCACCTCAGCTGTAAACCCGTTGCTCGAAATTAGCAGGCAGACACATGATGCGTCCTGCTTTTGTAACAAGGCAAATTTCGTCAAGTCCTTTGCGTATTTTGTATTGCTCACATATTCAATCGTAGCCTCAATGTATATGGTAGGAGCGAATGGGCTTGCCTTCGATTCTGCAATAAGGTCGACTTGAGCTCCATGTATATGGATATTTTCTCTAACATCATAGCCGTTCAACTCGAAAAGCCGTCTGATCGCAGGGGGAAGAGTCTCTGCTGTAAAATCGAGTTCCAACATCGCCGCTTCCTCCAAGAAATTTTCTGCCACACGAGCGAAGTTCAAAGGCTCGATCGTCCGGACCAAGGCGTTCTACCGCCACGGAGCATAGGTTAGGAATTCCTTGTCGGCAAACGGCTGCGCCCCCTTCCCCTTCCGCAGATTCTCGTCTAACACACGGCCGACCGCCGGGCCGGGCCTCTCGCCCCGCTCGATCTCGTCTCTAGGGAGGGCGCGCTGGACCTTGGAAAGGCTGCAGCGCGGCCTTTTTTTGTGCGCGCCGGCGCCGCGACAGACGACAAGACGCGCGCTCTCCCCCATTCTGGGGAGTGTCCCGCGACGAAAGGATGACAGACGGACCGACATGCCGAAGCGAACAGACATCTCGACCATTCTGATCATCGGCGCCGGCCCCATCGTCATCGGCCAGGCCTGCGAATTCGACTATTCCGGCACTCAGGCCTGCAAGGCCCTGCGCGCCGAGGGCTATCGAATCGTCCTCGTCAATTCCAATCCCGCGACGATCATGACCGATCCCGACATGGCGGATCGGACCTATGTCGAGCCGATAACGCCCGAGATCGTCGCCAAGATCATCGAGAAGGAGCGCTACGCCATTCCTGGCGGCTTCGCGCTGCTGCCCACCATGGGCGGCCAGACCGCCTTGAATTGCGCGCTCTCGCTCGAGCGCATGGGCGTGCTGGAGAAATTCGACGTCGAGATGATCGGCGCCAACGCCCAGGCCATAGACAAGGCCGAGGATCGCGAATTGTTCCGCGAGGCGATGACCAAGATCGGCCTCGCGACGCCGCGCTCGCGCCTCGCCAACGCCACCGACGTCAAGACCTCCGACAAAGCCAAGCGCAACGCCGAGATCGCCGAGATCGAGGCCTCCACCCTCTCCGCCGAGGAGAAGCAGAAGGCGATCGCCGATATTCGCCGCCGCTGGGAGACGGACGAGCCGGAGCGCAAGCGGCGCTACATTTCCAAGGGCCTGACCGAGGCGCTGGAGGCGCTGGAGGACATCGGCCTGCCGGCGATCATCCGCCCCTCCTTCACTTTGGCCGGCACGGGCGGCGGCATCGCCTATAACAAGGCCGAGTTCATCGACATCATCGAGCGGGGCTTAGATGCCTCGCCGACCACCGAGGTGCTGATCGAAGAGAGCGTCATCGGCTGGAAAGAGTACGAGATGGAGGTCGTCCGCGACAAAGCGGACAATTGCATCATCGTCTGCTCGATCGAGAATATCGATCCGATGGGCGTGCATACGGGCGATTCGATCACCGTCGCCCCTGCCCTGACGCTGACCGACAAAGAATATCAGATCATGCGCGACGCCTCGCTCGCCGTGCTGCGCGAGATCGGCGTCGAGACCGGCGGCTCCAATGTGCAATTCGCCGTCGATCCCGCCACCGGCCGCATGATCGTCATCGAGATGAATCCGCGCGTGTCGCGCTCCTCGGCGCTGGCCTCCAAGGCGACGGGATTCCCCATCGCCAAGGTCGCCGCCAAGCTCGCCGTCGGCTACACGCTGGACGAGATCGCCAACGACATTACCGGAGGGGCGACGCCGGCCTCCTTCGAGCCGACGATCGATTATGTCGTCACCAAGATTCCGCGCTTCGCCTTCGAGAAATTCCCCGGCGCCGAGCCGATTCTGACGACGGCGATGAAATCCGTCGGCGAGGTCATGGCGATCGGGCGCAATTTCGCCGAATCGCTGCAAAAGGCGCTGCGCTCGCTGGAGACCGGCCTCTCCGGCCTCGACGAGATCGAGATCGACGGCATGGGCCGCGGTGACGATATGAACGTCCTGCGCGCCGCGCTCGGCACGCCGACGCCGGATCGGCTGCTCGTCGTCGGCCAGGCGCTGCGGCTCGGCATGGATCCGCAGGAGATTCACGAGGCCTGCAAGATCGATCCCTGGTTCATCGCGCGGATTGAGGAGATCGTCGCGCTGGAGGCCAGAGTGCGCGCCTTCGGCCTGCCGAAGGACGCCGAGAATTTCCGCGCCCTGAAATTCGCCGGCTTCTCCGACGCGCGCCTCGCCACGCTCACCGGCGCCGGCGAGAAGGAGGTGCGCGCGGCGCGGCGGGCGCTCGGCGTGCGGCCGGTCTATAAGCGCATCGACACTTGCGCGGCGGAATTCGCCTCGCCCACCGCCTATATGTATTCGACCTATGAGACGCCTTTCCTCGGCGCGCCGGCCAATGAGGCGCGGCCGTCGAATCGGCGCAAGGTGGTCATTCTCGGCGGCGGGCCGAACCGCATCGGCCAGGGCATAGAGTTCGACTATTGCTGCTGCCACGCCTGCTTCGCGCTCGCCGACGCGGGCTATGAAACCATCATGATCAACTGCAATCCCGAGACTGTGTCGACGGATTACGACACCTCCGATCGTCTCTATTTCGAGCCGCTGACGGCCGAGGATGTGGAGGAGATTTTGGACGTCGAGCGCAGCAATGGGACATTGCACGGCGTCATCGTCCAATACGGCGGCCAGACGCCCTTGAAGCTCGCCCATGCGCTGAGCTCGGCGGGCCTGCCCATTCTCGGCACGCCGGTCGATTCGATCGACCTCGCCGAGGATCGCGACCGTTTCAAGCGCCTGCTCGACAAGCTCGGATTGAAGCAGCCGAAAAACGGCATCGCCTATTCGGTGGAGCAGTCGCGGCTCGTCGCCGGCGAGCTCGGCCTGCCTCTGGTGGTGCGGCCCTCCTATGTGCTGGGCGGACGCGCGATGGCCATCATCCGCGATCAGAACACGCTCGACGATTATCTGCTCGGCACGCTGCCGAGCCTCGTGCCTTCCGATGTGAAGGCGCGCTACCCCAATGACAAGACCGGGCAGATCAACACGGTTCTCGGCAAGAACCCGCTGCTCTTCGACCGTTATCTCACCGACGCCATAGAGGTGGACGTCGACTGTCTCGCCGATGGCGAGGAGGCGGCCATCGCCGGGGTGATGGAGCATATCGAGGAAGCGGGAATTCATTCCGGCGATTCGGCCTGCTCGCTGCCGCCGCGCTCGCTGTCGGCGGAGATGGTGGCCGAGCTCGAGCGGCAGACGATCCAGCTCGCCAAGGCGCTCGGCGTCATCGGGCTGATGAACGTCCAATATGCGCTGAAGGACGGCGAAATCTTCGTGCTCGAGGTCAATCCGCGCGCCTCGCGCACCGTGCCCTTCGTCGCCAAGGTGATCGGCGCGCCCATCGCCAAGATCGCGGCGCGGATCATGGCTGGGGAGAAGCTCTCGGCCTTCACTCTGCCCACCCGCGCGCCGAATCACGTCGGCGTGAAGGAATCGGTCTTCCCCTTCGCGCGCTTCCCCGGCGTCGACACCGTGCTCGGGCCGGAAATGCGCTCGACGGGCGAGGTCATCGGCCTCGACCGCAGCTTCGAGGCCGCCTTCGCCAAGAGCCAGCTCGGCGGCGGCACAAAGGTGCCGCGGCAGGGAACGGTCTTCGTCTCGGTGCGCGACGCCGACAAGCCGCGCGTCATACCGGCGGTCCAGCAGCTGGTGAGCCTCGGCTTCACCGTGGTGGCGACGGGAGGCACGGCGCGCTTTCTGCAGGAGCAAGGCGTGCCGGCGCAAAAGCTCAACAAAGTGTCGGAAGGCCGCCCGCATATTGTGGACGCCATCAAGAACGGCTCGGTTCAGCTGGTGTTCAACACGACCGAAGGCGCTCAGGCGCTGGCGGATTCTCGTTCCTTGCGCCAAGCTGCGCTATTGCATAAAGTCCCCTATTATACGACTCTGGCCGGCGCGATCGCAGCAGTCCAGAGCATCAGGGCCTATGTATCGGGAGATCTCGAAGTCCGCGCCCTTCAGGACTATTTCGCGTCGAATGCGTGACCTCGCGCCGCGCGAATATAATTGAAGGCCGCCGCATCCGCGGCTCGTTCATGTCGAGGAAGTCCGACCGTCCGCCGCAGCTTTCGCTGGTCCGGGGGCGCCGGGAATTTTGTTGACCGGGTCAGGACCATCCAGGAGCGAAAGAGCAAGAGACATGGTGGACAAGGTGCCCATGACCGCCGCCGGCTACGCATCTCTCGACGAGGAGCTGCGTCAGCGCCAGCAGATCGAACGTCCGCGCATCATCCAGGCGATCGCCGAGGCGCGCGCCCATGGCGATCTCTCGGAAAACGCTGAATATCATGCCGCGAAAGAGGCCCAATCGCTGAACGAGGGCCGCATCGCCGAGCTCGAGGACAAGCTCTCCCGCGCCGAGGTCATAGACGTATCCAAGCTCACCGGCAATACGGTGAAATTCGGCGCGACGGTCACGGTCGTCGACGAGGACACCGAGGAAGAGAAGGCCTATCAGATCGTCGGCGAGCCCGAAGCCGATGTGAAGAGGGGCCGCGTCTCCATCGCCTCCCCCATCGCCCGCGCGCTGATCGGCAAGAAGGCCGGCGACACGGTCGAGGTGAAGACGCCGGGCGGCGGCAAGAGCTATGAGATTTTGAAGGTCGCTTTCGTCTGAGCGGCATGGGCGGCGAGGCCCCCTCCCCAGCCCTCCCCCGCTGCGCGGGAGAGGGAGCAGACTCGGGGACCCAAGCGGAATCTGAAAAAGCTCGCGTTATCCTTCTCCCACTTGTGGGAGAAGGCAGCCCTCGCGTCAGCGAGGGTCGGATGAGGGCGCCTCCCGCAGTCCAATATTCTGCCGATCGGTTTGGACCCTCATCCGACCCGGCCATTAGCCCGGCGCTTGCGACGGGCGTCCTATCGGACACCCTATGGCCGGGCCACCTTCTCCCGCGCGCGGGAGAAGGGAGAGCCCAAACCGCCTGGGTCCTCTCCGACACCCGCGCCGGCCATGAGGTCCAGAGTCTCGGCATAGCGGACGCCCTCGGCCTCTCCCCCCGCCTCATTCGCCTCGCCCCGCGCGGCCTCATCGCCGCGCTCGCGCCCTTCGGCCCGATCGATCCGCGCGAAGCGAAGCTGCTCGCCCCGCCCTATCCCGATCTCGTCATCGCCTGCGGCAGGCGGACGATTCCCTATATGCGCCATGTGAAGCGCGCCTCCGGCGGCGCGGTCTTCACCGTCTATGTGAATCGCCCGGCCAGCGGGCTCGGGACGGCGGATGTCATCGTCGCGCCGCGCCATGACGGGCTCGTGGGAGAAAATGTCATCGCCCCGCTCGCGCCGGCGAATCGGCTGACGCCACAGCGCCTCGCCGAAGCGCGCGCCGCTCTCGACCCGCGCGTCGCGGCGCTGCCTGAGCCGAGAGTGGGGCTGCTGATCGGTGGGGATAGTCGGCATTTTCGGTTTTCGGAGAGGGATGCGGAGAGGCTTCTCGCCGACGTCGGCGCCATGCTGGACCAGGGGTGGAGCGTCGCGGCGACGGTCTCGCGGCGGACGCCGGCGCGGCTCGTCGAGGCTTTGCGCGAGCGGCTCGTGGGCCCTCATCCGACCCCGCTTCGCGGGGCCACCTTCTCCCACGAGTGGGAGAAGGAAGCGCGCGCCTTTCTTTGGGCGGGGGACGGCGAGAATCCCTATCTCTCCATTCTCGCCGGCTCGCAGGCGCTGCTGGTGACGGCCGATAGCGTCAATATGGTCGCCGAGGCGGCCACGACCGGCGCGCCGGTCCATGTCTTCGAGCCGGAGGGCGGCGCCGCCAAGATCGCCGCCTTTCTCGATGCGCTCGAGCAGCGCGGCGCTTTGCGCCGCTGGCGCGGCCGGCTCGAGCATTGGCGCTACGAGCCGCTGAACGAGACGCCGGCCATCGCCGAAGAGATCGCCCGCCGCTACGCCGCCTTCCGTGGGGCGGCCCCCGTATTGCTTCATGGCTCGTGCGCTTCGTAATAGATTCGCGAGTCGCCCGAAGATCACGAGCGGTTGCGGCGCAACGCATAATGGCTAGATTGCGCCCATCCGAACGCGCCGCGCCGTCCGCGCGGAGACATTCGCAAAGAGCCTCTTCATGTCCGCAGACGATAAAGGCCGCCTGCACGCCCGCGTCATCGTGCTGGGGTCCGGCCCCGCCGGCTATACGGCGGCGATCTACACCGCGCGCGCCATGCTCGAGCCCGTGGTCATCGCCGGCTTCGATCAGGGCGGCCAGCTCATGATCACCACAGATGTGGAGAATTACCCCGGCTTCGCCGAGCCGATCCAAGGCCCCTGGCTGATGGATCAGATGCGCGCCCAGGCCGAGCATGTCGGCGCCAAGCTCGTCTCCGACCATATCGTCGAGGCGCGGCTGGACAAGCGGCCCTTCGAGCTATTGGGCGATTCGGGAACGCTCTACACGGCGGACGCGCTCATCATCGCGACCGGCGCCAAGGCCAAATGGCTCGGCCTTCCGAGCGAGGAGGCGTTCAAGGGCTATGGCGTCTCCGCCTGCGCTACTTGCGACGGCTTTTTCTTCCGCGGCAAGAAGGTGCTGGTCGTCGGCGGCGGCAATACGGCGGTGGAGGAGGCGCTCTATCTCTCGCAGATCGCCGCCGAGGTGACGGTGGTGCATCGCCGCGACTCCTTCCGCGCCGAGCGTGTGCTGCAGGAGCGGCTCGCCGCGCGGCCGAATGTCAAAATCCTCTTCGATCACGCGATCGACGAGATCTTGGGCGGCAGCGCCCCGCCTTCGGTCACGCAGACGCGCTTGAAGAACGTCAAGACCGGCGCGACGCAGACGCTGGATGTGGACGGGGTCTTCATCGCCATCGGCCATCAGCCGGCCTCGGAGCTGTTCGTCGGCCAGCTGGAGCTGAAGCCCTCGGGCTATATCGCCGTGCAGCCGGGCACGACCAACACCAATATTCCGGGCGTGTTCGCGGCCGGCGATGTCGCGGACGAGACCTATCGCCAGGCGGTGACGGCCGCCGGCCTCGGCTGCATGGCGGCGCTGGATGTGGAGCGATATCTGCTGGAGACGCCAGCGCATGCGAGCGACGCGCTCACCTCCGAGGAGCCTTTGTAACAGCAGCCGAGTCCCCACCCTCCCCTTCAGGGGGAGGGTCGCGCCGAAGGCGCGGGGTGGGGTCCCCGCGATAAAGATTCGGGATCACCCCACCCCGGCCTGCTCCGCAGGTCGACCCCTCGAAAGGGAGGGTGAGCAGGACGGCCGGCGATGCGCGACGAGGACAGGCTTCGACGATTTCGCCTCGGAACGGCGCGCCGCCTACGCGAGAACACGACAAGCGCAGAGCAGAGGCTCTGGCGCGAGCTGGATCGCGTGCCGCTGCTGCGCACGCATTTTCGGCGGCAGGCGCCGATCGGGCCTTACGTCGTCGATTTCGTCTGCTTGCGCGAGAGGCTCGTGATCGAAGTCGATGGCCCGTCACATACCGAAACCGCGGCGTCGCAGAGAGACACCGCGCGGACGCTCTGGCTCGAACAGCAGGGCTATCGCGTTCTCCGTTTCTGGAACCAGGAAGTGTACGAGAATATCGACGGCGTTCTCGACACGATCCATGCGGCGCTGTACGGCTCTCTCGGCGCGCCGCCGGCCCCACCTTCGAGTGAAGAGCTCTGAGACTTCCGATGGTCATCTCCGAGATATCGCAGAACCCGAATCCCCACCCTCCCCTTCAGGGGGAGGGTCGCGCCGAAGGCGCGGGGTGGGGTCCGCGCGATAGAGACTCGGGAGCACCCCACCCCGTCCTGCTTCGCAGGCCGACCCTCCCCCTGAAGGGGAGGGTGGAAAAACACCTCGTCTCCGCACGCACGAGAAACAGATAAATCGATGCCCGACCTTCTCCTCGAACTCTTCAGCGAAGAAATTCCCGCCCGCATGCAGCGTCAGGCTGCCGATGATCTGCAGCGGCTCGTCTGCGGCGCGCTCGCAGAAAAGGGGCTGACCTATGAGGGCGCGGCCGCTCATGCGACGCCGCGCCGGCTGGCGCTGCATATCGCCGGCCTGCCCGGCCGCCAGCCGGATACGCGCGAGGAGAAGAAGGGTCCGCGCGTCGGCGCGCCCGAGGCCGCCATTCAGGGCTTTCTGAAGAGCGCCGGCCTCGCGTCGATCGATGAGGCCAAGATCGAGAAGGACGCCAAAAAGGGCGAGTTCTATGTCGCCGTCATCGAGCGCGCCGGGCGCGAGACGATCGCGGTGCTGGCGGATCTGCTGCCGGGGATTGTGAAGAGCTTCCCCTGGCCGAAATCCATGCGCTGGGGCAAAGCCTCGACGCGGCTCGATGCGCTGCGCTGGGTGCGGCCGCTGCAATCCATTCTCGCCACTTTCGGGACCGAGATGGAGACGCCGGATGTGGTGCGCTTCTCTGTCGATGGAATCGAGAGCGGCGATGTCTCCCACGGCCATCGCTTTCTGGCGCCGGCCCCCTTCGCAGTGAAGCGCTTCGACGATTACGTTCCCGCGCTGGAGAAGGCGAAGGTCGTGCTCGACGCCGCGCGCCGGCGAGACATCGTGCTGCATGACGCGCGCAATCTCGCTATGGCGCTGGGGCTGGAGCTGGTCGAGGACGCCGCGCTGCTCGAGGAGGTCGCCGGCCTCGTCGAATGGCCGGTCACGCTGATGGGCGCTTTCGACGAGAGCTTTCTCTCCATACCGCCGGAGGTCATTCGCGCGACCATTCGCGTCAATCAGAAATGCTTCGTGCTGAAGCGCCCGGACGGCGGCCTCGCCAATCGCTTCATCCTCGTCTCGAACATAGAGGCGAGCGATGGCGGCGAGACGATCATCGGCGGCAATCAGCGCGTCATCGCCGCGCGCCTGTCGGACGCCAAATTCTTCTATGAGACCGATCTGAAGACGCCGCTCGGCGAGCGTCTGCCCAAGCTCGACAATATCGTCTTCCATGAAAAGCTCGGCACGCAGGGCGAGCGCGTTAAGCGCATAGAGGCGCTGGCGCGCGAGCTGGCGCCCATCGTCGGCGCCGATGCGGACAAGGCCGCGCGGGCGGCGACGCTCGCCAAGGCCGACCTCGTCACCGAAATGGTCGGCGAGTTCCCCGAGCTTCAGGGACTCATGGGCCGCTATTACGCGGCGGCGCAGGGCGAGGACGCGGAGGTCGCCGCGGCGCTGGAGGAGCATTACAAGCCGCAGGGGCCGGCGGACCGTATTCCGACGAGCCCTGTTTCCATCGCCGTGGCGCTCGCCGACAAGCTCGACACGCTCGTCGGCTTTTGGGCGATCGACGAGAAGCCGACGGGCAGCAAAGACCCTTATGCGCTACGCCGCGCGGCGCTGGGCATCATCCGCCTCGCGCTCGAGAATGAGCTGCGGCTGCCGCTGCGCGAAGCCTTCGCCGCCGCGCAATGGCCGGTCTGGCTCGCGGCGCGCACGCCGCTGCGCGAGCTGGTGACGAGCGAGGTCAATCGCGTCGCCTCCGACCTCTCGCCCAATGGCGCAGCGGCCCTCTCGGTCGACGCCGAGGCGCATCTGCGCCGCGACATAGAGAAGCAGCTTCACGCCGTCGGCAGAGAGGCGGGCGCCGAGGCGCCCTCGCCTGCCGCCGAGATTTTCTTGCGCGAGACGCTGCCGCCTCTGCTGACCACCAATGCGGCCGATCTCCTCGCCTTCTTCATCGACCGACTGAAGGTCTACCTTCGCGATCGCGGCGCACGATATGACCTCATCGATGCGGCGCTCGGGGCCTCGGCCTCGGCGCAGTCTCGAGAAGGGAGCGCGCAAATGCCGGACGATCTGCTCACCATCACGCGCAAGGTGGAGGCTCTGGGGAAATTCCTCGACACCGACGACGGCAAGAATCTGCTCGCCGGCTTTCGCCGCGCCGCCAATATTCTCAAGATCGAGGAGAAAAAGGACGGCGCCGGGTCCTATGAGGAGCCGCATCATCCCAATCTGCGCATGGAGCAGCCCGAGCATAAGCTCGCCGCCGCCATCAAGCGCGCGCGGGAGGAGACATCGGAACGGCTCGACAAGGAGAATTTCGAGAGCGCCATGCAGGCGCTGTCAAAGCTACGCGAGCCGGTCGACAACTTCTTCGAGGCGGTGACGGTGAATTGCGACGATCCGAAAGTGCGCCTCAACCGTCTGCGCCTGCTCGCCGAGCTGCGCGAAGCCATGCTGCAAGTGGCGGATTTTTCGAAAGTGGCGTGAGGCGCGCGCCGATCGGGTGAAGGTTTCCTCATCCTGAGGAGCCTGCGCAGCAGGCGTCTCGAAGGACGAGGAAAGCTTCATACGCCGCCATCTGGAGCTCACCCTCGCGCTTCGAGACGGTCGCTGCGCGACCTCCTCAGCATGAGGGCGAGGGTGATTGCCCTTCCCCGACGCGCCTACGCCCCATTCCCCGTGAAAGTCCGCGGCGCGGGCGAGAGCACCTTTGCGGCGCCGCCGGAAATCTCCAGCACGGACAGGCCGCGCTCGTTCATGCCGTCGGCCTTGAAGCGGAACACGCCATCGGCGCCGTTGAAGCCCGATGGATTGACCAGCACATTCTCCGAATAGCGCTGCGAGCCCTGGCTGCGCGACAGAGCGATGGCCAGCGACACGGCGTCATAGGCGAGCGTCGCGATGCGGGCCGGATCGGTGTTGAACTTGGCGCGGTAGCGCTGCGCCAAGCTGTTGAAGCCGGCGTTCTCCGGCGCGACGAACCAGGCGCCTTGCAGCGCCGGAAGCTTCAGCACGCGCGCGTCGTTCCAAAGGCCGGTGCCGAGCACCTGAATGCGCTTGGTGTCGATATGCGCCGTCTGCAATTCCTGCGAGACAGCGGCCATGGCCTCGGCCTGCTCGGGGATGAACAGCGCGTCGATCTGCTCGGCCGCCTGGGCGATGCGCTGCACCGAGGCCTGCACGGCGCCGGGCTTGTAGCGCTCGATCGTCAGCACGCGCATTCCGTGATTGGCGGCGCTCTGCTGGAATTGCGCCAGCGCCACAGTGCCATAGTCGTTCTCGGGCACTAGCGCGGCGACCGATTTCTTGCCGCGCTGCGCGGCGAAATCGACGATGCGCTCGACATAGCCCTCCACCAGGAAGGACAGGAGATAGACGCCCTTGCCGGCGACGGAGGAGTCGGTCGAGAAGGCGATGATCGGCTTGCCCGCGCCGCGGGCGACGCGCGCCGCCTCCTTCACGCCGCTGGCGAAGACGGGGCCGATGACGATCTCCGCGCCCTCGTTTATGGCGTTTTGCGCGGCCTGGGCGGCGCCGGCGGGCGTGGAATGATCGTCCTTGACCAGAATGGTCACGTCATTGGCGCCGCTGTCGGCATAGGCGAGCTTGGCCGCGTTGAGCAGCGAGGCGCCCACCTGGCTCGGCCCGGAGGCCATGGAGAGCGGCACGATCAGCGCGATACGCGTCGCGCCGCTGCCGATCAGCTCGCCCTCATTGAGCTGGCCGACCTCCACCTTGCCGAGCGGCGCCGAGAGCCGCAGATCGGGAGCGCCGGGAACGCCCGGACCCGCCGTGGGATTGCAGGCGCCGAGAAAGGACGCCGCAGCCAAGGCGCAGAAGAGGCGCGCCGACGCCACAGCGCCGCCTCGCCGAAACCTGTTCCGCCTACCCATGACCAATGGAAGCCTCCCGCTCGAACGGCCCGATGAAATCGCCGTCTTATACGCGATTGCGGAAAGCGCACGGCAACCCCTAAATTGAAATAAAATGGAATTTTGCGGGGAAATTGCGGCCTTGAACGCGCTTTCCATGTTCTGTAAAAAGAACACGCGGACGATTCATCGAACATCCGCATCGGTGGAGAGGCGGGCCATGAGCGAAGGAAAAGTGACGACGCCGGCGGCTTATACCGCTTTCGGCTTGCGAGCGGAGGCGGAGAAGATCGCGCCCGGGCTGCATCTCGTCGCGACGCCGATCGGCAATCTGAAGGATATCTCCTTCCGCGCCTTGTCGACGCTGGCGGCGGCCGACGCCGTCGTGGCGGAAGACACGCGCGTCACCAAGACTTTGCTCGCCCATTATGGGATTTCGACGCCGCTCGTCGCCTATCACGAGCACAACGCCCATGTGATGCGGCCGCATCTCATCGCGCGGCTGGAGGCCGGAGCGGCGCTGGCGCTGGTCTCCGACGCCGGCACGCCGCTGGTCTCGGACCCGGGCTTCAAGCTCGTGGCCGAGTCGCTGGAGAAGGGAATCAAGGTCACATCGGTCCCCGGCCCTTCGGCCGTGCTGGCGGCGCTGGTCGTCGCCGGCCTGCCGACAGATCGTTTCTTCTTCGAGGGATTTTTGCCGCATAAGGGCGGACCGCGGCGGGCGCGGCTCGCCGAGCTGGCGCGCATTCCCGGCACTCTGGTGTTCTTCGAATCGCCCAAGCGCGTCGCCGAGACGCTGGAGGACGCCGCCGCCGTGCTCGGCCCCCGCGACGCCGCCATCGCCCGCGAGCTGACCAAATTCTACGAATCGGTGCGGCGCGGCAGGCTCGACGAGCTCGCAGCCGCGCTGCGCGAGGAGGAGCCGCCGCGCGGCGAGATCGTGGTGCTGGTCGCCCCGCCCGGCGCGGACGCCGAGGCGACCAGCGAGGCCGATCTCGACGCCAAGCTCGAGGAGGCGCTCGCCGCCCATTCGCTGAAGGACGCCGCCAGCGTCGTCTCCGCCTCCACCGGCCGGCCGCGCCGCGAGGTCTATGCGCGGGCGATCAAGCTCGCCGCCGAGCGCGAGAGCGAGACGCGCGAGTGAACGAGACGGAAGAAAGGCGCGCGCACCATCGCGGCGGGCTGCGCGCCGAGACGATTGCGGCGCTGTGGCTGAAGATCAAATTCTACACCATCCTCGATCGCCGCTACCGCATTCGCGGCGGCGAGATCGACATTGTGGCGCGACGCGGCCGGACGATCGCTTTCGTGGAAGTGAAGGCGCGCGCGAGCCTCGAGGAGGCGATGATCTCCATCACCGAGGAGAAGCGCCGGCGCATCTCCCGCGCGGCGTCGAAATGGCTGGCGTCCAATCCCTGGGCCGCGGATCATGTGCTGCGCGGCGATGCGGTCTATATCGCGCCGAAGCGCCTGCCGCTGCATGTGGAGGCGGCGGTGGAATTGGATTTGGGATGACGCAAGAGGCGAAGCGCTGAAACCGCGCCCCTTCTTCCACAAGTGGAAAAAGGTGTCGCGCGAAGCTATCCTCGCGCAGGTAAAACATCAGTCCCTCACCCTGAGGAGCCCGCGATGCGGGCGTCTCGAAGGGTCGCCGCCGCGTGGCTCTGGTTCGTCCTTCGAGGCTTTTTGCGCCGCAAAAAGCGCCTCAGGACGAGGGGGTTGTATTTGCCAGACCGAAGCGATCAGACGGACGCCGTCTCAGCTCGCCAAGCTCTGCGCCAGCTCTTCCGTATGCGCCTGGGTGCGGCGGGCCATATGGTCGATCTCGCGGGCGAGCGTGACGATCGACTCGGCGCCGGCGCCGGTCATGGCCATGGCGCTCGCCACTTGCGAGACATGCTGCGACATGGCCGAGGCGCTGTCGGCGGCCGAGCGCACGCTGCGGGTGATGTCCTTGGTGGCGGCGTCCTGCTCATGCACGGCGGAGGTGATGATCGCCGAAATATGCTCCACCTCGGCGATCTTGTTCTTGATCTTGTCGATCGAGGAGACGGAGAGATTGGTCGCCGCCTGAATCTCGGAAATCTGATCGGCGATCTCCTGCGTCGCCTTGCCGGTCTGGGTGGCGAGGCTCTTGACCTCCTGCGCCACCACGGCGAAGCCGCGGCCCGCCTCGCCGGCGCGCGCCGCCTCGATGGTGGCGTTGAGCGCCAGAAGATTGGTCTGCGCGGCGATGCGCGAGATGAGGCTCACCACATCGCCGACGCGATTGGCGGCGGCCGAGAGGCGCAGCATCTCGGCGCTGGAGCCATTGGTCTCCTGCACGGCCTGGCGCACGACGGTGGTCGATTCCACCGCCTGACGGCTGATCTCGCCGATCGCCTCCAGCAATTGCTCTGAGGCGGTGGCGACCGAGGCGACGTCGGCGGCCGCTTGCAGCGAGGCGGTGCGGGCGAAATCCGTATCCTCGCGGGCGCGACGTTCCTGCACGATCATTTCCTCCGATGCGCCGGCCATTTTCTTCGTCAGCTCGCCGAGCGCCGCGGTCGTCGCCGAAAGTTCGTGGGAATAATGCTCGACCTGATCGCGAATCACCGCCTCGCGGCGCAGCCGCTCCTCGCGATCGTCGCGGGCGCGGATCTCGGCCGCCATCTCATTATTGGCGCGCACGGCGTCGCGCAGCACGATCAAGGCCTTGGAGATCGCGCCGATCTCGTCGCCGCGCTCGGCGCCTTGCACCACAATGGTGGTGTCCCCGGCGGCGAGATCGGCCATTTGGCGGGCGATGGTCTTGATCGGCGAGGCGATGGTGCGGTGAATCGTGGGGATGGAGACGCCCACCACCAGAAAAGCGGCCGCCAGAGTGCCGAGCAGCAGCTCGAGCGACAGCGTCGCCGCCGCCTGATTGGCCGCAACCGCCAGCTGCGACGCCCGCGCCGCATTGGCCGGATCGGCCGCAGCCCCGGTCAAATCGCGGACATTGGCGACCGATACATAGGCGGTCGCGCCCATGAGCAGCAGCAGAGCCAGAAAAAGGAACTGCCTGAGGGCGAGGCCGGCGCCGATCGAGGTGAACCACATTGGGGGATGTATCCAGTTTGTTCCGGTCTTGACAGTTGTCCGTAGTTTTAGACCGATCTCCTTCAAGCGGAGTTAACGTCTATGTGGTCGGGCTGCCCGAAATAGAGGAAGCGCTTTCGCCCCGGGACGAAAAGCGTTACTTCCTCGGGTCCGGCCCGAGAGGCCGGCGCGGTGCGCCACGAAAGAGACATCGAGAGCATGATCGACGTCGCGGTCCAGATGGACCCCCTGGACAAAATCAATTTCGCCGGAGATTCCACCTTCGCGCTGATGCTCGAGGCGCAGAGGCGCGGCCATCGCCTGTGGCACTATACGCCCGACAAGCTGTCGCTCGGGGCCGGACGGCTGAGCGCGCCTGCGCGGGAGATCGCCGTCTATGACGATTCCGCGCGCTATTACGAGCTGGGCGAGGAGCGCGTGCTCGATCTCGCCGGCGTCGATGTCGTGCTGCTGCGCCAGGACCCGCCCTTCGACCTCGCCTATATTACCTCGACGCATTTTCTGGAGAAGATCCAGTCGCGCACGCTCGTCGTCAATGATCCGTCCGCCGTGCGCAACGCGCCGGAAAAAGTCTTCGTCATGGAATTCGCCGATCTGATGCCGCCGACGCTGCTGACGCGCGACCGGGCGGCGATCGAGGCGTTCCGCGCCGAGCATGGCGAGATCGTCATGAAGCCGCTCTACGGCCATGGCGGCGCCAGCGTGTTCAAGGTGGAGCCGGTCGATCCCAATTTCGGCTCGCTCTTCGATCTCTTTTCCGTGACCTTCCGCGAGCCCTGGGTGGTGCAGCGGTTTCTGCCGGCCGTCAGCAAGGGCGACAAGCGCATATTGCTGGTCGACGGCGAGCCGCTCGGCGCGGTGAACCGCATTCCGGCGGAAAACGACATTCGCTCCAACATGGTGCGCGGCGGCGCGGCGGCCTCGACGGCGCTGACCGAGCGCGAGCGCGAGATTTGCGCGCGGCTCGGCCCGGCGCTCAGAGAGCGCGGCCTGCTGTTCGTCGGCATTGACGTCATCGACGGCAATCTCACCGAGATCAACGTCACCTCGCCCACTGGCCTGCGGGCGCTCGCCCGGCTCGGCGGCCCGGACCTCGCCGCGCCGATCTTCGACGCGATCGAGGCCAAGCTCGCGAAGCTGCGCGCGAATGGCTGACGCGCGCAAGGCCGCGCTACGCACGCGGGAAGAGCCTCCGAAACCCTTGCGGCAGCAGCCGCCGAGCGCGCAGGGCCTGCGCGCGACGCTCGGTGAGAAGATCGCCGCCGTGAGCAGAGCCGCCAAGCCCGGCGAGCCGCCGCGCGCCGCCGTGGTCGAGATTTTGCGCAATGTGCTGGCCGAGAGCCATGGAATCGCGCGCGCCTATCTCGAATCCGGCGGCAAGGGCCTCGTCTGCGCGCGCTACCTCTCCGATCTCGAGGATGAGATCATCGGCGCGATCTATGATTATGTCGTGCGTTTCGTCTATGCCGCCGACAATCCGACCTTCGGCGAGCGGCTGACCATCGTCGCCGTCGGCGGCTATGGGCGCGGCACTCTGGCGCCCGGGTCCGATATCGATCTTCTGTTCCTGCTTCCCTATAAGCAGACGCCCTGGGGCGAGAGCGTCGTCGAGGCGATCCTCTACATGCTCTGGGATCTGCGCCAGAAGGTCGGGCATTCGAGCCGTTCCGTCGCCGAATGCCTGCGTCAGGCGCGCGCCGACATCACCATACGCACCACAATATTGGAGGCGCGCTTCATCCTCGGCAGCTCGGATCTCTTTCACGAGCTGCTCGAAAGCTTCGATCGTGAGATCATGCGCGTCGACGCGCGCGAGTTCGTCGCCGCCAAGCTGGCGGAGCGCGACCAGCGCGTCTCGCGCGCCGGCACCTCGCGCTATCTCGTCGAGCCCAATGTCAAGGAGGGAAAGGGCGGCCTGCGCGATCTGCACACGCTGTTCTGGATCGCCAAATATGTCTATCGCGTGCGCGAGCCGGAGGAGCTCGTCGCCGCCGGCCTCTTCACGCGCAGCGAGCTGACGCTGTTCCAGCGCTGCGAGGAGTTTTTGTGGCGCGTGCGCTGCCAGCTGCATTTTTCCACCGGACGCGCCGAGGAGCGCCTCTCCTTCGATCTGCAGCCCATGCTCGCCGCGAAATTCGGCTATCACGACCGCGCCGGCCTCTCGCGCACCGAGCGCTTCATGAAGCATTATTTCCTCGTCGCCAAAGACGTCGGCGATCTCACCGCCATCGTCTGCGCGGCGCTGGAGGCGCGCGAGGCCAAGCCGCCCGCCATGCTGGACCGCGTGCTCGGCCGGCTGCGGCGCCGGGCGCGCAAAATGCCGTCGGATGATTTCATCGTCGAGCATGATCGCGTCAATGTCTCCGCCGAGGATGTCTTCCGCCGCGATCCCGTCAATATCATCCGCCTGTTCTGGACCGCCGACCGCTATGGGCTCGCGATCCATCCGGACGCCGTGCGCGTCCTCACGCGCTCGCTGCGGCTGATCGATTCCGATCTGCGCGCGAGCAAAGAGGCGAACCGGCTGTTTCTCGAGATTCTGCTGTCGCACAATACGACGGAGACAGTGCTGCGGCGCATGAATGAAGTGGGCGTGCTCGGGCGTTTCATTCCCGAATTCGGCCGCATCGTCGCGATGATGCAATTCAACATGTATCATCACTATACGGTCGACGAGCATCTGCTGCGCGCGGTCGGCGCGCTGGCGGCGCTGGAATCGGGCCGCGGACCTCGCCAAGCCGCGCTCGCCAACGATATTCTGCCGACCATCTCCAATCGCAAGACGCTCTATCTCGGCCTGCTGCTGCACGATATCGCCAAGGGCCGCAAGGAGGATCATTCGCAGGCCGGCGCCGCCATAGCGCAATCGCTGTGTCCGCGGCTCGGCTTCGATCCCGGCGAGACGGATACGGTCGCCTGGCTGGTGCAGCATCATCTCCTGATGTCCAGCATAGCGCAGAGCCGCGATCTCTCCGACCGCCGCACGATCGAGAATTTCGCCGCCATCGTGCAGACGATGGAGCGGCTGAAAATGCTGCTCGTGCTGACCATGTGCGACATTCACGCCGTCGGACCCGGCGTGCTCGACGCCTGGAAGGCGCAGCTGCTCAATGTGCTCTATTGGGAGACGGAAGTGGTGCTCGGCGGCGGCCATTCGGCGGCCGATCGCAAGAGCCGCGTCGCCCAAGCGAAAGAGGAGCTGCGCGCCGCGCTCTCAGATTGGAGCGAGAGCGATTTCGTCGCCTATTCGCAGCGGCATTACTCCGCCTATTGGCTGAAGGCGGATATCTCCCGCAAGGTGCGCCATGCGCGCCTGCTGCGCGATTTGAGAGACGCCAAGGCGCCGCTCGTCACCACTGTCGATCTCGACACCAAGAGCGGCGCGGTGGAGCTCACCGTCGTCGCGCAGGATCACCGGCGTCTGCTGTCGATCATCGCCGGCGCCTGCGCCGCGAGCGGCGCCAATATCGTCGACGCGCATATCTTCACCACGGCGGACGGGCTCGCGCTCGACACCATCTTCTTCTCGCGCGCCTTTCCGCTGGACGATGACGAATTGCGCCGCGCGCGCCGCGTCGCCGATTACATAGAAAAAGCGCTGCGCGGCGAGATCGCCATCTCGGAGGCGGTGGCCGCGCGCAGCGCGCAGCGCGGCTCGACGACGGCCTTCGACATTGCGCCGGGCGTCGTCATCGACAATAGCTTCGCCAATATGGCGACCGTCATCGAGGTCTCCGGCCTCGACCGCGTCGGCCTGCTCTTCGATCTGACCAACGCCATCTCCAATCTCAATCTCAACATCGGCTCCGCTCATATCGTGACCTTCGGCGAGCGGGCCGTGGACGCCTTCTATGTGACCGATCTGACCGGCGGGAAAATCGTCTCGCCCTCGCGTCAGGCGGCGATAAAGCGCCAATTGCTGGATGTCTTCGCGCTCCGCGTGCGAAAGACCTCCGGCGGGGGCGCAGGCGCCGCCCCGACTTGATTTTGCGCGCTCCCGCACTGATATCGGGGGCGTTTCATCGCCAATGGAAGAGATCATGAGCGACGATAAGAAAAAGGACACGCAGGAAGAGGCTCGCGCCCGTCAGGCCGAGGACGCCGAGGCCTCCGCTCTGGCGCAGCCGGGCGCCGAATCCGACATCGCCGAGCCCGAGCCCTTCACCGAGCTCGAGAATCTCCACGCCGAGGTCGCGAGCTTGAAGGACAAGCTGCTGCGCACGCTCGCCGATATGGAGAATATGCGGCGGCGGGCCGATAAGGAGATCGCCGACGCCAAGATCTATGGCGTCACCAATTTCGCGCGCGAGATGCTGACCTTCGCCGATAATCTGCGCCGCGCGGTCGACAGCGTGCCGGCTCAGGCGCGCGAGGGCCTCGAGCAGAGCGTGGCCACCTTCATCGAAGGCGTCGAGCTCACCGAGCGCGATTTCGTCTCCCGCCTCGCCCGCTTCGGCGTCAAGAAGATCGAGGCGCAGGGCCAGCGTTTCGACCCCAATCAGCACGAGGCGCTGTTCGAGATACCGGACGAGAGCGTGCCGCATGGCACGGTCGCTCAGGTGGTCGAGCCCGGCTATACGATCGGCGAGCGCGTGCTGCGTCCCGCCAAGGTCGGAATCTCGCGCGGCGGGCCGAAGGGCTGACCCACGCTTTTTCGGACGACCGGGAGCGCGCGACGTGGATGACGCCGCGCGTCACAGCCAATCATTGCGGCGAAAGCGCCAATAGAGCGTCGCGCAGATCGTTGCCGTCGCGGCGAGAATGAGGAAATAGCCGTAGCGCCATTTCAGCTCCGGCATATGCTCGAAATTCATCCCGTAAATGCCGGCGATCGCCGTCGGCACGGCGAGGATTGCAGCCCAGGCCGCGAGGCGCCGAGTGATGTGGGTCTGCTGCATCTGGCCGTTCATCAGGCTCGCCTCGAAGGCGAAGGCCAGCACCTCGCGCAATGTGGCGATCTGCTCGCGCACGCGCAGAATATGGTCGGTCACGTCGCGAAAATGCGGACGCATGGCGGCGTCGATCGCCATCACCTCCGTATGCTCCAGGCGTTGGCAGACGTCGACCAGCGGCGCGACCGCATTGCCGAGCCGCAACAGATCGCGGCGCAGCGCATAGAGCCGATCGACATGGGCCTTCTCTGGCGATTGCGCGAGAATATGGTCCTCGATCTCTTCGACTTCCGCATTGATCGTCGCCAGCACGGGAAAGTAATTGTCCACGATGAAATCGAGTATCGCGTAGACGATATAGTCCTCGCCCTCGGACAGACCATGCGGCGCCGCCTCGCAACGCTCACGCACTTGCGCATAGGAGCTGGAGGCGCCGTGGCGGATCGACAGCACATAGCCCTTGCCGACGAAGAGATGCGTCTCGCCGAAGGCGATGCGGCCATTCTCCATCTGCGCCGTGCGCGCGACGATGAACAGACCGTCGCCATATTGCTCGAGCTTGGGATATTGATGCGCCTTGCCGGCGTCCTCTATCGCCAGATGATGCAGATCGAACTGCCGCTGCACGCGCGCCAGCAGGGCGAAGGACGGCTCATAGAGGCCGATCCACACGACATGGCCGGGACGCGCGGCGAAGGCGCCGGCCTCCTCTATCTCGATATCCTGGAGCCGGCGGCCATCCGAATAGACGGCGGCGGCGATCACGCCGGGCTCACGCCCGACGCTCGGGGCGGCGCTCGATGCACTCATGTTCGGGGCCTCGTCGGATGATAGACCGGCGACGATCTAAGCGCTGCCGCCGACGAAGGCAATCGGCCCTCCCCCGCCGATCGAGACCCGCGCTTCACAACAGCGCGCGAAAATCCTCCACGGTGATCGGCGCGACGACATTCTGCGCATCGTCCAAGATTTCGTAGAGCAGGCCCTTCCCATAAATGGTGAAGAACACGATCACGTCCTGATCGCCGCCGCCCTCCCGATGCGGGTCCTCCGTAGGCGGGCTCACCTTGTAGCTGCCCACCGGCCGCACTTCCTTTATCTCGTCATTGGCGTGATAGAGGCGATGCTCGCCTTGAATCACGAAGGTCTTGTTCATTGTCTTGTGACGATGCAGCAGGATTTTCTCATTGGCGGCGAATTTATACAAAACATGGACGATGCCGGCGTCGTCGTCGATATTCAGCACGGAGAGCCAGAGGTGATCGATCCCTTCGAGGCGCTTCCAATCGGTGTTTTTGTCGTTGAAATTGTAATTCGTCATCGCGCTTTCCTCCCGGTCCGAGGCGACCTTGCGTAGCCTGGCGAAAGAGGCCGCGCCCCGCCATGGACGCCGTCCCTCGGCGCGCCGGGCGAATTGCCCGAGGCGCCGGCGCGCTCGAGCCCGCGCTTCCGCCATGCCGGCAGAAATTCTGCCTTACGAAAGTTTCATGCGGCCGCCACTGTGGCGTAAGCTCGCGAACACCATCTTCATCGTCGACAGGCGGACGCCCCGCCGCGCCACCGGCCGCAGCTCCCGAGTGAGAGAGCGCGCCGAGGGCAGATCGATGGAGAAGGTTTGATGACCTTGCCTATGCTGTTTCGTCGAGCTCTCGCCACCAGCCGCACGGCGCGCTGGCGTCGTCCAGAAGGACGCCCGTTCCGCCTCGCCCTGATGTCCGGCGCCGCGGCCCTCGCGCTCGGCGCGACGCTGCTGCCGGCGCAGACCTTCGCCTGGGGCCAGGCCCCCGCGACGCAGACCCAGACGCAGAGCCCCAGCCAGAGTGCGGCTCCGGCCATCGGACCGCAATCCTTTGCCGATGTCGTCGAGCGCGTGAAGCCCGCCGTGGTCGCGATCAAGACCAAGGCGCTGGAGGCCGGCGGCGGCCCCGAGGAAGGCTTTCCCGGCGCGCCGCCCGAGCTTTCGCCGGATGATCCGCTCTATCGCTTCTTCCGCCGTTTCGGCGAGCCTCCGGGAGGCGGACGCGGCCGGCAGAAGCATATGACGCAGGCGCAGGGCTCCGGCTTCGTCATCACCAATGACGGCTATGTCGTCACCAATAATCATGTCGTCGACAATGCGACGCAGGTGGAGGTGACTTTCGACGACGGCCGCACGCTGCCCGCCAAGATCATCGGAACCGACAAGCGCACCGATCTCGCGCTGCTGAAGATCAGCGACGGCAATAATCTGCCGCATGTCGATTGGGCGAGCTCCAGCCCGCGCGTCGGCGACTGGGTGATCGCCGTCGGCAATCCGTTCGGCCTCGGCGGCACGGTGACGGCGGGCATCGTCTCGGCGCGCGGCCGCGATATCGGCGCCGGCCCCTATGACGATTTTCTGCAGATCGATGCGCCGGTGAACCGCGGCAATTCGGGCGGCCCTTCCTTCGACGAGCGCGGGCAGGTCGTGGGCGTCAACACGGCGATCTATTCGCCCTCCGGCGGCTCGGTCGGCATCGGCTTCGCGATACCGTCCGAGGTCGCCAAGGACGTCATCGCCGCGCTGAAAGACAAAGGCCAGGTGGCGCGCGGCTGGATCGGCGTCTCCATTCAGCCGATCACGCCGGAGATCGCCGAGAGCCTGGGGCTCAAGACCAGCAAAGGCGCGCTGATCGCGCAGCCGCAGCGCGGCGGACCGGCCGAGGCGGCCGGGCTGAAGGCCGGCGATGTCGTCACCGCCGTCGACGGCCAGAAGGTGGACGGCCCGCGCGACCTCGCCCGCCGCATAGCGACGCTCGGTCCAGGCAAGAGCGCGGAGCTGACCTATCTGCGCAATGGCGCGGAGAAGAATGTGAAGCTGAAGCTCGGCAAGCTGCCCAGCGAGAAGGAGACCGCCGCCGCCGAATCCAATGACGATGGCGTCGAGCCCGGCGCGGCGCTGGCCGCCTATGGCATAGAGGTCGCCCCGGCGGCCGAGGTGCGCGGCGGCCGCGGCGGCGAGGGCCTCATCATCGTCGGCATAGACCCCAATGGCGCCGCCGCCCAGAAGGGCCTGCGCCAGGGCGATGTGATCGTCGAGGCCAATGGCCAGACGCTCAAAGGCCGCGGCGATCTGCAGGCCGCTATCGACTCGGCCAAGAAGGAGGGCCGCAAATCCGTCCTGCTGCGCGTGAAATCCCCGGAGGGCGCCCGCTTCGTCGCCCTTTCGGTCAATCCGGCGTCGTGACGATCTCGCGTTTCCACCCACATCGGAAACGCGGAGCGAAGAGAGCTTCTTGCGCGATCGGCCCGTTTTGCCCGCCCCCCGTGTAGCGGGCCCGCGCAAAGGAGGCGGCGGGAGACGTTTCGTCTCCTCTCCCGCCGCGTCAGTCGCGGCAGGTCGGCGCGTATCGCCGGCCTGCCGTTTTTATTCGAGGCGCGCTATATGAGTGAAATGCGAATATTGGTCGTCGAGGACGATTCGGAAGCCGGCGCCTATCTCGTGAAGGCGTTTCGCGAGCAAGGCCATGTCGCCGATCATGCGGCGGACGGGCTCTCCGGCTATGCGGCCGCGGCGGAAGGCCATTACGACGTGCTCGTCATCGACCGCATGCTGCCCAAGCTGGACGGACTCTCGCTGATCTCGGGCCTGCGCGAGCAGAAGATCGACACTCCTGCCCTCATCCTCTCCGCGCTCGGCCAGGTGGACGATCGCGTGCGCGGCCTGCGCGCCGGCGGCGACGATTATGTGTCCAAGCCCTACGCTTTCTCCGAGCTGCTCGCCCGCGTCGAGGCGCTCGCGCGCCGCCGCGGCGGGCCGAAGCCGGAGGAGACCACCTATCGCGTCGGCGATCTCGAGCTCGATCGGCTCGCCCATAAGGTGGTGTCCGCCGGACAGGAGATCGTGCTGCAGCCGCGCGAGTTCCGCCTGCTCGAATATCTCATGAAGCACGCCGGCCAGGTGGTGACGCGCACCATGCTGCTCGAGAATGTCTGGGATTATCACTTCGATCCGCAGACCAATGTCATCGACGTCCACATCTCCAGACTGCGCTCCAAGATCGACAAGGGCCGCGAGACGCCGCTTTTGCACACGATCCGCGGCGCCGGATATATGATCCGTGAAGGCGCTCGTTAGACTCTTCCGCACGACGGCCTTCAAGCTGTCGCTCGCCTATCTGGTGCTCTTCGGCATCGGCGCCGCATTGGTGCTGACCCGCGTGCAGATCAATGTCGAGGACCTCTTCGACGAGCAGACCGCGCAGACGATCGACGCCGACATTCGCGGCCTCGCCGAGCAATATTCGGAAGGCGGCATTCGCCAGCTGGTGGAAGTGATCGAGCGCCGCGTGCGCACGCCCGGAGCCTCGCTCTATCTGGTGACGACCTTCTCCGGCGAGCTCGTCGTCGGCAATATCGCCGCCTTGCCGCCGGACCTGCCGGACGGCACCGAGCTGGTCGAGGCGCGCTATCAGCGGCGCGGCGAAACCGCCGCTCATCATCGCGCCATGATGCGGCTGTTCCAGCTCCCGGGCGGCTTTCGCCTGCTCGTCGGCCATGATCTGCAGGACAGAAAGCTGCTGCGCGGCATATTGCGCCGCGCGCTCGTCGCCTCGCTGTTCTGGCTCATCGCCATCGGCACGCTCGGCGGACTCATCGTCGCGCGGCGCATTCTGGCGCGGCTCGACAAGCTCTCCGCCTCGGGCCGCCGCATCATGTCCGGCGATCTCGAGCAGCGCCTGCCGCTGATGGGCGCGGACGACGAGCTGGACCGTCTCGCCGGAAATCTCAACGCCATGCTGGACCGCATCGGGCAGCTGATGGCGGGGCTACGCGAGGTCTCCGACAATATCGCGCATGATCTCAAAACGCCGCTGACGCGCTTGCGCAATCGCGCCGACGCCGCGCTGCGCGCCGATCTCAGCGCCGCGCAATATCGCGATGCGCTGACCGATATGATCGAGGAATCCGACTCGCTCATCCGCATCTTCGACGCGCTGCTGATGATCGCGCGCGCCGAGGCCGGCTATTGCAGCGATTTCTCCAGCGATTTCGACGCCGGCCGCGTCGCCGCCGACATCGCCGAAATGTACGAGCCCGTGGCCGAGGAGCATGACGCGCGCATAGAGCTCGCTGCGGCCGACGGACTGACGCTGCGCGGCAATCGCGAGCTGCTCGGCCAGGCGCTGGTCAATCTCGTCGACAATGCGCTGAAATATGGCGCCACCGCGCCCGACGCCGTCGTGCGCGTCGCGGCGCGGCGGGCGGGCGACAGCATAGAGATCGAGGTCTCCGATCGCGGCCCCGGCATAGCCGAGAAGGACCGCGACCGCGTGATCGGGCGTTTCGTGCGGCTCGAGAACTCGCGCTCACGGCCGGGCTCCGGCCTCGGCCTGTCGCTCGCCGCCGCAGTGGCGCGCCTGCATGGCGGGACCTTGCGCATTGAGGACAATGCGCCGGGCCTGCGCGTCGTGCTGGCGCTGCCGCGCGCGGCCCCGGCGACCCATGCGCCGAGCGCCGCGCCCTCTCCCGCCGTTCCGCTGGCGCCGCCGGCGGAGTGACTCCTCAGTCGAGTTCGAATCTGTCCTTGTAATCCTTGCGCAGCGCGGGGTCCTGATCCTCCTTGCGCAAATGGCAATTGCCGATGACGAGCGTTTCGATCTCCGTGCCCATGAAGCAGGCGAAGGCGTCCTCCGGCTTGCAGACGATCGGCTCGCCGCGCACATTGAAGCTCGTATTGACCAGCACCGGACAGCCTGTCAGCGCATGGAAGGCCGAGATCAGCGCGTGATAGCGCGGATTGGTCTCCTCATGCACCGTCTGCACGCGCGCCGAGCAATCGACATGCGTCACCGCCGGAATGACGCTGCGCGGCCGCTGCAAGCGCTCTATGCCGAACAGCGCCTCATCCTCCGCGCGCGTCGCGAGCCTGTGCTGCGTCGCGACATCGGCGACGAGCAGCATGTAGGGCGAATCCTCATCGAGATCGAACCAATCGGCGACATGCTCACGCAGAACGGAAGGCGCGAAAGGCCGGAAGGATTCGCGATATTTCACTTTGAGATTGAGCGTCCTCTGCATTTGCGGCGAGCGCGGATCGGCGAGAATGGAGCGCCCGCCGAGCGCGCGCGGGCCGAACTCCATGCGGCCCTGGAACCATCCCACCGCTCTGCCATCGGCGAGATCGCGCGCCGTCGCTGCAATGGTCTCCTCATCCGAGAGCGTCGTGAAGCGCGCGCCGCAATCGGCGAGGCGGCGCTCTATATCGCTCTGCGAATAGGACGGCCCGAGATAGGCGCCCTGCATGGCGTCGCCCTCGCCGCACGCGGCGCGCGGACGTCCGTTGAAATCATGATAGGCGAGCAGCGCGGCTCCGAGCGCGCCGCCGGCGTCGCCCGCCGCAGGCTGAATCCAAATGCGCTCGAAGCTCTTGTCGCGCAGCACCTTGCCATTGGCGACGCAATTGAGCGCGACGCCGCCGGCGAGGCAGAGATTGCGCGCGCCCGTCTCCGCCGCCAGCGCGCGCGTCAGGCGCAGCACGATCTCCTCCGTCACCGCCTGGATCGACGCGGCTATGTCCATATGACGCTGCGTCAGCTGCTCCTCCGGCGCGCGCGGCGGACCGCCGAACAGACGATGCAGCTTCTCGCTCGTCATGCGCAGCCCTGTGCAATAATCGAAATAGGATTGATCGAGACGGAATGTGCCGTCCTTCTTCAGATCGACGATGTGATCGAGAATGAGGCTCGCATATTTCGGCTCGCCATAGGGCGCGAGGCCCATCAGCTTATATTCGCCGCTATTGACCTTGAATCCCGTGTAATAGGTGAAGGCCGAGTAGAGCAGGCCGAGCGAATGCGGAAAGCGCAATTCGCGCTGCAGGGCGAGCGTCGCGCCCGCGCCGAAGGCGACCGATGTCGTCGCCCATTCGCCGACGCCGTCCATGGTCAGCACCACAGCCTCGTCGAAGGGCGATGGATAGAAGGCGCTCGCCGCATGGCTGAGATGATGCTCGGCGAAGAGGAGACGCGCGCGCCAATCGACATTGGGCGCGTGATGCTTCAGCTTTTGCACGAGCAGAGATTTTTGAAACAGCTTGTCGCGCAGCCACACCGGCAGAGCAGTCGCAAAGGACTGAAACCCGCGCGGCGCAAAGGACATATAGGTCTCGAGCAGGCGCTCGAACTTCACGAAAGGCTTGTCGTAGAAGGCGACGTGATCGATGTCCTTCGCCTCGACGCCAGCGGCGGCGAGGCAATAGTCGATGGCGTTGGCGGGGAAGCGCGCATCATGCTTGACGCGAGAGAAGCGCTCTTCCTGCGCGGCGGCGACGATGCGTCCATCCTCGATCAACGCGGCCGCGCTGTCGTGATAGAAGGCGGAAACGCCCAGAATTCGCACGAGCGATCAGAACAGCGTGTAGATGAAAGGAGCGACCGCCGTTCCCTGCAGCAGCATCAGCCCGCCGAGCAGCATCATCACGCCGAGCACCGGCGCCATCCAATATTTCTTGCGGCTCGCGACGAAATCCCACAGCTCGAGAACCATATCCATCGCATTCGTCTCCTGTCAGAAATTGCTTTTCCGGTCAGAATTGCTTGCGCATGTCGGAGGCGCCGTCCGCATCGCCGCGCAGCGTCCAATAGCTCGCCGCCGCCCGGTCGAAACGCAGCGCGAGCGGATCATGCCCGCGCAGACGAAAGAGGATGGCGATCGGCGTCAGCACGCCGAAGAACATTACGGCCATGACGATCGGATTGACGATTTTGTGAAGCGTCGATCCGAAGGCGAGCCAGAGATCGTTGAGCGCTGCGAGCCGCTTCGGCGCGATGATGGCGAGCGCCGCGAAAACGGCGGCGGCGGCCAGCGCCCAAAGGTGCGGAGAGCCGTTTCGCCACATCGGCGCCAGCGCCAAAATGGTCAGCGCCGCGGCGATCACCAGTCCGAAGGAGCGATCGGAACCACGCTCGACCGGCCGATCCGAAGTGAGGGCTTCATGCGTCATCTTATGGCGCTATCCCCTGAAAAAAACCGTAGAAACGCGTCGTCACCGAAACTTTGCGAGGCTTAGGCGATGAAAAGTAGAGCGTCAATTACGGGGTATCCCCATCCGCGTCCGCAGATAGATGTAGAAGATTGAACGGCAAGACGTTTCGACAATCGCATGACTTTGCGCTCTGGCCTCGCGGCGCGGGCGAGCCTGTGGATTACCTTCGAGCAACGGCCCGGCGCCGTGCGAATGAGCGGCTGCAGCGCGCTTTCGGCTTGCGCGCGACAAAAAAAAGGACCTTAATTCATGGGTTGTCGGAAAGGGGCCTGCAATGACCTCATCCCTTTATATCATCAATCCCGCTGCAGATTTTCCAACCTACTTCGGCGCAGAGATTCTCGTCGCGTCCGGCCGGCCGTCCGGCGTGATGATGGCCGATCTCTCATCGACGACCGTCGCTGCGATGGCGCCGCGCGACTTCGCGATCGAGATCGGCGACGAGGGCGTCGCGCCTGTGAACTTCGATCATGAGGCGGATTGGATTTGCGTCACCGGCAAGGTGAGCCAGCGTCGCCGCATGATCGCCATCGCCGACGCGTTTCGTCGTCGCGGCAAGAAGGTCATCATCGGCGGGCCATACGCCAGCCTCAGTCCCGATCATCTCGCCGCGCATTGCGACGTGCTGGTGAGCGGCGAGATCGAGGAGATCGCCGAGGAGCTCTTCGCCGATCTGCGCCGCGGGCGACCGCGTGATCGCTACATCGGCGACAAGCCTTCGCTGGCGACGAGCCCGATCCCGCGCTGGGATCTCTATCCCAATCATCGCGCCATGCTCGGCGCCGTGCAGACCTCGCGCGGCTGTCCGTTCGAATGCGAATTCTGCGACGTCATCCAATATCTCGGCCGCAAGCAGCGCCATAAGCCGATCGCCAATGTGATCGCCGAACTCGACGCTCTATGGGCGCATGGCTTTCGCGCGACATTCTTGGCGGATGATAATTTCACCGCCTATCGCGCCCATTGCAAGGAGCTGCTGGAGGCGATGGCGCATTGGCGGCGCAATGGCCATGAGATGGATTTCGTCACGCAAATCTCTATCGACGCGACGCGCGACGCGGAGCTGATGGACATGCTGGTCGAGGCTGGCGTGCATCAAGTGTTCATCGGCATAGAGACGCCCAATCTCGACAGCCTGCGCGAGACCGGCAAGAAGCAGAATTTGAAGATCGATATTCCGAGCGAGGTGCAAAAGCTCATCGACCGCGGCATTTCGGTGATGGGCGGCATGATCGTCGGCTTCGATCACGACGGGCCGAATGTGTTTTCGCAACAATATGAATTCGCCATGTCGACGCCGATCCCTATCTTCAGCCTCGGCGCGCTGATGGCCTCGGAGGCGACGCCGCTCTTCGATCGCATCACGGCCGAGGGACGCCTGCTGCAAGGCACGGTGGAGACGCAGGCCGTGCCCTGGGGCTCCAATATTCGCCCGGTGACGATGAGCATGGACGAGCTGAATTCCGGCCTGCACAATCTCTGCAACGCGCTCTATTCGCCGGCGGCCTTCGGCGAGCGCATGCTGAATTTCATTCACAGCTTCGGCCGCGCGCACGATCTGAGCGACGCCAAGCTGCCGGAGTTCGAGAGCTTCCGAGAAGTGGAGCGGCAGGCGATGGACATCGCCGGCGAGGTGCGCCGTCTCGGCGACGCCGAAGGGCGCATGTGGAACAAAGTCTGGGGCGCGGCGCTGCGCAAGCCGGCGACGGCGAAAATCGTCGGGCGCATCATGTTCCAATATGCGCAGGCGCGGCACATGTTCGACCGCGGCAATTATTGGGAGCCGCAGCTGGCCTATGCGCCGCCGCGGCGGGAGATGGCGGAGGCCGCGGCGGAGTGACTGCGGGGCCGCGTCTGTCGTCATTCGCGCGATTTTTCCGCCTTCCTTCTCCCCGCATTGCGGGGAGAGGGAGCGCGCCGAACCATTCAGCCGAAACCGTATGGCGCGCGAGCCTGAAGGCTCGCCTCGCGCAGCGCATCCTCAATGCAGCGACGTCCGCGCGCCTTGCGCGGAGATCGCCCGCGTCGTCGGCCGCACGGGGATGCGCAGCATCGCGATCGTGCCGATGCCCACATGCGAGCGAATGCGCAGCGCGCCGCCATGCAGCGCCATCAGCGAACGCGCGATGGCGAGGCCGAGGCCGGAGCCTTTCATGCCATTCTCTATGACCGCGATCGGCTGCTCGAAGGGGCGGCCGAGCTTGGGGATGGCGGCCTTCTCTATGCCGCAGCCATCATCCTCGACGAAAATGGCGACCGAGCGCGCGAGCCGACGTGCGCGCACGCGCACGGCGCCGCCGGCCGAGGTGAATTTCAAACTGTTGGAGACGAGCACGCCGATCGACTTCACGATCGCGTCATGATCGCCATAGCAGCGCAGCCCGTCGCAGGCGTCGACGCTGATCTCGACGCGCTTCGTCTCGGCGCTGTGGCGGAAGCGCTCCACCGTCGCGCGCACGGCGCCGGAGACGTCGACCTCGCGCTGATCCAGCCGCACGCGGCCGGCCTCGAGACGCGACATGTCGAGAATATCGGTCAGCACATCGAGCAGATAGCGGCCGCCCTGATGGATATGGTTGCAATATTCGACATATTTGGTCGAGCCGAGCTGACCGAACACCTGCGCCTGCATCATCTCCGTAAAGCCGATGATGGCGTTGAGCGGCGTGCGCAGCTCATGGCTCATATTGGCGAGAAATTCGGATTTGGCCTGATAGGCGGCCTCGGCCTCGCCCTTCTGCAGATGATATTGCTCGGCCAGCGTCGCCAGCTGCTGCGCCTGCGCCTCCAGCGTCTGGCGCGATTTCAGCAGGTCGGCGACGCTCGCCGTCAGCCGGCGCTCGGAATCGATGAGCTTCTCCTGATTGCGCTTCAGCGCGGTGATGTCGGCGCCGACCGAGACATAGCCGCCGTCCTTGGTGCGGCGCTCGCTGATCTGCAGCCAGCGGCCATCCGCCAGCCGCGCCTCATAGGTGCGCTCGCTCGTCGTGGCGCCCTGGTCCGAGACGATCTGCGTCTCGGCCAGAGCGGCGGAAGCGCTCGCCATTATGCGCGCATAGCTCGCGCCCGGCGCGGCGGCCTCGGCGGCAAGACCATGCAGCGTCAAAAACTTCGAATTGCAGGCGACGAGCCGATTATGCGCGTCCCACAGCACGAAGGCTTCTGAGATCGTCTCTATGGCGTCGCGCAGCCGCATATCGGCCGTCGCCGCGCCTTCCACCAGCGCGCGCTGCTCGGAAATATCGACGGCGACGCCGACGAGGCGCTTGCCGCCTTCTGGATCGTCGATCAATTCGGCGCAGGCGCGCAGCCATAGAAACTCGCCGCGCGCATTGCGGATGCGGAACTCATGATCCATGCCGCGCGAGCCGGAGGCGACGATCGTCTCGACAATGGCGACGAGATCGCCATCCTGCGGATGCAGCCGCATCTTCAGCTCGCCGAAGGAGAGCGAGCGCTGCTCGGGATCGAGGCCGAGCAGGCCGAACATGGAATCGGACCAATGGATGCGCCCGCGCGCAATGTCCCAATCCCACAGGCCGCAGCGGCCGGAGCCGAGCGCCGCGTCGACACGCCGGCACAGGTCGATCTGCGCGCGCTCGGCGAGCACTGCGCGGCGCGCCTCACGGCGAAAGGCGAAGAGGCCGACAGCAGTGGCGGAAGCCGCAGCGGCGGACAGCGCCGCATAGAGGGCGAGGAGGCCGCGCCATTCGGCCAGCGCCGCGTCATAAGGGAGGATCGCCGCCAGCTGCCCGCCGCCCTGGCCCCCGCCCTGCCCTGGCGCGGGCGAAAGATTGCGCACAGTGGCGAGCGCCTTGCGCCCATCGGCGAGGGTGACGCGCATGACGCCGGCCTTCTCGCCGAATTCGGTCAGCAGCTGCTCGGCGCCGAGCAGACCGGCGAGCGCGCCAGAGGCCACGAGCGGCGCCGTCACGGCGACGATATGGCCAGACCCATCGGCGACGGCGACGCGACGTCCGCGCGTCGCGGCATAGTCCGGCAGCGCAGCCGCGCCGGCGCGCAACGTCGTCTCCACGTCGCGCGAGACCGCGCGCGCGAAAATCTCGAGCTCCTGCGCCGCCTCGGCCAGAGTGCGCTCATGCGCGGCCTCGGCCAGAAGGAGCAGCAATGCGCCGAATGCTATGGCGCAGGTTCCGAGCGCGAGCGCCAGCTGGCGCGCGCTCGGCGTTTTTGCAATCAGCCGGCCGATGCTCGAGGAGGCCGTGGCGCTCCATGACGTATCGGCGCAAGTCGTTGTATTGGCCGCGCGCCCACGCGCCATTTTCGCTAATCCCCGCAGTTTGTCGAAGAGGGGGAAAAACGCGCCGCATCCCGCCCCGAATCAGCCCCATTCGAATCCGGCGGCGGGCTTTTGTCCAGACCTTAAAAGGACGTAAAGCCCCTCAGGCGAGCGCGCGCGTCGCTATGTCCGAGACATCGGCGGAGAGATCGGGCGTCGAAAGAATGCGACGCAGCGTCGACTCGGCGAGCGCACGGCGGCGCCCCTCCAGCGAGCGCCAGGAGCGCAGCGCCGATAGCAGCCGCGCGGCGAGCTGCGGATTTTTGGGATCGAGCTCCAGCACCACACGCTCGAGCAGCGCATAGCCGGAGCCGTCCAGCGCATGGAAGCGCGTCGGATTGCCATTGGCGAAGGAGCCGACCACGGCGCGCACGCGATTGGGGTTGGTGAAAGAGAAATCCGCATGCTCCATCAGCCGGGCGATGCGGGCGGTCGTCTCCGCCTCCGGAATGGTCGATTGCAGCGAGAACCATTTGTCGAGGACGAGATGGTCCTTCTTGTAGCGCTCATAGAAGGCGGCGAAAGCCTCCTCCCGCGCCGCGCCCGGCACATGCGACAGGGTCGCCAGCGCCGAGATGCGGTCGGTCATATTGGTCGCCTCGGCGAATTGCCGCTCAGCCAGCAGACCGCCCGAGGCCGGATCGCCCGCCGCCAGAAGATCGAGCGCGACATTGCGCATGGCGCGCTGGCCGGCGCTGTCGGCGTCCGGCGAGAAGCCCTCCTGCGCGGCGAAGCGGGCGTGCGCCTCGGTGAGCGCCGCGCCCAAATGGCGGCCGAGATCGCGCTTCAGCCCGGAGCGCGCGGCGAAGATCACATCGGGATCGACGTCCTTGCCGATCTCGCGCGCAATGTCGATCTCGGAAGGCAGAGCCAGCGCCTGGGCGACGAGGCTGGGGTCGCCCTCTCCCGCCTCGACGAGCCGCTTCAGCGAGTCGAAAAAGGCGCGATCATCCGCCGGCGCGCCGCCGCGCGCGGCCTCTATGCGCGAGAAGATGGAGCGTAGCGCGAGGCTCTGCGCCGCCTGCCAGCGATTGAAGGAATCGCTGTCATGGGCGAGCAGACGCTCGAGGTCCTCCGCCGATTGCGGCGGCGCGAGGCGCACGGGCGCGGAGAAGCCGCGCAGCAGCGACACCACCGGGCGCGACGGCACATTCTCGAACACGATTTTGCGCGAGGGCGTCGAAAGCTCGACGACGCCGCGCGCGCATTCCTCCGCGCTGGCGCCGCTCTCGCCGGGCGAAGCGGCGAGCGTCAGCTCGTCGCCATTCTCGCCGATGAGGCCAAGCGCCAGCGGAATGACAAAGGGCTTTTTGTCGCTCTGCCCGGGCGTCGGCGGCGTCGATTGCTCGAGGCTGAGCGTCAGCGTTTTGGCATTGGCGTCATAGTCGCTCGCCACGGTCACGAGCGGCGTGCCGGCCTGCTCATACCAGAGCGAAAACTGCGTCAGATCGCGGCCCGAGGCCTCGGCGAAGCAGGAGAGGAAATCCTCGACCGTCGCGGCCGTCCCGTCGAAACGCGCGAAATAGAGGTCCATGCCGCGACGGAAATCGGCCTCGCCGATCAGCGTCTTCAGCATGCGGACGATCTCCGCGCCCTTCTCATAGACGGTCGCCGTGTAGAAATTATTGATCTCGTGATAGAGGTTCGGCCGCACCGGATGGGCGAGCGGGCCGGCGTCCTCGGGAAACTGCTGCAGCCGCAGGCCGCGCACGTCGGCGATGCGTTTTACCGCGCGCGAGCGCTGATCGGCCGAGAATTCCTGATCGCGATAGACGGTCAGGCCTTCCTTCAGGCACAGCTGGAACCAATCGCGGCAGGTGATGCGATTGCCGGTCCAATTGTGGAAATACTCATGGGCGATGACCGACTCTATGCCCGCATAGTCGGAGTCGGTCGCCGTCTCGGGCGAGGCCAGAACATATTTGTCGTTGAATATGTTGAGGCCCTTGTTCTCCATCGCGCCCATGTTGAAGTCGGAGACGGCGACGATATTGAACACATCGAGATCATATTCACGCCCGAAGGCCTGCTCGTCCCAGCGCATGGAGCGCACCAGCGAATCCATCGCATAGGAGGCGAAAGGCTCCTTGCCGCGCTCGACATAGATGGCGAGCGCGACGTCGCGGCCGGAGCCGGTGCGGTAGCTCTCTGAAATATGGCCGAGATCGCCGCCGACGAGGGCGAAGAGATAGCAGGGCTTGGGAAACGGATCGCGCCAGACCGCGAAATGTCTCCCGCCTTCGAGATCGCCGGAGGCGATCGGATTGCCATTGCCGAGCAGGACCGGAGCTTCGCTCTTCTCAGCCTCTATCCGCGTCGTGTAGACGCTGAGAACGTCCGGCCGGTCCAGAAAATAGGTGATGCGGCGGAAGCCCTCCGCCTCGCATTGCGTGCAATAGGCGGAGCCGGAGCGATAGAGCCCGCTCAATTGCGTGTTGGCGGAGGGATCGACCTCCGTCTCCAGCTCCAGCGTGAAAGGCCCCTCGGGCGGGGCGTGCAGCACGAAGGAATCGGGCGTCGCCTCATAGGCCTCGGGCGCGAGCGGCGCGCCGTCCAGCGCTGCGCGCCGCAAGACCAGCCCGTCGCCGTCGAGCGCGAGCGGCGCGCCCGCCCGGCCGGCGGGGTTACGCCTTATCGCGAGGCGCGCGACGACGCGCGTCTTGCTTCGATGCAGAGAAATATCGAGATCGACCGCGTCGATCAGATACGCGGGCGGGCGATAATCGGCGAGACGAACGGCCTGGGGGGGTGGGTTGCGCATGGGACCTCGATGCCCGTCACACCTACACGCGGCCGCGCGGCTTCGCAACGGAAACGGAACCGCCGCGGCCGATTCGCGTCACGCATTGCCGCGACGGCCGGCCTCGAACAGGAACCATATCCGCCTCTCGGCCTCGTCTATGTAATTTTCCAGTAGGCTCGCCGTGGCGACGTCGCCGCGCTCGTCGCAGAGGGAATGCGCCTCGCGCATGCGCGCCGCCAGCGCGCCATTGTCGTCGCGCAGCTCCGCCAGCATGTCCTGCGGATCGACATAATCGGCGTCATTGTCGAGGATGCGCTGCAGCCGGGCGATATGGCCGATCGAGCGCAAGCTGGTGCCGCCGACCTTGCGCACGCGCTCGGCGATTTCGTCCGTCGTCGCGAAAATCTGCGCGCCCTGCTCGTCGAGCAGCAGATGATAATCGCGAAAATGCGGGCCGGAGACGTGCCAGTGGAAATTCTTCGTCTTGAGATAAAGGGCGAAAACATCCGCCAGCACGGCGTTGAGCGCGCCGGTGAGATCGCGCGTCGCCTCGGGCGAGAAGCCGGTCGGCGTCTCGAGCGCGGCCTTTTGGCGGGAGCGAATTTCACGATTGGTCATGCGTCAAAACTCCTCGAGCGGAGGGCTGGATCGCTATGACCAGATATGCCGGCGCGCGCGCCTTCCCATGGCTGGACGCGGATTTTTTGCGAAGCGTGATTTTTTCGCGGCGGATTTTTCGCAGCGCCTCAGCCGGCGGAGATGCTGGGAAGCTCCCGCGCGGGCTCGGCCGCAGCCGGCTCGGCCGCGGAGCGGCGCGTCGGCAGGCGGTGGATGGTCGCCGATTCATGGTCGTCGTCGCGGTCCATTCGCGACAGATCCTGACGCACCATCAGGACGAAGAGCGCGAAGGCGATGGCCGACATCGTTCCGATGGTCACGTCGAGGACGGAGAAGCGCCATAGCCGCGCCTCCACCACCTGCGGGCCGAGCCAGCAGGCGAAGAGGCTCCAGGCCGCGACCAGAATGCGGAACTCTGTCGCGCCCATGCCGCCATAGGACAGGCGATGCACGCCCGCCGTCGCCACGCGCAGATAAGTGTAGGAGCTCATCAGCAGATAGAGCGAGAGCACGAACAGCGCCGACGGAAGCGTGAAATAGGGTGAGACGCCGAGGCCGACCACGATCAGGCTCTGCGCGATCAGATCGCTCGAATGATCGAGCAGGAAGCCATAGCGCGGACGCTCGATCCCGCGGTAGCGGGCCAGAGTGCCGTCGAGCGAATCGCCGAACCAGTTCAGGAA
Source organism: Methylosinus sp. sav-2 (assembly GCF_004366495.1). Taxonomy (NCBI): domain Bacteria; kingdom Pseudomonadati; phylum Pseudomonadota; class Alphaproteobacteria; order Hyphomicrobiales; family Methylocystaceae; genus Methylosinus; species Methylosinus sp. sav-2. The sequence continues at coordinate 208,399 of NZ_SOEJ01000005.1, forward strand.
CAGGCCGGCCACCACCAGTGTGAGGAAACCGGCCGACCAATGGGTGAGCGCGAAGCCCGCCGCAGTCATCGCCGCGCCGACCAGTCCTGCCGCCGTCAGATGATCCGGCGTGGTCCAGGCGGGGAGTCGCGGGGCCAGCGCCTGCAGCACGCGCCGCTCGCCCCTCGCCAAAAGGCTCGTGTTCAATCGGTTCGCCAAGAAACCCCCTCGAAAACCAAGCCCGCTGTCGCGACTGCGACAATCTTGCCAGAATCACGACTCTTTTTTGCACTGCAATATCGGCGCCCGAGAGATTGCCCCGCGCCAAACCCCTCCGTCAACCGTTATTGCCACCCTTACGGTTGAATTCGGAGAGGACAAGTCCGGCTGCGTCACTTCACCGCAGCGCCGACCGCCGCGCCCTGAATCGCCGGCTGCGTCAGCATGGAAACGAGCTGGAACGCCTTGGCGATCTCGGTCACAGGC
>NZ_SOEJ01000006.1:0-189667 GCF_004366495.1 Methylosinus sp. sav-2
GTTCGTCGCCGGCGACATGCCCTGATCGAACTCTCTGAAGGCTGAAAATATCGCCGGCCGGGCCTCGCGCCCGGCCGGTTTCTTTTTGCGCATTGGGCGCTTCGCGTCCCGGAGCAAGAACGCAGCAGTTATATCGCAATGCGATATATGCGGCGTTTGGACGCAGGAGAAATTGTCGCGTCCGCGCCCGAACACGCATAGAATTTATCCATAGAGTCTCACTCCGGCGGCGGTCTCGCACGAATGAGCTGGGCTGCGGCAAGTCGACGAAATAGCGATTTCAAATCGATTCCTTTTTGCACTAAGAAAAATCGGGACAAGCGAGGGCGAGGCGATCTCGCTCTCTCGAAGCTCGAAGCAAAAAAAAGACGACGCGGCGACCCTAGAGGCGCGCGTGGTCGGGAGGAAGGAAAGCGATGATCGTCCGATCCGTGAGACCGTGTCTATTGGCGCTTGCGCTGTTCTTCGCGTCCTTTGCCGCTACTCCGGCTCGCGCCGGCGGCGACGGACCGGAAGCGATGGTCATGGACAATATGTGCATGGTCATGTTCGGCTATGACATGATCCACATCACGGCCTATGAGGCCGAAGGCGCACGCGATCAATATTGCGACCATATTCCGATCGTCGGCCGGATCATCTTCACTTTCGATATCGCCAATCCGGATTTTCGCGATCTGCCGCTCGAGCTGCGCATCATTCGCGATCCGCTGACGCCGATCTCGGCCAATACGGATCTCGAGCCGCTCACCATCATTCATCTGCCGCCGAAGCTCTACAGGACCGGCACCTTCAATTTCGAGCACAAATTCACCGAAAAGGGTCATTTCATCGGCTATGTGACGCTCACCCGAGCGAATGGCGAGAAAGAGACCCAGCAGTTCAAATTCATGGTCGGCCAGACGCTGTGGTCCTTCGTGCCGCAGGCGCTCGGCGTCGTGCTGATCGCGCTGATGGTCGGCGCTTATTGGCGCCATAGCCACACCAAGCCGAAGGCTGCCGATCCTGCTGATGCGCTGAAGTCGTCGTGAACGCGACCGTCTTGAACGGATGCGGCCGACCGACCAGATCATGATACGAAAAGCAAATAATATAGGAGGAGCGACGATGAAGATGACGTTCGGAGCCGGCCTCGTGGCGGCATTTCTATGCATGAGCGCCGGCGCGGCCTTCGCTCATTCCTTTCTGGTCGACGCTTCTCCGTCGGCGAAGGATCACGTCGCCGCTTCGCCGAAGCTCGTGAAGCTGCGCTTCGGCGGCGGCGTCGAGCCCAATTATTCGACGATCGCGATCCTCGACGCCAATGGCAAGACCGTCGTCGAAGGCGCGAAGGGCGCGCCCGACAAGCCGCGCGAGCTGACGCTCGACGCGCCAGATCTGGCGGCGGGCAAATATGTCGTGAAATATCGCGTTCTCTCCTCGGATGGCCACATCGTCGAGGGGAAATACGAGTTCACGGTGGACGCTCACTAAGTCTGGCTCAGAGCAGCTTTAAAAAATGTCGGGCGGCGCCGATCGGCGGGGCGCCGCGCCGTGCTCGCGAGCGTAACGGAAGTCGAAATCAATGGAATTGGCGACGCTTCGCTTCGTGGAGAGCGTTCTTTCCGCTCTCGCCGTCGGACTATTGCTGCTGCCGCGCCTCGTAGAGGAGGACGGCGAGCGCTTCAAAAAAGCGATCGCGGGCGCCGCGGTCCTGCGCCTGCTGTTCGGCTTCGGCCTCATCGTGGCGACGGCGCGCGCCATCATCCCCGCCGGCCGTCCGGTCGATGCCGACGCGCTGCTGCAGTTCATTTCCGGCACGGTGATCGGAAAGGCCTGGGTGGCGACGCAGATTCTCGCGGCGGTCTTCACTGTCGCGACGCTGGTGCGCCTGCGGATCTCCAATCTCTGGCTCGATCGCGCGACGCTCGGGCTCGGGCTCGCCGTGCTCGCGGTCGTGTCTGTCACTGGCCATGCGGTGGACGACAGCCTGCCGATCTACACGCAGCTGAGCTTCCCCTTCCACACACTGGCGGGCCTCACCTGGATCGGCGGCCTGCTCGGCCTCGTCTACTGGATGTTCACCGGCCGCGGAAAGCCGCCGGAGGTCGCCTGGCGTCTCGCCGAGCGCTGGTCGATGATCGCCAAGGGCGCGATGCTGATCGTGCTGATCAGCGGCCTCATCCTGGCATGGGAGACGGTCGGCAGCTTCGGCTTCATGCTGGCGACGCCCTACGGACGACTGCTCACAGTCAAATTGGCTCTGCTCTGCGCAGCGCTGCTGCTCGCTCTCTCGCTCGCGCGCTATCTGACGCTCGCCGAGTCCAAGAAGGGCTTCGATTTCGCCTGGTACAGCAAGATCGGCGGCATCGAGGGCGCGTGCGCGCTCGGCCTTTTGTTCATCGCAGGCTGGATCGCCACCATCACGCCGGCGGCGCATGAGACGAACGTCTATTGGCCGCTTCCTTTCCGCGTGACTTGGGCCGGCACATGGGGCCTCAAGGTCACGCCCTGGATCGATCCCACTTGGCAATGGGGCGTCGCCGGAGCGGCGCTGGCGGTCGTCGCCGGCCTCGCCTGGTTCGGGCCGGCGCTCGTCGCGGCCGTGGGGCTCACGCCTTTGCCGCAGCTCCGCGATTGGCGAAAATATTCGACCTCGGCGCTGGCGCTGGCGGCGGTGGTCTGCGGCACGGTCTCACTGTCGGTGCAGGCCTATCCCGAGACCTATACCGACCCGCCCATCGCTTACACGGCGGCATCGGTGAAGCGCGGCTATGAGACCTTCCAGGCCAATTGCATCGCCTGTCACGGCGTCACCGGCGAGGGCAATGGACCCATGGCCAAGGGTCTCAAGGTTCCGCCCGCCGATCTCACCGCGCCGCATGTCGCGACGCATACGCTCGGCGATATTTTTCACTGGCTGACCTATGGCGGACAAAGCGGCGTCATGCCGGCCTTCGGCGACGCGGTCACCGAGGACGAGCGCTGGGACCTCATCAATTTTCTCACCGTTCTGTCGAATTCCAACCAGTCGCGCTTCCTGAGTCCGAAGGGCGTCATCCCTTGGCTCGTCGCGCCCAATTTCGCGCTGGACGATCCCAAGGGCGAGATCGACGACCTCGAGAAGCTGCGCGGCGTGCCGACGCTCGTCTCCTTCGCGCGGTGCAAGCCGGAGGATGCGGATTTCGCCGATCGTGTCGCGAGTCTGAAAGTCGCCGCCGAGACGGTGAAGGCGATGGGCGCGCATCATGTCACCGATTATTTCGGCGAATGCCCGAATGATCCGAGCGCGCTGACGCCGAGCCATCCGGACGCCACAGAGCTCACTTATTCTCTCATCAATCATTATCTCGACGAGCCGGTCATCAATGAGATTCCGGAAGGTCATTTTCTGATCGATCGCTCCGGCTATGTTCGAGCCCGCTTCCGCCATTTCGGGACCGACGACGGCGCGGTCTCGCTGCTGAAGGCGCAGATCACGCTGACCGCGAAAGAGCCGATCGTCTATGTCTCGCCGCATCAGCACTGAGCGGCGAAGGAGTTGCGCGCAATTCGTCGCATGGTCGCGATGCGGCGGAACGGGGCCGCGAGAGCCTCGCCGAGAAAAGAGCGACGAATGCAGCCGACGAGCTTTCGTCGGGCAAGTAAGGGAGAACGCACATGATGATCAAGCGGCGTGATCTGTTGGCGGCTGGCGGCGCTCTATTGGGCGGCGCGGCGTGCGGCGTTTTGGCTCCGATGCGCGCGGCGCAGGCTCATGAATATGAGCTCGGCAAGCTGACGATCGAGCATCCCTGGGTGCGCGCGCCCAAGGACGGCGAGACCACTGCCTATTTCTACGCATTCGTCCACAATAAGGGCGGCGCCGACAAGCTCATTGCGGTGAAATCGCCGAACGTCGGCAAGGTTACCTTGCACGCCGACGCCAAGCACACCATCGCGGAAGGCGGCATCGCCATCGCGGCCAATAAGACGACGACGCTCTCGCCCGAAGGCGCGCATGTCGTGCTCGCCGAGGTCAAGAAGATCAACCCCGTCGGCTGGGGCATGGAACTCGTTCTCGTCTTCGAGAAGGCGGGTGAAGTGACGGTCGACGCGGCGGTCGATGCGCCCGACGCCAAGCATGCGCATGACGCCGAGGCGATGCAGCGATGGGAAAAGGCACATCCGGAAGGCGGCACGACGTCTCCGGCCGGCGGCGCTGAAGAGCACCACCACGACCATCACGACCATCACGATCACAAGGACGATCACAAGTCCATGGATATGAAGTGACCCTGGAGACGTAGAGGTCTGACGCGCGGTTCGGCCATTGCCGGGCCGCGCTTCTTTATGCTCAGTCGGCCGAATCCAAAGAGAGAAGGCGACCGGAAAAATCGCTCGCGTCGGAGGAGACGGCGGGCGTCGGCGGCGAGCTGCGTGGGGCGTTGAGCGGCAGAGCGAAGCCCAGGATAAAGGCGGCGAGCGCCATTGCCGCGACCAGGAAAAGAGAAACCCTGAATTGACGCCGCGCCGATTCCGGATCGAAGCTATGCGTAAAAGCCGGCTCCATGCGGTTTTCGAACTTATCCACCAACGACATGACGCACCCTCTCCGGGACGCTCCCCCGAACGTCCGACGCGTCGCGACCGCTCCCACGATCGCTCGGCGAATGATAAACGGCGGCGCCGGCCAAAAAGTTTCACGCCTCGAGCAGCGGGCGCCGGTTTTTTTCGCGAGATGAATTTTTTGTGGTCGTCAGGCCGGCGATCGTAGCGACGCAGTGGCGCCTGCGTGGCGAAAACATGCCTCGCGCGAATTTGACAGAATTATCGCGAACAATGCGGCCATTGTGATCGCGCCGAGAGGCAGAGACGTCGCCGTTGCCACGGGGCGCGCCGCGAGCGGAATGATGAAAGCCGCGGTGAGAGCGCTTTTCATATAGGGACCGAAGCCGCGTTCGAGCCCAAAGGAGACGAGCAGCGCGAAGGCGGGCGCGAGCGCCGTCATATCGTAGTCGAGACAATAGGGCGTCGTGAGGAATGTCGCGACGATCGCGCCGGCGGCCTTGGCGCGATAATCGGCGCCGCTGCGCCACAGCCAGACGAGCGCGGCGAGAGTCGTCGCCGTGGCCAGAGTCTGCGCGGCATAGGCCGTCGCTATATCGGCGCCGAGCAGGCGCGCCGCTGCGAAGACGCTCTGGATTTTCGGAAAGCCGGCCGCGCCGCGTTCGACGACGAGATCGCGCGTGACGTCGAGATTCTGAACAAAGGCGATCCAGCTTTCTGGGCCGAAGAAGAAGAGGCTGGCGAGCGTCATCACGAGGAGCGAGGCGGCGGCCGAAGCGAGCGCGCGCCAATGGCCGCCGACGATGAGCGCGACCGGCAGCGCGAGCGCGAATTGCGGCTTATAAGCGAGCAGCGCGAAGCAGAGGCCGGCGAGCGCCGGCCGGCGCGGCAGCGCCAGAAAGCCGAAGCCGAGCAGGGCCGCGGTCAAAAAGCCGTTCTGCCCATGGCCGAGATTGACGAGCGTCGCCGGAAAGGCGAGCGCGAGAAGCGCGACGCGCCCGGGTGGCGCCGCGCCGCCATGCATGAGCGCGAGCACGGCGATGAGATAGAGGGCGAGCGTCGTCATCTGCCAGACGGCGAGCGCTTCGAGATAGGGAAGATGCGCGAGCGCCGTCGCCGGGGCGAGGAAATAGGGCGGGTAATGCCAGCCATAGACGTCGCTGCCGGCGCCGAATTCGGCGCGCTGCTCGGCGATGTGGCTTGCAAGATCAAAGGGCTGTTCCGGATGGCCGCGCAAGGTCTCGAGGCCGGCGACCCACACTTGGCTGAAATCCGTGCCGAGCGGATGGCCATTGGCGTCGAAGCGGCCCTTTGCCGTCATCAGCACGGCCGCGACACAGCCGATCGCGAGCAGGAGCAGCATCGCCGGATAGACGCGCAGACGCTCTTCGTCGAGCCAATCGCCGCTGCACAGCTTTTCCCACATGTTCCGCGCCTCTCCACGGCTCGAGGTGAAGTCGAGCGTCGCAATTCTACGGAGGAGAGGTTAAGCGCTTCGTTTCGACGCGGGGGCGGCGGGCTGATTTTCGATTGCCCCGCACGTCCGCCGCGTCTATCTTCGACCTGATTGTGCACCGCACACATGCCCAGAGGAGCTCCCCAAATGGCCTTCATCGCCGACGCTTTGTCACGCGTGAAACCTTCCGCCACGATCGCCGTGACGCAGAAGGCGCGTGATCTCAAAGCGCAGGGCAGGGAGGTCATCTCGCTCTCGGTGGGCGAGCCGGACTTCGACACGCCGACGCATATTTGCGACGCCGCCGTCGAGGCGATCCGCCGCGGCGAGACGCGCTATCCGCCGGTGCTCGGCATTCCGCAGCTGCGCGAGGCGGTGGCCAAGAAGTTCAAGCGCGAGAACGGCCTCGACTACAAGGCCTCGGACGTCATCGTCGCCACCGGCGGCAAGCACATCCTCTTCAACGCCTTTCTGGCGACGATCAATCCCGGCGACGAGGTGATCGTCCCGGCGCCCTATTGGGTCAGCTATCCGGAGATGGTCGCCATTTGCGGCGGAACCACTGTCTTCGTCGACACGACGATGGAGCATGGCTTCAAGCTGCAGGCGGCGGACCTCGAGCGCGCCATTACGCCGCGCACCAAATGGCTGGTGCTGAACTCGCCCTCCAACCCGTCCGGCGCGGCCTATACGCATGACGAGCTCAGCCAAGTCGCCGAAGTGCTGCTGCGCCATCCGCAGGTGCATATTCTCACCGACGACATCTATGAACATCTCGTCTATGGCGATTTCAAATTCGCCACCATCGCGCAGGTCGAGCCCGGCCTGTTCGACCGCACGCTGACGATGAACGGCGTCTCCAAAGCCTATGCGATGACCGGCTGGCGCATCGGCTTCGCCGCCGGCCCGGCGCCGCTCATCAAGGCGATGGATATGCTGCAGGGCCAGCAGACCTCCGGCGCCTGCTCAATCGCGCAATGGGCGGCGCTCGCGGCGCTGGAAGGTCCGCAGGATCATCTCGCCGTGTTCCGCAAAGCGTTCCAGGAGCGGCGCGATCTCGTCGTCTCCATGCTCGGCCAGGCGAAATATCTGCAATGCCCGTCGCCCGAGGGCGCCTTCTATGTCTTCCCCTCCTGCAAGGAGGCGATCGGCCGCAAGACGCCGGAGGGCAAGGTGATCGCGAGCGACGTCGATTTCGTCACCGCTCTGCTGGAGGCGGAGGGCGTCGCCGTGGTGCAGGGCTCGGCCTTCGGCACGGGACCGAATTTCCGCGTCTCCTATGCGGCGTCCAATGCGACGCTCGAGGACGCCTGCACGAAAATTCAGAGGTTCTGCGCGAGCTTGACGTAAATGGCCGAGGCGACAAATCGCGAGCGCGACCTATCGATCCTGCGCTCCGACCTTCGCGCGTTCGAATTGCGCGTGACCGCGAGGCTCGGCGGCCTGACGATCTTCGCGACCGCAATCATCCTCGTGGCGCTTTGGCATTTGCCGCGCGCGCACTGAACTTCTCGACGAGAGGACAGTGAGAAGATTATTTGACGGCGGCGACGCATCGCGCCGCCGCCGTATGAAACTGTCTTACTTCGTCGCGGCCTCGTAGAGCTCCTCGACATATTCCCAATTCACGAGATGCTCGAGGAAGGCCTTGAGGAAGTCGGCGCGGCGATTGCGGTAGTCGATGTAATAGGCGTGCTCCCACACATCGGCGACCAGCAGCGGCTTGGCGCCGAACACCAGCGGGTTCTCGGCGTTCGGGGTCTTGCGCACGGCGAGCTTGCCGTCCTTGATCTCGAGCCACACCCAGCCCGAGCCGAACTGGCCGAGACCCTGGGTCTGGAACTCTTCCTTGAACTTGTCGACCGAGCCGAAGGACTCGACGATCGCCTTCTCGACCTTGGCGGGAATCGCGCCGCCGCCATTGGGCTTCAGCCACTTCCAATATTCGGAGTGGTTGTAGATCTGCGCCACATTGTTGAAGATCGGCACGTTCTTGCCGTAGGAGGCGACGATGATCTCCTCGATCGGCTTGCCCTCGAACTCGGTGCCTTTGATCAGATTATTGGCGTTGGTGACATAGGTCGCATGATGCTTGTCGTGATGATACTCGAAGGATTCCTTCGACAAATAGGGCTGCAGCGCATCATAGGCGTAGGGAAGGTCGGGAAGGGTGAAGCTCATATTCCTTGCTCCTGACTTGGGTTCGCGAGCGCAGCATTCTCCGCTCGCCTCTACCTAGAACCCGGCAGGGCTCCAAGCAATCTCGCACGGCCGCAGTCTAACAATTTTCGTGCAAAGCTCGGACGACAAGCGCATTCCGGGCGCGAAAAAAGCCCGCCCGATCTTCGATCGGACGGGCTGTGGTCATTTCGCCTGCGAGGCTGTGGTCATTCCGCCTGATGGAGGGCGGTCTGCTCCGGCTGCGCTCCGCGCCGCCAGGCCACCAGCCACAGACCGGCGGTCAGTCCGAGGAAGCCGATCCCGTAGAGGACATATTCGATCGTGTTCCACAGGCTGAGCACGCCGACGCGGAAGGGAAAGCGCGAGCTCCACTCATGCCCGTCGCGATCGGCGACGGTGATGATGGCCACATAATTTCCCGGCTCCTTGAAGTCATGCTCGAAGGTCATGGTGGCGTTGTTATGAATCTTCGGCGGCGCGTAGAACTCCGGCGCCGCGGCGTCGCTTCCGTCCTTGACGATGCGCACGCCAATGGCGATGTCGCGTACATCCACGGCCGGGCCGGCAGGCGCAGCGGCCTCCCGATTCTGGGCCATGTAGGAATCCGGCTGGCGACCGGAATCGATGGCCGTGAGCGCGATCACCGTCGGGCCGGTCCGGGCGATGTCGTCGCAGAACTCCTCCGGCTCGCCTTTTCGCTGATAGCCGATGAAATGCACCTTCACCGGACCGACTGTCGTCACGCATTCGTCCTGCTCGAGCTTTACCCCGCCATGCGCGAAAGCAGAACCCGCTGTCGCCAAAGCGAAGAGAAAGCTCAGTGCGAATATATTACGCCTCGATGAGCGCGTATCCATGGTTTCGACTCCCCTGAGATAGGCGGATCGTTGCCGACTTTCCTCCTGGAGACATTGGTCTCCATTATTGATGTCTGTATCGGCGTCACCGAATTCCATGTGACGTTACGACGCAGAAATATTGTTTTCTAAAGGGTTGAATATCATCTTTGGGGGCCGGTCACGGCGCGTGCGGCGTTTCTCCACACTCGCGCCGGAATTCTCGCGCGGAATGCGTGCATGGAATGCTTGGCGAAAACCGTCGGCGCGACCCGCGAGCGGGCGTGCTAACAGATGGCGGGCGACGATTCTCGCGCGTGATCTCGTCGCCGGTTGCACGGTCGCCATGCGAGAGGAAGAGGCGGAACATGCGGAGCGTCTGGTTCTTTCGGCTGACGCGTTGGGGCGTCTTGGGGCTCGGCGTCGCGCTCACGACTTGGGGCGTGGCGGCGATGTTCGAAGGCTGGGACAAGATCCAGATCGAGCGCGGCTGGAGCCTGTTCATCTCGGGCGCGGTGGCTCTCTCGGGCGGCGTGGTGACTTTGGCGATCGTCGCCGCTCTGTCGCGTCTCGACCATGCGCTCGCGACATTCGCTCCGCAGGCGGCGCGCATCGCGCCGGCGCCCGTGATTTCGCAGCCGGCCCTCGCGCCGGAGATGGAGCCGCCGCCGGCGATGGCCCCGCCGACAGCCATGGCGCCGCCGCCTGGCTTCGAGGCCTATGCGCCCAAGCGCTATGTCGAGGCGGAGCCGGTCGAGGTCGACCGCTATGAGAATGGCGGCGCGCTCTATGTGATGTTTTCCGACGGCTCGGTCGAGATTCGCGGCGAGGGCCGCGTGCGGCGCTTCGCCTCGCTCTCCGAGCTGCGAGCGCAGGTCAACGCCTGACTCGGTTTTCAGACCGCCAGTGAGATCGTCACCGGCACATGGTCGGAGGGGCGCGTCCAATTGCGCGCCTCGCGCAGCACATGCATCTGCTCGAGCGCGCCGGAGAGCGCCTCGCTCGCCCAAATGTGATCGAGCCGGCGGCCGCGGTCGGATTTCTCCCAATCCGAGGCGCGATAGCTCCACCACGTATAGAGCTTCTCCTCCTTGGGCACGAAGCGGCGCATCGTGTCGATCCAGCGCCCGGCCTCGACCACGCGGCCGAGCTTCTCCACCTCGATCGGCGTGTGGCTCACCACTTGGAGCAGCGCCTTATGGCTCCAGACGTCCTGCTCCAGCGGCGCGATATTGAGGTCGCCGACCAGCACGACGCGGCCGTCGGTCACGCGATCACGCTGAATCCATTCCGCCATCTCGTCCAGAAAATCGAGCTTATGGGCGAATTTCGGATTGATCTCGCGATTAGGCTCGTCGCCGCCGGCCGGCACGTAGAAATTATGGATCGTGACCGGCGCCCCGCCATTGGGGACGCCGACCGACACATGGCGCGCGTCGCCTTTCTCGCAGAAATCGCGCGTCTCTAATAGCTCCAGCGGCTGTTTCGAGACGATGGCGACGCCGTGATAGCCCTTCTGGCCATTGATGGCGAAATGCTCATAGCCGAGCGCGCGAAAATCCGAATAGGGAAATTCGGCGTTGCGGCACTTGGTCTCCTGCAGGCAGATGACGTCCGGCGCGTGCTCCTTCAAGAATTGCGCGACGATCGGCATGCGCAGGCGCACGGAATTGATGTTCCAGGTGGTGATCTTCATCCGTTTGTCTTCTCGAGAGGGAAAATCCGCGCCGCCATATCGTCAGCCGCCGCTGCTGCGGTCGCCGAACAAGAAAGGCGCCACATCGGCGACGCCGGGCGGCTTTTCGGCGCTGAAGGGCATGGGCCGGCAGACCGCCATGGCCGAGAGGCCGACGCGCGCGGTCAATAGGCCGTTGAGCACGCCCTCGCCGAGCTTGGCGGAGAGCTTGGCGGCGATGCCATGGCCGACCACCTGCTGTAGCAGCGAATCGCCGATGGCGAGCCCGCCGGTGATGGCGAGATGCGCGCCGACCGAGCGCGCGAGCTTGAAGAAGCCCAGCATTCCCGGCCGTCCGCCATAGATTTCGGCGATGCGGCGCATCAGCCTTATCGCCTGCGCGGCGACGAACAGAACGTCGAGCAGCGCGCGTGGGCTGACCGTGGTGACGATGGAGACGCGCTTGGAGGCGTCGGCGATCTCGCGCCGCGCCTGCGCGTCCAGCGGATGCGCGAGATGGCGCTCGGCGAGATCGACGAGATCGCGCCCGTCGATGATCTGCTGCGAGAATTCCAGCACCAGCGCGCGCGCCCGGCCGGTTTCGGGGCGGTCCTCATAGAGCTTGCACAGCTCCTTCACATGCTCGCGCGCGGCTTTGATGTCGTCGCGCAGCCGCGCATCGGCGAGGGCGATATGCAGCTTGGCGATGCGATTCTGCCGCGCGATGGCGGCGATCTCCTTGGTCAGCATCGCCGCGGCGGCGACGAGCGCCAGGCCGGCGAGCGCGAGCCCGACAGTTCCGAGCATGGCCGAATGCGCGAAGAGATCCTCGACCAGATTGGTGAGCCACATGCCGCCGGCCAGCGACAGCAGCCCCGCCACGGCCGAGATGAACAATCCGCCCCAGGAGACCAGCATGCTGCGCAGCACGCCGCGCTTCTGCGCGGCCTCGATCGCCTTCTCCCCCTCGACGAAACCGCGCGGCGCCGCCTCGGCCTCGAGCGCGAAGACGTCGATCTGCGCCTCGAAGACGCTGGGCTGGACTCGCTCCGCCTCCAGCGGCTTCGCGCTCTTGGGGGGAACGATCTGCTCGCCGTCGAGGCGGAAGGCGCGCGGGCGCGGTCTGCGTTCTGGTTCCGTCATCTCTGTCGCTTCGATGGCGCTTCGCCCCGCAGCTTTCTAGCGCATGGCAAACCGCTCCGCCCGTAAAAATTGCCGCCTGCGCCGAGCTCTCGACAGAAATCATCGGGGGCGGGGCCGTCCCGCCCCGGCTCAGGCCGGCGCCCAGGCCTGCCGCGCGGCGAGCTTCTCGTTCTGCTCGAGCGCGCGCAGCCGCGCCGGGCGATTCTCCAGGCCGCCCCAATAGGCTTCGAACTCCGGCCGCTTCTCCAGCACGCCGAAGCGCATGCCGAAGCCGATCATCGAGCCGAGATAGACATCGGCCGCGCTGAAGGCGTCGCCGGCGATATAGCGCCGTCCCGCCAGCGCTTTCGCCAGAGTGTCCAGCACGGCGGCGTATGAGCCGTAGCCGAAGCTCCGCTGCCTGTCCGCGGCCGGGTCCCAGCCGACGGAATGATTGCTCATCGCCGGCTCCACGCAGCCGGCGGCGAAGAACAGCCAGCGATAATAGGCGCTGCGCTCGGCCGTCGGCGGCGCGAGGCCGGCTTGCGGAAACGCATCGGCGAGATAGGCGCAGATGGCCGCGGCCTCCGTCACCACCTTGTCGCCGTGGCGGATCGCCGGCACCTTGCCCATTGGATTGATCGCGAGGAACTCGGGCGATTTGATCGAGGTGCCATATTCCTCGATCTCGATGGAATAGGGCGCGCCGATCTCCTCGAGCAGCCAATGCACGATCATGCCGCGCGATTGCGGATTGGTGTAGAAGACGATCTCGGACATGGAATTTCCTTTTGTGGTCGAGGACGCCGCACGTCCATAAGCCGTCACGCTGTCAGATTCTGTCAGCATCGAGCGACGCCACTCCTTTTGCAGCGTCTGGCGTCGGCGCGGCGGGCGCTCCTCCAGCATTTCCGCCGCCTCGATGCGATCCGCGCGGAAATGGCGAAAATCGCCTCTCAGCTCGCACCAGGCGACGAGCACGCGGGCGGATTCGAAAAAGCCCAGCGCGACCGGCCAGACGACGCGCCTCGTGCGCGCGCCTTTGCCGTCGGCGTAGGAGATGGCGAGCTTGCGCTCCTCACGCAGTGCGCGGCGCAACAGCTTCAGCTCGGCGACATGCGCTCGCGACCAAGGCGGGCCGACGATCAGCGCATCGTCCTGCGCGCGCGACCGTCCTTGCGGGAGAACGGCGGATATTTTCGCCATCGCGCTCTGCGCCGCGCGCGAAAGTCCGTCATCGGTGCGCTGCGCCACCCATTTGGCGCCGAGCTCCAGCGCCTCGATCTCTTCCTCCGAGAACATCAGCGGCGGCAGCAGAAAGCCGGGCCGCAGGACATAGCCGACGCCGGGCTCGCCCTCGATCTCCGCGCCCATCGCCTGCAGCGCGGCGATGTCGCGATAGAGCGTGCGCAAGGAGACGCCGGCCGCGCGTGCGAGCTCGGCGCCGCTGACCGGGCGTCGGCGCCCACGCAGGAGCTGCAAGAGTTCGAAGAGGCGGCCGGCGCGCGACATGGGCCGCGAAGCTAGCACGGGACGGGTGGCGGATCGCGCCCCTATTCCTTCGGCGGATAGGGCGGCTTGAGCTGGCTCGCCAGCAGCGCGACGAGGCCGGACTGTCGGCCGACGCCGGTTTTGGCGAACACGCTCTTGAGCTGGCTGCGAACGGTCGCGGGCGTCGTGCCCTGACGGCGGGCGATCTGTTCCAGCGACAGGCCCGAGACGATTCCGCTGGCGACGCAAGTCTCGGCGGCGGTGAGATCGAAGAGGCCGCGGATCACCGTGGCGTCGGGCGCTTGGCGGAGCGCTATGGGCGCGACCACCAGAAGCGCGCATCCGCCGTCGAAGAGATCGCGCGATTCGCCCGCCATCGGAATGAGATGGACGACCGCGGCGTCGCCGTCGCGGCCGCGGGCCGGAAAGGAGCGCGCCGTCGTCGCAGCGAGGCTCGACACATCGGCGAGCGCGCGCCGCAGCATGCCATTGGCGGCGGAGTCGGCGAGAGCGACGCGGTCGTCGGGCAGCCATTTGACATGAGGCGTCATCTTCTCGATGAGCGAATTGGCGGCCAGGGCGCGCCCGCGCGCGTCGAGAGCGGCGGCCGGGAGGCCGATCAGCGCGAGCGCCTCGGTGGCGGCGCGCAGCCGCTCGAGCCGCCAGCGCGCCGCGAGAAAGCCGGCGCGCGCGAGATGCGGACGAAACGCGTCGAGCCGCGCGATATCGGCGGCTGTGAAGGCCGGCTGGTCGATGCGTCGGCTGATATGAACCACCACGAAATCCTCTGTCGGCATGGGCATGGCCGTGGCGGCGGCATGGCCTATGCCATTGGGGGTTCCCCAATGCGTCATCACCGGATCGGCGAGCCATTCCTCCGGCGTGAACACTGTCGCGGCGTCGATGAATCCCGCCCTGTCGGCGGCGAGCAGCCTTATGGGCGCCTCGCTGCGCGCGCTGGCCGGCGACCGCAGATAGTCGTCGACGCCGACCATTGCGGGGGAATGGCGCCAGCCGACCCAGGAGTCGCTGCGCCGCGTGAGAATGATTCCGCCGGCGGCGTCCGCCGAGGCGGCGAGCTCGTGCATCGCGCGCGGCCAGAGATCGGGATCTGTGGCGGCGCGATAGATGAGCTCGACGAGGCTTTCGAAATCGATCATGGCCGGGCTCGAATATGAATTTTCGAAATGAGAAAACCAAGCTTGGGCGGACGTCGAAGCAGCTTTCGCGCCAGCGCGGGGCGTCTCGCATTTCGGCGCCGCTTCGCGCTCGGCTTGCGGCGAGCGGCGCGCTCGATTAGTTTGCGCGCCGCGTTCGGCGAATGGCGCCGGCGGCGCGGCGCGGGTCTTTCTCCTTGGCGTTTTCTCCTTTTCCAGAGCTCGGCGCGCTGGCGGTCGGCTATCTGCTCGGCTCGATCCCCTTCGGCCTTTTGCTGACGCGGCTCGCGGGGACGACCGACATTCGCTCGATCGGCTCCGGCAATATAGGCGCGACCAATGTTCTGCGCACCGGGCGCAAGGATCTCGCCGCGGCGACTCTGCTGCTCGATGCGCTCAAAGGCGTCGCCGCCGCGCTCATCGGCGCGCTAATCGCGCCGGACGGCGCCGTCATCGCCGCGGCGGCCGCTTTTATCGGCCATATCGCGCCCGTCTGGTTGCGCTTTCGCGGCGGCAAGGGCGTCGCGACATTCTTGGGCGCGCTGTTCGGAATCAGTTGGCCAGCGGGCCTCGCTTTCGCGGCCATCTGGCTGTCGATGGCGGCGCTGTTCCGCTACTCCTCGCTCTCGGCGCTGGCGGCGAGCCTCGCTTCGCCGCTCGTTCTCGCGGCGATGGGCCATGGTCGCGAGGCCATCGTCTTCGCGGTCATGGCGGCGCTGCTGTGGTGGAAGCATCGCGACAATATTCGCCGCCTGCTCTCCGGCAATGAGAGCCGTATCGGGCAGAAGGCATGAGCGCTTCCTCCTCCGCGACGCGCTTGACGGAGGAGCAGCTCTTTCATTGGCTGCGGCTCATTCGTTCGGAGAATGTCGGGCCGCGCACCTTTCGCCAACTCGTCAATAAGTTCGGCGGCGCGCAGGCGGCGCTGGAGGCGCTTCCAGATCTGCTCGCGCGCTCCGCCCATGGGCGCATGATCCGCATCGCCGAGCCGGACGACGTGCGCGCCGAGATTGAGCGCTCGGCCAAGCTCGGCGTGCGCTTCGTCTCGCTCGGCGACGCCGATTATCCTCAGCCGCTGCGCGCGATAGAGGCGGCGCCGCCGCTGCTTGCGCTGCGCGGCTCGGCGGAAATCCTGTCGCGTCCTTGCGTCGCCATCGTCGGCTCGCGCAACGCCTCGGCGGCCGGGCTCACCTTCGCCGAGCGTCTGGCGCAGGGCCTCGCGCGGGAAAATTACGTCATCGTCTCAGGCCTCGCGCGCGGCGTCGATCTCTCGGCCCATCGCGCGAGCCTCGCGGCGGGAACCATCGCCGTCCTCGCCGGCGGTCATGCGCGGCCCTATCCCAATGAGCATCGCCCCTTGATCGAGGAGATCATCGCGCGCGGCGGCGCAGTGGTGACGGAAATGCCGCTCGAATGGGAGCCGCGCGGGCGCGATTTTCCACGCCGCAATCGCATCGTCTCGGGCCTGTCGCGCGGCGTCGTGGTCGTGGAGGCGGCGCGCCGCTCCGGCTCGCTCATCACCGCGCGCTTCGCCATGGAGCAGGGCCGCGAGGTGTTCGCCGTTCCCGGTTCGCCGCTCGATCCGCGCGCCGAAGGAACCAATGATCTGCTGCGCCAGGGCGCGACGCTCTGCGCCGGGGCGGAGGATGTCACCCGTGCGCTCGCCGCCGGCGCCGGCAGGCAGGGCGATCTCTTCGGCGAAGGGGAGGGCGCGCCCAAGGAGGAGCCGTTCTGGGAAGAGATGGACGATCTCTTCTCGTTGCAGGAACGGGCGCCGAATTTCATGCATGAGCGCGTCGCTCCCATCGCGCCGCAGCCGGAGAGCGCGCCGATCGTCGCTGCGCCGACGCGAGAGGCGGAGACGGTCGATCCGCTCGCGCGCGTCATGGCGCTGCTCGGCCCGTCGCCGGTCGCCATCGACGATCTCGTGCGCGCCGCTGGTCTTCCCGCGCGCGAGGTCAACGCCGCGCTGCTGGAACTCGATCTCGCCGGGCGGCTCGCGCGCCACGGCGCCAATCTCGTCTCGCTGGCTTGATTTGAGGCTTTATGCGCGGCCGCGGGAGTCGGCGGCGCGCTCGCGTGATTTCGTCTCGGCCTCGACGCGCGCCAGATTGAGGAAATAGGCGAGCATGGTGAGATCGGACCGGTCCGCCATCGTCGCCAGCTCGCCCGCCATTTGCGCGATATAGACAGCGAGAGAAGCCGTCGATGCTTCTTGCGCGTCCATCTCGTCGGAAGTTGCTTTTGCGCTCTTCGACATCGGCTCCTCGCATCGGCGCATTGGATGGCGGCGGCGATACAGATATTCAACTTACAGTCGTAAAATGCCTCGTCGCCGACAGCTTGTCAACGCGACCGCAGCTATGTCGTCACGATTTTTTGCCTTGAACGCCATGCCTCTAGAGGCAAAGGCGGACGCCCTCGCAAAGCGGCGCAATACAACTAAAAGTTTTCATATCGAGGCCCCTCCGGCGCGGCGGGAGCGTTAACGGAGGGTTTTTTTTGACGCTCGATGGTCTGGACGGCCGGTAAGCGCGCCTTAGTTCCCCTTCACCTGGGCCGCGCTTCTCTCAGCGGAGCGACGGCATGATCGGGAATTTTTCAAAAGAGGCGCGAGTTGAGCGACCGATGAGTTGGGGGACTGATATGTGCGTTGGCTTCTCTTCACCGACCGCGCTCCTCCCGGCGCATCTGGTCGTCTGCGCCGTCGCGTCTGCCGTCACTGATTGAACGTCTGCGTCGGCGCGGATCGCGCCGTGACGAAAGGTTCCGGTCGCCCGCTGCGGGCGGCGGGAAAGGGGGGGCGAGAGCCACGAGGAGGCTTGGGTCATGAGCAAGGTTGTGAAGTTGTCTCTGCTGGGCGCCGCTGGCGCCGTGATCGGCATCGCCGCGCCGGGCGTCGCTCTGGCCGGTCCGGTCGGAATGGCGAATGTGGCGTCCGTGTCGCTTCCGGCGGCGACGGACGAGGTCCATTATCGTCGCATTCATGCGGGCCGTTCCGCCCACTATTGCCCGCCGCGTCGCATCGAGCACCGCACCGTCTATGTGCGTCGCATCATCGAGCGCCGCACCGCCTACTATCCGATGTATGAGCGTCGCACGGCCTATGTCGCGGCTCCGGTGGCGACGGCTGTCGCCGTGCCGGTCGTCGCGGCGACCTACGCCTATCCCTCCTATGGATATGGCTATGGCGGCCCGGGCATCATCGGCGCCGGCGCCGGTCTTCTCGGCGGCGCGCTGAACATCGGCTTCGGCGGCGGCGGCTGGGGCGGCGGTTGGGGCTGGGGACGTCGCGGCTGGTGGTGAGCCGGCTCGTCTAGCCTCCCGTAGCGAGGCGCCCCAGCCTGTCTAGGGCGCCTTGCAGAATATAGGCCGCGGCCATTCTGTCCACGACCTCGGCCCGCTTTGCGCGCGAGACGTCCTGCGCCAGCAGCTCTCTGGTGACGGCGGCGGTGGAAAGCCGCTCGTCCCAGAAGGCGTAGGGCGTGCGGCGCATCGCGTCGAAATTGCGCATGAAGGCCCGCGTCGCTTGCGCGCGCGGGCCTTCAGAGCCGTCCATGTTGAGCGGCAGGCCGACGATCAGCGCGGCGATCTCATGCTGCGCGATCAAGGCGGCGAGCCGTTCGGCGTCCTTGGTGAATTTCACGCGGCGGATCGTCTCGAGCGGCGTCGCGAGGCGGCGCTCGACGTCCGACAGCGCGAGCCCCACGGTCTTCGTTCCGACATCGAGCCCGATCAGCCTGCTTTTTTGCGGCAGCAGAGCGGCGAGCTCCTCGAGCGTCTTTGGTCCGGCGGTCATGCCGATTGGCCTAGCACGACGCGCGGCTTTCTGGAAATCCGGCGCGCTCGTTGCATCACGGGCGGACGCGCGCATTGCGCCCTCGAAGCCGCGAGTGGTATAGCGCGCGGGACGAAGTCGGAACGGAGCTCCATAAAATGTCCGTCGATCAGGCGACTGTCCGCCGCATCGCCCATCTCGCGCGCATCGCCGTCGAGGACCAAGAGGTCGAGCGCCTCGGCGCGGAGCTCAACGCAATATTGGATTTCGTCGCCGAGCTTTCGAGCGTCGACGTCGAAGGCGTCGAGCCTTTGACCTCCGTTCTGCCCATGCAAATGAAGAAACGGCAGGACGTCGTCACCGACGGCGGCTTCGCCGACGCCATTCTGGCCAATGCGCCGGAAAAGGACGACCATTATTTCGTCGTGCCCAAGGTCGTGGAATAGACGCCTTCCGCAAAGACGAGCGACGCCTGCCACATGCGGGCCTTTGAATAAGACACGAACGAGCGAAACGCATTCATGTCCGATCCTACGCATTTGTCCCTCGCCGAGGCGCGCGACGCGCTCGTTGCGAAGAAGCTGTCGGCGACGGAGCTGACCAAGGCCCATATAGAGGCGATAGAGAAAGCGCGCGCGCTCAACGCTTTTCTCACCGAGACGCCCGAGCTCGCGCTCGAAGCCGCGCGCGACAGCGACGCGCGCATCGCGCGCGGCGAGGCGCGCCCGCTCGAGGGCCTGCCGCTCGGCATAAAGGACCTCTATTGCACCAAGGGCGTGCGCACCACGGCGGCGAGCCGCATCCTCGACGATTTCACGCCCACTTATGAATCGACTGTCTCCGCCAATCTGTGGCGCGACGGCGCGCTGATGCTGGGCAAGCTGAACCTCGACGAATTCGCCATGGGCTCCTCCAATGAGACCAGCGCCTTCGGCCCGGTCGTCTCGCCCTGGCGGCGCAAGAAGGGCGAGGGGTTCGATGACGCCAAGATCGTTCCCGGCGGCTCCTCGGGCGGCTCTTCGGCGGCCGTCGCCGCGCGATTGGCGCTCGGCGCCACGGCGACGGACACGGGCGGCTCCATTCGCCAGCCGGCGGCTTTCACCGGCACTGTGGGCATAAAGCCGACCTATGGCCGCTGCTCGCGCTGGGGCATTGTCGCTTTCGCCTCCTCGCTCGATCAGGCGGGGCCGATCACGCGCACGGTCCGCGACGCGGCCATCATGCTGCGCTCCATGGCCGGCCATGATCCCAAGGACACGACCAGCGTCGATGCGCCGGTTCCCGATTATGAGGCGGCGATCGGCGCCTCGGTGAAGGGCCGCCGCATTGGAATTCCCAAGGAATATCGTATCGGCGGCGGCGCCGAGATCAATGCGCTGTGGGATCAGGGCGTCGCCTGGCTTCGCGACGCGGGCGCGGAGATCGTCGAGATTTCTCTGCCGCATACGCGTTTCGCTCTGCCGGCCTATTACATTATCGCTCCGGCGGAGGCCTCCTCCAATCTCGCGCGCTATGACGGCGTGCGCTACGGCCTGCGCGAGAAGGGCCGCGACATCGCCGACATGTATGAGAAGACGCGCGCCAAAGGCTTCGGGGCCGAGGTGCGTCGCCGCGTGATGATCGGCGCCTATGTGCTCTCGCACGGCTATTACGACGCCTTCTATGTGCGCGCGCAGAAGATCCGCAGCCTCATCAAGCGCGATTTCGACGAGGCTTTCGCGGCCGGCGTCGACGCCGTGCTGACGCCGGCGACGCCTTCCACCGCTTTCGCGCAAGGCGAGAAGGGCGCGGCCGATCCGGTCGAGATGTATTTGAACGACATTTTCACCGTGACGGTGAACATGGCCGGCCTGCCGGGCATTGCGGTGCCGGGCGGCCTCGGCGCCGACGGCTTGCCGCTCGGCCTGCAGCTCATCGGCCGCCCCTTCGACGAGGCGACCTTGTTCTCGCTCGCCGCGGCGCTGGAGAGCGCGGCGCCGAAGATCGATTTCCCGCAGCCCTGGTGGACAGACGCGAAATGACGCGCAGAGCAGAGGCCGCAAAGCGCGAACCGCGCGACGAAATGTCGGACGTGCGCGCCACCATAGACGCGCTCGACGACGAGCTCGTCGCTCTGCTCGCCCGCCGCCAGCGCCAGATCGAGCGCGCCGCCGCGGTGAAACCCTCGCTCGGCATTCCGGCGCGCGTGCCAGAGCGTGTGGACGAAGTGCTGGCGCGCGTCGCCGCGGCGTCGCAGCGCGAGGGGCTCGAGACCGAGCTGGGCCAATCGCTGTGGCGCGCGCTGATCGAATGGTCGATCGGCTATGAAGAGCGGCTGATGGGCGATCGCGAGCAAAGCGAGACGCCGTCCGGCGCCTGAGCCGTCATTGCTGGGAGCGGAGCGGCGACGACGCGATCGAGGGTCCATCGGCCCCTGGATTGCTTCGCCCTCGGCTCGCAATGACGAGCGTCGATCTTAGATGTAAGCTTCCCTCAACGATAGACACGGTTCGAGGACGAAAGACATGAACACGCGCGAGACGCAGCCGAGCAAGCTCCTCAAAGGCGCGACCGGCGACTGGGAAGTCGTCGTCGGCATGGAGATTCACGCCCAGGTGACGAGCAAGGCCAAGCTCTTCTCCGGCGCTTCCGCGGAATATGGCGGCGAGCCCAATAACCATGTCTCGCTCGTCGACGCGGCCATGCCGGGCATGCTGCCGGTCATCAATGAGGAATGCGTCAAGCAGGCCATTCGCACCGGGCTCGGCCTGCAGGCGCAGATCAATCTGCGGTCCGTCTTCGATCGGAAAAATTATTTCTATCCCGATTTGCCGCAGGGCTATCAGATTTCCCAGTACAAGCATCCGATCGTCGGCGAGGGCGAGGTCATCGTCGATGTGACGCCCAGCGAGCGCATCACCGTCGGCATTGAGCGTCTGCATCTCGAGCAGGACGCCGGCAAGTCCATCCATGATCTCTCGGCCACCGAGAGCCATGTGGACCTCAACCGTTCCGGCGTCGCGCTGATGGAGATCGTCTCCAAGCCGGATATTCGCTCGGCGGAGGAGGCGCGCGCCTATGTCTCCAAGCTGCGCACCATTCTGCGCTATATCGGCTCCTGCGACGGCAATATGGAGCAGGGCTCGCTGCGCGCCGACGTGAACGTCTCCGTGCGCAAGCCCGGCGCGCCCTTCGGCACGCGCTGCGAGATCAAGAACGTCAACTCCATCCGCTTCATCGGCCAGGCGGTCGAGGTGGAGGCGCGCCGCCAGATCGGCATTCTCGAGGATGGCGGCGTCATCGCTCAGGAGACGCGCCTCTTCGATCCCGGCAAGGGCGAGACGCGCTCCATGCGCTCCAAGGAGGAGGCGCACGACTATCGCTATTTCCCGGACCCCGATCTGCTGCCGCTGGAATTCGATCAGGCCTATGTCGACGCGCTGAAGGTCGAACTGCCGGAGCTGCCAGACGAGAAGCGCGCGCGCTTCGTCGCCGATTACGGCCTGCCGCCCTATGACGCCGGCGTGCTCGTCGCCGAGCGCGCGAGCGCGGACTTCTTCGAGGAGGCGGCGAAAGGCCGCGACGCCAAGCTCGTCGCCAATTGGGTGATCAACGAGCTGTTCGGCCGCCTCAACAAGGAGGGGCTCGACATTACGCGTTCGCCCGTGTCCGCTGCGGCGATCGGCGCCATCGTCGATCTCATCTCCACCAGCGTCATCTCGGGCAAGATCGGCAAGGATCTGTTCGAGATCGTCTGGCAGGAAGGCGGCGATCCGCGCGAGATCGTCGAGACGCGCGGCTTGAAGCAGGTGACGGACACTGGCGCGATCGAGAAGGCGATCGACGAGATCATCGCCGCCAATCCCGACAAGGTCGCGCAAGCCAAGGCGAAGCCGACCATGCTCGGCTGGTTCGTCGGCCAGGTGATGAAAGCGACCGGCGGCAAGGCCAATCCGCAAGCCGTCAATGAGTTGCTGAAGAGCCGTCTCGGCGTCTGAGACACTTCCGACAGAGCCGAAACTCGAATCACCGGCGGCGTCGATTCGATCGAATCGACGCCGCGCGATGGCCGCAGCGCGGCTTTCGCGAGACGCGGCGCGCGCGCTGCGCACAATTTTTTTTCACATGGTTAGCAGCGCTGCGAGAGCGCGCGTGACGAGCTTCGCAGAGGCGGCGCCGGCGTCGTCGCGCATGCGTCGAGACATGCGAAGCGATCGGCGCGGAGCGTCGGCGACAGCGTGAAACGAAAGCGCAAAATCGCGCTTCGTCATGCGCGCATCGTCGCGCGAATGCGTTACGCGCAATTGCGCGCATCTCCTAGTCATTGAAGAAAAACAATAGATTGAATGGCCTCGTCGACGGTCGCGCGGAGTGCGTGGACATTTCGAGGAGGCGTCGTCGTCGATGCGCGACGCGCCTTTCGAGCGCTGTCGAGATCGCTTTCGACATGCGTCTTCCGCGCTGCGTCTTACGCCTTCATCGACATGCGTCGCGGCGTTCATCGGCGCGCGCATTCGCTGCTGTCGCGCGCTATGCGACATCGCATTCGCGAGCAATTCGTGAAAGCGCCACTTGAACGACTGGTTAACCACGTTACGCTATTGCGGCCTATTGTCGGTCATAGCGACATTCCGACGATATGGATCAAGGGGACTGAAGATGGCGAAACCAACGACGAAGCGTAAGCCTGCGAAAAAGGCGGCCGCGAAGAAGGGTGCTCGTAAGACTGCGACCAAGAAGGCGGCGACCAAGAAGGCCGCGACCAAGAAGGCCACCGCCAAGAAGGCTACGCGCAAGGCCGCTTCGAAGAAGGTCGCCCGCAAGACCACGCGCAAGACGGCGACGAAGAAGCGCGTTGCGACGAAGAAGCGCGTTGCGACCAAGAAGCGCGTCGCCACGAAGAAGCGCGTCGCGACGAAGAAGACCGCCACGAAGAAGGCCGTGCGCAAGGCGCCCGTCAAGCGTCGCGCTCCGCGCAAGGCCAAGGAAACTCCTCCGGCTCCCGAAAGCTCGGAAGCGGTCTGACGAAAGACCCGCGGCCGAAACGCGTTCGCCATGCGCAGCCGATCCACCTCGCATCGTGAACGCGTTTCGCAGCACTTCTCTCGCCCGGGCCGGCTCGGCCCGCGCTCCTTGCTCCTGCTGATCGGCTTTCTTTCTCTCGCGCTTTTCCGGCCGACCTCGACGCGAGGTCCGCGACGGCGGGCGAGACCGCTCCCTCAGGCCATCAACGGGTGAGACATCTGGTCGCGAACTCGCGCCAGCTCGTTCCCGCCGTTCGACCTTCCTGCCGGATCTTCATCCATTGTGTGGCGCATTGGCGCATGCGCTCGCGCGAGGCGCGCGGCAGCGAGGGCGGCGGCGTCGATGTGTCGAGCGGCGGCAGCTCCTGCGGCGGCGCGGGCGGCGTCTCTACCGCCGGCGGCTGCGGCGCGCGCTGCTCTGGCGGACGTCGTGGCGGCGCAGGCGCGCGCGTCGCGCGGCGCGCGGCTGCGTGCGGCGGACGTTCGCTAGCAGACTGTGGCTGAGGCGCTGCGACGACAGCGGTCGCGAGCGCGCAGAGCGAGGCGACGATCGCCGCAAAGGCGCTCCGCGATGAAGAGAGAGCGCCGGAGTTCACGCGTTCCGCCATCGGCTCCCATTGCTCGTCGCGCCGCATCCGCGGATGAGAGCGCGGCGTCGGACGTGAGGACGGCTCTAGACCGGAAGGCGGCAGGGCGTCAATGTTCGGAGGTTTCGCAGTCTTCCCATTGCGACGAGCGCCATGCTACGCACGCTTCGCCGCCGTGCGCGTTTTCCGTGACGCGGCTGCGCTGGAGGTCGCGCCAATGAAATCTCCCGGAAACAAATTCGCCGACGCCTCCGCGCGGCTCGCGCTCACCGCGCGCCCGCGCCGCAATCGCAAGAGCGAATGGGCGCGCCGCCTCGTGCGCGAGACCAGGCTCTCCGCCGACGATCTCATCTGGCCGCTGTTTCTGCTCGACGGGGCAGGGCGCTGCGAGCCGATCGCCTCCATGCCGGGCGTCTATCGCTATTCGATCGACACGGCGCTGGAGGCGATAGAGGAGGCGGCCTCGCTCGGCGTGCCGGCGGTGGCGCTGTTTCCCAACACTGATCCGGCGCTGCGCGATCCGCATGGCTCGGCCGCGCTCGATCCCGAAAATCTCGTCTGTCTCGGCTGCCGCGCGATCAAGAAAGCGGTTCCGGGCATAGGGATCATCACCGATGTCGCGCTCGATCCCTATACGAGCCATGGTCATGACGGGCTGCTCGTCGGCGATGAGATCGTCAATGACGAGACCGTCGCCGTGCTGACGGCGCAGGCGGTCAATCAGGCGCGCGCCGGCGCTGATGTCATCGCGCCCTCGGACATGATGGATGGCCGCATCGGCGCGATCCGCGCCGCGCTCGACGCCGAGGGCTTCGAGAATGTCCAGATCATGAGCTACGCCGCCAAATACGCCTCGGCCTTCTACGGACCGTTCCGCGACGCCATCGGCACCAATAAGACTCTGCGCGGCGACAAGCGCACCTATCAGATGGACCCCGCCAATAGCGACGAGGCGCTGCGCGAGGTGGCGCTCGATCTCGAGCAGGGCGCCGATATGGTGATGGTCAAGCCGGGCATGCCCTATCTCGATATTGTGCGACGCGTCGTCGACGCCTTTCATGCGCCGACCTTCGCTTATCAGGTGTCGGGCGAATATGCGATGATCGAGGCCGCCGCCGCCAATGGATGGCTCGACGGCGAGCGCGCGATGATGGAGAGCCTCACCGCTTTCAAGCGCGCGGGCGCCGCGGGCGTTCTCACTTATTACGCGCCACGGGCCGCCGCCTTGCTGCGCCGCGGCTGAAGCCGCGGCGAGAACTCCGGGCCGTTATCGCGAGGAGCGAAGCGACGAAGCGATCCAGGGGCCGCCCTATGGCCATGGATTGCTTCGCTTCGCTCGCAAGGACAGCCGTCACCATTCGGCTTTCACCAGCGGCAGCTTCTGCTTCAGACGCGTGAGAAGATCCTTCAGGCTCTGGCGATTGGCCTTGTCGCAGAGCTGCGCGTCGAGATCGGCCTGCACCGATTGCGACAGCCACCAGCTCATCGAGACCTTGGACATGGACAAGGTCTGGCCCTTGAAGCGCGCGCAAGTCGCGTCGAGCAGCGGATCATCGCCGCCGTCGGCGACCAGCACGGGCTGCACGCGCACGCCGATCTGGAAGAAGCTCGCCGTCATATCGCCGGCGTAGCGGTCGGTGTCGGTGTTCATCTCGAGCAGGCTGCGCTGCGCCAGCGCCGCCTGCTCGGCCGCATGGCCGGCGCGCGTCGCCAGCAGAGCGTTCGCGGGCGCGGCGACGAGGCCGAAGAGATCGGAGACGAAGCTCACCCCCGTCTCGCCCAGCCGCGGCGTGCCTGCCGCGCGCGGCGGCAACGTATCGTCGGTGAGCGCGCCGACAGGATCATTCTGCACCCACAGGATCAGCGGCGTGACGCCCTGGCCCTTCAGCGCGCGCGCCACATCGAGCGCGGAGGCGAGGCCGGCATTGTCGAAATAGCCGCCGTCGACGACGCGGTCGCCATGGGAGCCGTCGCCCTTGGCGCGCAGCGTTCCCGCCGGCGAGATGACGGGGAAGCGCGCGCTGAGCAGCGCCGCGGTGGAGAGAAGAATGTCCGGCCCGTCGCGCAGCGCCGCGACATCCTTGTCGCCATGCGCCGCGGCCGGGCACATGTCGCCCTGCGGCGTCTTGCAGGGCGTCGAGATCATCTCGAAGAAATCATAGGCGGCGGGATAGAGCGGCGCGCGCGAATTGGTCGTGGGGGCAGGGCGCGTCGAGACGAGATCGGTTCCGATGATGCGCGTCCCGCTGTCCACCGAGGTGCCGTTGAGCAGCAGCAGCGGCGCCCATTTGCCCGCCGGCGTCGCGCGCGCATAGCCGAGCCGACGGCACATGCCGGTCGCGGCGCCGCTCGCGCAGGGCTCGCCGGTCTGGATCAGCTCGCCGGTCCAATAGTCTTTCTTATAGGCGGCGTTGGTCACGAAGTCGTAATGACGCTCCCAGGATTTCTCGAGCAGAGCGGCGCGATCCTCCATCCAGCTCTCCTCGCCGAAGAAAAATTTGCGCGGCGAGAAATTGTCGCGAAAGCCGAGGCCGACGAAGGCGGGCGAGAGATAATCGCCGGCGACCAGCAATTGCAGGCAGTCGCGCCAGCTCTTCGTCGGGTCGCGATGCTCATGCGCGCCGACCCAGACGCGCGCCGAATTGACGCAGGGCGGCGTCGGCGCGTCCTTCTCCGCGGCGTCGGCGAGAGCGGCGCGGAAGATCGCCGAGCCGAAGGCGCCGCCGGAGACGCCAGAGAAGGCGAAGACGCGCCGGCCCGGCGAGCTCAGCTGCGGCGCATCGTGGAGATCGCCGTCGCGATCGATCAAATGGCCGATGACCGTCGCCGCCATATAGGCCGCGCGGCTGGCGCCGCCTTCGGCCGCGACGATCAGCGCCGGAGGACATTCCGTCTCTGTGCAGCCATTGGCCGCCTTCCAATTTCTCACCGCCTCGGTGATGTCGATCTGCCGATCGTCCTTGGAAGGCGCGCCGGAGGCCTCGGGCAAAGCGCGCACATCGTCGAGATGCGTGTTCGCCGCCGTGATCCCGGCCGCGAAGAGTATGGCGATCAGCAGCAGCGGGCGGCCGGTCTCATAGCCCTTGCGCACCAGCCAGCTCGCGCCGAGCACGAGGCTGCCGAGCAGAAAGGGAACCAGCAGCGCGCGCGGCGCATGGTCGGACAAGAAGAACGGCCAGATCAGCGCCGAGACGAACACCGCCATTGTGGCGTGCAGCGAGGCGAAGGTCAGCCAGCGCAAATCCATGCTCGCGCCGATGAATTTGGCGATGCGCTGACGCTTCATTACAAAATAGACGAACGCGGCGGCTGTCGCAGCGTCGAGCGCCAGCAGCGCATAGATCTGGTCGCGCGTCGCCGTCGCCTCGGGGAGGATGGCGGCGTTTTCGATCGAGGCCTGCGCGCCCCAGAGGCCGAGCGCCACGGCGACGAAAGGGATCAGTCCGAGGAGGCGCGGCGTCCAACAGATGACATGTCCGAAGCGTCGGCGCACATGGTCGCGGACGGAGCGTATGTCGTTGTCGCGCATCTCGACGCGTAGCAGATAGGGGATCATCCAGGCCGAATCGGCGTCCTCGAGCACGCGGCGCGCGCCGTAATGGACGGGGAAGGCCCAGACCAGGAAGATCGCGGCGAAGACGCTGAGCCAATAATGCGCGCCGAAGAGCAGCGCGTCGAAGGAGCGATCCGCGAACAGATTCTGCGCCTGATCGACGAGGCCGAAGAGGAGAAGGCCGGCGAGGGCGCTGACGACGCTCACGCGGCAGGCCCAGAGAATGCGCAATATCCAATAGAAGTCCGTCTTCCATTGCGGAGCTGGAGCCGTCACCTCCGCGTGAATCTCTGCTTTCGTCTCGAGCAATTGCGACATGATGCTCTCCATTGAAAAGGTCATGCCCGGACCTTCGCGGCCCGGCGGGAAAACCTGTCTTTAAGTCTACGCTAGGTCGTGACAGTGACAAGACGGCCACGCCCGCGGCCCGATTGCGCGCCAGGAGGCGTCGTCGGGGTGGACAAAGCGGCCGTCCCGTGGTTTGGCTGTGTATCGCCGCTTCGGGCCGCCGGTCCGCGGCGCCGCTCTTCGACCCTCTCGCGACTGTTCCGCCCATGCCCGGACGCACGACTCTCTTTGTGATTATTTCGTGTTGTCTTTGCGTTATATCCGGCGCGCGAGCGGATTTTCGCCTGTGCAACAACACGACGAACAGAGTGAGCGTGTCCTTGGCCTATACGGACGGACGCAATTGGCTGTCGGAAGGGTGGTGGAATTTGCGTTCCTCCGCCTGCGAGACGCTGTTGCGCGGACCGCTGGCGGCGCAGTACTACTACGTATATGCGATGGACGAGCGTGGCGGAGAGTGGAAGGGCAAGGCGTTCATGTGCACGCGCGATCGCGAGTTCCGCATCGACGGGCGCGAGGACTGCTTCGCGCGCGGCTTCGACCGCACGGGCTTCTTCGAGATAGACACGGGGCGCGACGCCAAGAACTGGACGGTGCAGCTCACAGATCCGACGCCGTCGTCGACGCAGTGACGAAGACGGCCCGCGCGGCTCTGACAAAAGAGGATTGGGCGACAAAATGAGAAGGTTGCGGCGCGTGAAGATCATCGCGACGCTCGGTCCCGCGAGCGTCGAGAAGACCGTCGTGGCCGGCCTGTCGACGGCCGGCGCCGATGTGTTTCGGATCAATATGAGCCACACCGATCATGCCGGGCTCGCCGCCTATGTGCGCATGATCCGCGAGATCGAGGCCGAGACCGGCCGCGCCATCGGCATATTGGTCGATCTGCAGGGGCCGAAGCTCCGCATCGGCGCCTTCGCCGACGGACCGGTGCATCTGCGCAAGGGCGATCATTTCGTCCTCGACGCCGATCCGACGCCGGGCGACGCTGTCCGCGTGCAGCTTCCGCATCCTGAGATTCTGCAGGCGCTGAAGATCGGCGACGCCATTCTGATCGACGACGGCAAGGTGCGGCTGCATGTGGTCGAGACCTCGGACGACATGGCCCGCGCCGTCGTCGACATCGGCGGCCGCGTCTCCAACCGCAAGGGCGTCAGCCTGCCGGACACGGATATTCCGATCACCTCCATGACGCCCAAGGACCGCGTCGATCTCGACGCGGCGCTGATCGAGGGCGTCGATTGGGTGGCGATTTCCTTCGTGCAGCGCGCCGAGGATGTGCTCGAGGTCAAGCGCGTCGTCGGCTCGCGCGCGCTGGTCATGGCCAAGATCGAGAAGCCGCAGGCCATCGCCCGGCTGGACGAGATCATCGAGCACGCCGATGCGCTGATGGTGGCGCGCGGCGATCTCGGCGTCGAGGTGCCGCTCGAGAAGGTCCCGAGCCTGCAAAAGCGCATCACCCGCGCCGCGCGCCGGCTCGGCAAGCCGGTGGTGGTGGCGACGCAAATGCTGGAATCGATGATTCTGGCCCCGCTCCCCACCCGCGCCGAAGTGTCGGACGTCGCCACGGCCGTCTATGAGGGCGCGGACGCCGTCATGCTTTCGGCAGAGAGCGCCGCCGGTCAGTTCCCGATCGAGGCGGTGGCGACGATGAGCCGCATCGCCGAGGAGGTGGAGAGCGACGGCGTCTATCGCTCCATCCTCAATGCTCAGCGCAATGCGCCGCCCAATCCCACAGCCGCCGACGCCATCGCCGTCGCCGCGCGCGACGTCGCCGAGACGCTCGACTCCATGGCCATTTGCGCCTGGACGGCCTCCGGCGCCACGGCGCTGCGCATCGCCCGCGAGCGGCCGCGCCCGCCAATTCTCGCGCTGACGCCCAATCGTGACACGGCGCGCCGGCTGGCGTTGGTGTGGGGCGTCCATGCGCTGGAGACGCAGGATGCGCGCGACGTGGAGGATATGGTCGATCGCGCCAGCGTGAATTCGCTGGGCGAGGGCTTCGCCGCGCCGGGTGATCGCATCATCATCGTCGCGGGCATGCCCTTCGGTTCGCCGGGCGCGACCAATATGGTCCGGCTCGCGCTGGTCGGCGAGAAGATCGGCGCCTAGAGCGTACGCCGATCGAGCGGAAGCCCGTTCGATCGGTCGGCCTTCGCTCAGGTCAAGATCGCGGCGCGGCGGCCGACGACCATTCCATGATCAGCGTCGGCCGGCCTGCGAGGCTCGGCCGGCCTTCGCCGACACGCACGAAGCCTTCGCGCTCATAGAAGGCGACGGCGCGCTTATTGTCCTGATTGACGTCGAGCCGCAGCCGCGCGGGCGAGAGGCTGCGCGCCGCCTCGATCAGCGCCTCCGCCGCGCCGGAGCCGAAGCGCTCTGGATGCACGCAGAGCTGATCGAGCCAATGCGAAGCGGGATCGACGGTGACGAAGCCGACGAGCGTCCGCCCGGCGCCCTCGAGCAGCAGCAGCGTGCGCGCGCCGCCGTGCTCCAGCTGGATGATGTGATTCTTCAGCCAGTCGCGGCGCGCCTCGAAATCAATGTCCGCATAGGTCCGCCGCCAGGCGGCGACCCAGAGCTCGATGAGCTCGGCCCAGTCCGAATCGCGGCGCGCGACGATACGCGGGCCGGATATCGGGGGGCCGCCTGTCACGCGCGCGCCTTGCGCACTGTGTCGAGTAGGAGCCGGTGGATCGTCTCATTGCCGGCGCAGATCGCGCCCTTGGGCAGCATGTCGCCGCCGCCGTCGAGATCGCTGACGAAGCCGCCGGCCTCCCGCACCAGAACGATTCCGGCGGCGATATCCCAGGGCTTGATGCCGCGCTCCCAATAGGCGTCGTAGCGGCCGGCGGCGACGCCGGCGAGATCGAGCGCGGCGGCGCCCATGCGGCGAATATTGCCGGTCTTGGCCATGACGGCGGTCAGCTCCGTCTGGAAGAGCGCGTGGCGGTCCACCGCTGCGAGCGGGGGGATGCCGCAGGCGATGAGCGAGTCGCCGAGCGATTTGCGCGAGGCCACCCGCATGCGCCTGTTGTTATGATAGGCGCCCTGGCCCTTCTCGGCGACGAACATATCGTCGGTCGCCGGATTATAGACAACGCCGGCGACCAGCTGGCCCTCCCGCTCGAGCCCGATGGACACTGCGAAAATCGGGATGCCGTGCAGGAAGTTGGAGGTGCCGTCGAGCGGATCGATGTGCCAGGTGTGGGTCCTGTCGCTGCCCTCGACAGCGCCGCTCTCCTCCATGAGGAAGCCATAGCCGGGACGCGCGCGCGACAATTCCTCGAACACGACCTTTTCGGCGCGGCGGTCGGCGGCGGAGACGAAATCGCCGGGGCCTTTGACGGACACCTGCAAATTCTCGACCTCGCCGAAGTCGCGCTTCAGGCTGCGCCCGGCCTTTATGGCGGCGGCAGTCATGACGTTCATCAATGCGGATCGGATCATGGAGTCCTGAAGAATGGCGCGTGTGGGGGGAGGTGGGGCGAGGTCTCAAATGACAGGCCGGCGGCGGGCGCGTCAAGCATTCACTGACGTCCCGCCCGCATTCGCGCGCCCTCCGCCGCTCAGGCGTTAACCGGAGATAAACCCTGACGGCGGCGCTGGTCGCGGCCTTCACCGTTTCGAAAGCGCCATTTGGCCAGAGTGAGGCCCTCGGCCCCCTTCGTTGGAGATCAGTTCCGTGCCGTTCGATCCTGTGGAAATCCTCGAGACGAGAGGCGGCCGGCCCGCCGTGACCCTTCGCCGGAGCGACGCCGCGCCGAAAAACGGTCGCTCGCTCGCGTTCTCCAACCGGCCGGCGGCGCCCGATGGCGGGCAATTGCTGCGCGTCGGCCTGCTGCTGGCGCTCGCCGCGCTCTGCGCCGGCGCTCTGAAGGCGGGCCTCGGCCGCTCGGTCGTCGGCGCCGAGCGCACCGCCGATATGGAGCTCCAGCGGAACATCAAGAGCTGAGCCTAAGCGGTTTAGCTGGAAGGATATTCTGCGCCTCCACGCGCCTCGGCGGCGGAATTTTGCGCCATTCTTCGAGCAATGGTTAAAGCAGACCGATAAAAGGCGATATTTCATTTGCTTAAAGCCGGTCGCTAATGCGCCGCATCAGCATTGGCCGGGCAGGGAGAGGCGGGCGCGGACCCGCGCGGAGGCGGCTCGCGAGCCGTGACCTCGGGCGTAATACGTACGGATTCAAAGATTAAGGTTAAGCAAAACCTAATAAGGCGCGCCCCGCAAATTTGCGTTACATAGGTCTCATCGGAACGGCGCGGATCGAGCGCGGCGTTCGAGCGTTCGAGAGCGTCGTATGATGGGACAAGCGTCCGATTCGGTGGAGAGCATTCAGACTCCGGTCTCCTTCGTGGAGAAGCTGGCGGGGTCGGAGGCGTTCGGGGCCATGTTTCGAGAGGGCATGGCGCTGGTGGAGGAGGCGGCGGCCTATCTCGACGGCGATGGTCGGGACGACGCCAAATCGCTGCCGCGGCCCGAGGCTCTGGCCTATGCGGCCGAGAGCATGCGGCTGACGACGCGGCTGATGCAGATCGCTTCCTGGCTGCTGCTGCAGCGGGCGGTCAATCAGGGCGAGATCACGAGAGCGCAGGCCGCCAGCGACAAGCACAAGGTGCGGCTGTCGCAGCAGGAGCTCGCGTCCAATCCGGATGTTTTCGCGCATCTGCCGCAGAAGTTGCGCGATCTCGCCATTCACTCGCTGCGCTTGCAGGCGCGGGTGATGCATCTCGATCAGCTGATCTATGGCTCGGACGCCGGCTATCGCCAGAACCAGGCCGAGAGCCCGGTCGAGGCCCAGCTGCAGAGGCTGCGAAACGCCTTCGCCCCGGGGCTCTGAGGCGCTGGGTTCCCGAGACGAGAGAAACCAAAAAAGCCGCGCTCTCGAGCGCGGCTTTTTTTGGCGCCGGTGAGGGACGCGCTTACTTCTTGCCGAAGGACAGATTGCCGAAGCGCGAGTTGAAGCGCGACAGGCGGCCGCCACGGTCGAGCAGCTGAGCAGAGCCGCCGGTCCAGGCCGGATGCGTCTTGGGGTCGATGTCGAGGTTGAGCGTGTCGCCCTCGGCGCCCCAGGTCGAGCGCGTGAAATACTCCGACCCGTCGGTCATCACGACCCTGATCGTGTGATAGTCGGGATGGATTTCCTTCTTCATCGTCATTCCTCGAAATGAGAGCCGCGCCGACGCCGGCGTTTGGCGGCGCTCATAGCGCATGGCGCGCAAAGGAGCAAGGTCGCGTGAGCGGCGCCGGCAATTCTAGGCGCGTTGCGCCGCATTTTGGTCAGGCGGCGAGCAGACGCTGCACCTCATTGACGAGGTCCTTGAGGTGGAAAGGCTTGGAGAGGATTTTCGCCTGCCGCGGGGCCTGATTGTCGGGATTGAGGGCGACCGCCGCAAAGCCTGTGATGAACATGACTTTTATGTCGGGATCGAGCTCCGTCGCGCGGCGCGCCAGCTCTATGCCGTCCATCTCCGGCATCACAATATCGGTGAGCAGCAGCTCGAAAGGCTCGACGCGGAGCTGGTCATAGGCGGAGAGCCCGTTGTCGAAGGACGTGACGGCGAATCCGGCCGTCTGCAGCGCGCGCACCAGAAAGCGGCGCATGTCGGTGTCGTCCTCCGCCAGCAGGATTTTCGCGGCAATCTTGTCGGTCATATCGCTCCTCGCATGTTCTATGTCATAAGGGCGCAGTTTGGTAAAAATCGGGTGAAAATAAGGACCCGCTCACGCCCGCCTCTGAAATTCTGGCCCTTGTTTCGCATGATCTGAAATTTTCGGGAATATGCGCGCTGAAAGAGTCTATGCTGCGCATCCGCGATATTCTCTCGAGGGGGCGATAGGAGAGTGAGAGCGATGAGGCGTCGACGATGATGGACGAGGAGCGGGCCGAAAGCCCGACGCCCGCCGATCCCGAGCTCCATGTTCCGTTCGAGCTGGTCGAGCCCATCGAGCTCTCGTCGCCGCTCGTCTTCTCGTCCCCGCATTCGGGCGACATCTATCCGGCGAGCTTTCTCGCCAGCTCGCGGCTCGACATCGGGAATCTGCGCCGGTCCGAGGATGCGCATGTGCATGAGCTCTTCGCTCTCGCGCCGGCGATCGGCGCGCCGCTGCTCAAGGCGCATTTCCCGCGCGCTTTTCTCGACGTGAATCGCGAGCCCTATGAGCTCGACCCGCGCATGTTCGAGGATGCGCTGCCGGAATTCGCCAACACGCGCTCGCTGCGTGTGGCTGCAGGCCTCGGCACCATTCCGCGCGTCGTCGCCGACGCTCGCGAGATCTATTCCAGCCGGCTGCGCGTCGCCGAGGCGCTGCATCGCATCGAGAGCCTGCACAAGCCCTACCACGCCGCTCTGCGCTCGCTGATGGAGCGCGCGCGCCGCAAGTTCGGCGTCGCTCTGCTGGTCGATTGCCATTCCATGCCCTCCAGCGTCGCCAAGGAGAGCGCCACCGGCCGCGGCGACAAGCGCAAGCCGGATTTCGTGCTCGGCGATCGTTTCGGCGCGAGCTGCTCGGGCGACGTCGTCGAGGCCATAGAGGCGCGGCTGCGGCAATGGGGCTATCATGTGCAGCGCAATCGCCCCTATGCCGGCGGCTATATCACCGAGCATTACGGCAGGCCGGGCGCCGGCTGGCATGCGGTGCAGATCGAGATTTCACGAAATCTCTATATGAACGAGGCCGATCTGCGTCGCAGCGTCGATTTCGATCTGCTGGCCTCCCGGCTCGGCGAGATCGTGCGGCTGCTGACGCAAATCGTCGGCCCGCGCGAGCAGCGCGCCGCCGCCGAATAAATCCACAGCGCCGGAGAGGCAATGACCGCCGTCGATTTCGAGAAATTCGTCGAACGCCTCGCCGACGCCTCTGGCGA
Source organism: Methylosinus sp. sav-2 (assembly GCF_004366495.1). Classification (NCBI taxonomy): domain Bacteria; kingdom Pseudomonadati; phylum Pseudomonadota; class Alphaproteobacteria; order Hyphomicrobiales; family Methylocystaceae; genus Methylosinus; species Methylosinus sp. sav-2. Next base: position 34,584 of record NZ_SOEJ01000006.1, read on the forward strand.
GGCGATTCTGCCCTTCTTCCGCACCAGCCTCGCGGCGGAGGACAAAGCCCCGGGCGGCGCCTTCGATCCGGTGACGGAGGCCGATCGCGCCGCCGAGATCGCCATGCGCCGGCTGATCGAGGCGACTTTTCCGAGCCATGGAATCATCGGCGAGGAATTCGGCAATATCCGCGCCGACGCCGAATATGTCTGGGTGCTCGATCCCATCGACGGCACCAAGAGCTTCATCTGCGGCCTGCCGCTGTGGGGCACGCTCATCGGCCTCCAGCATCGCGGGCGGCCCTGCTACGGGCTGATGCACCAGCCCTTCACGCGCGAGCGCTTCTCCGGCGATGGCGCGGCCGCCTATTGGCGCGGGCCGGCGCGACATCACCATGTCGAGCCCAGCTGGAAGGCGCAGCCGCCGGCGCCGACCGAGGAGCGTCGCAAGCTGCAGACGCGCCCCTGCGCCACGCTCGCCGAAGCGACATTGATGACCACCTCGCCGAGGCTCATCGACGAGCGCCTCCGCGATGATTTTTTCAGAGTGGAGGCGCAGACCAGGCTCTCGCGCTATGGGGGCGATTGCTACGCCTATTGCGCGCTCGCCGCCGGACATGTGGATTTGGTCATCGAGACCAATCTCAACCCTTATGACATTGTCGCGCTGATCCCGATCGTCGAAGGCGCGGGTGGCGTCGTCACCACATGGGACGGCGGCCCGGCCGCGCAGGGCGGCGCGATCATCGCGGCGGGCGACAGACGTGTGCATGAGGCGGCGATGCGGGCGCTCTCTGCGGGATGACCGCAGCCTCCGCAGCTCGACCGCGCTTTGCCGAGACGCTACCCTCCGCGCGTCCTTATGCGAGGTATCGTCATGCGGAATATTTTGCGCCTTTGCCTTCTCGCCTTCCTGTCCACCTTCGCCGCCGCCGCGCTGGCGCAGGCGCCTGCGACATCCATCGCCAAAGCGGGCAAGAGCGCGCCCGCCAAGCAGCAGCCGGAGGCTCCGGCGCAGGAACCTTCCAAGGAGCTGCCGGCCAAGGAAGCCGCTCCCAAACCGGTGGAGCTTCTCGACATAAACTCCGCGACGAAGGAAGAACTGAACGCGCTGCACGGCATTGGCGAGGCGCGCTCCGTGGCGATCATCAAGGGGAGGCCCTATAAGGGCAAGGACGAGCTCTATCAGAAGAACATCCTCCCCAAAGGCGTCTATGAGAAGATCAAGGACAAGATCATCGCCAAGCAGAAGTGAGCGCGCCCCGCGCGGTGGTTTGCAGCGAATTCTGATCGCTCGAACGGTCCGTTCGAGCGGAAAACGCTGTGACGCGCGGACGCTTCCTTGATCGCTTTTACCGACAAGCTGCCGATCGACGAGGTTCTGCCGCGCGTGACGGCGGCGCTCGGCGACGGGCGCAATCTCGTCGTTGTGGCGCCGCCCGGCGCCGGCAAGACGACGCGTATTCCGCTCGCTCTGCTGGACGCCGATTGGGCGAAAGGCGGCAAGATCATTCTGCTGGAGCCGCGCCGTCTCGCCGCGCGCGCCGCCGCCGCGCGCATGGCCGCGAGCCTGCGCGAATCCGTCGGCGAGACGATCGGCCTGCGCATGCGGCTGGAGTCGAAAATCTCCGCGAAGACGCGCGTGGAAGTCGTCACCGAAGGCGTTTTCGCGCGTATGATCCTCGATGATCCCATGCTCGAGGACGTCGTCGCCGTGCTCTTCGACGAATTTCACGAGCGCTCGCTCGACGCCGATGTCGGCCTCGCTCTGGCGCTCGACGCGCAAGCGGGACTGCGCGACGATCTGCGCATCGTCGCAATGTCGGCGACGCTCGACGGCGCGCGCGTCGCGGGGTTGATGGGCGGCGCGGAAATCGTCGAGAGCGAGGGCCGCGCCTTTCCTGTGGAGACGCGCTATCTCGGGCGCGACTCCAATGAGCGCCTGGAAGAGGCCGTCATCCGCGCCGTGACGCGCGCGCTGGCGGAGGAGAAGGGCTCGATTCTGGTTTTCCTGCCGGGGCAGGGTGAGATTCAGCGCGTCGCCAATTTTCTCGGCGAGCGACGCCTTCCCGCTGATGTCGATATCGCCCCGCTGTTCGGCGCGATGGATCGCAAGGAGCAGGACCTCGCCGTCGCGCCCGCTGCGCCGGGACGCCGCAAGGTGACGCTCGCCACCTCCATCGCCGAGACCTCGCTGACCATCGAAGGGGTGCGCGTCGTCATCGACAGCGGCCTCTCGCGCGTCGCGGTCTTCGAGCCCGATCTCGGCCTCACGCGGCTCGAGACCGTGCGCGCAGCGCGGGCCAGCGTCGATCAGCGGCGGGGCAGGGCGGGACGCATGGAGGCGGGCGTCTGCTATCGCCTGTGGGAAGAGGCCGCGACCGTCTCGCTGCCCGCTTTCGCCGCGCCGGAAATCCTCGCCGCCGATCTCTCGGGCCTCGCCCTCGATTTGCGCTCCTGGGGCCTCGACGATCCGGGGAAGCTCGCCTGGCTCGATCCGCCGCCGGCGCCGGCCTGGAAGGAGGCGGTCGCTCTGCTGCGCGCGCTCGGCGCTCTGGACGAGGCGGGCGCGCTCACCGCGACCGGCCGCGCGATCCGCTCGCTGCCGCTGGCGCCGCGCCTCGCGCGCATGATCTTGGAGGCGGCGCGCCATGGCGAGGCCGAACGCGCCGCCGATCTCGCTCTGCTGCTCTCCGAGCGGGGGCTGGGTGGGACATCCAGCGATCTCTCGGATCGCCTCGATCGCTTCCGCTCCGACGGCTCGCGCCGCGCCCGCGATGCGCAGCGGCTTTCGGCGAGCTGGGCCAAGCAGGCGAAAGCCGCCGTCCGGCGTGAGGCGGAAGCCGATCTCTCCGATGGCGCGCTCATTTCCATGGCCTATCCCGATCGCATCGCCAAAGCGCGCGGCGCGGGCGGCGAGTTTCTGATGGCCAATGGCCGCGCCGCCGCTGTGCCGCCGCATGACGTTCTCGCCAAGGCGTCTTTTCTGGCGATTGCCGAGACTGCCGGCCGCGCCGCGCAGGCGCGCATTCTCGCCGCTTGCGCGCTCTCGGCCGAAGAGGTGGAGCGCATCGCCGCCGATCGCATCGAGACGCGCGACGAAACAATTTTCGACGCGCAGAGCGCGAGCTTGCGGCGACGGCGTTTTCGCAGGCTCGGGGCGATCCGCCTCGCCGAGCAGAATCTCTCGGTCGAGGCCAGCGAGGAGAATGCGGCCATTCTCGCGCGCGGCGTCGCCGGGCTCGGCGTAGCGCGTCTGCCTTGGAGCAAGGCGCAGGAGCAATTGCGTGACCGCATCGCTTTCCTGCGCCGCGCCGAGGGTGACGATTGGCCGGATGTCAGCGACGAAGGCCTCGCGCAGAGCGTCGAAGATTGGCTCGCGCCTTTCATTCTCGGCCGCGCCAGCGTCGCCGCCATAACGGCCGATGATCTCGGCGCCGCGCTTTCGGCGCTGCTTCCCTATGAGCTGACGCGGCGGCTCGACCTCGAGGCGCCCGCCTTTTTTGAGACGCCCGCCGGCTCGCGCCATGCGCTCGATTATGCTGCCGCCAATGGGCCGCTCTTATCGGTGCGCGTGCAGGAATTGTTCGGCCTCTCTGCGCATCCGACGCTCGCCAAGGGCCGCGTTCCCTTGACGCTGGAGCTCTTGTCGCCGGCGCATCGCCCCATTCAGACGACGCGCGATCTGCCGGGCTTTTGGGCTGGCTCCTGGAGCGAGGTGAAGCGCGAGATGAAGGGCCGCTATCCGCGCCATCCCTGGCCCGACGATCCCGCTGGCGCGGCGCCGACGACGCGGGCGAAGCCGCGAGGGACGTGAGTTGCGTCCAGCTCAGGCGACGTCCTCTAGCCGGTTGGCGATGAACTGGTTGATGCTCTCGCCGGCCTTGGCCGCTCGTTCCGCTATGCGCCTGTGAAGCTCGGGAGCGATGCGCAGCGACAGCGTGCCGGAATAAGGCTTGTCCGGCTCGACGCCGCGCTCCTCGCACCAGTCCCGATAATCGGCGATCGTCTCGGCGAAGGCTCGGCGCAACTCCTCAATGTCCCGGCCGGCGAAATGAAGCGTGGCGCGGGCGTTGACGACGACGCCGTTCATCGACGCGTCGCCCTCTTCGTAGGACACTTCGGCGATATAGCCGTCATGCTTCAGGATCATGGCTTTACTCCCGCGCTCTCGAGGAAGCGGCGAACGGCGGCGACGGCGCCCTTGTCCGTTTCGGGTCTCGGATGCGGGCGGTGAAAAACCGCCTCGGAGCCGGCGAGCGAGAACCGGACGCGAGAGCCGCGCCCCTCGTAACGCTCTGCCCCGAGCGCAATCAGAAGGCTCTCGATCTCCGCCCATCGCAGGTCCGGGGGGACGGGACGGGCGTAGATCGCTTCCAATGTGCGCCGATGCTTTGCGTTCATAAGTGTCGATACCAGAATATGGTATCGACCGCCAGAAGGGCAAGCGGAGGCTCGCGCCGACGACGCGGGCGAAGCCGTGGGGGCATGGTGCCATGACGGCTTGATTCCGCAAGCCGCAGCGACAGGTACAGCTGCCTGCCAGGCAAAGCAGCCTGCAAGGAATCTCGCCAATGACCGAGGTTCAGACGCTCGCGGAATTCGTCGATCGGGCGGAGCTCGAGGAGATGAGCGAGGCCGCGCTACGGCAATTGAAAATCCGCGTTCTCGACACGATCGGCGTCGCCATAGGCGCGCTCGACGCGGCGCCGATAAAGGCGATCCGCGAGATGACGCTGGCGCTCGGCGGCGCGCCGATTTCGACGCTCATCGGCGGAGGCAAGACCGCGCCCGATCGCGCCGCCTTCTACAATGGCGCGCTGTCGCGCTATCTCGATTTCATGGACAGCTATCTCGCGCCGGGCGAGACCTGTCACCCTTCCGATAATCTCGGCGCCGTTCTCGCGGCGGCGGAAATGCGCGACGCCAGCGGCGCGGAATTTTTAGCGGCGCTCGCCGTCGCCTATCAAGTGCATACGCGCTTGAGCGATGTCGCCCCTGTGCGGGCTCGCGGCTTCGACCATACGGTGCAGGGCGCCTATGCGGCGGCTGCCGGCGTCGCCAAGGCGCTGCGTCTCTCGCCCGAAAAAATCGCCAACGCCATCGCCATCAGCGGAACCGCGAATAATGCTTTGCGCGTGACGCGTACGGGCGCGCTCTCGAATTGGAAGGGCCTAGCCTATCCCAATACCGCAATGGCGGCGACGCATGCGGCGCTGCTCGCCGCGCACGGGATCACCGGGCCGGCGGAAGTCTTCGAAGGCAATAAGGGCTTTGAGGAGACGATCGCGGGGCGTTTCGAAATCGACTGGCTGCGCGAGGATTTGGAGAGCGTGACGCGCACCATCGTCAAGAAGCACAATGCCGAGATTCATTCGCAATCGGCGATCGATGCGGCGCTCGACATCCGCGCGCGGCCGGGGTTTTCGGCGGCTTCTGTGCGCGAGGCGCGGCTCGAGACTTTCGCGGTGGCGTTTCAGATCATCGGCGGCGGCGAAGAAGGCGACAAGCGACTGGTGCGCAATAAGGAGGAGGCCGATCACAGCCTTCCCTATATGCTCGCCGTCGCGCTCATCGACGGCGAGGTGCAGCCGGAACAATATGCGCCGCAGCGCATTCTCGCTGATGATGCGCAGACGTTGCTGCGCAAGGTGAAGATCGCCGCTTCGCCGGAGCTTACCGCTCTGTTTCCGAAATTTCTGCCGGCGCGGCTCGCGATCGAGCTCGAGGATGGGCGCCTGCTCGCCTGCTCGCGCGACGATTATCACGGCTTCTATACCGATCCCTTCGATTGGGAGGCGGCGCGACGAAAATTCGATCGCGTCACGCGCGAGAAGACGAGCGAGATCGAGCGCGACGCCATCGCCAATGTGATCGAGACGCTCGACCGGCGGCGCGTCGCGGAGCTGACGGGACTGCTGGGGCGCATCGGCGGATCGGCGCAGGGGGAGCGACGAATGCGAGCCTGAAGGCTCGCGGTCCAGGGACTGCGTTGGACCGTGAGCCCTCAGGCTCGCACTCGAGCACGCTAGGTGAACGCCATGGTCGAGACCACATTCTCCTTCATTCCGCGCGCCGCGCGCACCAGCAAGCCGCGCCAGCGCGGGCTCACCGAAATTCGTGGGCCTTATTACAGCGCCTATGGCAAGCGTCATCTCGCCGATCTCTTCGAGACCATGGGCGCATGGATCGACGGCGTGAAATATGCCGGCGGCTCTTTCGCGCTGATGCCGCCCGAGGCGGTGAGGAGCTTCAACAAGACCGCGCATGACCATGGCGCCTATATCTCGACCGGCGGCTGGCTCGAGAATGTGATGCGCTTCGGCCCCGACGCGATCGACCGCTACATAGAAGAGGTGAAATCGCTCGGCTTCGATGTGGTGGAGATATCGGCGGGCTTCGTCAGCCTGCCGGTCGACAGCCTGCTGCGGCTGGTGCGCATGGTGAAGAAGGCGGGGCTGAAGGCCAAGCCCGAGGTCGGCATTCAATTCGGCGCCGGCGGCGACACTTCGGCGGCGGAATTGGAGGCGGAGGGAACGCGCGACGTCTCCTGGCTCATCGCGCAGGCCGAGCGCGCGCTCGACGCCGGCGCCGACATCATCATGATCGAGAGCGAAGGGATCACCGAGAATGTGACGCGCTGGCGCACCGATGTCGCCGCGCGCGTGATCGACAGTCTCGGGCTCGAGAAAGTGATGTTCGAGGCCGCCGATCCGCCGGTCTTCGAATGGTACGTCAAGAATTACGGCAATGAGGTCAATCTATTCGTCGACCACTCGCAAATCGTGCAATTGGAGGCGCTGCGCCAGGGCATATGGGGCACGAAGAGCACTTGGGGACGCATTCAGAACGTCGGCGGGTGAGGAGGGGCCGCGGCGCGGCGGAGGCGACGTACGAGTTGCAACGGATTGATAGATTGCAACTTGCGGTTTATCAAAAGATTCAAATCAAGCGTTAATTTCGATTATTCGAATTAAATCGAGGTTCAGGTCGAGATCGATATCTCCCATGCTTCGGATTTGAAGTCGTTTTTCTGTGGTGTTGGTTCGTAAGGTGATCAAGATGGGCACTTCTACAGTAAATTATACGATTCCCGCCAATGCGGCGGATGGAACTCCCAAAATCGACGTCACGCTCAATCTGACATATTCCGATGCCCTGAATACCGACGGCTCGCACACTGTCACGAATGCGAGCGGGACCTATTCCGTGAATGGAACGGTCTACAATGTCACCGGCGTCGTCGATCCGAGCGGATCGACCGAGGGCGCGGACAATCATTTTTGGCCGAGCGGCAATGGCCCGAACGGCGCCTATGTCGACTACAACGGCCTCAATTTCGTGACCGATTATCCCGCCGCCAATGGCAATCAGACCGGCGGAAACGGCAGCTATGTCGGCCCCAATGTCGATCTCTACTATGATCCGCGTCAGCAAGCCTATCTTCAGGACACGGGCGTCCAGAAGAGCCCGCTCGCCGCGACCAATTTCAGCGCGACCGTGACCTGCTTCGTCACCGGCACGCTGATCCGCACGACGCGCGGCGATATCGCCGTCGAGAATTTGCGCATCGGCGATCTCGTCGTTACGACAGAAGGGCGCGAGCGTCCGATCGTGTGGATCGGCCATCGCAAGATCGATTGCACAGCGCGCGCGACGCCGCGCGACGCCTGGCCGGTGCGCATCGCAGCAGGGGCTTTCGGCGAAAATCGCCCGGCGCGCGATCTCTATGTCTCGCCGGGGCATGGTCTCTGCGTCGATTGCGTCGGCGAGGCGCTGATCCATGCGCAGAGCCTCGTCAATGGCGCGACGATCGCGCGCGTCCCGGTCGAGACGGTCGATTACTGGCATGTCGAGCTCGAGAGCCACGATATTCTGATCGCCGAAAATCTTCCGTCGGAGAGCTACAGCGCGACCGGCGAGCGCGGCTTCTTCCTCGACATCCAAGGCTCGCCGGCGTCGGAGCGGCGTTTCGACTCCGACTTCTGCCGCCCCTTCGCTTCGGCGGCGATGATCGCGGCCGTGCGCGAGCAGCTCATGGCCCGGACGGAGCGATTGGGCTATCGGCGCGAGCTCGATCCCTGCGTGCGCCTCCTCGTCGATGGGGCGGAGATCTCGCCGATCCGCGCCGAAGGCTCGGCGATATTCTCATTTCCGCACGACGCGCAGGACATTCGGCTGCTTTCGACGAGCTTTGTTCCGGCGGATGACACGGGACTCTGCGCCGACATGCGCCGCCTCGGCCTCTCTCTGAGCGGCCTGGTGGCGACGGATGGCCGGGAGATCGCGCGAATTTCGCTCGATCATCCGCAGCTCGCCGAATCCTTCCATCCAGAGGAGGCGGGCGAGCATCGCCCCTGGCGCTGGACGCAGGGCGATGGTCTCGCGCTGCCGCGGTCTCTGTTCTCGCAATTGAACGGCGCGCAGATCATGCTGGTCGTCGCCTATAATTGCGACCAGATGCGCGGATGGGCGCCGCCGCCGTCACGCCGCGACGTCTGCGCCATTGAAGTGGAGCGCCGCGAGGCGGCCTGACGAGAAAGGCGCCGGGCGGGCCGCTCACGCCGGCCCGGCGCGGAAGGTCCACAGGCGATTGCCGAGAAAGGACCAGAAGAAGACAATTCCCGTGGTGACGATTTGCGCCGGCAGATAGGGCGCCCCCATGTTCTCCACAAAGAGGCGCATGAAGCCATAGGTGAGGCAGAAGCCGACGAAGGCGACGAGGGCGAAACGCCATGTCGTCTCCTCATGCGGCCGCACGCTCTCGAAAGTGTGACGGCGGTTGAGGATGTAGGAGACGATTCCGCCGGAGAGATAGCCGGCGAGCGCGCCCGGCACGGGCGCCCAGGCGGCGAGCTCGACGAGGCCGACGAGCACCGCATAATGCAGCGCTGTCGCGATGACGCCCACCAGGGCGAAGACGGAGAGCTGGCGGGGGAGCGACATGCGCCGACAATCGCATGTTTCCCGCTCCCGCGCGAGAGGGCCGAGCCCGCGGATGAGATCAGAAGCCTACTGACGCAGAACCAGCTTTCCGGCTCCCGCCTCGATGCGGGACAGGCGCGACAGGAAGGTCATGCCGAGGAGGCTGGCTCCCAGAGCATTGCGCTCGGCGACATAGGCGTCGACGTCGCGCAGCGCCACTTGGCCGAGCCGCGCCTCGCGCAGCTTCACGCGCGCCATGCGGGTGACGCCATTGGCGGTCTGGGCGGGGTATTTGAAATCGGCGGGCGTTGGCAGATAGCCGATCGCGGCGGCGTCCTCATAGGACAGCACGACCGTGCTCGCGCCCGTGTCCACCAGCATGCGGACGCGCTGGCCTTCGATCTCGACGTTGGCGGAATATTGGCCGAGCCGATCGGCGGCGATGGTCGCCTCGCCGGGCGCCGCGAGCGGCGCCGCCGGCGCGACAGGCGCGTAAGCCCGCATCGGAGCGGCATAGTCGGCCTGCTGGCGGTAGGGCGAGGTCTTGGCCTGCACCTGGGTGAGAATATGAACGAGCGACTGAGATGCGACGAGCGTGATGAACGCCCCGCCAATGGCGGTGCGGAGGATGGAGCTGGACATCGACATGGTCCCTTAATGCCGGCGACACACCGCCGGCTACGGAAGGCAGAGTAGCGAGGGGACCCTGATCAATACTTAAGGCGTTTCCTTAAACTAGGGCGTGTCAGCGCTTTTTGGAGAGGCTGCGCTGCTCCTGGGCGACCTCCTGCTCGGGCGTCGGCTCACGCACCATCGGCGCCGAGCCGAAGCCGGCGCTCACCACATGCACCAGCGCGGTCCGCACGTCCCAGCCATGATCCGTCAGCGTGATGTCGTAGCAGGCGCGCGGCTCGCCTATGTCGGATTTCTTGCCCGCCTTCGCCTGCTGGGCGATTACTTTCGCCTTGATCTGCGGATTCTCGACGAGAGACGCGAGACCGCGATCCTGCAGATGATGATCGGTGCTGAAATCGTCGATCATGGAGGTCGTCGGCTTGTCGAACTCGCAGAGATTGGCCAGCAGGCCGACCTGCAGCAGCCGCAGCGCCATGCGCGGCTCCAGCGCGTTCAAATCGCGGGCGACGCGCCGACGGTCCTTGGCGTCGAGCCGCTCGAAGAGCATGGGCGGCACGCGCTGCTCGATCGTCGCCTCGCCGAAATCCAGCTTGACGCCGGCGATCTCCGCGCCGCGCAGCCCGCCGAAGCGATCCGCCAGAGCCGCGAGGCCGTCGCCGATCGCATTGGCGTTGACGATGGCGAAGCCGATCGCCAGAACGAGGCCGACAGTCGCGATCAGGCTCTTCAGCGCCGCGAGCGCCTCCTGCATCCCCTTTATGTCCATTTCTCCTCCGAAACCGCTCGCAATATCGCGTGATGATAGCGGAGGCCGGCGGGCTTCGCCATTCGGGGCGCCGGCGCGGAAGCGCACATGCGCTTGCGCCCCGCCGCCGGTTCGGCTAAGGGGCTGTGCTTCTGCACTCCAGCCCGCCGGAAGAGCCGTGGCGCAGTCCAAGAAGCCTGTCGCGATCATCATGGGGTCCCAATCCGATTGGGCCACCATGCGGCATGGCGCCGAGACGCTCGATGCGCTCGGCGTCGGCTATGAGGCGCGCATCATATCCGCCCACCGCACGCCGGACCGGCTCAGCGCCTTCGCCAAAGGCGCCGAGGCGGAGGGATTCGAGGTCATCGTCGCTGGTGCCGGCGGCGCGGCGCATCTGCCCGGCATGACGGCGGCGCATACGACGCTTCCCGTGCTCGGCGTGCCGATCGAGAGCGCCGCGCTCTCCGGCATGGATTCGCTGCTCTCCATCGTGCAGATGCCGGGGGGCGTGCCCGTCGGCACTCTGGCCATCGGCAAGGCCGGCGCGATCAACGCCGCTCTGCTCGCCGCCGCCATTCTCGCGCGCGGCGACGCCGAACTCGACGCGCGGCTGAAGGATTGGCGGCGCCGCCAGACCGAGCAGGTCGCCGAGACGCCGAGCGACGATGCGGGAACCAAATGACCAGTCTGCGCCCCGGCTCCACCATCGGAATATTGGGCGGCGGCCAGCTCGCCCGCATGCTGGCCAAGGCCGGCGCGCGGCTCGGCCTGCGCGCCCATGTCTATTCGCCCGTGGCGGATGATCCGGCCTTCGATGTCTGCGCCGCGCGCACCATCGCCGCTTTCGAGGACGAGACGGCGCTCGCCGGTTTCGCCGCGGCCGTCGATGTCGTGACTTATGAATTCGAGAATGTGCCGTCGCAGACGGCGGCTTTTCTCGAGGCGCATTCGCTGGTGCGGCCCAATCCGCGCGTGCTGGCGTTGACGCAGGACCGGCTCACCGAGAAGAATTTCGTCCGTGGCCTCGGCATTGAGACGGCGCCTTTCGAGAATGTCGAGAGCGTCGACATGCTGGCCGCCGCCGTGTCGCGTCTCGGCCTGCCCGCCATATTGAAGACGCGGCGCTTCGGCTATGACGGCAAGGGCCAGATCATGCTGCGCGAGGGCGCCGATCTCGCCGGCGCTTACGAGCAACTCGGCCGCGCGCCTTGCGTCCTCGAGGGCTTCGTGCCCTTCACGCGCGAGGTCTCTGTGGTGGCGGCGCGCGGCGCGGACGGCGCCTTTCGCGCCTATGACGTCTGCGAGAACGTCCATGAGCATCATATTCTCGCGCTGACCGTCGCGCCGGCGCGGATTTCGCCGCAGACTGCGACGGCTTCCGTCGAGATGGCGCGAAAAATCGCCGAGGCGGCCGATTATGTCGGCGTGATCGCGGTGGAGATGTTCGTCGTCGAGACGACGGGCGGCGAGCTTCTCGTCGTCAATGAGATCGCGCCGCGCGTGCATAACTCCGGTCATTGGACGCTGGACGGCGCCGTGACCTCGCAATTCGAGCAGCATATGCGCGCCGTCGCCGGTTGGCCGCTCGGCTCGACGCGCCGCCATGGCGCGCGCGTGGAGATGCGCAATCTGATCGGCGACGAGGTCGATAAGTGGCCGGAGCTGCTGGCGGAGGAGGGCGCCTCGCTCCATCTCTACGGCAAGAAGGAGACGCGCCCCGGCCGCAAGATGGGGCATGTGACGCGGGTGTTCGCGGAAGACTGATTGGGCGTATCAGCGCGCCTCCGCCACCCTGCGTCGGGCCGCCACGGCCAGATTGCGCTCCACCAGCGGCGCTATGCCGGCGACGATGCGCTCGACGCCGGCCGCATTGGGATGAATATGGTCCTCCTGCATCAGCGCCGGATTGCCGAAAGCGCCCGCGAGGAAGAAGGGATAGAGCGAAGCGCCCCAGCGCGCGGCGAGCTTCGGATAGATCTGATCGAAGGTCACATTATAGACGAAGCCGAGCTCCGGCTTGGACAGCATGCCGCCGATGACGACGCGGGTTCCGCGCTTCTTATAGCCGTCGAGTATCCAATCGAGATTGCGCGCGACGACGGCCGGATCGGTCTGCGTCAGCATATCATTGCCGCCGAGCTCGACGATGACGACGTCGGCGTCATAATCCTGCGGCGTCGAGGCGAGCCGGGTGGCGGCGTCGGCGGTGGTGTCCCCGGCCATGGAGCCATTGACGACATCGACATTGCGATAGCCGTCGGCGCGCAGCCGCCGCGCTAGCGCCGGGCCGAAGCCATAGCCTTCCGGCACGCCGAGGCCGGAACTGAGACTGTCGCCCAATATCAGCAGCTTCAATGGGGAGGACGGCTGGCTCCGCGCGGGCGAGCCATGGATCGACGCGGCGAGCGCGATCGCGGCTCCGAGAGCGGCTCCGAAGCGGAAAATTTCACGGGCCATTTTGCACCTCGAACGCCTGAAATGAAATCGAGCGGACGGTAGAGGCGGCGCGTTGATCGACCATGAAAAAAGCCCGGCGGATTCGCCGGGCTCTTAAATCTTCTCAATACTTTGGCTTGGCCGTTACTCGGCGAACTCCATGATCACCGCATCGACGGCGAGGCTGTCGCCCGGCTTGGCGGCGATCTTCTTGATCGTCACGTCGCGCTCGGCGCGCAGCACATTCTCCATCTTCATGGCTTCCACCATGCAGAGCGGCTCGCCGGCCTTCACCTCCTGGCCCTCGACGACGTCGACTGTCTTGACGAGGCCGGGCATGGGGCACAGCAGATGCTTGGAGACGCCGACATTCTTCTTCTTCGGCATCAGCGCGTTGAGCTCGGCCTCGCGCTTGGTGAAGACGCGCGCGTCCACCGCCACGCCCTGGTGCGAGAGCTGGAAGCCGTTGAGGATCGGCCGAATCTGCACATAGATGGAGGCGCCGTCTATGGTCCCCTCGAAGACGGGATCGCCCGGCCGCCAATGCGAGGAGATGCGGCGCGTGCGGCCGTCCTCCTCTTCGAAATGGACGATCAGCGCCTCGCCCTGCGTGTCCAGCGAGACGTGGAACGACAGCTCGCCGAGCGAGCAGACGCGCTCGCGCTCGAACTCGAACGGCCGGCCATGGCCGAGCTGGCCGCTGATCAATCGCTTGCGTTCGTTGCCGATGTGATCGACCAGCGCGGCCACCGTCGCCAGCACATGGGCGACCTCGCCATCCGGCTGCGGGGCGGCGAAACCGCCCGCATATTCCTCCGCGATGAAGCCGGTGGAGAGCTGGCCGGAACGCCAACGCTCATGCTGCATCAGCGAGGCGAGGAAGGGGATGTTGTGGCGAATGCCGTCGATCACGAAGCGATCCAGCGCGCTGCCCTGGGCGTCGATCGCGGCGAGGCGGTCGGGGCCATGGGTGACGAGCTTGGCGATCATCGGATCGTAATGGATCGAAATCTCGCGGCCCTCGGCGACGCCCGTGTCATTGCGGACGGTGATCGCACCCTCGCGCTTCTCCTCCGGCGGGCGGTATTTCACCAGACGGCCGATGGAGGGCAGGAAGTTGCGGGTCGGATCCTCGGCGTAGATGCGGCTCTCCACCGCCCAGCCGTTGATCGTCACCTTCTCCTGGCGCAGCGACAAAGGCTCGCCGGCGGCGACGCGAATCATCTGCTCGACGAGATCGATGCCGGTGATGAGCTCGGTGACCGGATGCTCCACCTGCAGGCGGGTGTTCATCTCGAGGAAGTAGAAGCTCTTGTCCTGGCCGGCGACAAACTCCACCGTGCCGGCGGAATCGTAATCCACCGCCTTGGCGAGGGCGACGGCCTGCGCGCCCATGGCGGCGCGGGTCTCCTCGTCGAGAAGCGGCGAGGGGGCTTCCTCTATCACCTTCTGATTGCGGCGCTGAATGGAGCACTCGCGTTCGTTGAGGTGGATCACATTGCCATGCTTGTCGCCCAGCACCTGAATCTCGATATGGCGCGGGTTGACGATGAATTTCTCGATGAAGACGCGGTCGTCGCCGAAGGAGGAGGCGGCCTCGGAACGGGCGCGGTTGAAGCCCTCGACCACTTCCTCGGCCTTGAAGGCGACGCGCATGCCCTTGCCGCCGCCGCCGGCGGAGGCCTTCAGCATCACCGGATAGCCGATCTCATTGGCGATGCGGACCGCCTCTTCGCCGTCCTGGATGACGCCGAGATAGCCGGGAACGACACTCACCTTGGCGGCGGAGGCGAATTTCTTCGACTCGATCTTGTCGCCCATCGCCTCGATCGCGCGGGGATTGGGGCCGATGAAGACGATTCCGGCCTCGGCCAGCGCCTTGGCGAAGGCGGCGCGCTCGGAGAGAAAGCCATAGCCCGGATGCACGGCCTCGGCGCCGGTCTCCTTGCAGGCCGCGACGATCTTGTCGATCAGCAAATAGGATTGCGCAGCAGGGGGCGGGCCGAGATGAATGGCCTCGTCGGCCATTTCGACATGAAGCGCGTCTGCGTCGGCGTCGGAATAGACTGCGACCGTCTTTATGCCCATGCGGCGAGCGGTCTTGATGATGCGGCAAGCGATCTCGCCACGATTGGCGATCAGGATTTTACGAAACATGCGCGCCCCGATACATGCGGAACGGCGCGCCTGCCATTCTCGACCAGCGAGAAAAGCGGGCGCGCCGGGATTTGATCTGCGTCAGGCCTTGGCCTCGGTCGAATCGTCGGCATGGCTGACCTCCACCCGGTCGACGATGCCGAATTCCTTGGCCTCCTCCGCGGACATGAAGTGATCGCGATCGAGCGTCTTGTCGATCGTGTCATAGTCCCGGCCGGTGTGCTTGACGTAGATTTCGTTGAGACGCCGCTTGATCTTCATAATATCCTCCGCATGGCGGAGGATATCCGAGGCCTGGCCCTGGAAGCCGCCCGAAGGCTGATGGACCATGATGCGGGCGTTGGGCAGAGCGATGCGGTTGCCGGCCTCGCCGGCGCAGAGCAGCAGCGAGCCCATGGACGCCGCCTGGCCGATGCAGAGCGTCGCCACCTTGGGCTTGATGTATTGCATCGTGTCGTAGATCGCGAGACCGGAGGTCACGACGCCGCCCGGCGAGTTGATGTAGAGAAAAATCTCGCGCTTCGGATTCTCGGCCTCGAGAAACAGGAGCTGGGCGATGATGACCGAGGCCATATGGTCCTCGACCTGACCGGTCAGAAAGATGATTCGCTCGCGCAGCAAGCGCGAATAGATATCGAAGCCGCGCTCTCCGCGGCTCGTGTTCTCGATCACCTGGGGGATCAGATATTGGTTGTAGACGTCGATCGGATCACGCATCTGTTTTGCGCCTTTTTTAGATTTGACTGGCCTGCGACCGATGCGCCACGCAGCGGGGCTCTATGCTCCCCGGCTCCGCGGCGGCCTCTTCGACCCGCCGTCCTTCCCCCGCATGGAGTGAAAGCCACGAGCCAGCTTTTGGCTCGTTGGTAGCATATTGCGGCAAGCCGTCCAGACACAAACCGCAAAAGGGGCGGGCGGAAACCCCGGGGCCGCCCTTAATCGGCCCCGGGTCGGCGCGCCGGATCAGGCGGCGGGCTGGGCCAGATCGTCGTCTTCCTCGGCTGCGAGCAGCTCTTCCTTGGTCACGGACTTGTCGGTGACGCTGATCTTGGTGACCAGATGGTCGACGACCCGCTCCTCATAGAGGGGGGCGCGAATCTGGGCGAGGGCCTGCGGGTTATTGCGGTAAAAGTCCCAAACCTGCTTCTCGCGGCCGGGGAAGGCGCGCACGCGCTCGACCAGCGCATCGGTGACGTCCTTGTCCTCGACCGTCACGCCGGCGCCCTGGCCGATCTCGGCCAGCACCAGGCCGAGACGCACGCGGCGCTCGGCGATCTTGCGATATTCCTCGCGCGCCGCCTCTTCCGTCGTGTTCTCGTCCTCGAAGCTCTTGCCGGAGCGCTTGCGCTCTGCCTCGAGCTGGTTCCAGATCGTGTCGAACTCCTGGGCGACGAGACCCTCGGGCAGCTCGAAGCTATATTTCTTGTCGAGAGCGTCGAGCAGCGAGCGCTTCAGCTTGGCGCGCGAGGCCTTGGCGTAATCCGCCTCGAGATTGCCGCGCACGGCGAAGGTCAGCTCGGCGAGCGATTCGAAGCTGTATTTGCTGGCGAAAGCGTCGTCGATCGGCAACTCCTTGGGACCGAAGACGCCCTTGATGGTCACGTCGAACTCGGCGTCGCGGCCGGCGAGCGTCGGCACGCCGTAATCCTCGGGGAACTTCACCTTGACGACGCGCTGCTCGTCCTTGGCCGCGCCCTCGAGCTGCTCCTCGAAGCCGGGGATGAAGGAGCCCGAGCCGAGCACCAGATCGACGTCGCCGCCCGTGCCGCCCTCGAAGGGCTCGCCGTCGAGCTTGCCGGTGAAGTCGATGGTGACGCGGTCGCCCTTGGCGGCGGCGCCTTCTTTCGCCTCGAACTCGCGGATGCGCTCGGCGAGATCGGAGATCGCCTTCTGGACCTCCTCCTCCGAGACCTCGGCGATGGGACGCTCGATGGCGATGTCGTCGAAAGCGCCGAGCTCGATCGCCGGCAGCACCTCGAAGGCGACGGAATAGGAGAAGTCGCCCTCGGCCTCGAGCGCCTTCTCGACCTCGGCCTGATCGGTCGGGAAGTCGAGGCGGGGCTCCATGGCGACGCGCAGGCTATTGTCCTCGACGATCTTGCGATTGGCCTCGTTGACGGCCTCCTGCAGGACCTCGCCCATTATGCCTTTGCCATAGATCTTCTTGAGATAGGAGAGGGGCGCCTTGCCGGGGCGGAAGCCCTTGATCTGCGCCTTGCCGCGCAGCTCGACGAGCTGCGACTCGAGCTTGGCGGCGAGGTCGCCGGCCGGAAGCACCACTTTGAACTCGTGTTTCAAGCCCTGCGACAGGGTCTGCGTCACCTGCATGTCGTTTTCGCCTTCTCGAATCTCGACCAGTCCGGCGTACGCCGGGAAAAAATCTCTGCCGCCGGCGCGCGTCGGATGGTGCGGGCGGAGGGAGTCGAACCCCCACGACTTGCGTCACCGGAACCTAAATCCGGCGCGTCTACCAGTTCCGCCACGCCCGCCGCCTCGACGCGCAAACGCCCGACGAGCCGCCGGCTCGCGGGTGAAACGCCAAAGGACCGAAGCCACGAGCCATCCGGCGTCGAAACGTCGCGGCGACAATCGAAACGCCGGCTTCGAAATGCCGGCGTCGACGCGCGGACGCGGCCACGCGCCGGCTCGGGCGGGGGGTCTATAGCACGACGCGCCGCCGGCGCTAAAGAAAATGTCACGTGCGGGATGCGGGGTCGCGCCCTGTTGAAAGCCGGGCTCCGCTAGGGCCATATGCGCCGGCGAGGAGAAACCGGAGCCATCATGCCGTTCAACTGCTCACGCCGCGCCTTTGTTCGCGGAGTCGCCGCGACCCTCGTCTCTCTGGACGCCCGCGCCGAGCCGCCGGCCGCCGCCCTGAAAACGCTGGCGGCGCGCAAGGGCACGGCGCGGCTGCTGCCGGAGCCGGCCCATGCGACCGAGATTTGGGGATTCGAGGGGAAGGCTCCGGGGCCGCTGCTGCGCTTCGCTCAGGGCGACGAGCTGGCGGTCGGTCTGGCCAATGGCTTGGAGAAGCCGCTCTCCATCCATTGGCACGGCATGCGCGGCGACAGCGCCATGGACGGCGTCGCGCCGCTGACCCAGGCGGAGGTCGGGCCGGGCGGGCGATTCGACTATCGCCGCAAATTGGTCGACGCCGGTCTCTTCTGCTATCGGCCGTCGGTTTTCGGGGCGACGCCGGAGCTCTGCGGCCGCGGGCTGAAGGGCCTCGTCGTCGTCGACGAGCCCAAGCCGCTGGAGGCCGACGCCGATCTTCTGCTCGTGCTCGACGATTGGCGGCTGGACAAGAATGGCGCGATCGAGGGCGATTTCGCCTCTCCCGCCGCAGCCGCCGGGGCAGGGCGCATCGGAACGCTGGTGGCGGTGGACGGCGCCCCGGCGCCGGCGCGACGCGATTTCGCGCCGGGCGCGCGCATTCGCCTGCGCCTCGCCAATCTCGCCAATGCGCGAATCATGTTCGTCGGCTTCGACAATATTCAGCCCTTCGTCGTGGCTGTGGACAGCCAGCCCTGCGACGCCTTCGAGCCTGTGCGCCGCACCATTCCCGCGGCGCCCGGCTCGCGATTCGAATTGCTGTTCGATCTGCCGCAGGCCGAGAACGCCGCCGGCAAGCTGATTCTGCGCGGCATGGACGAGCCCGACCGCGAGCTGGCGATCTTCACCACCCGCGGCGCAAAGGCGGCGTCGCGCCCGCCCATAGCGGCGCTGCCGCAAAATCCGCTGCTGCCCACAGAGATAAAGCTGCAGGCGGCCAAGAAGGTCGATCTGACATTGGAGCCGCCCGCCGCGCCCGGCGCCCCCTGGCGCATCAATGGCGCGCCGAGCAAGGCCTATGGCGGGCCGCCTTTGTTCCAGGTGAAGCGCGGCGCGCCGGTGACGCTCGGCTTCGTCAATCGTTCCGATGTCGTCGCCGTCATGCATGTCCACGGCCATTGCGTGCGGCTCCTGCATGATCTCGACGATGGCTGGGAGCCCTATTGGCGCAATGGCGTCGTCGTGCCGCCGGGCAAGACCAAGCATGTCGCCTTCGTCGCCGACAGCCCCGGCAAATGGGCGGTGCATGACGATATTCTCGAGCACGAGGCCGCCGGCCTCGCCGCTTGGTTCGAGGTGAAGTGACGATAGCGTCAGCGAATCCTGGCCCGCGGTTGCGCGCTGCTGCGGCTGCGTGCAATATCCGCATGACGCGTCGCTTCACGACATGGCCCGCTCCACGCGGGGCCGCATTAGGCGACCTCTCGCCGGTCCGGGTAACTCTACGATAACCGAGCTCGAATAATAGTATGTAATCGCATCGATTTCGGGCTAGTTTTGCGACGAGGGCTCCAGTCGGGGCGTACTGACATCGACTTGCGAGATCGACTTGTGGCATCGACTCCCGGAGTGGCCATGGCGACGGCAGCCTTGGAGCATAAGCTTCGAAAACCGAATGAGTTTCCTGATTGGGAATTCGAGAATCTCGAAGTCGCCTATGACTCCGAGAGCCGTTCGGTGTGGATGAACTATAAGGTCGGCGCTCCGCATCATTATAGTCTCGCCATGCTCCTAGAAGCGGTCGAGATGCGCGAATCGCTGAAAGCGCTCGCGCAGTCGCCCTATGCCGAGCGCTGGCCGATCCGCTATTTCGTCATGAACTCGAACAAGCCGGGCGTGTTCAGCCTGGGCGGCGATCTGGCGATCTTTTCGGCCTCGGTCCGCAAGCGGGACAGGGACAGCCTGCTGACTTACGCTCATGTCTGCATCGATGTGATGTATGGTCTCACATCGGCCTTCGGCCTGCCGCTCGTCACTGTCTCGACCGTCCGCGGCCAATGCTTCGGCGGAGGCTTCGAGGGCGCCATGGCGACCGATTTTCTGATTGCCGAGGAGAGCGCCAAGCTCGGCGTTCCAGAGGTCGCCTTCAATACTTTCCCCGGAATGGGCGCCGTCACCTTTCTCAAGCGCCGCTTGGGTGCGGCGCTCGCGGAGCAAATCATCGCAACCGGCGCCGCCCATTCGGGATCGAAGATGCACGAGCTCGGCGTCGTCGATGTGCTGGCTCCCGATGACCGTCTGCGCGAGACCGCCCTCGAATGGATGTGCGAAGGCGGCGAGGAGCGTTGGCTGCGGCGGCGCGCGCTCGCCGATCTGCGGCGCGACTGCTTTCCGATCACGCACGACGAGCTGCTGCGTGTCGTCGAGCTGTGGGTGGATTGCTCGTTTTCGATCGGCGAGCAGGACTTGCGTCATATGGAGAGGCTGGTCGCCGCTCAGGGGCGGCTTTCTGGCCAGCGGCCGAGATCGGCGTGACAATGCTGCGCCCTCTGGCGGCAGCGAACTGGAAAGACCGTTCCATGTCGTCGAACGTCAATGCGAGCGACATCGAGAATAGCGAGATCCGCGAGGAGATACATCGCGATCTCGTCGAGACGCTGTTCGGCACGCCCGGATCGTTCGCCGCGGGACTCGTCGGTGGGATGATCGCGCCGGTGAGCGCCTGGCTGATGACGCGTCACGACGTCTATCTCGTGCTGACGGCGATCATGGCCTGCTTCGCCGCCTACCGGCTCTATGTGCTCTATGCCCACACCAAGACGCCGGTCGACGTTCGTCGCGGCGACGCGCAGCTGTGGGAGATTCGCTATGCGATCGGCGGCGTCGGCTTCATGACCGCGGTCGGCCTCAGCGTCGCGATCCTCTTCTCCGAGCATCATGACGAGATCGGGGGCTATTACGGCATCGTCATTATGATGAGCGGCGTCGGCATGCTCGCCGGACGCAACGCCGGAAGTCCCAGAATCGTCTATGCGCAAATGCTGGGTCTCTGCACGCCGCTGACGGTCGCGGCGCTGCTGCACGACGATCTGCGCTATTGGGGCCTCGCCTCCATATTCGTCCTCGTCATGGTCTCGTTGCGCTCGACGACGATATTCCTGCATGGAAATCTCGAATCCGCGCTGCGCAACGGCCGTGACGCCAATATGCAGCGCCGCCGCTTCAAATCGGCGCTGAACAGCATGAGCCACGGGCTCTGCATGGGCAATTGCGACGGGAGGCTGACCGTCGTCAATCGCCGCCTGCTCGAATTTTTCCAGATAGACGAGGGCAGCGCGCCGTCGACGCTCGCCGGGCTGGCGCGACGGATCGCCGAAAAGGCGGACATGCCCGAGTCCGAATGGCGCGCCTTCGCCGAGCAATGGGAATCGCATTCGACACTGCCGCGCACCAGCGTCTTCTCTCGCGAGATCGGCGATCGCATCTTCGATTTTCGCTGCGAGCCGGCCGACAACGGCGCCTTCGTCACCGTCGTCGAGGATGTGACCGAGCAGAGACGCGCGGCGCGCGAGATCGAGCGAATCGCGCATTTCGACACTTTGACCAGTCTCGCCAATCGCTTCCAGTTCCAGCAGCGGCTGGAGCGCGATCTGCGGCATATTCGCAAGCGCGGGCTCAGTCTCGCGCTTTTGTGCATCGATCTCGATCAGTTCAAGGAGGTCAATGACACGCTCGGACATACGATCGGCGACCGGCTCCTCTGCGCGGTCGCCGAACGTCTGCGCGAATGCGTGCGCTCGGTCGACATGGTGGCGCGCTTCGGCGGCGATGAGTTCTGCATCCTCATGCATCCGACGATCGAGACGCCGCCGGCCGACGCGCTGGCGCGCCGCGTCATAGAGGCGATCGGCCGTCCCTATGTCGTCGAGGGGCATACGATCGTCATCGGCGCCAGCGTCGGCCTCTGCATCGCGCCGCGGGACGCCGTTTCCGTCGAGGGGCTGCTGAAATGCGGCGATCTCGCAATGTATCATTCCAAGGCCGCCGGACGACGGCAGGCCATATGGTTCGAGACGTCGATGGAGGATGCGCTGGTCAGCAAGCGGCGCATCGAGCGCGAGCTGCGCGAGGCGCTCAGGACCGAGGCGCTCGAGGTTCATTACCAGCCCATCTACGACGCGCGCGATCAATCCATTTCTACCTGCGAGGCGCTGACGCGCTGGCGCCATCCGCAATTGGGCTATGTGCCGCCTTCCTCCTTCATCCCGATCGCCGAAGAGACGGGGATGATCGTCGAGCTCGGCGAATGGGTGCTGCGCCGCGCCTGTCGCGACGCGCATCTGTGGCCCTCGGCGGCGCGGGTCGCGGTCAATTTCTCCTCGCGGCAGTTTCAGCAGCCGGACATGATCGAGCGCGTCCGCAACGCGCTCGACGCCGCCGGGCTGGCGCCGAGCCGGCTCGAGATCGAGATCACCGAATCCACGCTCATGCAGGACACGGAGGACGCTGCGGCCAAGATCGCGGGGCTGCGCGCGATCGGCGTCCGCCTGTCGCTCGACGATTTCGGAACCGGCTTCAGCAGCCTCGGCTATCTAAATCGTTTTCCGGTCGACAAGGTGAAGCTCGATCGCAGCTTCGTGTCGGAGCTCAGCGTCTCCAGCAAGACGCAGGCGATCGTCGGCGCGGTCTCGCTGCTGACCGCCGAACTCGGCATAGATCTCGTCGCGGAGGGCGTCGAGACGCATGAGCAGCGCGCGCTGCTGCTCGCCAAGAATGTGCATCTGATGCAGGGCTTTCTGTTCAGCATGGCCAAGCCGCAGGCGGAGCTGACGCAGATCTTTTCCGGCGTCGCGCGCGGCGGCAAGCTGAAGGTCGTCGCCTGACGGAAGCGCCCGGCGCCCACCTTCAGCGGGCGCCGGCCGAAATCGCGTCTCGCCACAAATCCTGCGTCAGCCCCGCCGGCTCGCGGCGGTCGTCGTCTCCACCCGGCGCACCGGCGGGGCGCTGATGCGCTGCGCGCGGAACATGCTGTAGGAGGCGTTGTAGCGGCGCCCGCATTGCCGCACATAGCTCTCCGCGCCCAGCAGGCCTTCGCCATTCTCGACGATATGCTTGACGAGGCAGAGGTCATGCATCTGCTCGGCGGTGAGAATCTCGCCATTCTCCATCAGCCGCTCCGCCTTCACGAAGCCGAGCTTCTGCGCCAGCGCCCCATAGACGCCGACCGCCGAAGCGAGATCGGCCTCGAAGGAGAAGCGCGCGTAACGGTCGGCCACCATCATCGAGCAGGAGAGGGCGAAGTCCAGATCCGCTCCGTTCAGATAGGTCCTGGCCCATGCGATCGATATTACCGGCGCATCGAGGATGAGCCGCGCGGTCGCCGACGCCAGCTCGTCGAAGCCTTCCGCGGCGACGGCCGTGGAATCGTCACAGTGCGCAAAGTCGAAAACCAGATATTTGAGACCGGGCAGATGGCCTTCGGAAATTTTGCGCAGCAACAAGGTCAGGCCGTCGATGCTGTCGCGATCGAAACCGCAGCCGAGCTTGCTCACCAAGATCGTATCCAGCTCGTCCATACGATGGATCTCCAGCGACGAGCGCTGACGGATGAAATCCAGCGGATCCGAAAAGTCGGAAGGGGAAACATAAGTCTCGGCGGCGACAGCGGACGTGATGTCGTTCTTCGAAACTACCGCATTCATGTTTCGTCTCCTATCTCGAATGGTTTCGCAATTCTTACCGAGTTACTTAAATTTTTAAAGAAATTTCGGCCGCGTCTTCGCTCATGGTTAATAGCCGAGAGCAAAATTTACGTACGTAGTTTCCTGATTCGCGCCGACTGGGCAGGTTGCGACTTTTTGCCGCTGGCGGATTTTAAAATTATGGAAGCACTGCCCGAAAGTGCGGAGCCCGGCGGCAAAGCACATGCTGGAGAGGCTCGGGCGGCGGCGCCGCGGGCGGCGGGGCCGCGGCATTTCCGCGCCGGCTCGTTTCCGAGCGAAAACTTCGTCCCTATCTCGATGGGAGTGTGTGCTAAAAGCCGGGAGCGACCATCGGCCGGGGGGGCCGAGTCGCATCGCGGTCATCGACGCCACGGTCGGCGAGAGTGCTGCAGCCGCTCATGAGAAGCGGCGAGAACATGGATAGGGAGAGAAAAGATGAATCTTCGACTTCTGGTCGCTCTTGCCATGGCGACGGCCGGACTGGTCGGCGAGGCCCATGCGCATGGCGGCGTGAGCTCCGACACCGGCCAGTGCATCATGAAGATCGGCCCCGACACGATGAACTTCACCGGCTATCAGCCGCTGAAGTCGCGCGAGGTCTTCTGCGACGACATTCCCGATGTCGGCCCGACCATCATCGTGCTGGACGCCGTGCAGGACGAGCTGCGCGACATGGCGCTGGAGATCCGCATTCTGCGCAATGTCGGCCAGGCGGACGACAACGAGAATCTCGAGCAGAATACGGAAGTCTATCTGCCGCCGAAGAAATACCGCACCGGCACGCTCAATTTCGAATATAATTTCACCAAGAAGGGCAATTTCATCGGCTTGGTGAAGGCCAAGGCCGACGATGGACGCGAATATGTTTCGCGCTTTCCCTTCGCTGTCGGCACCACAGAGGACAAGAACACTATCATCGCCGTGTTCTTCGCCGCGCTCGGCCTCGTCGGCTTCGGCCTCTGGTATAAGAACAGCTTCCTCGACAAGAAAAAGAAGGCGGCCTGATCTTTCGGTCGCCAATGCTCCGGCCGGGCGAGTGTCCGGCCGGAACGCTTCAGACGAGCTCGACGAGACGGCCGTCGCTGAGCGTGACGCGGCGGTCCATCTGATCGGCGAGGTCGAGATTATGCGTCGCCACCAGCGCGGCGAGGCCGGTATTGCGCGCCAGCGTCATCAAGGTCGCGAAGACATGCTGCGCGGTGCGCGGATCGAGATTGCCCGTCGGCTCGTCGGCGAGCAGAACATGCGGCGCATTGGCGACCGCGCGGGCGATGGCGACGCGCTGCTGCTCGCCGCCCGATAGCTGCGAGGGCAAATGCCCCGCGCGCTCGCCGAGCCGCAGATAGTCCAGCAATTCCGCAGCGCGCCGCTCCGCCTCGCGGCGATCCAGCCCGTTGATCGCCTGCGGCAGCGCCACATTCTCGAGCGCGGTGAACTCCGGCAGCAGATGGTGGAACTGATAGACGAAGCCGATCGTCGAGCGGCGCAGGCTGGTGCGCTCATTATCGCTCATGTCGGAGGTCGCCAGCCCGGCGATGAGCACCTCGCCGTCATCGGCGCGCTCCAGCAGGCCGGCGATATGGAGCAGAGTGGATTTGCCGGCGCCAGAAGGCGCGATCAGCGCCACCATCTCGCCGGGAGAAAGCGCGAGATCGGCTCCCATCAATATGTCCAGCCGCCCATCGCCTTCGCGATAATGGCGGGCGACGCCGGAAAGCTCGAGAACTGTCATGGGCCTCACTCGTGGCGCAGGGCGTCGATCGGATCGAGGCTCGCCGCTTTCCAGGCTGGATAGATGGAGGCGAGAATGGCGAGCACGAGCGTCATGACGACGACGAGCGCCACCTCGCGCGGCTCGACGATAGAGGGCAGGCGCGACAGAAAATAAAGCTCCGCCGGAAACAGATTGGCGTGCATGAGCTTGTTGAGCAGCAGCCGGATCGCGTCGAGATTTTTGGCGAGCGTCAGTCCCAGCAGAAAGCCGGCGATGTCGCCGACGACGCCGATCGAGGCGCCGATGATGAGGAAGATGCGCAGCACCGCGCCGCGCGTCGCGCCCATCGTGCGCAGAATGGCGATGTCGGAGGATTTGTCCTTCACCAGCATGGTGAGGCCGGAGATGATGTTGAGCGCCGCCACCAGCACGATCAGCGTCAATATGATGAACATCACATTGCTCTCGACCTGCAGCGTGTCGAAGAAGGTCTTGTTGCGCTGCCGCCAATCGGTGAGCATCATCGGTCGATCGATATTGGCGTCTATGTCGGCGCGGAACTTGTCCACGGCGTCCGGCGCGTCGAGAAAGACCTCGATCACCGTCGCCTCATTCTCGTGATTGAAGAACAATTGCGATTCGGCGAAGGGCATGTAGACGAAGACGCGGTCATATTCCGACATGCCGATCTGGAAGATCGCCGTCACCGGATAGGCTTTTATGCGCGGCGCCACGCCGAAAGGCGTCGATGCGCCCTTGGCGATGAGAATGCTGATATTGTCGCCGACGCGCACGCCGAGCGTCTCGGCGAGGCGCTGGCCGATGGCGACGCCGCCGGCGCTGTCGAAGCCCTGGAAGGTCCCGTCCTTCACATTGCCGGCGAGGCCCGGCAGACGCAGAATGTCCTGCTCGCGTATGCCGCGCACCAGCGCGCCCGACTGCCCATAGGGGGAGGAGACGCCGGCCGCGCCCTCCACCATGGGGGCGACGAGCTTGACGCCCGGCAGGCGCTGCAGCCGCGCCGTGACCTCGGCCCAATCGTTCAGCGGCCGCTCGGCCGCCTGGACGAAAGCGTGGCCGTCTATGCCGACGATCTTGTCCATCAGCTCGCGATGAAAGCCGTTCATCACCGACATGACAACGATGAGCGTCGCCACGCCCAGCATGATGCCGAGAAAGGAGAAGCCGGCGATCACCGAGACGAAGCCATTGGCGCGCCGCGCCCGCACATAGCGGAAGGCGACCATCCATTCGAAGGGCGCGAAGGCGCGCAAGCGCGGCGGCGGCTCGGTCTCGACCACGGTAGACAAAGTAGATTCGCTCATTTCGGCATTGTGCCCATCCGCTCGAGCCTTTCAAGCGCGCCACAGAAATGGGCGTTTCCCATGTGAGAGAGGCGAATCGAAGGCGAAGACGCGGGCCGTCGCCCGCATGGCGGAAAACCGACAGCGGGGCTAGAGCCGAGCCTGCCGAGGCCAGAAAAATTAACGTCTGGCCCTTAATTTGCTGCACTGCATTCACCACCTCGACATCGGCGGTGGGCAATCGAGGAGACGAGAAATGGGTTCGATCGCCCAGCTGAAGAGCGCCCCGCGCAAGGCGCATGGCGCCGTGCATGACAATGTCGAGCTCGATCGTTTCGAGCTCGATCTCGAAGACGGAACGGCCGTCGCCTATTACCGCATGGCGCCCGGCGCCATCGTCTTCACCCATACCGAGACTCCGCCGGCGCTGCGCGGCAAAGGCGCCGGCTCGGAGCTGATCCGCGGCGCGCTGCAATGGGCGCGGGCGCGTGGGCTGAAGGTCGTTCCCGAATGCTCCTTCGTGGCCGATTATATCGCGCGCCACCAGGAATTCGCCGATCTCGTGCTGCGCAAATCGGCCTAGAGCGCTTTCTACTCCTCTTCCGAGAGCGAGAGCCATTGATCTTCCGCCTCGGCGAGCGCCGAGGCGAGATCGGCGCGCTGCTGGGCGAGGCGGTTGGCCTCCTGCGGATTGCGGGAAAAGGCGCTCGGATCGGCGAGCGCGGCGTCGACGCGCGCCAATAGCTCGGCGAGCTTTTTCATGCGCTCTTCCGCCGCCGCCAGCTTGCGGCGCGCCTGGCCGGCGTCGCGCTTGCCTTTGACCGGGCGAGGTGCCTCGCGCGGCTCCTCCTCCTTGCGCTGCTCGCGGGCGTCGTCATTGGCGCGCGCCAGAACATAGCGCGCATATTCGTCGACATCGCCGTCGAAGGCCTTCACCGTGCCGCCTTCGACGAGCCACAGGCGATCGGCGCAGGCCTCCAGCAAATAGCGATCATGCGAGACGAGCACGATCGCGCCCTCATGGGCGTTGATCGCCTCGACCAGCGCGGCGCGGCTGTCGATGTCGAGATGATTGGTCGGCTCGTCGAGAATGAGCAGATGCGGCCCGTAGAAGGAGGCGACGCCGAGCAGCAGCCGCGCCTTCTCGCCGCCGGAGAGGCGCTCCACCTTCGTGTCCGCCCGTGCGCCGGAAAAGCCGGTCTGCGCGGCCCGCGTGCGAATGCGCGCCTCTGGCGCGCCGGGCATCAGCGCGGCGAAGACGGAGTAGGGCGAGTCCTTTTCGTTGAGATCGTCGACCTGATGCTGAGCGAAAAATCCCGCCTCCAGCTTGGCCGCGCGCACCATATTGCCGCTCTTGGGCTCGAGCCGCCCAGCCAGCAGCTTGGCGAAGGTCGATTTGCCATTTCCGTTGGAGCCCAGCAATCCGATGCGATCGTCATTGGAGAGGCTGAGCGACAGGCGCGACAGCACGGTGCGCTCGCCATAGCCGACGCTCACATTCTCGAAAGCGATAATCGGCGGCGACAGCGGCTTTTCCGGCGACGGCAGATAGATCGGCAGCACCTCGTCGTCGACGACCGCCGTGACCGGCCCCAGCTTCTCCAGCATTTTGAGACGCGACTGCGCCTGACGCGCTTTGGTCGCCTTGTAGCGGAAGCGATCGACGAAGGCCTGCAGCTCGCGGCGGCGATCCTCCTGCTTTTTGCCTGCCTTGGCGGCGAGCGCGCGCGCCTCCAGCCGCTGCGCCTCGAAGGAGCTGTAATTGCCCTTGTAGATCGTCAGCTTGCCGCGCTCGAGATGCAGAATATGCGTCGCCACCGCGTCCAGCAGATCGCGGTCATGGCTGATGACGACGACATTGGCCGGATAATGCGCGAGATAATCGACGAGCCAGAGCGTGCCTTCGAGATCGAGATAATTGGTCGGCTCGTCGAGCAGCAGCAGCTCCGGCTGCGAGAACAGCACGGCGGCGAGGGCGACGCGCATGCGCCAGCCGCCCGAAAATTCCGAGAGCGGGCGCCGCTGCGCCTCGGCGTCGAAGCCGAGGCCGGAGAGAATCGCCGCCGCCCGCGCCGGCGCCGCATGGGCGTCTATGTCGACGAGGCGCGTCTGGATTTCGGCGATCTCATGCGGGTCGGTCTCGGTCTCGGCGCGCTCCAGCAGATCGGCGCGCTCTATGTCAGCGGCGAGCACGAAATCGACCAGCGCCGTCGGCCCACCCGGGGCCTCCTGCTCGACGCGCCCTATCTTCAGCTTGGCGGGGAGGGAGATGGTTCCGGTCTCGCCGGCGATCTCGCCGCAGATGATTCGGAAGAGCGTCGTCTTGCCGGCGCCGTTGCGGCCGACGAAGCCCGCGCGCGTCCGCGGCGGCACGAAGACCGAGGCCTTGTCGAAGAGCAGCCTCTCGCCGAGCCTGTAAGTGAGATCGTCAATGGAGAGCATGGCCTCGCCTCTAGGACCTTTGCCGGCGATGTGCAACGTTGGCGCCGCCGAAGCCTTGCGCGCAGCTTGTGAGGAGGCCTTCTTGACGCTTGTCAGCCCGAGCGCAGCCCTCTATATCTGCGCCCGCTTCGCGCCGCCCTCTGGACGGCGCAGCCCGCGCCCATCGTCTAGAGGCCTAGGACGTCGCCCTTTCACGGCGAAAACACGGGTTCGATTCCCGTTGGGCGCGCCAGTGAGCACTTATCGACAAGACAATTGCAGCGCTCGATGCGGCTCGACGATTATTCCGCGCCCGTGAGAAATGAAAAACGCCCCGCGCTTACATCCGGCGTCGGGGCGTCTCGCTGTTGCGTCCAGTTCCGGGAAACTTTCGGCTTGCTCACAGATTAGGCGGGTCGGCCCTGTGATGCAAGCGTGGGCGCCGGGGCTCGCGCGTCGATATTCCGCTCTCGGCGATGCGCTCCTCAGAAATGCCAGAGCTGATCGCCGATCTTTCTCAGCCTCGGAAGATCGAGCAAGCGTCCGAAGGTCAGACAAAGCTCCGCCATGGGTCTCACCCAGGCGCGCGGGGCGCGTCTCTTCGCGCCGATCTGCCGCTTGCGGGCGCGCGTCACACGTCTCGACAGTTCCGCGAATCCGTCCGCGCCGAGGCAGGCGCGAATTGTGTCGGCCTGCGCTGTCAATCTCGTCTCGATATAGCGCGAGAGGTTCTCATATTCCCGGAAGCCCGGGTGCGCGACGTGGGATTTCTGCAGGCACAGCAGCGCGCTGACATAGCGGTCCACGCCGAGGCGACCGGCCAGCTCGCCGACATCGTCGATCAGCCGATCGACGACCGCGCGCCAGGCGAAATATTCCGCCTTGAACGCCTTCGTCGGATCGGCGTTGTGAACTCCGCAGAGCTCGGCGTGGCCGGCGAATCCATTTGCGCCGTGAATGCGATAGATGGTCAGCGGGACGTCGATGAGCGCGACGCCGCTGAGTAGCCGCACGCCTTTGTTGAGATAAGTGTCGCCATGGAGCCGCAGCTGCATAGAGCAGCTTCCGCCGAGCAGCAGGCTCAGCGCGTCGCGCCGGAAGCAATTGCCGGAGGTCGGCGCATAGACCCAGTCTCCCCACTCATGCGCGTCGATGAAATGCACACGGGAGCCCACATCGTCCAGCGGCGCGCGCGAGAAAGGCCAGAGATCGCCGCAAAGATGGATGGGACGGAGGCGCTCCTTGCGTAGCCCACGTCCCGACGCGATGAATTCGCCGAAGGCGCTCCAGGAGGTTCGGACGACGCCGTTATTGGTGGATTGCAGCATATCCGCGGAGGTGAAGCCGACCGCCGTCCGCAGCGAGAAATGCACGAAGATATGCGTCTCCACGAAATTCGGGAGGAGCATGTCGTCGGCGTCGAGAAACACCACATATTCGCCGGAGCTCGCGGCGAAGCCGGTATGGAAGGCGGCCGTTTGACCGAGATTTTCGGAATGCGCGATGATCTCGACTTGCGGATGGCGGAGCCGAATGTCGCGAAGGACGAGATCGCTCTCGTCTGTCGAGGCGTCGTCGACGATGATGCATTCGATGCGCGGATAGGTTTGCGTGAGCGCCGAATTGAGCGCCGCGAGCAAGAAGCGACCGTAATTGTAATTGGTGATGATCACGCTCACGAGCGGCAGATCATAGGCGAGCCTGCCGCTGAATGCGCGGCCATGATCCGGCTCGACGAAATTTACGTCATTATCGTCGATCTCTCGAAATTGGGTGAAATTTTCTAGCATAATCGGCTCTACTGTCTAAAAACGCTTCACCGGCCGCGCTCCCGCGGAATGCATTTTGTCGCGGCAAGCCCTGTCGCAGCAAACTGTTACGTAACGCTATATACGTACATTACCTTATTGAAAAGGGTGCGCTTCGGATTTGATGCGCGCAGTGGTCGAGGGGCGCCTCAGCCGACGCCGAGGATGCGCTCCACCAGCCAATAGGCGCCGAAGCAGGCGATCACCGCGGAGACGGCGCGCACGAGGCGCGGATCGCGCAGTCCGTGAGTGAAAAATCGGTCGAAGGCCAAGAGCAGCGGCAGCGTGACCAGCACCACGCCGATCTGCCCGGCCTCGACGCCGAGATTGAAGCTCGCCAGCGCCGGCACGAGCGCGCGCTGCGGCACGCCGATCTCGATGAGCCCGCTCGCAAAGCCGAATCCGTGGATGAAGCCGAAGACGAAAGTGTCGCGCCAGCGGCCTTCCACCTTGCAGGTGAAAAAATTCTCGATCGCGACATAAATGATCGACAGCGCGATCGCGATCTCCACCCAGCGGCTCGGCAGATCGACGAGGCCGAGCGCCGCCAGCGAGAGCGTCACCGAATGCGAGACGGTGAAGGCCGTCACCAGCTTCACCACCGGCCAGACGCGCGTCGCCCACAGCATCACCGCTATCAGGAAGCACAAATGATCGTAGCCGGTCATTATGTGCTCGATCCCGGCGGCGAAGAATTTCGGCGCCAGCTGCCAGGGGGTGAGCAGCGGCTTGGAGAGATCGATCGGCGCGTCGCCGGGGAAGACCATCACCTCGCCGGGCGCCGGCTCCGCGCCGAGCCGCTGCGCCTCGGTGAGGCGCTCGTCGGCGTCGCGCTCGCCTATGCCGACGAGATGCTTCGCACGGCGTCCCTGCGCCTCGAGCAGCCGATAGGGGTCGTAGAAGATCTGTCCCGCGACGGCGCTGCAATCGAGGCGCAGCGCGACCTTGGAATCGCGCGGATTGGCGGGGTCCGCGCCCACCGAGGCGATCTCGCTCGGGCAGGATTCGCCGGCCTCGTTCCGCAGGGCGACGCGGCTCTGGATGAATTTGCCGATCATCGCCTCGATGACGCCGGGCTCGGTGAGATCGACATCGGCGGCGCTCGGCTTGCTTTCGGCGAACATGCGCTCGATGTCGGCGCCGAGGAAGCCGACCTCCAGGCGATAGCGGCCGCCCCCTTCCGGGACGATGCGGCTGCTGGAAATATCCGCCGTATGCGCCTTCGCGGCCGTGGCGCCGCCGAGCAGGACGAGAATGGCGAAGAGCAGGGCGAAGGGCGAAGGCGTCATTCTCATCATTTCCTTCGCCATCGTCTCCCTCGACAACTCTCTTGACGCTTCGCGACACGGCGACGTATGCAAGATAAGATGATAGTGCATATCAGACCGGCCATGACAAGGCCGAAGCGGATAGGGCCGAGGCAGGCCGGCGCGCTCGTTGCGCCGCACAATTGCCGGCGGCGCGAGCGCCTTGCTCACGCCCGAGAGGGCGCTTAGCATCGACGCAAGCACGACAAAACGGAACCCATGATCCTTCCCGCCGCCGCTCCTCGTCGAACCGCTGTCCCGCTGCGCTGCGCTGCGCTTCTCCTGCTCGGCCTCGCTGTCTGTTTCGCCTCGCCACGCGCATGGGCTCACGCCATCGTCGTGCGCACCTCGCCGGCGCAGGATGGCGTCGCGCCTGGAAACATCGGCAAGGTCGATGTCTGGTACGACGCCGGCATAAGGGACGCTTTCGCGGCGCTGGCGGTGATCGCCGCCTCCGGCGAGCGGGTCGACAAGCGCGACGCCGCGATCGATCGCGCCGATCCGGCCCATGTCTCGGTCGGCGTCAATCCGCTCGGCCCCGGCAAATATACGGTCCGCTACCGCGCGCTTTCGGCCGACGGCCATCTCGTCAGCGGCGCCTGGGAGTTCGAGGTGCGGCCTCAATAGCGCTGATCGAGCACAGCAAGGGAAAGGAAGCCGCCGAGATGAGTCCCAACGGCCGGATGAATCTGATGTTGTTCCTCGCCGTCGTGGTGATCGCCGCCGGCAATGTCGGCGCCTTCACCTATTCGCTCTGGGGGCCGTCCTTCAGCCTCTATTGGAATGATTTTCTGGATGCGCATCTCTATCGGCCGGCGGTCAAGGCGGGTGATCGCACAATTGCGAATTGCCTCAAGGTCAGCGATTTCTATTCGGCGCGGCTGACGACCTATTTCCTCGGGGATTCGGACAAGAGCGCCGGCGGCCCGACCACCGATCTCAGCAAATATGACGAATATTGCGATCGTGTGCCGGGCACCGGCAAGGTGATCTTCTCCGTCACGCTGATGGAGAAGGACGTGCGGAGCCAATCGGTCGCGCTCGCCTTCTACAAGAGCGACGCCAAAGGCGGGCTCGAGCTTTTGACCTCCGTCCCGTCCAAGCCGCATCCGGCCGGCTTCGTGACTTTGGAATCCTCTGTCGATCACAAGGGAAAATATCTCCTCGAGCTCGCTTTCGGCGAAGGCAAGAGCGAGGAGGACAGGATCGCCATGCCGATCTCCGTCGGCCAATGATTCACTTGCGCCGAGCGCGGCGCTTCTGCCGCCATCGCAGGAACCCGCTCACATAGAGGATAAGCGGCGCGAGCCCCGTCAGCGCGACCAGCGCGCGGCCGGGAACGCCGAAGGCCTCGCCGCAATGCAGCGGGAACAGCCATTCCAGCAGCTTCTCGCCGGCGGTGAAATCATCGCGGTCCTGTGTCTGCAGCACGCGGCCGCTGTAGCGATCGACGCCGACATTGCGGAATGTCTTGGTGCGGTTGGGCTCGCTTTCCGACTGCTTGCCGATGACATAAACGCCATCGTCGCCGCTCGGCAGCAGAACCCAATGCAGCCGTCCCTCCGGGAAAACTTTTTCCGCGCTGGCGATGGCCTCGTCGAGGCCGATCGGCGCGCGGCCGGCGATCGGCGTCGATCGTCCAAAGTCCGGCTCGGGGCGCACCGGAGAGATCAGCGTCGCCAGCGAATGCGTCGCCGGCTTGAAGATCATCGCGATTCCGGTGGCGAGCGTCGCCAGCAGTAGAATGGCGAAATAGGCGCCGACGCTGCGATGCGCGTCATAGACGATGCGCTCGCGGCTCGCGCTCCATTTGATCGTCAGGCCCATCCGCCAATCGCCATTGCGCGGGAGCCAGAGATAGAGTCCGAGGATGATCGAGACGAAGATGACAATGCCCAGACTGCCGATGAGATAGGCGTTATTGACGCCGAGCAGCAGCGTCCAATGAAAAGCCATGACGATCTGCACGAGCGGCTGCGCGAGCACGTCGTCGCCATGCGCGAGCAAGCGGTCGCCGGTCACTTCGGCCCGATAGGGATCGACGAAGATCTGATGGAAAGAGCTGTCGAGATCGTCGGTCTCGACCATATAGCCGATGATCGCCGCCGCATTCGCATGGCGCGGCAAAGTGATGCGCTCGGGCCGGCCCTCCGCCGGCATGGCCGCGGTCGCCGCGGCGAGAATCTCGTCGAGCGGACGCATGACGGCCGGCGTCGGCGGCTCGACGCGCATGAGCGGGGCGTTCAGCCATTCGTCTATGTCTTCGCGAAAGGCGAGCAGGCTGCCGCTGAGACCGATGAGGACGAAAACTGCGCCGGCGAAAAGACCGATGTAGCGATGGGCAGACAGAAATATTTTGCGGCCCCGCTCGTTCCGCCCCATGATGCGCGCCTCCGGTCGCCAGATGTTGCTCATGCTCGGCTTCTCCGCCGCGAGCGAGGGAGCGTCTTCCGCCGCTCATGTCAACGCGGTGGAGCGGCGGGCGATCCCGAGGGGAAAATTCATGTGCAGGCGCTGGGATGCTTTGGCCGTCGGGCGCTAAACGTGTAATATAGGATGATTGAGGCCCCGGGCGGCGGAAATGCGGTCCGAGTGGGAACCTGTGCGCTGTTCCGTCGCATCTCGGCTTATTGTATCTCTCTTGGACAGGCATAGGCTCGCCAAAATTGAAAAAAGAACGGCGGAGGACCGTATGGGGAGCGCCCAGGATAGCAAGGAAACCGTGAGGCTCGTGGCGGTCCTCGCGATCGTCGCCATTGTCTCGCTCGCCGTTGTGGTCGGCCTCAGAATGTGGAAATAGCGCGCCGCTTTCGCCCGGATCAGGCGATGATGTCGGGCGTGAGCTGATCTTCCAGAAACGCAACGCGATCGCGCAGCAGCAATTTTCGTTTCTTCAGCCGCTGAATTTGCAGCTGGTCCACGGCGCCGACCGCGAGAAGGGCGTCGATCGCATCCTCGAGGTCTTTGTGCTCGAGCTTCAGTCGCTCGACTTCTAGCCGGATCGCATTGCGTTCGGCTTCGTTCAGCTCATCAACCATTCGCCAACCTGCCCGAGCGCCGCTTGGCGGCGAGTCGTGACGCGAGGATTATCGCCTCGCATCATGTTCATCTTCAAGTCCTAATGAGAAGGCGGCGACGCCTTCTCGCGAATTTCCGTCTCAGTCGACCGCGATCGACTTGTCCAGTTCCACGCAGGCGGCGGGGTCCACGCGCTCCAGCTCGAAGACGCGGTTCTGACGCGTCAGCTCGAGATAGAGGGACTTC
Organism: Methylosinus sp. sav-2; assembly: GCF_004366495.1. Classification (NCBI taxonomy): domain Bacteria; kingdom Pseudomonadati; phylum Pseudomonadota; class Alphaproteobacteria; order Hyphomicrobiales; family Methylocystaceae; genus Methylosinus; species Methylosinus sp. sav-2. The sequence continues at coordinate 69,778 of NZ_SOEJ01000006.1, forward strand.
TTCCTCTGGTCCGGGCCACGCCAGCCGCTCACGCCCTCGTCCATGTAGAGCGTGACAGAAGCGCCATCCTCGGCGAGATCGATGGGAAATTCGCCGCCTTCCTCGGCCGAGCCGCCGAGGCCGCCGCGCGCCATGCATTGGGCGGCGGCGTCCTTGCGGAACGAGCGGATGAGGCGGGCGCCGTCGACGTCGCGATTGGCCTCTTCGCTCCAGGCGCAGCCGCCGACGACGTAAAAAGCCTTGCCATGGCCCTTGTGGCGAAGCTCGATGCGCAAATCGCGCGCGTCCTCCGCCGTGGAGGCGAGCTCGCGCTGCAGCGACAGCCGCACGGAGACGACGGTCTGGCCGGGATGCGCGCGCAAATGCGCTTCGTCATAGCGACGGAAGAAGCAGGCCCCGCTCGGCGGGATTTTGTCGATCAGCAGATTTTTGGCGGCGGCGGCGCTCGAAAGAGCGAGAGACAGAGAGACGCATAGCGAGCGCTTCATTTTCCGAACGTCATCCCCCGGCAGGCGCCGGCGCATAGGCTTCACGCATGGAGGCGATCTGTGCGACCTTCTCGGCGAGCGCGCTCCAATCGTCACGCTCGGCGATATGCGCCCAGATCGATTCGACCTCTTCGATCAGCATAGTGCAGGGGACGGGGCGACGGAAATAGGGATGGTCGAGATTGGCGGCCGGCGATGTCTCATGCGCGGCGAGCGCCTCGCGCAGCCCTTGGAATTCCGGCGCGTCATAGGCCGCCGCCTCCGGGCTAGCGGCGGCGCGTTCGCGGCTCGCCATGCCGCCGCGCCAATCGAAGAATGTCTGCTCATAGGGCGCTTGCGTCTTGCCGAGAAACTCCAGCAATCCTTTGGCGAGAGCGGCGTCCTGCTCGGGATCGTCCGCCGGCAGCAGGCCGAAGCGATCGAGCAGAGCGAGCTGGAACTCGCGCTGGAGGACGGCCTGATAGCCGCCGAGAATCTGCTCGGCGCGCTGCAGCCCGACATGCGGCAGAATGGTCTCGGCGAGGCGGGTGAGATTCCAGCCGAGCGCGCCCGGCTGGCGGCCGAAGGAATAGAGCCCACTGTCGTCGAAATAGGCCGCTGTGAATTGCGGATCATAGCGCGGCGCGAAGCGCCACGGCCCATAGTCGAAGCTCTCGCCGGTGACGTTGATATTGTCCGAGTTGAGCACGCCATGGACGAAGCCCGCGGCCATATAGCGCGCGCCGAGCCGCGCCACGCGCGCGCCGACGCGCTCGAGAAAAGCGCCGGCGCGGCTTTCCGACGGCTCGCCGGCCAGCTCGGGAAAATAATTGGCGACGCAATAGTCGATGAGCCGTCCGAGCGCTTCCTGGTCGTCGAGATGGGCGAGGCGCTGAAACGTGCCGATCCGAATATGGGAATGGGAGAGCCGCACCAGCACGCTGGAGCGCGTCGGCGACGGCTCGTCGCCGCGATAGAGCGGCTCGCCGGTCTCGATCAGGCTGAAGCTCTTGGAGGTGTCGACGCCCTGCGCCTCCAGCATCTCCGTGGCGAGAATCTCGCGCATGCCGCCTTTCAACGTGAGCTTGCCGTCGCCCTGGCGCGACCAGGGCGTGCGACCGGAGCCTTTTGTGCCGAGATCGAGCAGTCGGCCGTCCGCGGCGTCGCGCAATTGCGTGAACAGAAAGCCGCGGCCGTCGCCAATGTCCGGATTGTAGGTGCGGAACTGATGGCCGTGATAGCGCAGCGCCAGCGGCTGCGGAAAGCCGCCGGGCAGGGGCTCGAAACGGCCGAGATGGGCGATCCATTCCTCTTCCGTCAGCGTATCCAGACCGACGCGCGCCGCCCAGCGCTGATTGCGATAGCGCAGAATATGCTGCGGAAAGCGGGCGGGCTCGACACGGTCGAAGAAGCCGTCGCCGAGCGTGGCGTGGAGGGTCTCGGCGCGATAGCGCGGGGAAGGGGGCATGGGGTTCTCGGCTCTCGCTTTGGCAGAAGATTCTGCGACCAGAGACGCCCCGAAGCAAGCCGGGCGCCCGCGCGGGCCGAAGCGAGCGTTGCGGCGCCCTATGCGACAAAAAAGGCGGAGAGCATCTCTCCGCCTCGACGCTAGACCGCTTTCGCAAGCTGTTCAGTGCAGGCTGACGCCTTGCCGCAGCTTGTTGATCTCGTCCTTGAGCTGAAGCTTCTTGCGCTTCAATTCGTGGAGCTTCGAATCGTCGTATCGGGGATGGTGCTGAACCTGATCGATCTCTTTCTTGAGCGCCTGATGGCGGCGTTCGAGCTCGACGAGATGGGTCTGTAGCGACATACGGCGCCTCCTTTGGTTGATGACAGAAGGACGACGCCAGTGTGACATGAATTCCAAGGCCTGCAAGGGGCGAAGACGTCGCGGGCCAATGAATTATTTCGCCCAAAGCCGCTGTTCGCGGAAGGAAATCTTAACGCTTGGGGACGCTGGGGCCGGGGTTTTGCGACAGGGCGTGGAAACTGTCGAAGGGCGCTTGCGCCTCGGCCCGACTGCCATTATACGGGCTTCACTCGCGCCGGACGGAGCAAGCATCCGAACGGCGCCGGGGGCGCGTAGCTCAGCGGGAGAGCACTACGTTGACATCGTAGGGGTCACAGGTTCAATCCCTGTCGCGCCCACCATTCTGATCCACCCTACGCTCGATCCATTCCGCCGCCCGATGACGAAAATCGCATCGGGCGAAATTTTTTGTCGGTCACGCGACGTCTCGTTCCTTGCCTAGCCTCGCCGCGCCGATATTCGGCGGGCTTTCTATTTCAATTCGACGTTCTGCGGCCTATATCATCGAAATTGAGCTTGTTACTCGAGCCGAATCTGTCGCCGAGGGAAGTCGCTGATTGCCTTCGAATTCGATATCGGCTCCAATAGAAAAAGATTCGACCGAGGAGGGAAAGGCCATGTCCGAAGCCGAAGACAAAGCGCTCGTCGCGCAGATACTCTCTTCCTATCTTTCGAATAATACTGTTGCGCCTCTCGACCTTCCTTCTGTCATCGCAGCTGTGAAAAAAGCCTTCGGCGGCGCCGACGCCGAGACGTCGAATGCAACGGACGGCGAGGCCAAGCAGTGGCGGCCTGCCGTTCCGGTGAAGAAATCCGTCACAGCGGATGCGATTACTTGCCTTTGTTGTGGTGAGCCGTTCAAATCCTTGAAGCGTCATCTTCAGGCCGAGCACAAGCTGACGCCGGATGATTATCGCGCCGCATTCGATCTAAAGAGCGATTATCCGATCGTCGCGCCCAATTACGCTGCGCAGCGCTCGGCTCTGGCCAAATCGCTCGGCCTCGGCCGCAAGCCGGCGGCGAAGACCGTTTCCGCCGCGAAGAAGCGCGGCGCGCCGCTGCGCAAGGCCGCCGCCGAGGCCTGACGGCGAGGTCTGACGGAAAGCCGCGCCGCGGGTGAGCTCGTCCGCCGGCGCGTCTCACTCGGCGTGATAGGCGTCGAAGGCGCCTCCGCCCGCATAGGGCGAATAGGCGTAGGGGCCATATTTGCGCGCCTTCGCCTCGATCACCAGATTGAGCGCGACGCCCGCTATTCTGCCGCGATCGGGAAGCCGCTCGATCGCATGAGCGACGGTTTCGCGCGGCGTCGCCGCCCAGCGAATGACGACGACAGTCTTATCGACGAGTCCGGCGATGAGAATCGGATCGACGACGGGGCCGATCGGCGGCGTGTCGACGATGACGAGATCGAAGCTCCCGCGCACCGCGGCCATGAGCGTTTTCATCTTCTCGGAGGCGAGCAGATCGGCGGGCGCCTGTATCTCGCCGCCGGCCGGAAGAACCCATAGTCCCCGCTTCTCTTCGAAGAAGATCGCGGCTCCCGGGCTCGCGGAGCCGATGAGCAGATCGACGAGGCCGGGCCTCTCCTCGGCGAGGAAGAGCTTGGATGCGGCGCGGCGGCGCAGATCGGCGTCGATCAGCAGCGTGCGCAGGCCCGATTGCGCGGCGGAGGCGGCGATCGCCGCGGCGATCGTCGTCGTTCCTTCGCCGGGGACGGCGGAGGCGAGCTGAATCAGCTTGGGGGGATCGTCCACATCGCTCATGGCGATGGCGCTGCGCAGCGCGCGGAGCCCCTCGCTGGCGCGCGACAGAGGTTTTGCGCGCACGAGATCGACGAGGGCGGGGGCGCTCGAGGCGATTTTGGGAATGGAGCCGAGCAGAGGCAGACCGAGCGTCGTCTCGATCTGCGCCATCGTCGTGAAGCCCGTGTCCGCCAATTCGCAGGCATAGGCGACGCCGAGCCCGAAGAGGGCGCCGAGCGCCAGCGCGATCAGCAGCGTCTGCTCGGCGTCGGGCCAGGACGGGGCGTTCGGCGTGAGCGCAGGCGATATGATTCGTGCGTCGCGCGGCTCGAATTTGGCTTGCTGCTCGACTAGGCGCGCGCGGCGCATCGTCTCATCGAGAAGCTTGCGATCGGCCGCGGCGGCGCGCTCCAGCTCGTTGAGCCGGGCGAGCCGCTCCTTGCCGCGATCCTCGGACTCGGAAATCTCGCGAAGCGCCGTATCCGCGGCCTCGCTGTTTTTTTCTGCGAGCTCCAGCTCCTGGCGCACGCCGGCCGCGAGGCGGCGCCGCTCGGCGTCCGTGGCGCGGGCGGTGTCGGCGATCTCGGCGCGCAGCGCGATCACGGAGGGATGCGCCGCCGTGTAGCGGGCGCGCAGCTCCGCCTCGCGGCGGGAGAGCTGGTCGGCGCGCTGGCGAAGCTCGTCGAGCGCTCCGCCGAGGCCCGGCAGCTCGGCGGCGGCGCCGCCACGGCTCTCGATCCGCTGCAGCAGCTCGAGCCGGGCCTTGCGCTCCGCCGTCTCCGCCCGCGCCACGGCCGCGCGCTGCGCAATGGCGGTCTGCTGCTTCGCCGGCGCGGAAGGGCCGGCGGCGGCGCGAAACTGCGCCAGCGCCTCCTCGGATGCGCGCGATTGCCGTTGCAGCGCCACGAGCCGCTCGGCGAGCCAAGCGGAGGCGCGCCGCGCCGCCTCGAGCCGCGTGTCCAGCCTGTCGACCACGAAAGCGTCGGCGATCGCGTCGGCGAGACGCGCCGCTTTCGCCGGATCGGTCGAGGTGACGACGATCTTTATCACCGGCGAGTAGCGCAGCTGGGCGACGGAGAGAGCATTCCGCAAGCGGTCGAGCGCCGCGGCGCCGAATTCGAGATCGTCGGCCAGCCTTTCCCGCTCCACGACGCGCCGCAGCAGCGCCGCCGATCTTATGACCGCTATGTCGCTCTTCATCGTCTGCCGGTTGATCGGCGCATGCGCCAAGATCGCATCGGCGCCGATCGAACGATCCGGCCGCATCTCGATCAGCAATTGCGCGGAGGCGGTGTAGCGCGGCGTCGCCATGACCAGGAAGGCCGCGCCGGCGAGCAGGGCGAGCATTGTCGCGCCGAGCAGCGGCGGCCAGCGCCGGCGGAGGAATTGCGCAGCGGCGCGGAGCTTGCGGCTGCGCGCGTCGAGCCAGAACGCCGTCGTCGAGCGCTCGCGCATCGCTCGCGGCGCGGTCAGAAGCGGTCCGCGAACAGCATGCGGCGGCTGTCGCCCTCGAGCACGAGAGCGGTGAGCACCGAGGTCGCGAAAGCTCCCGTGTCGACATTGATGCGATTGGGCTGAATGTCCGGCTCGGAGACGGGCGTATGGCCGTGGACGATCACTTTCCCCCATCCGCCCTCGAAGCTCAGAAACTCCTCGCGGATCCAGAGCAGATCTTCGGCCTTCTGCTGGGCGAGCGGCACGCCGGGCTTCACGCCCGCATGGCAGAAGAAATAATCTCCGAAGTTCGCCGTCAGCGTCGTCTCCAGCATGAATTGCAGATGGTGATCCGGAAGCCGCGCCGTCAGCGCGCGGCGCGCCTCCTCGTAATTGCGGCCGCGCATGACGGAGGAGACGTCCACCCCATAGGAATGCAGCGTCTCCACGCCTCCGAACTTGCGCCAGCCCTCGAGCACGGATTCGTCCTCGAGGAAGCGCAGAAATATCTCCTCGTGATTGCCGCGCAGCGCGATGAAGGGCGTCGGAAAATCGCGTCGGCTCAGCCATTCGACCACGGTCGAGGATTGCAGCCCGCGATCGACATAGTCGCCGAGGAAGATCGTCAGCGTCTCCGCCGGCGCAGTGTCGAGCTCCGCCTCGATCCGCCGCGCGAGCGTGTCGAGCAGATCGGCGCGGCCGTGAATGTCGCCGACCGCATAGATGCGCAAATTGGGAGGAAGGACGGTCGGAAGCCCGGTCTGCAAAGCCTGAAATTGCGTCAATCTCGAAATCGTCATCTCACTGGCCCGGTCCCCGTCGCGCCCCGAGTTTTGACGTGACGGATCGCAAGTCTAGAGCATATCGCCCGCCGACGAAATCGCGAGAGGCCGCGTTTCGTCGCGCTTTTATGCGCGCGCGGAATCGAGCGAGCCCCATTGTTGACATATTATCTCGCCTATGCTCAAGATCGAGCATCCCGCTTTTAGTGGTAAATCACTGTTTGCGCTGGGAATATTTTCAATATGAGGGTAGCGTCGCCGGCATCTAGGGATCGAATTGCCTTTCGTCTCCAGCTGGCCGACATCGGCTGGGCGACGGCTGCGCCTTTCATCGCCCTCGCCCTGCGCGACCCTCAGCTGCTCGAGGCCGGCGATCTCGCGCACGACCTGCCCGCGCCTTATCGCTACGCCTTCCTATCCATCGCCTGCACGCTGCTGGTCATGTGGGGTTTCCGCCTCAGCGACCGCATGGGGCAGTTTTTCTCGCTGCGCGACGCTGTCGATGTCTGCGTCGCCTCGGCCTGCGCGGTCGCCTCGAGCAGCGTCGTTCTGTTCACGCTCACGCGGCTCGAGGGCGTGCCGCGCTCCACGCCGCTGATCTATGTCCTCGTGCTCGCCGCCGGCCTCATCGCGATCCGGGGGATGACGCGCCTGCATCACCGGGAGGTCTGGCGCAGGGAGCTCGAGACCGACATCGCCGATCCGTCGGTGGCGTTGCGGCGCGTGATCCTGATCGGCGTCGATCGCTTCGCCTCTGTGGCGATCAAGCTCATCGACTATCAGCTGCCGCGGACGACGCAGATCGTCGCCGCGTTGGACGCGCGGCCTTCCTTCGTGGGGCGCAAGGTCGGCGGCGTCTCGATCGTCGCTCTACCGCAGGACATTGGCGCGGTGCTCGACGAATATGCCGAGCATGGCGTCGAGATCGACGAAGTGTGGCTCGCCGATGATAAGGAGGCCTTGCCGGCCGAGCTGCTGAAGGATGTCGCCGCGCAATGCGACGCGCGCGGCCGCGATTGCGTCCCCATTGCGGAAGCGCTCAATCTCGCCCCGCGGCAGGCGCGGCCGGAGACGCCGCTCGGAGGGCCGCCGGATGGGCGTTTCGACACGCCGGATTATTTCGGCTCCAAGCGCGTGATCGATCTTCTGGCGACGAGCCTGCTGCTCGTCTTCGCCGTGCCGACGGCGCTGATCGTGGCTTGCGCCATCCTCATCGACGTCGGCGCGCCCATCGTTTTCTGGCAGCAGCGGGTGGGACGCAATGGCGAGCGCTTCTTCGTCTATAAGTTCCGCACCTTTCGGCCGCCCTTCGACCGCCATGGCCGCCGCGTGCCCAAGGAGCGCCGCTTGTCGAGGATCGGCCGCGCCATTCGCGCCGCCCGGCTGGACGAGATTCCGCAGCTCTACAATGTGATCATCGGCCATATGTCGTTGATCGGCCCGCGCCCTCTGCTGCCGGTGGATCAGCCGGCCGATCCGCGGCGGCGGCTCAGCGTGCGGCCGGGCGTCACCGGATGGGCGCAGATCAAGGGCGGAACGCTGGTCACGCCCGAGGAGAAGAACGCGCTCGATGTCTGGTATATTCGCCACGCCTCGTGGCGGCTCGATCTGGCCATCGTCTTCGGCACGCTCGCCATCGCCTTCACCGGGGAAAGACTGAATCGGGCCGCGGTCGATCACGCCACCGGCTGGTATCGCCGCGAGTTCGAAGGCGCGCGCGGAAGGGCGGAGACGGTCGGCCTGCGGCCGCAGGGCCGAGCGAAATCGCCGACGCTGGCGCCGGGGCGATCGATCTGAGGCGGCGCTACCGGACTTCCTCTCGCTCGGCCTTCTGCGGCGTTGGCGCGATCTTCGTCGTAGAAGTCAGCCGCTTCTCCAACGCCATCAATGCGAGGATCGACTCCGCGACGAGCCGCTGCAGCGCGTAATAGAGGCCGGCGCGGCCGTCGAGAAACAGGCCCTTGGCGAAATAGGCGTAGAGGAAGACGACGATCGGCGCCAGCGGCGGAAGGTTGCGCAGACGGCGGATCAGCGAAGGCGGCTCGTCCGCGTCGAGCCGCTCCACCTCGCGCGACATATAGCGGATTTGCGAGGCGACGAAGCGCGCCGTGGATTTGCGATCGTCATGGGTGATTTTGCCCGCGAGCGTCTCGACCGGGCCATCGACGCGCCAGCCCTCGGCATGGCCGCGATCATAGACGGAAAAACGCCCTCGGCGCAGCAGCGCGGCTTTCGGCGGATAGAGCGAGCCGCTCAGCGGTCGGCCGAAAATCTCATAATCGAAGCCGATCTCATAGGCCGCGACATCCGGCCCCGGCCGCAGCGCGCGCAATTCCTCGATGAGCGCGTCGCCGAGGCGATAATCGGCGTCGAGACGCAATATCCATTCGGTGGCGACGCCGGTCTCCGTCATGGCGAAGCGCCATTGGCTCGCATGCGTGTCGAAAGGCCGCGAGAAGACGCGCACGCGCGCATCGGCGCGCAGGATCGCCAGCGTTCGATCCGCGCTGCCGCTGTCGACGACGACAATGGATCTCGCCCAGCGCAGCCGCGACAAGGTGCGGGCGATGTTCGGCTCCTCGTCATAGGTGAGGAGAACCGGGGTGATCCGATCCAGCAGGGAAGGGCGGGTCATTTTACGGGACGCCTCGCATGGAAGATTGCTTTAGCACATCTTCGTAATGCGCGACCATTTCCGCGGCGACGGCGGTCCAGCTCCATCGCTTCTCGACGGCGACGCGCCCGCGCGCGCCCATCTCCTCGGCTGCGCACGCATCGGCCGCGATGATCGCGAGGCCGCGCGCGATAGAGCGGGCCTCCGGCGCGACGACGACGCCCGCGCGCTCGCCCGCGACCGCCTCGGCGACGCCGGCCGTGTGGGAAACGACGACCGGCCGGCCATGCGACATCGCCTCGAGAGCGACATTGCCGAAATTCTCATTGAGCGAGACGAGCGCGAGACAGAGACAGGCGCGATAGAGCGCCGATCTGTCGGGCTCGCCGATCTGCCGCGCGATGATCGTCACGCGCGCGCCGACGCCGAGCCGCGCCGCAAGACGCGCGAGCTCCGCCGCGCGGCCGTCCTCGTCATTGCCGGCGATGACGCAGCGCAGATCGGGCGTCCGCGCGACCGCCACGATCAGCGCCGCGAGATTTTTCTTCCAGTCGATGCGTCCGAAGGCGAGGACGAAAGGACCGCCGGCGATGGCCGCGACGATATCGCCGCCGATATTCTGTTCTGGTCGCAGGGTGGCGGCCTCGACGCCGTGGCCGATGACGGCCAGAGGCGGCAGATCGAAGCGGAAGGCGCGCAGATCGTCGGCCTCGCGCCACGAGGCGAGATGGAGCGCCGCCGCCTCGCGAATGGTGCGGCGCTCGAACAGTGCGATCCAGGCGGATTTGATGAGCGCGCTCTTGGCCCGCACCAGCGAGGCGACCAGCATTCCATGCGGCGAGAGCACATAGGGCGCGCCGTGGCGCCTCGCTATGCGCGCCGCCGCCAATGGCGGCCACAGATAGACGGAATGGAGATGCAGAATATGGAAATCCGCCGCATGGCGTCGCAGCGCCACGCCCATGGCGGGGGATCGGTAGATACGTCGTCCGAGGCCGGTGGCGAAATAGGTGACGCCGACGCCGTCGAGCTCGACGCGCGCGCCGAGCGGCGTCGGCGTGACGCCAGGGCCGTCGACATTGGTCGTATAGACCTCGACCGCATGGCCGAGCGCCGCTTGCGCCTTGGCGAGCCCATGCACAGCGTGGATCGTGCCGCCATAGCGGACCGCCGGCAGATAGGTGGGCGTGACATGGAGGATGCGCAGTCTCGTGCCTCCGTCAGCGTGCCTCGGCGAGGCAGCCGAGCATCGCCTCGAGCAGCCGCTCGCAGCCTGCCTCGACGCGATAGTCGCGGCTCTGCGCGCGGCCATTCGCGCCCATGGCGCGCAGCCGCGCGATCGGCGTGCGCGCGATCTCGCGCAGCGCCCGCTCGAGCGCCGCGGCGTCGCCCGCGGGGATCAACCATCCGTTTTTCGCGGTGACGCGTTCGACCGCGGCGCCGGTCCGATCGCTCGCCAGAACGGGCATGCCGGCGGCCATGCCCTCGATGACGACGAGCCCCCAGCCGTCGTGACGCGACGGCGCGACCAGCACATCGGCGCGGGCGTAGATCTGCGGCAACGCTTCCATTTGAGCGAAGCCGACGCGCTCGATGCGATCTGGAAAGCGCAACGCCAGCCGCTCCACATCCGCGCGCAGCGGTCCGTCGCCGACGAAAGCCGCTTCGAGCGCGACGCCATCGGCGAGCATTCGCTCGAGAGCGGCGATAAGGAGATCGACGCCTTTGCGCGCGATCAGCGCGCCGGAGAACAGGAGGCGTGGCGCGCGCGGCTCGGCGTCGCCGCGCTCGATCGCCAGAAAGCCCGAGAGATCGGACGTATAGGGGAGGTTTCGATAGCGTCGGCGCGGGCCGAACTCGCGCCGATAGGAGGCGACGGCCATCTCGCCCATGCCCCACATTTCGGCGGCGCTCGCATGAAAGGCGCGCATGGCCCAGCGCCTATAGAGCGCGCCGAGAGCCGGCGGCGCCTGATAGCCGAAGCGCTCGCCCCAAAATGCGAAAGGGCGGCGGGAGGAAAAGCGGAGCTTCAGTAGCCGTTGCACGAAAGGATTGCGATAGGCACCGAAAACGCAGAGATCGCTGTCGCGCATCCATTGCGCCAATTGCTCGAAAGGCGTCTCGCTGCAACAGGCGTGCTCATGCGCCAGCGTCGGCGCGCGCCATTCGCGATCGGGAGCGCGCATGCGCTCATAAATCACACGCAGCGCGATCCGCCCCTCCGCGGAGAGGAGATCGAACAGGCGCGCCTGATAGGGCGAGGGCATGTTGGTCACGATGACGATGGTTCGCACTTCTGCTCGCTATCGTCTCGGGCGGGCGGCGTCGTTGCGCCGGATTGGCCGCTGGATTTCTTGGAGGTGACGAGGCTGACGACCGTCCATGCGAGCACGGCGTAGGTCATCAGAATGATCTCCTGCATCGAGCGCATGCCGACGAAGAACACCATCAGGCCGAGGCAGTAGAGAACGCGGGCGTTCTCGCTGCGCTCGCGCAGCAGCGCCGTCCAGGAGGCCGCCGCCCAGCCGAGCAGCAGCGCGCCGAGGATGACGGCGGCGATCCCATAGGAGGCGTAGAGCTCGCCGATGATCGAGCTGGACAGCGAGACGTCGGATTTGCCGACCAGCCCCGGCAGGCTGAAGCCGGCGTCGATCGGCTTGTCCGGCCATAGCGCGCGCGGAATGGGCCGCACCAGCACGTAATAGATCTGCTTCCAGCCGACATATTCGACGACATCGGGGAAATAATGAATGATCTGGGCGAGCCGCAGGAAATTATCGTCGACATGAAACTGGCCGGCGAACTCGAAATCCTCGAGGCCGACGTCGCCGCTCAAAAAGCCTTCGAGCCCGACATTGCGGATGAGCAGGATGAATTGCAGCAGGCTCAGCACGCCGACCGCGCCGCCGGCGACGACCGCGGCCCGCACGATGGAGAAGCGCTCCTTCAATATCATCCACAGCAGAAGGCCGGAGCCGAGCATCATGCCGATGATCCGGCGGCCGCCGCTCTGCGCGATGAAGGCGCAGACGATGGCGGTGAGCAGAACGGAAATCCAGACGCGCGGATCGGCCCAGCGCGCCTTGGCGCGCGTCGCCACCAGCACTGTGGCAGCGGGCAGCACATAGCCGAAATAGGCGAGATGATCGATGAAGGCGTCCCAGCCGCCGAGATCTCCGCGCGACCAGGGCGCGCTGAAGCGCGGCTGAAACAGCCCATCGATCATCCGCGCCGGATCAAATCTCGCCGGAATGCCATAGGAGGAGATGCACAGAGCAAAGCAGAGGCAGACGGCGATGAAGGCGTTTTGCGCCGGCAGATCGGCCCGCGCGGCGCGCGCGATCGGCCTCGGCGCACCGATCGTCGGAATGAGCCGCCCGAGCGGGATGAAGAGGGCGAAGACGGCGATCGTCTCCAGCGCGGCGATCACATCGTCGCGGCCGAGCTCGTCCAGCGGATAGGCGCCCTGCAGCAGATCGAGCAGGATCCAATAGATGATCGCGACGAGGAGAAGATTCTCGGCATGCAACAAGCCGTGCAGCCCCTCGGCTAGACCGCGCATCAGCGGGATTGCGAGCAGGCTCGTCGCCAATGCCGCCGCCGGCAGGAACATGGCGCCCTGCGGCGCGTAGTCGATCGGCGTCAGCGCGACGGCGAGGACGGCGCCGGCGCCGATGATGGCCGAGCCCGCGAGCGCGACGCCGGCGTCGCCGGGAAGCGGCCGCATGCCCGCTAGGCTCCCGCGGCCGCGTCGCGCCGGCGCAGCGCTTCACGCCCGATCTCGCGCAGCTGCCCGATCACCGCCTCGGGCCTAAAATCGGCGGCGCGGGAGATCGCGCGCGCCGACATTGCGGCGAGGCGCTGCGGATGGCGCAGCGCCCAGAGCAGCGCGTCGCGCAGAGATGCGGCGCTCTGATCCGGCAGCAGCAGGCCGCTCGCGCCGTCGAGCACGACGTCGCCGCAGCGCCGCGAGACGATCGCCGGCAGCCCATGCGCCTGCGCCTCGAGCTGGGTGAGCGCGAAGCCGTCGGAATGCGTCGGCAGGACGAACACATGCGCCTTTCGATAGAAGTCGGAGGTTTCGTCGCGCGGAACCTCGCCGAGGAAGCGAATATCGGCATAATCCTTTTGCGCGGCGGCGCCCAGCTCGTCGCGTCCGACGACGAGAAATCGGATCGGCTCGCCGCGCAGCATGGCGGCCGCCTCCAGCAACGTCCGCGCGCCCTTGCGCAGCGAGAAGGCCCCCAGAAAAAGCACTGTGAGCGGATGATCCGCGTCGAAACGCTCCGGGTAATGCAGCGCCGCGCTCGGGCGCTCCGGGCGATACATCAGCGGCGCAATGGCGAGCTTCCCGCGCGGGACGCCTTCGGCGATGAGACAGTCCCGCGCCCAGGCGGAATTGACGAGGATCATATCCGCTGTCACGCATTCCTCGCGCCAGCGGCGCCAATAGGTCTCGGGCGGCGCATCCGCTCGCGCGCCATAACTTTGCGCCAGCGCGGAGATCAGCGCCGCCTCCTGCGGGCCGCCGTCGATCTGGTTCAATATGGTGGCGAAGCCGCGGCTCCGCGCTGCGCGCAAGCTCTGCGCGGCGGCGTAGCTGTAGCAGAGCGCGACGCCGCCCGCTGGCGCGCGCATCCTTTGCAGCCGGGCCGCGGCGAAACGATCGAAACGCAGATTATCGGCGTGCAGGCCGGACCAGTTCGCGCCCGGCGCCAGCCGCGCGGCGCTCCGCGAGGCGATGGAGGGGAGCGTGTCGGCGAAGACGCACGCGCTTTCGAGCCGCGCCGAATAGCGGGCGGCGAGACGCGGGCTGACGGCGCGCAGCGCGCGGCTCCATGGGCGATCGGGCGGCAGCCAGATATCGGTGACGAGCGCGCGCAGCAGGCCGCGCTCGTGCAGAGCGGCGGGCAGGGCGTAATGCTCGCGCGCGCCGATCTGGCAGACGATCCAATCCATGGGGTCATGCGCGTCAGAAATCGCTCCAGCCTCCTTTGCGCAAGGCGAGCTTGGCGGCGACCGCAGCCTTCGACACGAGGCGCCTGTGCGCGCGCATTCGCCAAAGATGATGCGGGATCATCGCCAGCCCGGCGACGACGCCGCGCCTGCGTCCGATGCGCAGGCAGAAGAGGACACGATTGGCGAGCTGCAGCGCCGCCAGCGGATAGAAGCGCGGCGGATAGCGCAGAAAGGCGAGCAGTGCGATATTGGCGATGCTCGCCGCATTGATGCGCGGCTCGGCGTGATGCGCGAGATCGGAATTGTGGAACACGCGCAGATAGGGCGTGAAGACGAGCCGGCGCCCGCGCTCGATGAGGCGCAGCGCCATATCCTCCTCCTCGACGCCATAGGCGAGCGGCAATGGCAGATAGCCGCCCGCCTCGAGGAGATGGCTGCGCCGAAACACGACGCCGCCGCCATTGAAGCCGCAGGCTTCGCGCAGCGCGCGCCGATCCGGCGCCGGCGTCTCGCCGGGATGGACGATCTGCGACGTCGCCAGAGAGAGGTCGGGGAAGCGCGCGAAAATCTCGCCGGCGCGGGCGAAGAAATCCGCGTCCATCGGATAGGAATCATCGTCGAAAGCGGCGACGAGCTCGTGGCGCGCGGCCGCTGTCATCCGGCTGCGTCCGCCGCCCGGCCCGACGCTCGTCTCGCTGACGATGACGCGTACCGCTGGAAAAGCCGCGCGCACCGCATCGGCGCAATCATGCCGCGCGGCGTCGACGTGAACGATGATCTCGGCCGGCGGCGGACGGCAGGCCTCGAGCCGTCGCAGCGTGTCCAATGTCTGCGAGATGCGTGCGAAGGCGGCCACTGTCGCGGTGATCTGTGGCGGCTCGCTCATCGTTCCGCCCATCCGGCGACGATGCGGGCGAGGCCCTTCGCGCGCCCGCGCAAAATCTCGCGCGAGAGCGGCCCTGCGGCGCCGAGCAGCCGCAGCGTCGAGCCGAGAGATTCGAGAATTGCGTAGGCGACGATGAGCGAGAGCGCATGCGCGCGCGAGCGCCCGAGCGTGCGGCGAAGGATCATATAGCGATTGAATATGTCGTCCTCGGCGGCGATCCGCGCCGAGACGCGTCCGTCCGCCGCATGAAAATGCGCGATGCGCGCGCGCGGCGCGAAATAGAGCGCGCCGAAGCGGCGCAGCTTCAAGGAGAGATCGACATCCTCGCTCATCGTGCAGCGATGCAGGAAGAAATCCGAGAATCCGCCGGTAGCGACATAGGCCGAGCGGCGGATCATCGCTGTTGCGCCGCCGATCCATTCGCTCTCGGCGATGTCCGCCGGCGCCGGCGAGAAGCCGTAGCGCAGCAGCGGGCCGATGACGCGCCCTTGCCATTCGCCCTCGCCAAAGCCGAGCAGGCGGCGCAGCACGAAACGCCAAACGCGGGTCGGCGGCGGCCAGCCGTCATTGCTCATATTCGCCATCACGCCGACGCTGTCGGCCCGCGACGCGAGCGCGTGGGCGAGCTCCGCGACGCAATCTTTTTCGAGCGCGACATCATCGTCGAGCAGCAGCAGCAATGCTCCCTGCGATGCGTCGATCGCGGCGCGGCGCTGTCGCACCGCATTGGGCGGCGAGACGGCGAGGAAGCGGATTGCGAGGCCTCGCGCGCGCCAGAGCGGGTCTTCGGCGACCGCGCGCGTCTCCGCGTCTCCGCCGCCATCGGCGATGACAATCTCAAAAACGCCGAGCGTCTGCGTCGCGAGGGATTCGAGAAGCCGTCGCAGCGATTGCGCGCGGCCATAGGTCGGCACGATTGCGCTTATGCGCGGCGCGGTCTCGCGATCCTCTAGCATCGGGCGTCCTCGAGCCCGAGCGCCGCCGCGAATTTTGCCTGCGCGTCTCGATAAGAGAAATCGCGGTCGCCGGCCGCGCCGGCCGTCGCGCCGAGGCGTTGGCGCAGCAGCGGATCGTGCGCCAATGCGGCGAGCGCCGCGGCGAGCGCCGCCACGTTGGGCGTCTCGACATGCATCAGCGCGTCGTCATTGGCGCGCGACCATTCCGCCGCCGTGCAATCGGGCGGGCCGTAGAGAACAATGGGCAGGCGCGTGAGCGTGTAATCGACGAGCTTGCTCGGAAAGGAGAGGCGCATAGCGGGCCGCTCATCCTCGAAAAAAGAGAAGGGAAGAAACAGAGCGTCGGCGCGCGCCGTCAGCTCGGCGAGAAAATCTTGCCCCGCGACCATGCCGCCGATGATCGTCGAGGCGTGGCAAAGGCCGATGGATCGAGCCGCCGCCGCGGTAAGCGGGCCGAAGATCAGCATGCGCCCGCCGATGGCGGCCATGGCTGCGGCGGCGTCGCGCAGCGCCGCCGCGAGGCCCGGCCAATGGACGCTGCCCGCGAAAGCGAGCGTGAAGGGACGATCCGGCCGCGCTTGTGGCGCCATCGCCGTCGCCTCGCGCGCACGGAATGGCGGCAGCACATCGCCCGGCGCGCCATAGCGAGCGGCGTATTCCTCCGCCATTCGCGCAGAGATGCAGAGCCGCGACGCCGCGCCGCGATAGACGGCGCCGAAATAGCGATCGCGCGTGCGCTCATGCGCCGGGCTGCGCAGAGCGGTGCGCGGCCAATCGTCATGCATGATGAGATGCAGCGGCAGGCCGCGCCGCGCCGCGAAGGCCGCCGCCGCGCGCCAGGAATGATGCTGCCCCACTGTGACGATGGCGTCCACGCGCCAATCGCCGACGCGCCGCTGCACGCGCGGCGCGTCATAGGCGGCGAAGCGCTCGACCGCCGCCTCGAAATAGGACGCAAAGCGCGTGAATTGCAGGCGCGGCGGCTTGCGCGTCAATCCCGCATAGCGCACGCCCGGCAGGCGGCGGGCAGGGTCCGAGGGGCCGAGATAGCCCTCGACGATCCGCAGATTTTCGGCGGGCCACGACTCCAAGAGCCGATACAGAAACAGCGAGCCGTGACAGGAGCGCTCGACCGGCGCGCAGCCGCAATAGAGGAGATTCATGCGCGTCTCTCGTCGAGCCGTGCGAGCTTGGGCGGCGTCGTCGAGGGCAGGGCGACGAAGCCGAAGCCGAAGGATTGCTTGAAGTCCCAGCTGCCGCCGCCGACGTTGGAGAACGGCGTCTCGAAGGCGAGCGCCTCATAGACCTGATGATCCCAATTCACCATCGTCACCGCGGTGGCGACATCGATGCAATATTGTCCCGAGGCGAGATGGATCGGCGCCGCCTCTATCGTCAGCTCATAGCAGCCGGGCTCGGCGGGCAGCGACATGGCGTCGAAATGGCTCAACGACCAGAGCGCGATGCGCGCGCGCTGCGCATTGGCGAGAAACACATCGACGGAGAGGCCCGGTGTTCCATCCGTGTCGAGAATGATGCGCAGCCGCAGCGGCGTCCCCGGCAGATAGACGCGCGTCGGGCCGTCGTCGCCGATCATCTCGACCGAGCGTATGCGCGTATGCGCGCCGGCGCCCCAATCATGCTCGGCCTCGTCGGCGCCGCCGTCCTGCTGCAGCCTTCCATAGGCGGCGATGGCGTCGTCGACACTGCCCTGCAGCACGAGCCGTCCGCGATCGAAGACGAGGCCGCTCGTCGCGAGACTCTTCACCGCCGCGAGATTATGGCTGACGAGCAGAACCGTGCGCCCGCCTTTGCGCGAGACCTCGTCGATCTTGCCGAGGCATTTTTGCTGAAAGCGCGCATCGCCGACGGCGAGCACCTCGTCGACGACGAGAATGTCCGGCTCGAGATGGGCGGCCACGGCGAAGGCGAGGCGCACATACATTCCGCTCGAATAATGCTTCACCGGCGTGTCGATGAAGCGCTCGATCTCGGCGAAATCGACGATGGCGTCGAAGCGCTTCGCAATGTCGGCGCGGCGCATTCCGAGAATGGCGCCGTTGAGAAAAATGTTTTCGCGGCCGGTGAGCTCGGGGTGAAATCCCGTGCCCACCTCCAGCAGGCTGGCGACGCGGCCCTCGAGCGTCGCGCGGCCTTCCGTCGGATCGGTGATGCGCGAGAGGATCTTCAGCAAAGTGGATTTGCCGGCGCCGTTGCGGCCGACGACGCCGACGATTTCGCCCTCGGCGATTTCGAAGGAGACGTCGCGCAGCGCCCAGAAACGCGTGTCCGCCTCCGCCGCGCGCGCGCGGCCGCGCAGCCGCTCGAAAGGCGCCGCGGCGGCGTCCACTAGCGCCTCGCGCAGCGTGCGATAGGCGCGCGCCGGCGCGCCGATGCGATAGAGCTTCGACACGCCTTCGGCGCGGATGGCGATTCCGCCTCTACGCATCATACGATATCCGCGAAGCCGCGCTCGACGCGCGCGAAATAGGCGACGCCGAGGCAGAAGATCGCGAGCGCCGAGGCGCCGGAGATGACGACGCCGCTGATATCCGGCGGCGATCCGATGAGCGCGTGGCGGAAGCCGTCGATCATGCCGGCCATGGGATTGAGGAAATAGAGCCAGCGCCATTCTGTGGGAACGAGGGAGACCGGATAGGCGACCGGCGAGGCGAACATCCAGAATTGGATGAGAAAGGGCACGACATGGCGAAAGTCGCGATAGGCGACAGTGAGCGCCGACAGCAGCACGCCGACGCCGAGCGCCGTGATGACGACGCCGAGCACGAAGAAAGGCGCTGCGAGCTGGCTCCAGCGCAGGCCGACGCCGTTCCACGCCATGACGGCGAAGAGCAGCAGAGCGGAGATCGCGAGATCGACGAGCGGCGCGCCAGCCGTCGACAGCGGGATCAACAGGCGCGGGAAATAGACCTTGGTGACGATGTTGGACGAGGCGACGAGCGAAGCGCCCGCGGTCGGCGCGACATTGGCGAAGAAGGTCCAGGGCAATAGGCCCGCCAGCGCGAAGACGGGGTAGGGCGCGCCATCGGACGGAAGACCGGCGAGACGTCCGAAGACGATGGAGAGCACGATCATCATCGTCAGCGGCTGCAGCAGCGCCCAGGCGGCGCCGAGCGCGGTCTGCTTGTAGCGCAATTTGAGATCGCGCGCGGCCAGCACATAGAGCAGCTCGCGATAGGCGAAGGCCTCGCGAAAATCATAGAGGCGCCAGCCTGGTCGCGCTTCTATGATCGTGATCGGCCTGCGCGCGTCGTCGCGCATCGAGGCCGAGGCGCGCTCGTCCATAGGGCTCATCTCTCCCTCGGCGTGGGCGCGAGGCCGATCTCGGCGCTGATCGTCTCGCCCGCGGCGCCGGCGCGCAGCAGCGCCTCGCGTATCTCGGTCTTTGTCTGCTCCGGCGAGAGATAGACGATGGAGACGAGCGCCTCGCGATCGGCGCCGGCCGCGCCCTCCCATCCGCCGAGCAGATCATCGACGATGCTGCGGCGCGCGGCGGCGGAGAGCTGTGGCCAGATCGGAATGGCGAAGCCGGCGCGCCGCGCCATCAGCCAGCCTTCATTGCGACCGACGAGCGCCGACATGAGAAGCGCGCGCTCGACCTTCGCCATCGGCTCCTCGGTCTCGAATCCGGCTTGCGCGAATGCGAGCCAGGCCCCGCCGGAGAGCGGGGCGCGCGTCAGCAGATTGCGCGATCGCTCGCGCCGCTCCTCATCGCTCGCGCCGGCGTCGAGCTCGAGCAGCCGCGCCTGCGCCAATGTTCCGACGAGTGGATCGTCGAGGAAAGGCGCGAGCGTCCTTTGCGCGGTCGTCGCCTCGGCGGAAATATCGGCGAGGCCGAAGAAAAGCAGCCGCGCGGCCCCCGCCATGGCCGCCATGGAGATTGCAATGATGACGACGGCGGTCACGATGCGGCTCATTCGGCGTAGTATTTCTTGTAGTAGCGGCCGCCGTAATAATAGGAATAGGCGTGCTTGCCGTATTTCTGCGCCTTGGAGTCGATTACCTGATTGAACACGACGCCCGCCACCTTTTTGTGGCCAGACAGCCGCTCGATCGAATGCGCCACCATCTCGCGCGCTGTCGACGACCAGCGCACGATGAAGATCACCTTGTCGACGAGATTGGAGATGATGAGCGGATCGACGACCGGCCCTATGGGCGGGGTGTCTATGACGATGAGATCGAATTGCTCGCGCAGGCTCGCGACCAGCGTCCGCAGCCGCTCGGACAAGAGCAGATCGGGCGGGTTCTGCGTCTTGCCGCCGGCCGGGAGAAACCAGAGCTTCAATGTTTCATTGTAGACGAGCGCCGAATGCAGTTCCGCCGCGCCGATGAGACAATCGACGAGGCCGAGCTTCTTATCGGCGCCGAAATAGCGTGACGCCGAGGGACGGCGCAGATCGCCGTCGATGACGAGCACTTTTTGTCCCGATTGCGCCGCCGAGCCGGCGAGCGCTATGGCGAGCGTGGATTTGCCCTCGCCAGGGATGGTCGAGGTGAATTGCAAAACCTTGGGCGGATTGTCGACATCGCTCATCTGTATGGCGCTGCGCAGCGAGCGCAGCGCCTCGCTGAGACGCGACAGCGGCTTGGCGAGCGGATATTCGGGAATGGAGACGACGGAGCCGTTCACCGACAGCTCGCGGTGATCCATGCGCGAGATGGAGGCGAGCAGCGGCAGAGCGAGAAAATCCTCTATCTCGCGCGGCGTCGCGAAGCCGGCGTTGAACATCTCCAGCGCATAGGCGCCGAGCGTGCCCGCCATCAGGCCGAGGACGAGAGCGACGAGCATGGATTGAAGCGGCTTGGGCGAGGTCGGCGTGACCGGCGCCAGAGCCGGCGTGATGATGCGGGCGTCGCGCGCCTCGAAGGTCGATTGCTCCTGCGTCACGCGCTCGCGCTGCAGAAAATCCTCGAACAGGCTCTTGTTGACGGCGGCGGTGCGCTCCAGCTCGCGCAGCGTTATGGCTTTCGTATTGTCGAGATCATTGGCGCCGGTCACTTCCCGCAGCGTCTTCTCGATCGCCTCCTGCCGCGCCTTGGCCAGCTCGTGCTCATTGCGAATATTGGCGGCGAGGCGCTGCGACTCGGCGGCGATGGCGCGATGGACGTCGGCGATCTGCGCGCGCAGATTGACGACGGAGGGATGGCTCGGATTGTAGCGCGCGAGCAGCTCCGCCTCCTGGCGCGAGAGATCGCTCGCCTGTCGGCGCAGCTCCGCGCTGGCGCCGCTGGAGACGTCCGGCAGCTGCGCTATGCCGCCGCCGCGCGCCTCGAGCTTTTGCAGCATGTCGAGCCGCGCCTTCTTCTCGGCAGTCTCCGCCCGCGCCTGCACGAGGCGGCCATTGAGCTGGGCGAGCTGATCCTGATTGAGCGTTGCGCCGGGCGTGGAGCCGCTGAGATTATTCTCGGCGCGAAAGCGCGCCACCGCCTCCTCCGACTCGCGCAGCTGCTGGCGCAGCTCGACGAGGCGATCGGACAGCCAGGCGGAGGCGCGCCGCGCCGCCTCGAAACGTGCGTCCAGCTTGTCGACCACATAGGCGTCGGCGATCGCATTGGCGAGATTTGCGGCCTTCTCCTTGTCCGCGGAGGTGAAGGAGACGTTGATCACATAGGCCTGGCCGGCGCGCGCCACGGCCACCGCCTGCTTGACATTCTCGACAGTGGCGACTGTCTCTGGCGAGCCGCCGAGCGACGATGCAGCCGATTTGGCGGGCGCCGATTGCGGCGGCGCATTGCGGGAGAGCAGCTCGCGGAGACGGTCGAGGAGACCGCCGCCGCCGCCGCGGGTGCGCGCGCCGAATTCCGCATCCTCGACGAGCCGCTCCTTCTCCACGACGCGGCGGAGCAGCGCGCTGGATTTGATGATGGCGATCTGGCTCTCGATCGTCGGCAGATCGAGCGCGGCGTCGGTCATGATCGCGTCTTGCCCGCCGGCCTTCTCCTTATGCGGATCGAGCAGCAGCTGCGCCGAGGCGGTGTAGAGCGGCGTCGTGCGCGCCGTTTCGACGGCGGCGACGAGCAGGAACAGCGCCGTCACCCCGGCGATCAGCTTCCACTGACGCCAGACGAAATTGACATAGCCATGGATGTCGAAGCCCGTTTCCGCTTCGGCCGGCGCGGGCGCCTCCCTTTGTGTCTCGAGACGTTTCAGCATCAATGCGCTTTCCAGGGGGCTAGTCGGAGAGGGAGAGGCGCGAGCTCTCGGCCTGGGCGACGCCGGCGCCGAGAATGGCCATGTAGGTGAGCGCCACGGCCTCTATCTGAATGCCGAAATCGACGAGAGCATGGACGCCGACGAGCAGCGAGCAGGCGGCGGCTGCAACCGCCGGAGCCGAGGCCCGCCGCCGCGTCGCCGCGCCGATGACGCATTTCGCCGCGAGCCAGAAGAGCGCGCCGACGAGCGCTGCGCCGAAGACGAGACCGAGCCCCAAGAACACCTCCAAATAGGCGTTATGCGCCTTGTCCCATATATCGGCCGTCGGAATCGAACGGTCGCGATAGAGCGGAAACAGCGTGGCGAAGGCGCCATAGCCATAACCCAGCAGCGGCGTGTCGAGAATGGCGCGAAGGGTGATGGAGAAGACGGCGAGGCGCCCGCCATCGTCGAGGCCGGAGTCGAGCGCGCGACGGACAATGAGATCGCCGAAATAGAAAATCGTCGCCGAGAGCCCAGCGACGACGAGCGCGACGGCTCCAGCGTTTTCTCCGCCGCGCCGGCCGCGCGAATAGGCGAGGGCGAGCACGGCGCCAGCGCCGAGAATCGTCGCCAGAATGCCGCCGCGCGACACTGTGCCGAGCAGAGCGACGAAGATCACGAACGCAGCCGCGAGCAGGAGCCAGCCGCCGAGGCCCGCCGCTTCCAGCCGCCGCGCCAGCCGAGCGGCGAGCGCGCCCGCTTCGCGCGGGGCGTCTCGGTCAGCGAGCGGAATGAGGAGCGCGAGCGTCGTTGCCAGCCCTATGCCCGCATAGGTAGCGAAGTTGTTGCGGTTGACGAAGGTGGAGCGCACGAAAAGGCCTTGGGCGGGCGCGTCGAAAAACGGAATCGTCGCCGAGAGGAAGGCCGAGAGAAAGAGCCCATAGGCGGAATAGGCCGCCACGATGACCGCGATCGCCTGCAGCAGAAAATGCGCGCGATGCGAGCGGCGCGACAATTGGAGCGCCAGCCAGAAGACGCTGGCCGCCGTCGCGAGGCGAAGCAGGAAGACGAGGGTCTGGCCGCGATCGACCGAGATCGCGCCGTCGAGCGGACGCTCCAGCGCCTCGCTCGCCATGCTCCAGATCGGATGCGCGAGCGCTCCAGAGGCGAGCGGGGAAGCCTGCACGCAAATCCACAGCAGCGCCGCGCTGAAGAGCGCCGCCGGACCGGCGATGGCTGTGATCGATACGGCGTGGCGGCGGCCGGCGAAGAGGACGCCGAGCTCGAAGAGAAGGACCAGCGCCGGAAAATACAGCCCGTTCACGCCCCAGGCCGGCAGGCGATTGCCGCCGAGCCATAAGGGCGCGACGGCCAATCCGGCCACGAGGCCGAGGAGGAGAAGCGCCTCGAAGCCGCCTTCCCCCCATAGATCGGCGAAAAATCCGCGCGCCGGCTCGCGGGAGCTTTCGGTCGGGAGCGAGGACTCCTGCGAAAAAGGCGCGAGCTTCTGCAAGAGGCGCTTGTCCATGCTGCCGCCATTGGGGTGAATGCGGCGCTTTTCATCCCAAAGGCGCGGTTGCGGAGGGGAGATCATATCGCCACGAATGAGGGCGGGTCGAGGCCGGGGCGACTCATGCGCGACCAGCTCTTTGGCGCGGCGCGCTCAATAGCGATAGGTTACGCCGGCCGACACGACATTCTGCGTAAATCCCCAACTCGCCGTGGAATAGCCGATGGCGCCGAAGACGCCGCTGACATTGGAGCTGGTCTTCTGAAGCTGATAGTCCAGCGAGATCGCGATGTTGCGCCAGAATGTGTAGCTGATGCCGCCGCCGGCCGCCCACACGGTGTCGGCGCGCGGCGAATTGGTCCAGCGCGTCTCGCCATAGCCGCCGCGCGCATAGGCGGTCCAGAAGGGAGAGATGGCGTAATCGATCTGCAGCTTGGATTGCGTGTTGAGCGTCGCTGGCGACCATTGGCCGAGACGGCCCGCGAGGGCTGTCGGCGCGGCGGCGGCGGCGAGCATTTGATCGACCGTCGCGGTCAATGTCAGATAGGGCGTCGGATAATAGTGCAGCCTTGCGCCGAAGGCGGGTTTGGTGACCTCGCCACCGGGAAAATTCTGCACGCTGGACTGGCTCTGATAGCCCCCATAGACCTCGCCACGGAACAGGCCGATGAGATCCGAGCCGAGACCGCCGACGATGCGATAGCCATTGGTGTCGGAGATCGAGTTCTCATAGCGGCGCAGATCGAGCGTCGGCTCGACGAAGCCGTAGAACATCGGCGAGAGCCACATTCCGCCGCGCAGCGTGGCCGTGTAGCTCAGACCGTTCTGCACGTCGCCGCTCGCGGCCAGCGAGCCGATCGGCCGGCTGTCATAGGAGACATATTGGACGCCGGTCGTCGCGCGCACGAACCAATCGGAAATTTTCTTCTCGACGGCGACAGAGCCGGAGAACTGATTGGAGAATTGCTGCGAGGCCGACACTGTATAGCCGGTCGGAACGGTGACATTGGGCGCCGTGGCTCCGAAATTAGAGCCGAACAGACCGCTCTGCCGCGTGTAATCGGCGGAAACATACACGTTGAGGTCGCTGAATGGCGACCAAATGTGATTTATCCCGGCGCGGCCGGTCACATTGGTGGGGTCGACATCGATCGTCGGCGTCGGCGACAGCCGAAATTGCGCGCCCAATCCTGGATAGAATTGCGCGTCGGCGCTCACATAGGCCGTGGATTTGTGCAGGCCGTTGTCGAGGCCCGCCTGGACCGACGGCCGCACGCGCACGCCGACGGCGGAGCGCCGATCAGTGGCGGTCGAATAGATATTGTCGTTGAAGACGGAGCCGATGAAGAGGGACGGATAGACGATCCAGCCGTCGATCGCGAGGCCTTCCTCGGGACTGGGACCCATGGCGGTGACGCCGGCCGGAATTTCCTCGCCGCGGGCGACGGAACCGGCCGAAATTATGAGCGCGATCCCCGCCGCGACGCCATTCGGCAGCAAATTGCTCTTCATAACGCCCTCTCGAAGGCGTTCAGCTTGTAAGTGAAACGCGCCCGCAGTCAAGCCTGCGCCCCTTAGTCTCTCAGGGCGAGAGGCGGGGCGGGGCCGTCAAAAATAGCGCTCCGGCACGCGCACGAGATCGCCGGGCAGCACGGGAATGGTGGGCGCCAGCGGATATTCCTTGAACCCTTGCTCGCCCACATGCTGGATGAGAACGGTCGATCTGCTGGCCCGATAGGTCGAGCCGCCGGCGAGCGCTATCGCGCTCATCACATTGAGTCCGCTCTTGAACGAATATTCGCCGGGCTTGCCGACCTCGCCCATTATGTAGAAGGGACGAAAGCTCGCGACATCGACTGTCACCTTGGGATTGCGCAGATACTCGCCGCGGAATTTTTTCGCCAATTCCTGTTCGAGCTGCGGCTTGCTGAAGCCGGCCGCCTTCACCGTGCCGGCCAGCGGCAGCGAAATAAAGCCGGCGGGGTCGATCTCATATTCGCCTGAGAGGCGGTCCTCGCCGAAGACGGTGACGCGGATTTTCTCGCCGGGCTGCAGATTCGGCGCGGTGGTCGCCGCATTGCGAATCAGCGCCTCGCGCTCTTCCGCCGAGACAGGACCGAGATTGGAGCCGCCGTCGCACCCCATGAGCAGGAGAGAGAGCGAGAGGCAGAGGCCGGCGGAACGGAAAAACGACATCGATCTCGTATGTCCTCGTCCTGAGATGGCGCAAAGCCGCAGTAGATAAGTGCCCCGTGCGCGGCGCGTCAATACGAAGGCTCATGGCGCTCGCTCTTCGGGGGCGAGCGCCGAGCGTGCGCCCGCCGCAGGCGCCGTAATAGCCGAGCTCTGGTAACTCTTTGTTTGTCGGCTACGGTCATGCTGCGGCGGGGAGCGAGAATCGGCATGCGCAGCGAGGACAACGACGAAGGACCGGCGAAGCCGCGCACCCGTGGCGCGGGGCTGCTCGCCTGTCGTCGGGGCGCCGCGATCGTCGAATTCGCCTTCATCGCGGCTCCGCTGTTTGCGATTCTGATCGCGATCTGCCAAGTCGGCGTGGTGTTTCTCGCGCAGCAGGAGCTGGAATCCGCCGTCGAGAAATCGGCGCGCATGCTTCTTACCGGCGCGGTGCAGAAGGGCGGACTCAAGCAGGAGCAATTCACGACCAAGGTCTGCGGCGGACTGACGGCGCTCTTTACTTGCACACAGCTGATCGTCGATCTGCAGACGGCGAGCGCTTTCGCCTCTGTCGATACTTCGGCTCCCGTCCTCACCTATGATTCCAGCGGCAATGTCACCAATAGCTGGAAATTCCAGACCGGCGGCGTCGGCAGCGTTCTCGTGCTGCGCGTGATCTATCAATTTCCTGTCGTCGGTGGACCGCTCGGATTCAATCTCGCCAATCTGCCGAACGGCAAGCGCTTGTTGATGGCGACCGCCGTATTCCAGGTCGAGCCCTACTCGTAAACATCGGAGCAGGCCCATTGCGAATGCGCTGTCTCAGTCGCTTAACGTCGAACGCCGGCCGGCGCGCCGGCGCGCTTCGGCGCGACGAGCGCGGCATGATCGCGGTCGAATTCGCGCTGATGATTCCGATCGCCGTGCTGATCCTCGTCAGCGAGTTCACGCTCGGCGAGGCGATCAGCATCAGTCGCAAGGTGGCGATCACAGGCCGCACGCTGACCGATCTCGTCGCGCGTCGCGCGAGCGTGTCCACCGCCGATCTCACGACGATATTGAACGCCTCGACGCAGATTATCTCGCCTTTCTCGACCGCCAATCTGACGATCATACTCGCCGAGCTCACGACCGATGAGAAAGGCGAGACAACAAAGATCGTGTGGAACGAGCCTTTCAACACGACGAAACTCGTCGATGGCTCGACCTTCGTGCTTCCGGCCGGCATGGCGCAGGCGAGCACGTCGCTGATCTACGCCTATGTGCGCTATAATTATACGCCGCCTTTCGGCGCCAAGATAATCCCGGCCGTGCCGATCCGCTACACATTCTACATCAACCCCCGCATCACCTCATCCGTGCCCCGGGTGAATTGAACGAAATGGCCGCGCGACGCATGATGATGTTTCGGACTCTCGGCAAATTCTTTGCTCATCGAGGAGGCAATGTCGCGATCATATTCGCGCTGACGGCGATTCCTCTGATGATCGCCGCCGGCGGCGCCATCGATTATGCGAACGCCGGGCGCATCAAGACGCAGCTCTACGCCGCGGCCGACGCCGCCGCGCTCGCGGCGACGACGCCGCCAATGATGCTGAAGTCTTGGACCGTCGCCCAGGCGGCGGCAAGGACGATGTTCGCCGCTCAGATGACGCAGATCACGCGAGTGACCTATGACGCCGCCAGTCTCACGGTCGACGGCGGCGACGATCCTGCGCCCGGCTCCATGACACGCAGCGTGTCAGTCACTTATACGACGAACGTGCAGAACTCTTTCGGCGGCTTCTACGGCTTGCGGACATCGAACATAACGGTGACCGCCTCGGCGACCGCGACGACGGCGCGCAATATCGATTTTTATCTGCTGCTCGACAATTCGCCGTCTATGGAGCTGCCCGCCACACAGGCGGGCGTGACAGCGATGAACGCCTTCGGATGCGCCTTCGCCTGCCATGAGAAGAATGTCAGCGACAATGAATATTCGACGCCTTATCCCGGCTGGGGGACGATCGACAGCTATGCCTACGCAGAGAACAACGGGATAAAGCTGCGCATCGACAATGTTCGGGACGCGGCGAAGAGCCTCGCGACGACCGCGCAATCGACGATGGCCTCCAATGGCGCGACCTATCGCCTCGCGGCCTATAGCTTCAATTACGGCGTGACGATGATGCAGAATCTCGTCCCGACGACGCGCGGCAATGTGAGCGTCATCCAGTCCAATATCGGGACGATGACGCCGCCGCTGATGGATTCGAACAATGTGCTCGCGGCCAATATGTCGTACACCTATCCGACCAGCAGCTCGACCTACGATACGGTCACGACCGGCGGCGCGTTGAACACCAATGACGCGATGACCGATCTCAATCAGGCGCTCACCAGATTGAACTCGACCATGCCGGCGCCCGGCAGCGGCGCCCGCGTCGCCGGCGACAAGCCGCAGGAAGTGCTGATGCTCGTGACCGATGGCGTTATCGATGCGAGCTATTATTCCAGCGGAACCTGCACGACTTCGCTGAATTGGAACTATTCGAACGCCTATGGCTCGTTTTATCGTTGCTTGCAGCCGGTCGACACCTCCTTCTGCACGACGATCAAGAACCGCGGAATTCGGATCGCGGTTCTCTACACGACCTATTATCCCGTGCCGAGCAATGGCTTCTACCAGGGGACCGTCGCCACCTTCGCATCGCAGATCGCCGACAATATGAAGAGCTGCGCCTCTTCCCCCGATCTCTTCTTCGAGGTGAACACGGGCGGCGACATCAGCTCGGCGCTGTCGACCCTGTTCTTGAACGCCGTTTCCTCCGCCTCGCGTCTCACGCAGTAACGGCCGCGTTCGCGTTGATTTCCCGTGTCACGGCCTTTACGCTGCGACGCGGAGAATGTGCGAAGGACGAGAATGCGAGCGCTCCAGATCATCATCGGCCTCGGCGCGGCCGCCGCGGCGCTGGTTTTCGCCGAGGCGGCGTCGGCGCGAGGCGGCGATCATCATGATCCCGCGCCCCAGAACGATAATCCGCCGACGATCGCGACGAGCCTTCCCGAATCTCTGGCGCAGCCCGCGGCGGCGCGCGACGCGCTCGCGGCGCGCGGCTTCGAATTCGGCCTCAAATATATCGGCGAGACTTTTTCGGATGTCTCCGGCGGCCTGCGGCGCGGAACGATCTATGACGGCAAGCTGCGCGTTTCCTTGGACGCCGATCTCGACAAGGCCTTCGGCTTCACGGGCCTCGTCTTCCACGCCAACGCCTCGCAGTTGCATGGGCGCGGCATAGATCAATTTTATACGGGCGCGCTGATGCCCGTCAGCAATATAGAGGCGACGCCGACGACCCGTCTCTTCGAGGCCTGGTTCGAGCAGAGCGTCGCCGAAGGCGCCTCCATTCGCCTCGGCCAGATGGGCGCGGATCAGGAATTCATGACGCGCGCATCGGCGAAGATTTTCGTCAACAACAGCTTCGGCTGGCCGGCGCTGGCCATCGCCGATCTGCCCGCCGGCGGCGCCGCTTTTCCACTGTCCAATCTCGGCGCGCGCGCGAAATGGGAGACGGCGCGCTTCGCCATTCTCGCTGCTGTCTTCGACGGCGATCCGGCCGGTCCCCAAGGCGCGTTCGAGTCTCCCGATCCGCAGCGCCGCAATGCGGATGGCGTGCGCTTTCGTCTGATGGACGCGCCTTTCGTCATCGGCGAGGGGCAATGGAAATATGCGGTCGACGATCTGCCGGGCGTCGCCAAGATCGGCGGCTGGCGGCATTTCGGCGTCTTTGCCGATGAGCGTTTCGGCGCCGACGGACTTTCGCTCGCCGATCCCGCGAGCGCCGGCGTTCCGCTTCGCCGTCGCGGAAATTTCGGTGTCTATGCGCTGGTCGATCAGCAGATCTTCCGATCGGACGAAGGCGGCGCCGGCGCTTTCGCGCGCGCCGAGGCCGCGCCCAATGATCGCAATCTGGTGAATTTCTACGCCGACGCCGGCGTCTCCTTCCGCGGCGCGCCGGCGCGGCCGGATGATCTCTTCGGCGTCGCCGTCGGCTATGCGCGCGTTTCCAATGGCGCGCGTGGGCTCGATCGCGATACGGCGGCTTTCGGCAATCAATTCGCGCCCATTCGTTCCGGCGAGGCGCTGGTCGAGGCGACCTATATAGCGAGCCTCGTTCCCGGCTGGACGCTGCAGCCGGATCTGCAATATATCCGCCGCCCCGGCGGCAATATCGCAGACCCGCGCGACCCGAATGGAGTCAGGAGCCTGCGCAGCGCCTTCGTCGTCGGTCTGCGCACGCTCATTCGCTATTGAGACTTTAGACGGAGACCTTGCGGCATTCCTCCGCGCAGGCCTTGCAGGAGTCGCCGCAGGCTTTGCATTCCGAATATTGCGGAAAGCGGTCGCATTCCTTCTTGCAGGCCATGCATATGTCGCCCACCGCCTTCGCCAGGGTCGGCGTGAAGGTCGAGTTCACCGCCGCCAGCGATTCGAGCGCGGCGCAGGCGGCGACGAGATCATAGGCGGCCTTGGTGCAGCCGGCCATGCTGGTGTCGTTCATCGACAACATGCCGAAGCAATGGCGCAGGCATTCATTGCCGGTGGAGACGCATTCGGCGCTGGTCTTCATCAGCGCCTGAAATTTCGGTCCATGCATCATGTGCTCGGCATGCGGATTGGCGGTCTGATCCTCGGCCAGCGCGCGCGTGGCGGAGAGGGCGGCGGCCGCGCCGACGGCGGCGACGACGAATTCCCGACGTTCCATGGAGAGCCTTCCTTTCGCTTCGGTCGAGAGGGTTCGAGAAAGTTTTGCTCTAACTGGCGCATGACACAGAAGCTTCAATCCATTTTCCGCGAGCGGGACCGTCGTTTCATTGCGCGCGCGGGTTTCGCACGCCATTTCTGGCGAGAGGGCGGGAGCGACGAAAGGGGAGGAGGAGATGGAGCCGAATATCATGCTCACGCTGGCGCGCAGCGACGCCGAAGCGCTGGTCGGCAGCCTGCGCCGACGCTTCGAGCGGCTCTGCGACATTCGCAAGGAGATTTGCGAGCCGGAGGAGTTCGATGAGCTGGAGCGCGAGGAGCGCGCCTATTTCGACGCCGAGAATGCGCTGGTCGAGCGCATCATCGGCGAGCTGACGCGCGCGCTCGAATCGGAACCTCGTCATTAGAGCGCCGCCGATCGAACGGCGCGTTCGATCGATCAGAGACGCCGATTCACGCGTCGCATGGCGTAGGCCCCGTCGCGTCCCAGGCCAGCGGCCGCGGCGCGCGCCGGCGCGTCTCCGGCCAACGCGCCAGCAGCATGGTCAGCACGACCAGGAGATCGGCGGCGGCGCGCGACTGGCCGAGATCGACAAAGCCGCGAATGTCCGCGATGAGAATATCGCGCACGGCGGCGGCTCCGCGATGGCGGTTGAGGAGATAGCTGGCCAGCGTCCGCTCATGCGCCTTCGAGGGGGCGACGCCGGCTAGCGGCATTGGATCGAGGCCGCTCGGCGCCAGCATTTCGGCGATCTGCATCATCGGTCGGCTCCACGACTCGTTTCTGCCGCAGAGCGCTAAACCGACGACGATGACCTTTTGTGACAGTTCCTATCGTGGAGTCTACCTATTCAGCGCGGCCTCGGCGCGGGCCTTTTCGCCCAGCAGCCGCTCGGCGCTCTCGGCGACGCGAAGCCAGACGCCATGGCCTTCGCTGTCGCCGGCCCTCTGCAGATCGACGGCCCGCTCACGCGCATTGGTGGGCGCGTCCCGCCGCAGCCGGCGGGTGAGCGCGCGCGCATGAATCTCGACGGCCTGTTCTAGAGAAATCTCCATGACGTCAACTCCTCTCGCAGGCGGCCGAGCCCCGTTTCCCGCCTTTGTGTTCATATGGTGTCGCATAGGAGGCGTCACGGGGGCTCTGCGGCGGATCGTCGCGGGGCTCAGGCGCTCGAGACCAGCCCCGCCGACGCTCCGCCGGAGGCGCGCCGCCGCTCGACGGCCGCGGCGAGGCGGCGCAGCGCGGCGAGCGAGGTCGTCCAGTCGATGCAGCCGTCGGTGACGCTCTGGCCATAGACCAGCGGCTTGCCGGGAACGATGTCCTGCCGTCCGGCGACGAGATGGCTCTCGATCATCAGGCCGATGATGCGTCGCTCGCCGGCCTCGATCTGCCGGGCCACATCCTCGACGACGGCGGGCTGATTCTCGGGCTTCTTGCTGCTGTTGGCGTGCGAGGCGTCGATCATCAGAAAGGGGGAGACGCGGGACTTCTCCGCTTCCTTGGCCGCGGCGTCGACGCTGGCGGCGTCGTAATTGGGCGTCTTTCCGCCGCGCAGAATAATGTGGCAATCCTCATTGCCGCTGGTGGAGGCGATGGCCGAGCGGCCGTCCTTGGTGACGGCGAGGAAATGATGCGGCTGCGAGGCGGAGAGCACGGCGTCGAGCGCGATGCGCACATTGCCGTCGGTGCCGTTCTTGAAGCCGACCGGGCAGGAGAGGCCGGAGGCGAGCTCGCGATGCGCCTGGCTCTCCGTGGTGCGCGCGCCGATCGCGCCCCAGCCGACGAGATCGGCGATATATTGCGGCGTCGTCATATCGAGGAACTCGCAGCCGGCCGGCAGGCCGAGCTCATTGACCTCGAGCAGCAGCCGCCGCGCGAGGCGCAGCCCGGCTTCTATGTCGAAGCTGCCGTCGAGGCGCGGATCATTGATGA
Source organism: Methylosinus sp. sav-2 (assembly GCF_004366495.1). Lineage (NCBI taxonomy): Bacteria > Pseudomonadati > Pseudomonadota > Alphaproteobacteria > Hyphomicrobiales > Methylocystaceae > Methylosinus > Methylosinus sp. sav-2. The sequence continues at coordinate 101,953 of NZ_SOEJ01000006.1, forward strand.
GGCCCTTCCAGCCCACCGTGGTGCGCGGCTTCTCGAAATAGACGCGCATGATGATCTCGAGCCGGTCGCCGAGCTCGCGCTTGGCCTCGGCGAGCAGGCGGGCGTATTCGATCGCGGCGTCTGGGTCATGGACCGAGCAGGGGCCGATGACGACGGCGAGGCGATCGTCGCGCCCGCGCAAAATCTCGCGCAGGGCGGCGCGCGCGCCGAGCACGGTGGCGCTGGCCTTCTCGCTGCGCGGAAGCTCGCGCATGATCTCGGCGGGCGGGCTCAATTCGGTGATCTTGACGATGCGAAGGTCGTCGGTCTCGGTCGGCACGGCGGGCTCCTTTTTCAATTTTGCGTCGCGCCGCGGAACAAAAAAGCCGCCAGCGGGACTGGCGGCTCTCGGGGTTTTCAGGCTTCGCGTCTTTTGCTCACACGCGCTCGCCTCCCGTCGCCGCCGGCGCAGGATAGCTAAAATACCAATAGTAGCGCGCGGAGCGGACGAGGGTCATGGCCGCAGAGTTAAAGCGGAGCAGGGGAGGCGAGTCAAGGCGCCGGCACGCAGAGGCCCGAATATCCGGTCATGCGCGTGTTCAGCGGCGTGCCGTTCTCCTTGCCTTCCGCGGCTATGCCGAGAGAGGCGCGCGGCTGCAGCTTGCGCGCCGCCTCGACGCATTTCTCCTCGGTGGCGTAGCCGGGAATGGCGTTGGTCGCCACTGCGCCGGCGGCCTGGGAGGTGGTGACGACAAAGGTCGCGACGATGAGCGTGTAGGACATTGAAAATCTCCTCGCGAGCAATGAAAGCGAATGAAAACGGCGAAGACGCCCTTACGCGCTGCGACTCTATCGCGAAACGATTGCGAGAATATCATTGCTCAGCGATAGATTTCGGCGATTTCCAGAAATTCCTTCGCGGTCAAAGAGGCGCCGCCGACGAGCGCGCCATTGACATTTTTCACGCGCAGCAGCTCGGCGGCGTTGGCGGGCTTCACCGAGCCGCCATAGAGAATGCGGGTCGCCTCGGCGCCGGCGCCGAAGAGGGCGACGAGCCGGGCGCGGATGGCGGCGTGCATTTGCGCGACGTCGAGAGGCGTCGGCGTGAGGCCGGTGCCGATCGCCCATACGGGCTCATAGGCGACGACGAGATGATCCGGCGCGACGCTGCGCGGCAGCGAGCCGTCGAGCTGCGCTTCGACGATCGCCGATGCGCGACCGGCGTCGCGCTCGGCGCGCGTCTCGCCGACGCAGACGATGGGCGTGAGCCCGGCGCGCAGGCCAGCCTCCGCTTTGGCGCGGATGATCGCATCGCTCTCGCCATGATCGGCGCGCCGCTCGCTATGGCCGACGATCACGTAAGACGCGCCGGCGTCGGCCAGCATTTCGGCGGAAATATCGCCCGTATGCGCGCCGCTCGGCTTTTCGTGGCAGTCCTGCCCGCCGAGCGCGATTTTCGCGCCGGCGAGAATGCGCGCCGCGCGTTCCAGAAGAGTGACGGGCGGGCAGATCGCCAGCTCGACCTTTTCCAGCAAGGCGGCGTCATAGCGCGCGGCGATGGTCTCGATCTCGCCGAGCGACGCCGAAAGCCCGTTCATTTTCCAATTTCCGGCGACGAGCGGGCGCGGCGTGAAAGACATGTCCGGGCGTTCCTCTCAAATACAAGCGATGAAGCGAGCAATTCTGGCCATATCAGCGCTCGCCGCCATGGGCAATTCGCCGCGACGCCGCGCGGTTGCGGTCAAAAGGAAAATTGTCGCCGCTCGGGCCGGGTTGCCGGGCGTCCGGCCGACGGCTATAAGCGCCCCGATCTTAAATCCCATCCTCGAACTCGACGAGACGACGCGCCCATGGCGATCGAACGCACATTCTCCATCATCAAGCCGGACGCCACCAAGCGTAATCTGACCGGCAAGATCAACGCCCTCATCGAGGACGCTGGGCTCCGCATCGTGGCGCAGAAGCGCATCCAACTGACGCGCGCGCAGGCCGAGACCTTCTATGGCGTCCATAAGGAACGCCCCTTCTTCGGCGAGCTGATCGAATCGATCACCTCCGGCCCGGTTGTCGTCCAGGTTCTGGAAGGCGAGGGCGCCATCGCCAAATATCGCACCGTCATGGGCGCGACCAATCCGGCGAGCGCCGATCCGGGCACGATCCGCAAGGAGTTCGCCGTCTCAATCGGCGAGAATTCCGTGCATGGCTCCGACGCCCCGGAGACGGCGGCGATCGAGATCCCGCAGTTCTTCTCGGGCAATGAGATCGTCGGCTGATTTTTCAGGCGACGACATAGCTCGGAAAATAAGCGGCGAGCACCCGGTCTCGATAAGCCACGAGATTGGGTCTGCTCGCTACTGCCTCGCTCAGGGGCGATCGAAGCTCGACAATGAGCGATTCCGCCACCATGGCGAAAGCCGTGGCGTCGGCGGCGCTGGGCGCCTCGCCGAATAGATAGGGCTTATCGCCGAGCAGCACGGCGAGCGCCTCTATGTCGCGCCGCGCCAGCACGGCGAGCTCGTCGTTCGAATGCCGCCCGAGGCCCTGGGCCGTAAGACTGCGCGCGATCTTCTTCCGGATCAACGCCTTTATGAGCGGGCGGATCAGAGCTGGAGCGCGCGCGAAAAACTGCGCCGGGCCGCGCGCGAAATTGCCGTCGTCGATCCAGCGCGCCTGCACCATCAGCCAATAATAATGCTCCTCCAGCATTTTCTCGATCGCCCAGCCGGCGGCGCGTTGCTCCGCCGTGAGGCCGGCGTCGAAATCTATTCCATAGGTTTTTTCGAGATAGAGGCGGATGAAGGTCGAATCGGCGACGATCTTTCCATCGTCGTCGATATAGGGCAGCTTGCCCTTGGGTGCGCGGCCGAAGCCGGAATGATCCTCGACATAGCGAAGGCCGGCGAATTTCAGCAGCGTCATAGTCTTGAGTACAAAGGGACTTGCGTCTGGAAGACCGAAATAGGGACCGAACGAGTATAATTTGATCATTATCAAAACCTCTTTGCGGAAGCCGCTTCGAGAATATGATCGAGAAACTACAAAGATCATATTGGTGGCCGACAAAGTTAAGTAAGTCTCGTATCTTTGCGTTAACATTGGGGCCGGTCCGCGCGACGGCGGCAAGGGCGATATGATGACGAAACGCTGGGTTTATTGGGGGGTGAGGGCCACAGGTTTGCTGGCGCTCACGATTCTGCTCATAGCGACGCCCTTCGACGGCGCGCTCGGCCTCGCAAAGCTTTTGGCGTTCGGCGTCTATCTCTGCGTTTTCGCGCTACCGAGTCCGTGCAAGGGCGGCGCGTCCTATCCTTTCCGCCATGGCTTTCGCAACGGCGCCGGATGCCCGCGGCAGGATCAGCCGGAGGAGGGGACGGCGAGCGCCGGCAGCGGCGACGGGCTCGCGCCGAGCACGCGATTGCCATCCACCCTGACGGCGCCGGAAGCGACGAGCCGCAACGCCCGCGGATAGAGCAGATGCTCCTGCTCGAGCACGCGCGCCGCGAGACTGTCCGGCGTGTCGGAATCGAGCACGGCGACGGCGGATTGGGCGACGATCGGCCCTTCGTCCATTTCCGGAACCACGAAATGGACGGTGCAGCCGTGGATTTTCACGCCATCGGCGAGCGCCCGCTCATGCGTGTGCAGGCCGCGAAAGGCGGGCAGCAGCGCCGGATGGATATTGAGCATGCGCCCGCGCCATTGGCCGATGAACCAGGGCGTCAGCAGCCGCATGAAGCCGGCGAGGCAGAGAAAGTCGATTCGGTGCGTCTCCAGCACGATCTGCAGCGAGCGCTCGAACTCCTCCCGGCCGGCGTAGATTTTGTGATCGACCGCGGCGACGGCGATTCCGGCCGTCTTGGCCTTGGCGAGGCCCGCGGCCTCCGGGCGATTGGAGACGACCAGCGCGATCTCGGCCGGAAAATCCGGCGCGTGGGCCGCCTCGATCAGCGCGTCCATATTGGAGCCGCGCCCGGAAATGAGGATCGCCGTGCGCAGCCGCCGGCTCACAGCGGCAGCGTCCCATGCGTGACGACGCGCGGCCCGTCGCCCGCCGCTGCGATCTCGCCTATGGCGATCGGCGTCTCGCCCGCTTCGCGCAGCGCCGCGACGGCTTCGTCCGCGCCGTCTTTGGCGACGACCACGACCATGCCGATTCCGCAGTTGAATGTGCGCAGCATTTCGGCTTCCGCGACGCCGCCCGTCAGCGCGAGCCAGGAGAAGACCGGCGGCGGGCGAAATGCGCCGAGATCGAGCGAGGCGCCCAGCCCCTTCGGCAGCACGCGCGGCAGATTGTCCGGAAAGCCGCCGCCGGTGATATGAGCGAGGGCGAGGATTTTTTCGCTGCGCTTCAGCGCCGCGAGCAGCGGCTTCACATAGATGCGCGTCGGTGTGAGCAGCGCCTCGGCCAGCGTCTGCCCAGCCGCGAAGGGCGCGGGCGCGTCCCAGGCGAGGCCCGACTCGGCGACGATGCGGCGAATGAGCGAGAAGCCGTTGGAATGGGCGCCGGAGGAGGGCAGACCGAACAGAAGATCGCCTTCCCTCACCTCGGCGCGCGGCAGCAGGCGGGAGCGCTCGGCCGCGCCGACGGCGAAGCCCGCGAGATCATAATCGCCCTTGGAATAGAGGCCCGGCATTTCCGCGGTCTCGCCGCCCAGCAGCGCGCAGCCGGCCTCGACGCAGCCGGCGGCGATCCCCGAGACGACGGAGGCCGCCGCATCCGGCTCGAGCTTGCCGCTCGCGTAATAGTCTAGGAAAAACAGAGGTTCAGCGCCCTGGACGACGAGATCGTTGACGCACATTGCGACGAGATCGACGCCAATCGCGCCATGGAGGCCGGATTCGATCGCGATCTTGATCTTGGTGCCGACGCCGTCATTGGCGGCGACCAGCACTGGATCGGAAAAGCCGGCCGCCTTGAGATCGAAGAGGCCGCCGAAGCCGCCGATCTCGCCATCCGCGCCCGGCCGGCGCGTCGAACGCACAGCGGGACGGATCATGTCCACCAATCGATTGCCCGCGTCTATGTCGACGCCAGCCTGCGCATAAGTAAGGCCTTTGCCTTCCGCCATTGCGATATCCCGCGCTCGGTTTCGAGCCTGCGGCCTAGCGCCTTACGCGGCCGGGTGCAATCCGTTTCGATGGACCGACCAACAGGTAGAGCGAGCCTGAAGGCTCGCGGTCCAGGGCGTGCGTTGGACCGCGAGCCTTCAGGCTCGCATCTTTACTCCCGGACTCAGCCGCTCACATGCTTCTCGACCGCGCTCGGATCGACAGGGTTCAATTCGACGCTCTCGCCGCAGCCGCAGGCCGAGGTCTGGTTCGGGTTCTGGAACACGAAGCTCGACGAGAATTGCTGCACATCGAGATCCATGCGCGTGCCGAGCAGATAGATGACCGCCTGGCCGGCGACGATGACGCGTGCGCCTTTTTCCTCGATCACCTCGTCGCCCGGCGAGGGCTCGGCCAGCTCCATCTTATAGGCCATGCCGGCGCAGCCGCTCTTCTCCACCGAAATGCGCAGGCCGATATTGGCGTTCTCGGCGCCGGCGAGCAGGCCGCGCACGCGCTCCGCCGCGGAGTCGCTGAGGCTCATGACGTTCATCTGTTCGCTCCCTACATCCCTTCGTCTTCCGCGTGGATGCGCGGCCAGACGTCGCGATCAATAATTCTTCCATATGCCCGGAGTCGCCAGCTCGACGAGATTGCCGTCGGGATCGCGGAAATAGAGGCTCCGCCCGCCACGCGGCCACTCCATCCGCGCCTCGATCGGCACATTCTTCTCCGCGAGCCGCCGCTCCCACAGGCCGAGATCCTCGAGCCGGATCGCGAGCGCGAAATGCAGACGCCCGCGGCCTTCGTGCGGCGGTATCTCGCCCCCCGGCAGAACCACCGTCTCGCCCATTGTTTCCCGCGCAAATAGTAGAAGCACGCTGCGCGGGCCGCAATCATAGGCTATGAGCCGCTGATCGGCGAACATGGGCTCGAGGCCGAGCGCATCCTCATAGAAACGCGAGGCGCGCGTCAAATCCTCGACATAGAGAGCCGTCTCGAGACACCCGTCGATTTTCGGCGCGGGCGTGTCCATCGGCTCTCCTCACGCTCACCACATGTCGAGCGTCATGCGGGCTTCGTCCGACATGCGGCTCTGATCCCATGGCGGCTCGAAGACGAGCTTGACGATGACAGCCATCACGCCCGGCACGAGGCTCACCGAGCTCTGCACCTGCTCGACGATCTGGCCGGCGACGGGACAGCCCGGCGCGGTCAAGGTCATGTCGATATAGACGACGTCCTCGGGCGTGATGTCGATATTGTAAATCAGGCCCAGCTCGAAAATATCGGCGGGAATCTCGGGATCCTGGACGGTCTTCAGCGCGGCGACAATGCCTTGCGTCAGCCGTTCGACTTCTTCCTTCGATCGGCCCGCGGGCAGGGACTGCTGCTCATCCCGAGTCAGCTCCCGACCGGTCACGACTTCCTGCGGCTCCGCCGCGTCATCGGTCTTGGTCATGATTCTGTCTCCTTATCAAGAAAACAGCGCCTTCGCTTTCAGTAGCGCTTCCGCCAAACGATCGACCTCGTCGCGCGTATTATACATTGCGAAAGAGGCGCGACAGGTGGAGGTGACGTTGAAGCGCTGCAATAGCGGCATGGCGCAATGGGTTCCGGCGCGCACGGCGACGCCCGAGCGGTCGATAACGGTCGCTATGTCGTGGGCATGGGCCTCCGGCATATCGAAAGCGACGATCGGTCCCTTGTCTTTAGCGTGACCGAAGATTCGAAGCCCCGGTATAACGGAGAGGCGTTCATGCGCATAGGCGGTGAGATCGGCCTCATGGGCGCGGATCGCCGGGCGGCCGATCTTCTGCATATATTCGAGCGCCGCGCCGAGACCCGCCGCCTGCACGATGGGCGGCGTGCCGGCCTCGAAGCGATGCGGCGGCGTGTTGTAGGTCACATAGTCGCGCGTGACCGTCTCGATCATCTCGCCGCCGCCGGCGAAAGGCGGCAGCTTCTCGAGCCACTCGCGCTTGCCATAGAGAGCGCCTATGCCGGTCGGCCCATAGAGCTTATGGCCGGTGATGATGTAGAAATCGACGTCCAGCGCGCGCACGTCGACATCGAGATGCACCGCGCCTTGCGAGCCGTCGACGAGAACCGGCACGCCATGGGCGTGGGCGATGCGCACGACGTCGGCGATCGGCGTCGGCGCCGCCAGCACATTGGACATATGCGTCAGCGCGACGATCTTCGTCTTCGGCGTGATCAGTTTCTCGAAATCCTCGAGCGAGAAGACGCCATTATCGTCGGTCTCGATCCATTTCAGCACCGCGCCCTTGCGCTCGCGGAGGAAATGCCAGGGCACGATATTGGAGTGATGCTCCATGATCGAGAGGATGATCTCGTCGCCCTCGCCGATATTGGCGAGGCCGAAGGAGGAGGCGACGAGATTGATCGCCTCCGTCGCGCCGCGCGTGAAGATGATCTCCTCGCGATCGCCGGCGTTGAGGAAGCGGCGCAAGGATTCGCGCGCGCCCTCATAGGCGTCGGTCGCCGCATTGGCGAGATAATGCAGGCCGCGATGCACATTGGCGTATTCGTGCTCGTAGACCTGGGAGATGCGCTCGATCACCTGCCGCGGCTTCTGCGCCGAGGCGGCGTTGTCGAGATAGACGAGATCCTTGCCATAGGGCTTTTCCGCCAGGATCGGGAAGTCGCGGCGGATCGCCTCGACATCATAGGCTGGCGTGGCCTCGGCCAAGAGCGGCTGGTTCACTTCGCTCCCCCTCGCTTGCCGAGCCAGCTGCGGATGCGCTCGAAATAGGCGTCGCGCGCCGCTTCTTCGCCGAGCGCCTCGACGATCTCGCCGGCGAAGCCTTCGATCAGCAGCGCCTCGGCCTCATGCTTGGGCAGGCCGCGCGCCACCAGATAGAAGAGCTGGTCGGCGTCGAGACGTCCGCAAGTGGCGCCATGGCCGCAAACGACGTCGTCGGCGAAAATCTCCAGCTCCGGCTTATTGTTCATTGTGGCGTTCTCGCTGAGCAGCAGCGCACGCGACTGCATGGAGCCGTCGGTCTTCTGCGCGCCCGGGCGCACCACCACCTTGCCTTGGAACACGCCCGTCGATTGACCATCGAGCACGTTGCGGAAGCGCTCGCGGCTCTTGCAATGCGGCGCGGCATGCTCGACGACGAGCGTCGTATCCGCGTGATCCTTGCCGCCGAGCAGAGAGATTCCGTCGAGCGAGACGCTCGCCTCCTCGCCGGCGAGCCGCGCGAAGATTTGCCGACGCACGAGGCCGCCGCCTTCGACGAAGCCGAGCGATTTGAACGCGGCTTTCGCCTGCGCCGTGATCAGCAGGCTGAACAGGCGGATGGCGGATTCCGATTGCGGACCGATGTCGGCGATATGCTCGACCTCGGCGCCCGCGCCGATCGCGAAAGCGAGAACGTGGTTCTCCTGCGCGCCGGAAGGCGCGAGGGCGAGAGAGGTCTCGACGATCTTCGCCTTGGCGCCGTCGCCGACGATGACGAGCGAGCGTGTGAAGGAGGAGAGCGCCTCGCCGCCGGTGGAGAGCAGCAGGATCTCGATCGTCTTGGCGACGTCCGTCGCCGGAGCGATGCGCAGAACGACGCCGTCCTGCATCAGCGCCGCATTGAGAGCGACGACCGCGTCGGCGCCCGCATTCTCCGGCAGGCCCAGCGCCGTGAGGACGGCGCCGTCCTCCTTGGCGAGGACATCGGCGAGAGAGGAGAGCTCGACGCCGGCCGGCAGAGCCGCGACATCGGACAGCTCCGGCCGGAAGGCGCCGTCGGCGACGACAAGACGCACACGGCCGAGGGTCGTCGGCGGCAGCGTGATCGCTCCCGGCGCGCCGAGCGGAGCCACTGTGCGCAGCGAGGCGCGCAGATCGGTATAGTGCCACGCCTCGACGCGACGCGTCGGAAGCCCTTTGCGCGTGAAGAACTCCCACGAGGCCTGGCGCAACGACGACGCGCCCTTGCCTTTCATCGCCTCGAAGGCGCCGGCGAAGGCCGTCTCGGCCTCGCTCTTCTTGTCGATCGCCTGCACGGTCATGATCTTATCCTCACGCCGCTTCGCCGACATAATCGCGATAGCCGCTCTTCTCGAGCTCGAGCGCGAGCTCCGGCCCGCCGGTCTTCTGAATCTTGCCCTTGGCCATCACATGCACAGTGTCCGGCTTGATGTAATCGAGCAGGCGCTGATAATGGGTGATGACGAGGAAGCTGCGGTTCGGCGAGCGCAGCGCGTTCACGCCTTCGGAGACGATGCGCAGCGCGTCGATGTCGAGGCCGGAGTCGGTCTCGTCGAGAATGCCGAATTTCGGCTGCAGCAGGCTCATCTGCAGAATGTCCATGCGCTTCTTCTCGCCGCCGGAGAAGCCGACGTTGAGCGCGCGCTTCAGCATGTCCATATTGATGCCGAGCTTGGTGGAAGCCTCGCGGATCAGCTTCATGAAGTCCGGAGTCTGCAGCTCTTCCTCGCCGCGTGAGCGGCGCTGCGCGTTCACGGCGGCCTTGAGGAAGGTCATCGTCGCGACGCCCGGAATCTCGACCGGATATTGGAAGGCGAGGAACACGCCCTTGGCGGCGCGCTCATGCGGCTCGAGGCCCAGAATATTCTCGCCGTCGAGCAGCACCTCGCCCTCGGTGACGTCATAGCCGTCGCGGCCGGAGATGACATAGGAGAGCGTGGATTTGCCGGTGCCGTTCGGCCCCATGATGGCCGCCACTTCGCCGTCCTTCACCGTGAGGTTCAGCCCGTCGAGAATTTTACGCTCGCCGATGGAGACGTGGAGATTCTTGATTTCGATCATGGTGTCGTCCTGTTGGCTGTTCGCTGTCGTGCGAGGGACGTTGCAATTCGGGGGCCGCTCTATTGGGGCCGTTTCGTCGCTCGCCTGCCTCGTAAAGAGGCGCTCAATAAACGCAGAGCGCCTCTTTGCTCATCGATACGTCAACCGACGCTGCCTTCGAGGCTCACTGCGATCAGTTTCTGCGCTTCCACTGCGAATTCCATGGGCAGCTTCTGCAGAACGTCGCGCACGAAACCATTGACGATGAGCGCCGTCGCCTCTTCTTCGGAGAGGCCGCGCTGCATGCAGTAGAACAGCTGGTCCTCGGAGATTTTCGACGTCGTCGCCTCATGCTCGAACACGGCGGAGGCGTTCTTCGACTCGAGGTAGGGCACCGTATGCGCGCCGCATTTGTCGCCGATGAGCAAGCTGTCGCAATTTGTGAAATTGCGCGCGCCTTCCGCCTTGCGATGCGCCGACACCTGTCCACGATAGGTGTTCTGCGAATGGCCTGCGGAGATGCCCTTGGAGATGATGCGGCTCTTGGTGTTCTTGCCGAGATGGATCATCTTCGTGCCGCTGTCGACCTGCTGATAGCCGTTCGACACTGCGATCGAATAGAACTCGCCTTGCGAATTATCGCCGCGCAGAATGCAGGACGGATATTTCCACGTCACCGCGGAGCCCGTCTCCACCTGCGTCCAGGAGATGTGCGAGTTCTTGCCGCGGCAATCGCCGCGCTTCGTCACGAAGTTGTAGATGCCGCCCTTACCCTCGCTGTCGCCGGGATACCAGTTCTGCACCGTCGAATATTTGATCTCGGCGTCGTCGAGAGCGACAAGCTCGACCACGGCGGCGTGCAGCTGGTTCTCGTCGCGCTTGGGCGCCGTGCAGCCTTCGAGATAGCTGACGTAAGAGCCGGCGTCGGCGATGATCAGCGTGCGCTCGAACTGTCCCGTGTTCTTCTCATTGATGCGGAAATAGGTCGACAGCTCCATCGGGCAGCGTACGCCCGGCGGGATGTAGACGAAGGACCCGTCCGAGAAGACGGCGGAATTCAGCGTGGCGTAGAAATTATCCGTCACCGGCACGACAGAACCGAGATATTTGCGGACGAGCTCGGGATGCTCGCGCACCGCTTCCGAGATCGGGCAGAAGATCACGCCGACCTTGGACAGCTCCTCGCGGAAGGTCGTCGCCACCGAGACCGAGTCGAACACCGCGTCCACAGCGACCTTGCGCTGCTCGACGCCGGCCAGCGCTTCCTGCTCGCGCAGCGGAATGCCGAGCTTCTCATAGGTGCGCAGCAGCTCCGGATCGACCTCGTCCAGCGACTTGGGGCCGGGCGTCGATTTCGGCGCGGAATAGTAATAGAGGTCCTGATAGTCGATCGCGGGATAGTCGACGCGAGCCCATTTGGGCTCCTCCATCGTCAGCCAGCGCCGATAGGCCTCGAGCCGCCACTCGGTCAGCCATTCGGGCTCGTTCTTCTTTGCCGAAATGAAGCGGACGATATCCTCGCTGAGACCCTTTGGGGCCTTTTCGGATTCGATATCGGTGGTGAAGCCGTATTTATATGCGTCGACGTCGATCTCTTCGACGCGCGCCACCGTCTCCTGGCGAGCCGCCATGTGTCCTCTCCTCGTCTCGACGGGTTCAAGGCCCGCCGGCCGAAATTAGAGCCGCCGGAGCCGCCCTTCAGGCGGCCGTCCGCCGCGCCCTGATCCTCTTTGCGACCCCTGCAAAAGCGATACCAAACAAATCTACATGCTCCTCGGTCGAACTCCAACCCAAGCTCGCCCTGAGCGCGGCCTTTTCCTCGAGGCCCATTGCGGCGAGCACATGGGACGCTTTCACCTTGCCCGAGGAGCAGGCCGATCCCGACGAGAGAGCCACGCCTTCGACATCGAGCGCCATCAGCAGAGTCTGCGTCTTCTGCCCCGGCGTCAGAAACGCCGAGGTATTGGCGAGCCTTGGGCCTTTCGCGCCGAGAAACATGGCTTCCGGCCAGATTTCTGCGACTTTCGCCTCCAGCCGATCGCGCAGCGCGCCGAGCCTCTCGGCCTCCGCAGCCATGCTTTTTTTTGCGACTGCGAAAGCCGCGGCGAAACCGGCGATGGCGGCCACATTCTCGGTGCCGGCGCGGCGTCCGCTCTCCTGTCCTCCGCCGCGCAAAAGCGCCTCTCTGATATGGAGCCGGTCCTCGGCGAACGCCAGTGCTCCGGCGCCCATAGGGCCTCCGATCTTATGTGAGGAAAAGAACAAAGCATCGACCCGCAGGGCCGCGAATGTGGTCTCCAGTCGGCCGACCGTCTGGGTGGCGTCGCAGATGAGGAGCCCCCCTGCCGCATGGACGAGATCGGCCGCGGCGGCGACCGGCTGTATGGCGCCGGTCTCATTGTTGGCGGCCTGCAGGGCGAGCAGAATTCGTTTACCTTTGTTGCGCTGCAGCGTATCGGCCAGCGCATCGAGCGACAGGCCGCCCTCCGGGTCGAGCCCGATGGTCTCGGCGCGCTCGGCGGGGAAGCGATGGCCGGCGAGAACGGCCGGATGCTCGCCGGCGCCGAGGAGCAGCAGATCGATCTCCGCCGTAGTTTGGTCTCGTTGTAAGAAAGGCGTCAAAATCAGATTGGCGGCCTCGGTCGAGCCGGACGTGAAGACGACATTGCGTGATTTCGTCCCAAGTCCCGCGCCGATTTCACAGCGCGCCGCCTCGATCAGCGCGCGGGCGGCGCGGCCTTCGGCATGGATGGATGAGGGATTGCCGAGCGTCTCCAGCGCCGCGAGCATGGCGTCGCGCGCCTGCGGCCGCAGCGGCGTGGTGGCGTTATGGTCGAGATAGGCGCGGGGAGCGGACATATCGAGAAGCTAATCGTTCCGCGCGCGGAATGGGAGGGCCGGCAGCCGGCCCCAGAGCAATCCCCCGCCGGGCAGACGGCGGGAGAGGGCGACGAGCGCCGTCGTCCCCGCGACGATCGCCGCGGTCGCCGTCGCCGCATCGAGATAGCCGGCGGCGAATTCCGGCAGCAGCGAGGTCGCACGAAACGCCACTGTTTGCGTCAGATAGATTTCCAGCGTCATTCCGCCGAGGGAGACCATTGTCCACGCCGCCGCCGAATGCGCGATCCTGTCGTGTAGAGCGACCGCCGCTCGCAGAAAGGCCAGCGTCGCCGCGACGGAGACCGGCAGCATCAGCGCCAGTTGGCTGGCGACGCCCGGCCGCCAATAGGCGAAGCCATTGTTGTAGATATAAGTGTCCTGCCTCCAGAATAGCCATCCGACCGCAGCCGCCGCCCCGGCGGCGACGGCGATGCGGGGCGGGATGGAGCGGATCGTCACGCCGGCGCGCCCGGCGAGAAAGGCGATGAGATAGAAGGCGGCCGTGTAGCGAATGACCGAGCGTGGAAAATCGGGCAGCGGCGCCAGCAGCAGCGCGGCCGCGATCAGCAGCAGCGCCGCTCGCTCATAGGCGCCGAAGCGCGTCGCGGCGAAGGCTCCGGCGGAGCCGACGACGACAGTCCATAAGAACCAAAAGGAGCCGAGAAAGTCCCTCCACACGTCCGAAAGGACATGAGTCTCGAGACCGACGTAGGCGCGCGCGAGATTCGGCCAAGCCAAAACGCCCGCCCAGACCGCCATTGCGAGGAGCAGAGGCAGCGTGCGGCGAAAGAGGAATTGGCGAAGGCTCGTCGCGGCGTCGATCCGGCTCGCCGCGAGATAGCCGGAGACGGCGATGAAGGCCGGCATATGAAAGAGATAGATGGCCCTGAACAGCCCATCCGCCCAATAGTCTTCCGTTCCCGCATGGACGATCCATTGAATCGAATGGCCGAAAACGACGAGGAGGATCAAAACTCCCTTGATGAAGTCGAGACCGAGATCGCGGCCGCCTTTGGTCGCCGCCTGCGATGTCTCCAGCGGAGCCGTTGCCTCGAGCGGAGCAGGACGCCGGACGATATCGACCAAGAAATCTCGTCCCTTCGCGAAACGTCTGCCGCCGCCGAGCTGAAGATCGGCGGCCGAGAATGCGCCACGACCCTTCAAAACTCTTGCATCTAGCGCCGTCACACATGCTAGAAGGCCCGCTCGGCCGAAAACGAGCCGCGGGTTCGGTGCGCGCCGGACGCGCGGACGCCCGGCAAAGGGCGCTCCGGCTGGAGCATAACGCATTTTCGGCGCTGGCGAAAACCGCCCGCCGAAAAAAGCGCGTTTTTCGCGCGGGGGAGACGAGGAACTTCATGCCCGAGGTCATTTTCACCGGCCCCGCCGGCCGGCTCGAAGGCCGCTTTCATCAATCGGCGCAGCGCGGCGCGCCGATCGCCATCGTGCTGCATCCGCATCCGCAGTTCGGCGGCACGATGAACAATCAGATCGTCTACAACCTCTATTATGCTTTCGCCGAGCGCGGCTTTTCCGTCCTGCGCTTCAATTTTCGCGGCGTCGGCCGCAGCCAGGGCTCTTTCGATCATGGCGCGGGCGAGCTCTCCGACGCGGCCGCGGCGCTCGATTGGGCGCAGGCCGTCAATCCCGAGGCGCGCGCCTGCTGGATCGCCGGCGTCTCATTCGGCTCCTGGATCGGCATGCAATTGCTGATGCGCCGGCCGGAGATCGAGGGCTTCGTCTCGGTCGCGCCGCCGGCCAATCGCTTCGATTTCTCGTTTCTGGCGCCGTGCCCGTCCTCGGGCCTCTTCATTCATGGCGACATCGATCGCGTCGCGCCGCTGAAGGAAGTGACCGGCCTCATCGAGAAGCTGAAGACGCAGAAGGGCATCGTCATCGAGCATGCGGTTGTGCAGGGCGCCAACCACTTCTTCGAGAACCGCATCGAGCCGCTGATCGCTCATGTCGACGCCTATCTCGACAAGCGTCTCGGCAATCCGCCGCGCATCGCCATTCCTGCGCGGGGCGATTGAGCTCGAGCAGAATTCAGGCGCGGGGAGCGCGGCGCCGGGCGCCGCGCTTTTTTTATGCTCAGAATTTGGCGGCGATCGGCGCCGGTTTGAACCAGTCGAAATGATAGTTCAGCCCGGCGCGGGCGATATGGCCGTCGAAGCGCGTCGAGGATTGTGCGCCCGAGATTTGCGAGCCGAGCGCCGATGTGTAGGCGTAGACGGCGCCGGGCGTCGAGGCGGTTCCGAGGTCGTAATAGAGATATTCGACCTTGGCGCTCCATCGCGGCGCGAACAGCCATTCGAGGCCGCCGCCGACCGCATAGCCGATTCGAAGATCGGAATAGGAGTCGGATGCGACGATCGTCGGCGCGCCGAGATAGCTCGCGGAGAGATTGGTCTGGCCATAGGCGAGACCGCCCGTCGCATAGGCGAGAAGTGTCGGCGTGATGAGATAGCCGAGCCGCCCGCGCGCCGTGCCGATATAATCGATCCCGCGCGAGAGCGTGGTGTAGGCGGAGGCGCCGGTGAGCGTGGCGGCGGAGCCACTCGAGGCGAGGCCCTGAATATCGGCCTCCACGCCCCAGAGGAATTTGTCCGAGACCTGGGAATTATAGCCGATCTGGCCGCCGCCGATGAAGCCGGAGACATTGGCGTTGATCGAGGCGGGAAAATTGCCGATGAGCGCGCTGGCGCCGAGGCCGGCGGCGTCTGTATCCCAATAGGTTTGGGCGACAGTGTCGCTATTGGACCATGTATAGCCGGCGTTGAGACCGGCGTAGAGGCCGGTCCAGATCGGTGGCGGCGCGACCGGCGGGATGAAGGCGGGCGCGGATTTGGTGGAGGGAAGGTCGGCGGCCAGCGCCGGACCAAGAGTGCAGGCGAGCGCGAGCGCGCTCGCCACGACGATGGATTTCGTCATGGGGACAGGACCTCGGTTTCGATAGCGCTCCCGCCGTCCCCACGATCCGCTGAGACGGGGCCGGGGCGGGCCGGATGGCGGGGGCGGTCTCGAAAACGCGAGCCGCAAACCGGCGGGAGCGAGCTGAGGCTCTGCTCTATGCGGTCCGATCTCAAGTTAATTTTTCGCAATATTTGGGGCGAGGCGGGAATCTACTTGTTAACAAAATTTAATATTACAAATTTTTGGTAATGTGCTCAGAGCCTTCGCTCGACTCGCGCAGGCCCGGTTCCGAGTCAGGCGCTTTTCGCCAGCGCCGGCAAAATTCGAGTCGCGATCGCGGTCTCGTCTATGGGGCCGAGGATCGAGACATCGATCTTGGGGCCGGGCGCGACGACGAAGCTCGCCGGAACCCCGCGCGCGCCCAGCGCCCGCTGCAGAAAGGCGCGCTGGTCCTGCCCGACGGCGACGAAAGGATTGCCATGCTCGGCCAGAAAGCTGCGGGCATGGGCCGGATCGTCCTTCACATCGGCGCCGTAGATGGCGACGCCCTTTTGCGCCAGCGCCATCAAGAGGTGATGCTCGGCGCGGCAGCTGGGGCAATAGGAGGCCCAGAGATAGAGGAGCGAGCGCTTGCCTGCGAGATCGCCGGCGCCGAAGCCCGGCATGGGACGTCCGTCCGCGAAGGTCAGCCCCGGCGTCGGCGGCAGATCGAAGGCCTCGATCGACATTGTGTTGAAGAAGCGGGCGGAGAGGTCCTTGCGCTTCCAGACCTGCTCGACGACCGCCGCTCCGACGCCGGCCGAGACCGCCCCGAGCGCGCCGAGCAGAAGATTGCGCCGGCTCGGCCAAGCGTGGGCGTCCTCGTCACGCTGAATCGTCTCGGTCACGCTTCCTCCTTCTCGCGTCGCGCATTTGAAGACGAAACCCTCAATGCGGAATGAAAGAGGCGGCGAAAGCTAGAGCGATCTCTTCGCTCAGCCGATGGCGCGGCGGCCGCGCTGCGCGGCGGTGATCTCGCCGCCCTTGGTCGGCGCGCTCACCCCGGTGGTTCCGGGGAAGGTCAGCGGCAGGCCTTTCAGCACACGCACAGCGAGAAAGGCGAAAGCCTGCGCCTCTATGGCGTCGCCCATCCAGCCGACCTCCGCCGCCGTGGCGACCGGGCAGGGGAGGCGGTCGGCGAGCGCGCGCATCAGCGTCGGATTATGCGCGCCGCCGCCGCAGACGATCGCGCGGCGCGGCGCCGAGGGCGTCTGCGAAAAGGCGAGGGCGAGGGAGGCCGCGGTGAAGGCGGTGAGCGTCGCGGCCGCGTCCTCCAGCGAAAGCTCATCTGTCGCACGAAATGAAAAATCATTTCGGTCTAAAGACTTCGGCGGCAGTTTCTGAAAATATGGATGACTCAGCATGGATTGCAGAATCGCCTCGTCGACGCGGCCCTCGGCGGCGGTCGCGCCGTCGCGGTCGACCGGCGAGCCGGTGCGGGCGAGCATCAGATCGTCGATCAGCGCATTGCCGGGACCTGTGTCGAAGGCGAGGGGCTCGGCGTCGCCATCGACGAAAGTGACATTACCGACGCCGCCTATATTGATGACGGCGACCGGCCCCTCGATCCCGCTGGATGCAACCAGAGCGCGATGATAGGCCGGCACGAGCGGCGCGCCCTCGCCGCCGGCGGCGACATCGGCGCCGCGAAAATCATAGGCGACATCGACGCCGAGCCGCTCGGCCAGCGCCGGCGCGTCGCCGATCTGGACGGTGAGCCGGCTCTGTGGCCGATGCAGCACGGTCTGCCCGTGAAACCCCAAAATGTCGACGCTCGCCGGATCGAGCCTCTCGGCGCGCAAAAAGGCTTCGACCGCCTGAGCGTGGCGCTCGGTGATGAGGCGCTCGGCCGCCCCGACCGCCCCGGGCCGAGCGGCGCGGTCCGCGAGGCGCGTCGCCTCGGCGAGGGCCGAGCGAAGCAGCTCGCGATCTGCATCCGAATAAGGGAAGAAGCCGGTCGGGCCGAAGGCGAGCCGTGCTTCGCCGTCGGTATCGAGCAGCGCGACGTCCACGCCGTCCATGGAAGTGCCGGACATGAGGCCGATGGCGCGAAAGAGGGTCATGTTGCGTCTCCTGCCTGCGCATATTCGGGCGACTCGTGCGCCGAGCCGGATTTTCTTGCCAGAGCGATGCAAATCGCTCAAGTGTGGCGCGTCTTTCTCACCTTGGGCGGCGCCCGCCATGAAACAACGCCTGCATCACGCCGCGCCGTCGACTCTCCGTCGCTTCCTTGCGAGCGAGGCGGCGGGCGGCGTCGTGCTGATGGCGAGCGCTGCAGTGGCGCTCGCGCTCGCCAACTCGCCTTTTGCCGAATCCTATCACAGCCTGCTGGAGACTCCGATCTCCGGCCATTCGCTGCTGCATTGGATCAATGACGGGCTGATGGCGGTGTTTTTCCTGCTGGTCGGCCTCGAGATCAAGCGCGAGCTGCTCGACGGCCATTTGCGCCATTGGTCCGCCCGCGTGCTGCCCGGCGTGGGGGCGCTCGGAGGCATGGCCGCGCCGGCGCTGATCTACGCCTATTTCAACGCCGACTCCCCGGCGGCGCGCGGCTGGGCGATTCCTTCGGCGACCGACATCGCCTTCGCGCTCGGCGTGCTGGCGCTGCTGGGGGACCGCGTGCCCGGCGCGTTGAAAGTCTTTCTCACTGCGCTCGCCATTCTCGACGATCTCGGCGCCATCGTCATCATAGCGGTGTTCTACGCCGGCGATCCGTCGGCTCCTGCCATGCTGGGCGCGGGCGTGACCTTGTTCCTGCTGCTCGGCCTCAATCTCTTCGAGGTCACGATTCTCGCGCCTTATCTCCTGCTCGGCGTGGCGCTCTGGCATTTCGTGCAGCTCAGCGGCGTCCATGCGACGCTCGCCGGCGTGCTGCTGGCGGCCATGATTCCGCTGCGCCTCTCCGGGCCGGACCCGGAGGAGCATACGCCGCTGCACCGGCTCGAGAATGCGCTCGGGCCGTTCGTCGCCTTTATCGTGCTGCCGCTGTTCGGCTTCGCCAATGCGGGGGTGGCGCTCGGCGGCGGCGATCTCGGGGCGGCCGGCGCGCCCATTCTTCTGGGCGTCGCGCTCGGCCTTTTTCTCGGCAAGCAGCTCGGAGTCTTCGTGGCCGTCGCCCTGGCGCTGGCGACGCGAATCGCCTCGCGGCCGCCCAAGACCGGCTGGGTCCAGCTCTATGGCGTGTCCGTGCTCTGCGGGGTCGGCTTCACCATGAGCCTCTTCATCGGCCAGATCGCCTTCGAGGCGGACGAGGCGGCGATGCGCGCCACCAAGATCGGCGTGTTGGCGGGCTCGGCCGCCTCTATTCTGCTGGGCTCGCTGGTTCTGTGGATCGCGTCGCGTCGGCGCGCCGAGCCGCTCGCGCATCCGCTGGCCGATTCGTGAAAAAGGGTTAAGCTCGGCCTTCGTTTCCTTTTCACGAGGCGCCGTTCTCATGGCCAATTTCAAGCTTCCGCTTTCGGGCGATGTCGCCCAGACCATCAACCCCTGGACCGCCGTTTTCAGCCCTTATGGCGGGCAATTCGGCCTCATCAACATAAATCTCGGGCGCTCGAGCGCGCCGCAGGTGGAAGAGGACGTGCTCGCCGACGTCGGCAGCTATGGCAAGCAGCTCGGCCGCATCGGCGACGCAATGGCCGTGCTGCTCGCGCATTTTCATCCGCAATGCGAGCTCACCGCGCAGGAGCGCGAGGCGATCGACGCGCTGAAGGCGATGCTGGAGGAGATCGATGCGATCAAGCGTCGGCATCATCGGACGGTAACGGCGCCGTGATGCGCGTGCGCCGGCCCAAACGCAACCTTGACAAGCGTTCCGAACCGGGTTGAACTCGAAATTATTGAATTCGAGAGAGTAGGATTTCCTATGGATCAACTTTTCCGAACATCCAACAGCCCCGAGGTCATCGAGCTCTATCGACTGATGCGCGAGCTGCTCGCGTTGCGCGATATGTTCGACGGCGCTTATGAGCGGGCCGTCTTATCCATGCTGCCGGAGACGACGCGCGCGCGTTTCGATCGCCTCGCGCAATCGGTCGACGATCACGCCAGCATCGCGCTGGTGCGGCCGATTCAGGACGATTCCTATGACGCGCTGGAATTGGTGTTCGACGAATATAAGCATGAGGTGGCGGAGAGCCTGCTGGCCGCCGCTCTCGCCGACACGGTCGCCGATCTGCCGGAGAAGCTCGGCGCTCTCGAGAAATCGCTGATGGTCGAGCGTCTCTAGGGCCTATCCGATCCAACGGCATTCTAACGTCGGAGCGATTCCGATCGATCGATACCGTTCGATCGGAAAATGCTCTAGCGGCCGAAAAGAGCGAGGGGAAGGGGGCTGGAGGCCTCGGAGGGGCTTCGCCAAGCTCTATTTTTCAATCACCTAGGGTTCGTAAGCGGGATTTTTTCTCGCCGCGATAGGTCCAGAAATAGGCGCTCGGCTCCCTCACTTTTCCAGCGATGCGAAGGCCCATTCGTGGGCCAATTCGGGGCCATTGGATTAGCGATTCTGCGCGCGAGGCCGCAGCGCAGGATAGTGAGCGCCACAGGGATGGCTCATATCTGTAGCGCGGTCGCAGGCGGCGAGGCGGCGGAGTAGGTCGGGTAGGGCAATGTCGGCGCCGAATCGCTCGACAAGCCCAGCGCGGCCGTAGCGGCCGGCTCGACCGCAGCGCTCGCATGCGATCTCCAGAGGGTCGAGCGGACATGTCCGCAGAGTGAGTGCGCCAGCCATGGCGCAATCTCGTCCAGCGGGCCCAAAAACGCAAAAAGCCCCGCCGGCGGACCGGCGGGGCTCATGCTTTTGTTGACCTGAGCGGCGCTAGACGACGCGGCCGAGGTCTCGCACATCGCCATCGGTCGAGATTGCCGTCGCGCCGCCAGTGAGCCCGGCTCGGCGGCGCGCATCCTCCGCCTCGGCGCGGGTCCGGCTGTCGAGCGCCTGGCGCAAGGCCTTGACCTCGTCCCGCAGGCCATGGACCTCGGCCGTGAGGTCGGCGATGCGCTTTTCATAGCCGTCGATCAACGCCTTGAACCGCTCGTTCAAAATGCCCGCATAGACCGCGTCGGCCTCGGCCTCCGCCTTGGAGGCTTCCGCCGTCGCCTTCGTCGCATCGGCGGCGACCTTGGCCGTTTCCGCCTCGGCCTTTTTGCGTCCCGCCAGCCATCCGAAGATCGCCGCCGGCGTCGCTCCGCTCGCCAGCGGCAATAGCCAATCTTTCGCGCGATCGAGCATCCCGATCATATCCCCCTCGCCTTGCGCCACCGTTCAGCCCTCACTTCGCTTCGCCTGCCAGCCCCAAGTCCCGACGCTCACGCCACTGAACATTCGCCCCATGGCGATCACCGCAGCTCACCAGAGCCACCCGGTCGCGCCCCCAGAGCCGCTCGACCTCGCCGGCGGCGAGCGCGCGTGGCGGCAGCCTGGTCGGACGCTCGCAAGGCTTGTCGAGATCGCCGGGCGCTGTAGCGTGCGCCAGCTCGCGCACCGGCTCGGTCCGGCTGCTATCGGGCGAGTCTTTCGAGGCGCATGACGCTGTCGCGAGTAAGGCAAGGGCTGCGATCGAGAGCGGCGGACGCATCGGCGGCTTCCTTCAGTCGGATTTCGAGATCGAGGTTTTTGCGGGCGAGGGCGTCGGCTTCGGCGCGGCCGACGGCCTCGGCCGCGCCGATCGCCGATTCGCGCCGCGCATGCTCGGCGTCGGCCGCGCGTTGGAGCTCGAGGCGTAGCGCCTCAGCGCGCGCCGAGCAGGCGGCGCGCTCATTGTGGCTGACGACGAGCCAGGTGAGGCCCGCGGCGACGGCCGCCGCGCCGATCGGCGTGCGGACGGCGGCGGAGAGCGCGTCGAGCGCGCCCTTCACCAGCATCGGGAGGAGGGCGAGGATCGGCATTGCGCGCCCTCAGCCGATCAACTTGCGGCGAATGGCGAGCCAGCCGACATAGAGCAGCGGCGCGCCTATGCCGATGGCGAGGCCGATGGCGACAGAGCCGCCGACGACTTCCACGGCCGTTTTGATGATCTCGAGCATGGCGCTCATCTCCCGATATTGAGGCCAGAGGCGGCATCATCGACGCGGGCCGCCTTGACGAGCGATGCACCGCGCCAGGCGCGCCAGACGAAATAGGCGGCGGCGGCAGAGAGGCCGACGACGCCGAGCAGCGGCCAATAATCGCGCAGCGCCTCGAGCGCGGAGACGCCGCTCTGCACGGCCGTCGCCGCCTCTTGCGCCTGGTCGGCGACGTCTTTGATTTGCGACAGTGCGGCCGAGGCGCCGGCGACGGAAACCATCGCGCCGGCGACGCCCTGTTGCGCCTGGTCCGCGCCCTTGATCGTCCGTGATCCGGCGGCGCGCAGCTCGCCCACAGACGGCGGCGTCTCCGTCGGCTCGGCGTCATCCTGTGGCGCCTCGACGCGCGCCTTCGCCGTTTCCAGAGACAGCGCGCGCATCGCCCGCGCATAGGCCGCCTGACGCTCCGCGAGGCCGTTCCTGCCGCCGTTGATGCGCTTCGTCTGTGCGACGACGTCGCCGCTGTCCGCCGCCGGCAGGGCGCCGAGCAAGACGAATAGCGTGCATGCGCATTCGAGCGCATGGTCGGGATGGATCAGCCATGCGCTTGCGACTTCGGGCGAGACGCCGAGCTTCTTTCCCAGCTCGCCGGCATTGTCGTGACCCGTCGACTGCAACAGGCCCTTTCCGCGGTTGAGCCATCCATCATCCGTGCCGGCACGATTGCCCATCCTGCCGCCATAGACCTTGTTCGCAAGCGCTCTCGGATTGTGCGCGAAAGGGGTCGCGCTTTCGACGGTCGGAAAGCGCTTCCGCCAGACCTCATGCAGCCGCTCGGCCGAGTAATTCAGATTTTCCTCGAGCGCCGTGAAATTCGCGGTCTCGACGCAAATATGCGCGAGCAGCGCCGCTTTTCGACGGATCGTCGTGAAGCCCCACGTCGGGAATTGATCGTCCGCATGATCCGCGATCATGCCAATGATTGCGGCGTCGGGCTTCTTCTTCGCGCGCGGGTCTGCGGTCGCGCGAATTACCGCGTTCCAATCGGTCATATTTCACCTTTTGGGGAAGCGCGCATAGGCGCGCGAAAGCGCTCGCGCGGCGCGCGAGCGGAGCGAAGAATTTGGCGATGCGATTTGAAGGATGCTATGGCGATCGTGCTATTCCGCCGGCGCGGCCTCGCATGCGCCGCTCCTCTCGGCACGCGAGCCGCCTGTATCGGCGCGGCTCCGAAAGCAACAGGGCTTGCGCAGATAGCGGCAATACACTCGCGAGGAGCGTTGAGGCGAAGGTCGGCGGACTCTGGCGGTGGTGGCGAGATTTTCGGGCGCAACACTTGTCGCTATCCCAAAAATAGGCGACCCTGTATTTTCCAAACTTCGCAAATCGTCAAGGCTCGCTTGACGGCCGACTCACTCACTCGACATGAGCCATTTTATGGGCACCGCAATCCATATCCCCGCCTATTGCCAAACTTGCCATTCGATTTTCCCTTCGGGCGTCTGCGTAGGAGCCGGCACAAAAATAACAATGAAGGATAACAGAGCTGGGCCATGTCCAAATGGCCATATGGGCATGATAATGGACGGAACATTCGACATCGCCGATGGCGCGATGCGTATTTTAAGTTCTGGCCGAGTCACTCAAGAGGTTTTGGCTCGGCTACGCAAGCTTGCCGAGAATACGAAGTCAGGCATTATAACTCCGGAAAAGGCGCTTATTGAAGCCGTAGATATTCTACCATCAGAGGCCGCCGCAATCGTAAAGAAGCTTGGCGCGAATAACCCGCTGGCCGCTCTTCTGATACTTATTTTTATCCTCACTTCGCTCAGCACGGTCGGGAACAACGTGACCTCCGCCTTTAAGGCGGCTCGTCCAAGCGAGCCAGCTCCCCCGGCCATCGTCAACAATAACATCACCGTCCAGAACCACATTGCATCCGGAGATCGTAGCGGTGATGCTGTTGATAAACCGGTCAGCCGGCAGCAACTCAGACGGCTGGAACAGATGCGCAAGAAGCACGAAAATAGAACTAAACCCAGCAAGACAAAATCCCGCGAAAAACGCAGCCCAATGAGTTAAGCGGATCATCGTTCGTCACTCCTATCTTGATCTGGCTTCGACAGGGACCGTCCTAGCCACTATCTTCCCCGCCGGCTTTTGCTGCGCGATTTTCTTTAGCGCTTAGTTGAAGCGTATGGCCTTTACGTCGTAGGTTGGCGTGCGGGGTCAGTTCGCCCAACGCCGTGGGCAGTCGTCGGGAAGCGGCGTCGTCAGCGTAATGCCCGGAGGCGTTGGAGGCGGCCCCTCGCCATCGGCCGGGAGCCAGCGCAACAGCGCATAGACGCCCGGCTTGGCGGCCAGGACGGGCGCAAGCTCTCCGCCCGGCCCCAGCGTCGTCTCTCCGGTCGGCGCGAGCCAGTCGCGGAAATAGTCGATCGCCCATGTCGCGCCCGTGGCGGAGCGTCCCGTCGTCACCAGCGCACCATCTCGCCACACGCCGAGCAGCTCGAAAGCGGCGATCATCGTGGCCTCGTCGGCTCCCCATGCGAGATAATCTGTCACCATGCGCCTCCCGCGACGATCGCGTTGAGCACGCTCGTCGGCGTGCCGATCCTGTAGACCGCCGCCTTGCGTAGCCAGACGTCGGCAAGCGCGGAAATTCCCGAGCCAGGGTTGTGGAGCGTGCGAGAGATCGCGCCCGTCGCCTCGCTCTGCGTCTCGACGATGATTGGATTGCCGGAGTAGCCGGCGGCGAGAGACAGCGCATCGGCGGCGCGCGTGGCGGCGGCGGATGTGGTGGGGATGTAGGAGGTCGGATAGCCGCCGGCCTCGGCTTGCAGCGCGAATGCGTAGAGGCCGGAGCTGCCGTTTCCGGCGTAGCCCTGCGTGCCAGAGACCGCCGCCGCGCCGACGCTCGCGGACGCCGCCGCGGTCGGGGCCACGATCGCCGAAATTTCGAAAAAGCCTTGCGCCATCGGCGTGATTTTGGGACTCGTCGCATTGCTCGTCGCGGCGATGAGTCCAGTCGCCAAGTCGAAATAGGCGATGCGCGTCAGTGTGCCGTCATAGGCGGACACGTAGGCGATGGTGCGCTCGGCCGCCTTGACGATCGCCTTGAGCGCGCAAGTCCCCGCCGCGAGCACAGAGAGCTGGTAGAATTGATGGTTGCCCGTCGTCGCGTCTTCGATCAGCTTGACCGCCGACCCCGCCACGCCATCCGGGCCAGTGAGGCCGACACCGATCGACGAGTGATCCTTCGTCCAGGCGCCGTTCAGAAACGTCTGCGAATATTTCGCGGAATTCGCGCGGCTCGACTCGACGAGCAGCCCGCGCGCCGCGCCCGTGAGCGGATCGTGGTCGAAACGCGCGGCATTGATCGCGGCGCTCTGCATCACGGCGCTCGCATCGAAATAGCTCCCCGTCGTCGCACGCGTGAGCGTGAGCCATAGGGGAAGCGTCGGCGCCGTGAGAGCGTCCCAAAAAGCGAGGCGCGCGCCCGGAGAAAGAGCGACCGCCGCCGAGGTGAGTGAAAGATCGATCCCGAGCACGATCAGTCCCACCCGATAAGCACGGCCGTTGTCCCGAGCGCGAGCAGGCGCACGCCGCGAAAAGGCAGCACCTGGCCCTGAGACATATTGTAGGAGATATCCGTTCCGGCGGCGTCTCGGATCACCGCGACGCCGCCAACATTGACGTAGACGGCGCGCGGGATCACCGCGAGGTCGGCGTTATCCGATGCGACGAGCTGGAAATGCTTCGTCCCGGGGCTCGAAAGGCCTTTGGCATGTGAGTTGAAATTGTCGATGCTCATGCTCTTCCTCTTGCGTTACATTGGGGACTACCGCCTCACATTGTCGGCCAGCACGACCCATGTCCCATCCGCGAACGTGATTGATCCGCCGGTCGCATTCGTGATGACGATTTTCACGACGGCCGGAGTCTGGCCGGTAATGAAATTCGAGCCGTCGAGCGTGTCACTCGCGGCCGACTTGACATAGGCGGTCGCTGTGCAGCCCTGCAGGTCGTAAGGCGCCATCACCTTCACCGGGTCGCCGATCTGGAAACGGTGGTCCAGGATATTGATGTCCGCCGAGATCGCCGATGCGCCATTGGCGATTGCGCCGGGGTTCCATGCCGCGACGGCGCCGACGTCGCGGCCGCCAGAGGCGTTGTGAAATCCGACCAATACGTCATGCGCCAGGCCGCCGTATTTATTTCCAGACACTTCAAATACGGACCCAGTATACAGATTATTTATCACGCGATCTGGGCAAAGAGACCCATACATTATCTCATTGCCGGAATATTGCGCTTTTGTCGCGTATGGATTTGAAATCACTTCAAACCTATGATGCGTCATATCTCCAGTTCTTGCGTAGCGCTCGTATATTTTGTTTCCTCTCCAATCGAAGAACGCGGTTCCCTCGACCCATCCAGAGAGGCTGATCGTATCGTCATATTTATTCTTGGTGATCTCCGACCCGATGTAATAGGTATAAGCGCTTATATGTATTGCAGCATGCGCGGCCAAAAGCCATGTGTTTTTTGCTGTATATATTTCGTTGTCGTCGATAAACGACGCTTGCACGAACGACGATATTCCGCGCCCCGCGTGACGGATATTGTTTTTCGAGGCCTCCATCGTCCCGATTCCGGCCGTGGCGTTGACGCCGATCGGTGCGAAAATCGTGTTGCGCCTGACGCGAACGTCGAAATTCTGACTTCCGGCCGATAGCGCCACGCCGGCGCCGAACTGGCATAGGTCATTCCAGAGCACTGTATTATCTTCGATCACGCTTCGGACGCCTTGCGCGGCGCCGATCGCGGCCTCGATTCCCATGATGGCCGAGCCGCTGACTTTCACGGTATTCGACTTGATAATATTGGGGAATTGCGCCGTCCAGCCGCCGGAGACGCCAGATATGCCGCAATATTCCGCCTCGATCGTATTCCCGACGACATCATGCCTATAGGCGTCATTGTAGTGCAGTATTTCGATGCCCCAAGATGCGCCATTGATCGTATTACGTGACGCCTCGACATCCGAGCTGCCGGACGCCTGGACGCCATGCGTCCTCAAAAATCTCTGTCCGAGGCTTCCGCCGCCAACGACGCCGAATCGCAAATCGATCTTGTTTCCGACGATCTTCGTCTTGCCCGTCGAGGTCGTCGCCGAAATGCCGCCGAAGCACCGCGTCACTGTATTGCCAGAGGCTTCCACATCCACGCAGCCGACAAATATGGCCGCCGCGGCCGGAATGAGGTCGAATTGGCAGTCCCGAATGATCGGCCGCTTAGAGTTGGAGATGAGGATCGGAGAGCTATCCTCCGTAGGCGTCGCGAGTGAGAACGCCGCGAGGTCGTTCTCTATTTTATAGATAACGATCTTGCTGAGATCATAGACGCAGGAAAGGTCGAGCGCGGTGTTATACCACGACGTGACGCCCACGCGCACCTTCATGCCGCTGGCGCCGCTTATGACCGAGTAATACGACGACGAATCTGCTGGCGCATATTCGCCGATCTCCGCTCCGCCCGCGTCATATGTCGTGAATTGCACGCCATTGCCGCCATCACCACTGTAAAATCCCGCCTTGATATCGATCACATAGCGCTTCGTCGGGTCGAGGGAGATCATGCTCGACACGACGTTTCTGGTCGTCAGCGCATTCCAAAACGCGGCGCCGAGACTGAGCGTGAGCATGGAGCCGACCAGCGAATGGCTAAAATCGGAGCCATCGACGGCGCTCGCGCCATTGTTGTAAGACGGTGATGCAAAATCCCCATGCACCCCTGTTTTAAAGACAGAATATTGGTCGGTTTGGGCTATCCATCCGCCGAATTTGACGCCATCGACGCTGAGATCGTCACAGCTCGCGAATGTGATGCTGCCCGCGGAGGTGAATTGGAGCTTGCCTCCGCCATAGATCCACAGCCTCGCGACGCCCGACACAGCGAGAGGCTCATCGATCGTGACCGTCCCGGCAATCAAAATATCGCCAGACGAGGGCAAGGCGGCTTGAAGCTGCGCCTTGGTCTTGACGACTCTGATCGCCGATGTGGAGCCCGCTACGAGCACAGCCCATGACTCGGCCTCTGCGGCGCTGGCCGCCGCCTCCGCCGCCTTGCTGATCGCCGTGGCCGCCGCCGCCGCGATGCCCGTGGATGCTCCCCAGACGCCGCCGCTCTTCGGTCCCCAGATCGCGAAGGCGCTCGTATCGATGGCGTAATCGCCATCGAGTCCGACGCTATTCGACGGAGCCCCGACGGCGGGCCAGATTTTCGAGCCGCGGAAAAGCGTGAGGTTGAGCAGAGGGGCCGTCACCGGGCCGGTAATCGATATCGCCGCCGCGCCAGGATCATTTACGAGAGCAAAGGACCCGATCGCCAGCGGCGAAACATAGCCGAGCACGAAGCTCGAAATCTGCGACCAGCTGCCGGAACCGGACGCTCCGATTTTTTTATAAACGCCGTTGTTGGCGCTGGTCGCATCCGCGAAGACAACCGCATAGACGCCGGCGGCATGCGCGAGATCGGCGTTCAGCGCCGCGACTGTCTCGCGCGGCAGAAATGCCGTGACCTGGCCCGCGAGCGCCATATCGATCGCAGCGTTGAGGAGGTTCTCATATGCACGGATCTCGGATTTCGATGGCATATTGACCCCACTCGACAGGACGCCATCGATGAGGGAATCGCGGTAGGTCAAATTGGCCAATTGCTGTCGCGTCGACATGCGAGCCTCAGAAGGTCGAGATGGTGATGAAGGAAGAGGGCGAGGGATTGCCCGGATTGCCGGCGGTGGAGACGAGCCAGCACTGGACCTCGAAACGCTGCGGCGTTCCGGTGACGCCGGTTATGGTGGGCGAGGTCGCGGAATAGAGCGAGAGAGACGAGTAGTTCGACCAGATCGTCCAGGAACCATCGCCGAGCGGCGCGCTCGTCGAAACGTCGACGGGCCGCGAGCGAAAGCGCGTGTAGCTCGACGTGTCGCCATTGGTCGGCGCCGAAGAGCCGCCGTCGAAATGCGCGACCGCGAGAATTTCCGCCGTCGTCGAGGTGAGCACGGTCGACGACAAAGCCGGCGCGTCGGGAGTCGGCGGGGCGTAAGGATTGACCAGCGTGATTCCGGGGAGGCTCGGATTGATCGCGTCGCGCGGCGAGATCACATCCGCATACATGTCCGCGGTGACGAGGTGGAAGACGCCCTGGACGCTGGAGCCATTCGCGAGCGTGAGCTGCATGACGCGGAACACCGCGTCTATTCCATAGCGCGCGGAGGTGATGCGCACGACGCGCTCGCCATCGGCCTCGAGCATACGCAGCGGACCCGTCGCCGTCAGCTTCATCGGCGTGTTCTGGCGCTTTTGCGCACGGTAGCCGAGGGCGTAGGCCTGCTCGTCACTCTCGACGCCACGCAGCTCGAGCGGCGCGATGCGCTCGCCGACGCGGGCGATCGACGTCTCATCGCGGATCTGCGGCGTCGTGTTGCGCGTGAAGCCGAGGCGCGGCTCTATGTAAGAGGGGATGATGACATTCGACGCCGCATAGACGCCGCTGAGACGTTCGATCTTGATCGAGGAGAGATGCTCGTCCTTCAGCGTGACGGTCGGCTCTTCCCATTGGCCGATGCGAATCCGCACCTTGCCATATTCATCTTCCCAGATCGCGCCGTCGCAGGCGGCGAGGAGATGCTTCAGGACGTCGCGGCGCTCATCCTGCGACGTCCAGCCGAGATGCGCCGTCGCAAAGGGCCGCACGCCGCCGTCACGCGTCGCAACGAGCCGATCGCAATCATTGGCGGCCTGTATGAAGCTCGGCCAATGAATATCGTCATAGGCGAGGCCGAATGCCTCCGGGAAGGTGAGGTAATCGGCGATCTGCAAAACTGCATTGACCGAATAGGTCCATGTGGGATTGTCGACTGAATAGAGGCCGGAGGAGGGGTCGAGGAAGCTCTGCGCAACGTCGCGCGGATCATAGATCTTGGCGCCGCGAAGGACCTGCGAATGATTTGGCAGATAACGCGGGTAGTGCACCATATGGAAGGTGGGCGTCATCGTCGCCCATTTGGTGTAGACGATCGCCAGGCCGCGGCCGAGATGTGTGTCCGCAGACCATACGCCGCCAAAATAGGTCGTGAGCAGGGTCGAGGCGTGACCCGCCTCTGTGGCGTTGCGAAATTCGAGAAATCCGAAGGGGCCGTTGGCGGTGACGATCGGCGAGGGGCCATGGCCCGGCACGTCGATATAGGCGATATATTGGCCGAACTTCATGCCGCTCGACGGCCAGACGATCGCGCTATCGCCGAAGTCGCGCGTGTTCGGATAATAGCCGAAGGCGCCCAGCGTCGGCTCTGTCGTCGCGCCGGTCGACGTGGTGAGCGTCTCGCTGTCGACGATATAGGCCTCGACGCCATCGATCGGTCGGCAGGCGACGCACATGGCGTAGCCGACATATTGGCCGGCGGATTCGCGGAACAGGAGATAGCCGCCGGATTTGTAGCGGCCGTAGCCATAGAGGCGCGGCGGCGTCTCTTGCCCTTCCTGCTCTTGCGGAATCGGCGCTTGCGGAATGGTGAATTTCTGCGCAGCACGATGCGAGCCGGCGAGCAGAGCCTCGGCGCCGAATGTCGCCGCAGTCGTGCCGATCGTGAGGACCGTCGTTCCCACGATCGCGCCGAGCGTGGTGCCGAGCACAGCCGTCCCGGCGATAGCCTCGCCGAGCAGCAGACCGCCGATCGCGACCGCCATTATCCGAACTCCGCCACGCGCAGCACGTCCGGCGCGCTCCATCCAACCAGCGCGTCGCCGGCAAGGGCCAACGCGCAGCCGTCGCGGCCGATGAGGCCGCAAATCGCGCCGCCGCGAACCTGTGGCGCGCGCAACAGCACGGCGTCGCCTTCCGCCAGGCGCAACGGCCGCACGAGTCGGAAGCCGAGCGCGCGGCCGCAAATGGCGAGCGCGCGCACGACGCCATAACGCTCGAAAATCGCGCGCTGGCGCTCGGGCGCGATATCGCCGGCGACGCGCCCGCTGGCGCGCAGATAGGCGAGCACGGGCTCGCTGCACAGCATGCCGGGCATGGCGTCGTAATCGCGCAGGAAGGAAGCGACGGGGATCATCCCGAGAAGACGATGCTCTGCTTTTGGATGAGTTCCTGGACGCGTTCGCAGACACGATCGCCCGCATATCGGGCCTGCTGATCGGCGTCGGTCAAAAAGGCCCAAGGCGCTCTGTTCTTGCCGGCGAGCAAGGGCTGGCAGACGACGGAAATCGCGACTTGATGACCGCCTTCGGTCGGGCCGGCCTCGAGCGGCATGCGATCCATCACCAGCGTGCGGCGACGCGCGCAGGAAATCAGCACGCGCTCGGTCTCGCGCGCGCCGGCGGGCGCGGCGAAGGTGAGGAAATAGATTTCCGCGCGGCGGCCTTGGACCTCGGTCTCTTGATCCTGCATTTTCGCGATGATCGAGGAATCGAGGCCGGAGAGCGTCAGCGTCAGCTCTTGCGTCGCCGCCTGCGTGCCGATCTCGAGCGAGCCGGACATGGAGCCGAGCGCGCCGACGCCTTTGAAGATCGGGCCGCCGAACGCCGTCGCGTCGAGCGGGCCGATTCCGTTCCAATAGGCGTCGGGGCCGGAGAGATAATTCAGCTTGGCGCCGAGCATTATGGAGACCGTATCGCCGCGGATGGCGGCGGCGATGGCGCCGGTGAAAATGCTGCTCATTTCCGACAGATCATCCCCAATAGGCCTCGATAAATTCCAGCGAGGCGCCGCCGATGCGGCCGAGCGAGAGCGGAAAGCTCTGCCCGCGCGATTTCGGCTGGAGAACCATGCGGCAGAACGGATCGGCGAATTCGACGACGTCCCCGATCGCCGCGGCCTCGCGCAGCCAGCGATCGAGCGCGACCTCGTAGCGCTTTGCGACCGTGTCGCTCGGCCAGACGCCCTCGAGCAGATAGGCGCGATCGCCGAGCGACATCCAATCGCCGGCCTCGGGAACGATGGTCGAGGCGACGTCGATCGTGACGCGCCAGCTCTGCGCCGCGGCGGCGAGGGCGATGGTCGCGTCGCCGGCGCCCTGTGAATAGGAGGAGCCGTCCGAGTATGTGGAGCCGTCCGAATGCGTCGAAAGCGGTCCGAAGAGCGGCAGGCCGGCGCGGGCGCGCGGGCCGCGGCTCCAATCCATGACCGGCATATAGACGGCGCCTCCCTTGTCGAGACGCGAATAGAGCGCGCGAAAGAGATGCACGCGGCCGGACCGCGGCGCGGCTGTCGCCAGCGTCGGACCGCGCGGCGAATCGAAGAGGCGGATATCGTCGAGCCGGAAGGAGAGGGCGCCGGAGGGGGACACATTGCTCTGTGGCGGCCCGACGAAAGGGAGCGGGCCGAGCAGCTGGCCATTGACCGCGGCGCCGCCCCAGCTCTGCGGGAGCAGCTTGCGCGGCCAATGGGGGATGGACGGATCATAGGCCATCGCCAATCCGCCTTTTCACCATGCCTGCAAAGGCGCCAGAGACTGGCGCTCATTATTGACGGCTAGCTCGCTCTGGATCATGTAGCGGACCTCGCCATGGGTGGGGTAGACGCGCTGGATCGTGGTTCCTGGAGCATGATTTTCGAAGACGATCTTCGACCCTTGGCCGCCGATCGCGCCGGCGACATTACGCTGTTGCGCGGCGTTGAGGACGACCTCGCCGGGATGCGCGAGGATCGGGAAGCCGCCGTCCGGCGCGACAGGGCCGCCGCCGGCGTAGCGGGGCAGGTGCGCCATGGTGATGAGGCCGCCATCCGCGAATTTGAAGAGGCCGCCGAGAAGCCCGAGCAGGCCGCCGCCGAAGCCGCCGCCGCTCGACCCTCCCGAGCCGCCGCCGCTGGCGAGCAGCCCGAAGAGCCCGCCGACGCCGCCATTCTGGCCTGCAGTTCCGAACAGGCCGGCGAGCGGGCCTTGGCCCGTGAGCACGGCCTTCAGCGCCATTTTCTCGAGCTCCTTGACGACTTCCTTCAGCACATCGGCGAGCTTTTGATGCTCGACGATGAGGCGCTCGACGGAGGATTCGCCCATGTCCGCGAATTGCTTGCGGGCGGCGTCGGCGGCTTCCTGCGCTTTGCGGGCGTCGTCGACCTTTTTGCGCAGCGTCGCATGCGCCTCGGCGAGGGCGAGCACTTTTGTCCGCTCTTCCTCGGTAAGCGCCGAGCCGCGCTCTTTCGCAGCTTCCTCGGCCTTGGCCAGATCGATGGATTTTTCGCGCTCGACGCTCGACTTGCCGATCGCGTCGGCCTCGCCTTGAAGGGCGGCGTTCTCCTTTTCGAAGGATTGCACCAGGCGCTCGACTTGATCGAGCGATTCCCGTGCGGCCGAGCCTCCCGATGAGCCCGAATGCTCATGCCCGAGCGACGGGGCTTCGAGCTGACGTTGCGACGGGCGCCGGGGCGGCGAAGGCGCGTCGACGGCGAGATATCGCGGCCCAGGCTCGCCCGGCGCATTCTCAGCCGCGAGATTTCTCAGCCCGGCCGTGAGCGGAAATTTCTTCGGATCGCCGAGCGCGTTGAAGGTTTCCTCATTGAACGGCTGGATGACCTTCGCTGTGCCGAGCATGGATTCGATCTTATTGACCCATGCCGCCGCATCGGCGATTTTCTCGACAATCTTCACCCAGATATTCTGGAATCCGATCGCCGCGGCGGCGAGGCCGCGCATCGTCGGCGCCATCTCGTTAGAGAGGCGCTCTTGCGCGATGCGCAGCATCTCATTCGATTCCTTTTGCGCATTGACGATATCTTCGCCCCAGACGTAGCCGGCCTCGCGCGACGTCTGGACATAATGCTCGATATCGGCGCGGCCGCTCTTGATCGCATCGACGATCTTGTATGCACTGTCGCCCCATGCCTGCGCCGCGATATTTCCCGCCTCGATCTCGAGCCGCACGCCTTTCGCTTCCTGCCCCGCGCCGCGCATTGCGTCGGCGGCCTTCAGATAATCCTCGACCAGCACGAGGGCCGCGTGATGTATGTCGTCGGACGTCGTCGCCTCGCGAATAAGGCCATAGGCCGCAGTCGGGCGGTTGAGCCCATTCTGCAATTCATCCGCCGCTCGCATGAGGGGGCCGATTTGCTCGGCTGAAATTTCTTTGCGCGCCACCGTTCCGACATGTTCGAGCGCGGCCGCGGCCTCTTGCGCCGTGAGGCCGAAGCGCGCCGCCTGATCCGTCCATGCCTGAAAGACGGTCGACGAGACACCCGCCTTCATCGAGCCTTCGATGATCTGATTCACGCGGTCGAACTGATCGCCCATGATCTTGAAGGCCTCATGCGCGGTGATGGCGCCCGCGGCGATGAGGCCCAGCTGAATCTTGTAATCGGAGAGCAGCTTCAGCCCGATCGCGAGAACGGGATGATGCAGCGCGAACGCCGTCTTCACGCCTTCGCCGGCGAGATTGGCCGCGAGGCGAAGATGATCCGTGTCGCGGGCGAGGCCGAGCAGCTGCGCCGAGACTGTGCGTGTTCCCTCCGCGCCCGCCGAGATGAGGCTGTTGCGCAATAGCGAGGAATTGACGACGGCGGCTTGACCGATCGCCGTCAAATGGCGCGGCGCCTCCGCCGCGAGGGCGGAGAGCGCGCCGCGCAATGCGCCCGTATCCGCGCCGAAGCGCAGGATGAGCGCGCGGCTCGTATCTGCCATGTCAAAAACCCTCTTCCTCGAGGAGAGCGTCGAACCATTCGCGCTCGCTCGGCGCGTCGACCTGGTCCGCGCCATTGCGCGCGGCGAGGCCGCGCATGGCGGCCCAAAAATCGGGATAGCTCATCTCGCGCGTCTCGCGCGGGGAGAGGCCTAGGACTGCGCCGGCGAGGATATAGGCGGAGAGGTCTCCGGCGCGTCGGGCGCGCTCTCCGCCGTCTCTTTTCCCGGCGCGCGCTTCGCCTCTTCCGTGACGCCTTCAATGAGCGCGCGCATGATGGCGACAGCGAGATCGACGCTCTCCGCCAGAGGCCGCGCGTCGACGAGGCGCGAGACGAGCGCCTCCGCGGCGCCCGGCTGCATCTCGCCGCCGCCAATGAGGCCGAGGCGAATGGTCTCGCGAATGTCCGCGTGGCGGAACTCGAGCAGCGCGAGCCGGCGCCAGATCGCGCCGACGCCGGCGGAGCAAAGGTCCTCCAGCTCGCCAATCTCGCCGATGCGCAGGCAGAAGCGCCGGCGACGGCCACCGAACACCGCATAATGCACGGTGGTCGCGGCGCGGGTCTCGGACGTCTCCACCGTCAAGCCGCCGCGACGAAGGTGGGAATGGCGCCCTGGCCCTTGAGCGTCGCGGAAAAGGCCACCGTGCCGCCGTCGCTGCTGGTGAGGTCCAGCTCTTTCAAGACGACGCCGCCAGTGTAGGTTCCGCCGCCATTCGCGCCCGTGCCGGAGAGGGTCAGCTTCACATTATGCGGCGCGCCGTCGAGCCAGCCTTGCAACACGGCATATCTGACGTAATCCGTGCGGCCAGAAATGGACAGCTCCCAGGCCTGCCCTTTGGCGACGCTGACATTGGCCGGGATATTGTCGGGATTTGTCGCGTCGACCTCCATATGGTCCTCGGTGTCGATCGTGCGCTTGAAGCTCTTCGTCGTCGCGATGCAGAGTAGAGTGAATGCTTCCGTGGGCGTCGCGCCGTCGCCCATGGCGATCTTGAATGCAGTTCCGCGCTGAAGATTGGGAAAGGACATATCTCTCTCCTTTAGCCGGCGACGATCGCCGCTATGTCGACATAGACGAGCTTGGGGCTGATCGGCTCGACGACGTCGCCGCCGAGCAAAGTGTAGAGGGCCTGCGCCTGGACGGCCGGCGCGGCGAGGGCGAAGGTCTCGCCTTCGATCGCCGCCACCATGGCGTTCATCGCTTGCCAGGCCTCTCGGCGACCGAAGGCGGTCGAGGCCACATAGAGCCGCAGGCGGAGCAGCCATCCGGCGCCGCAACCACTCTCGACGCGGCTCGCGGCGATCGGGCCGAGATAGGCGTAGGGGCTCGCGACATCCGACGCATTGCCGCGGCTGTCGCGCGGGACCTCGTCATAGAGTCGCGCGCCGAGAATGGCGGCGACGCCGGAATCGGCCTTCAGCGCCTCGATCAGCGCCGTCTTGAATTCGTCGGCGGGAATTATCATGCGCCGATCTCCCAGCCTTCGGCCGAGGCCTCTTCGTAGGGGAGGGCCTCGGCGACGCTCTCGCGCTTCGCAAGGACCTCATTGGCCGCGGGAAAGAAGAAGGGCTGCGCCGCCGTTCCGCCATGGGTGCGGCGGGAGCGCCGATTGCGGACGATCGCGTTTCCGCGCATGCCGGTTACGCCGGCCTGATCGGAGGCGTAGAAGCCCTCATGCGCGGTGATCGGAGCCGCGACGCTCGCTTCGCCGGAGCGCGTGCCGAATTCCACGAAGCGCGCGTAATCCGCGCCTTCCTTGCCGCTCGCCGTCTCATGAACCGCCGAAGCGCGGAACTCGCAATAGGCGTCGAAAGCCTCGCCGCCTATGCCTGAGAGCAGACGGCCGGAGTCGACGGGGACGAGGCCGCGCGCCGTTTCGATCATTTGCGCGAGCGCTTCGCTGTCGCGGCGATGCTGCTTGACCTCCATCCGCGTGACGATGCGCGCGAGCGAGCCCAGCGCATCGGGCCAGCCGAACAGGCCCGAGCCCGTCTGCGGATCCGCGAAATCGACGGCGCCCGAGCCGAGGGAGAAGGCCGCTTGGCCGACGAGGAGAGAGCCGAGCATTTCAGCCTCCGATCTTGCGAGCGACGACAATCTCTATGAAGCGCCGCGTGCGATCCGGGAGAGAGACGGATTCGACCGCCCATTCGCGCCCTTCGACGCGGATGCGATCGGCGACGTTGATCGTCCGATTTTGGGCGCAGTCATAGATTCTGAGCAGCCCGCGCGACTGGTCTTCGGCGAGCCCGGCCTCGACCGCCTTTGCGCCCGAGGCCTGCTTGAAGGATGCGCGCGTCGCGAAGGCGTCCGAGAAATCGCCGCGTGGCGCGCCGCCGGGGTCTCCCATGATGACGGCGCGACGCAGAATTGTGACCGAATAGCGCATGCGTCCGGCGAGCATCGGGAGCCTTTCAGAAATTCGGCGAGCGGAAGGGCGCGACGAGCGCGGTGACAGCGAGCGGCGTTTCCTGCAATGCGGCGCCGAAGCCGGTCACAGCCTCGCGATTTTGATAGAGATGCGAGATCATGAGCAGCGCGGCATGACGGATCGGCGCCGGGACGTCGGCCGCCGTAGCGCCATAGCCGAGCGTCATGGTGATTTTCCATGCCGCTTCGTCGTCGTCGACGCGCGGCCATGCGACGCCTTTGGCGAGGCGCACGAAGGTCAGCTCCTTCGAAATCTTCCGCTTCACCCATTGCCCGCTCGCCAGCGTCTGATAGACGCCGTCCTGCAGATATTCGACCTTGTCGACGGATTGGAGCGGCGCCCGATCGATGACGAAGCCCGTCGCCGGCGGAAGGCCGCGCAAGCGCGGATCGGAGCGGCCATTGTTCTGCGGCGGAGACGGCGCCGCATATTCCCAGACTTGCGTGAGCAGCGGACGGCCGATGATTCCGCTCTCTAGGTCGAAGTGCTGCGTCGCCACGTCGAGCAGCGCCGTCAGCAATCCGTCGTCGTCGCCGAAGTCGGCCGTGTTCGTTTGCCGCTTGGCCTCGGCGAGCGAGACGATCGGCGTCGTCGACGACGAGACGAGATTATAGACGCCGGTCATATGGCCTCCGATCAACTCGCCGGATCGGTCGACGTCGGCGCGGGCTGCTCGGCCAGCTCGGTGAGCTTGGTCGAGAGCTGCTCGGCCAGCGCTTCCGCCTGGCGCTTGAAGTCGTCGCGCTCATCCTCGGCGGCCTTAAGCCGCATGGACGCCGCGACCTTGTATTTTTCGAACGTCTCGACGACGGCGTCGCGCTGCGTCCGCGCCGCGTCGGCCGCCTTGCGATGGACCTCGGCCTCGGCGATGGCGCCGGCTTTCTCCTTCGCCGCGGAGGCGAGCTTGCCGGCGAGGTCGGCGGCCTGTTTGACGAGCCCCTCGCGCTCGGCGGTCACGGCGTCGAGCGCCTTGGACAGATCGGCGACGCGCGCGGCGGCGATTTCTTGCTCCGGCGCTTCGATCGCGAGGCCCTCTTTGATCCATTCGCGCGCGACGTCGTCGGGCTTGTCGATGATATCGCCGGGCAGGTCCGATTGATGCGCGCCGGCGATCGATGTGAGCAGCTTGATTTTCATCGGTTCTGAGTCCTCGGCTTCGTTTCCGCGAGGGAAGAGACGCCCGGCTGCGCGGCCGGGCGCAGCGCGATCAGGTGGCGGACTGCTGCAAGGTGCGGATCGACTCCCATTGCGACGTCGTCGCATTCTTGGCGTCGATCATGCGGCCGTCGGCGCGCGCCCAGGCCAAGAATCCGACCTGTCCTTTCTTCGCATAGGCGGAGTCGGTGAAGCGCAGGATCAGAACATCCATGACGTCGCGGATCATGTATTTGGAGAAATCGCCGAAGGCGATGGACTTCGAATTGGCCGCGAGGTCGGCCATATGCTGGTTGATGACGATCGGCTTGCCTTCGATCTGATAGCCGGTCGACTCGCCGCCGGCGAAGGCCGCCTCGAGCGAGGGGAGGAAGAGCGGACGATTATTGGCGTCCTTGAGCTTTTTGACGGTTTTCCACGTCTTATCGTTCATCATCCATGCGCAGCTCGCCGAGGAGCGATAGGCCGGATCGACCGAATGATAGAGTTCCATGAAGAAATCATAGGCGAGCGAGGTCGTGTTGCCGGTCGGCGCCGTATAGCCGACCGAGGCTGCTGTGACAGCGCCCTGCGGCTGGCCCGTTCCCGTGCCGGTCGTGAAATAGCGATTCTGTCCGCGGGCGACGCGGGTCGCGAGCGCGCGCAAGACGACGGATTCGACATTGACCGCCGCGTCCTGGAGAATTTCCATAGAGACGGGAATGGTCTTCGACGCGAATTTATAGGCGCCGACCGACACGGAACCGAAGGTGAGATCGTCATCGGAGGCCGTGACGCCCTCGGCGACGAGCTCGCCTTCCGCCGCCGTATCGTCCATCGTGCCCCAGGTGAAGGGCTGGCCGCCGGCCGTGGCCAGAATCCATGCGACGAGGCGCATGCCGCCATAGGCCTTCAGGAATTCGAGCAGCGTCGGCATGATGAGCGTCGGAACAAGCACGCCGCCGGTCGCCGAAGAGCCCTCCGCGACGTTCAGGACGCGATTGCGGTTGCGCGGGTCGGCGGCGGAGACAAGCGCCGCTTCCTCGGCCGTGAGCGCGGCGACGCCCTGCGCCAAGGCTTTGGCGAAGGCGGCGCGCGCCTGCGTGACGCGATGCGCGTTTTCGTCGACGCTCTTGCCGTTCTTGTCGCTCGCGGCGCGGGCGTTGAAATCGGTCGCATCGTCGGCGGAGAGCGTCAAAGAATTCTGAACGCGGCTGATTTGGCCATCGATCAGCTCGATTTCGATCAAGACGGCGTCGGCCTTGGCCTCGATTTCCTTCGTATAGTCCTTGGACTCGACCAGATTCTTATATTCCGTCACCTTGCGGGCGCGCTCTTCGCGCAGATTTTTCAGAGACGACATTGCAGGCTGCTCCTTTGGCGGAGTGTGAGACCCCGTGAAGGGGCGATTTCCCGTGAGGGAAGGCGGGCGAGATCAGGCGGCGCGTTCGAACAGCCGCAGCATGCGCGCGTGACGCTCTTGCGAAGTTTTGAGATAGGCGGCGACGGGATCGGCCTGCGGCGGCGCGAGCAGCGCCTTCGGCGGATGGTCGTAAGCCGAGAGATCGAAGCGGCGCAGATTGCTCGCCGGGGTCGTGCGGGCGGCGACGCGGTCGCAGAATTTCATTTCGACAGCCTGTTCCGCCGAGAGCCAGGTCTCGGCTTTCATCATGGCCGTCAGCTCTTCGACCGAAAGGCTCGCGCGGGTCGCATATTGGCTCGCGATCGAATCGCGGATGGCGTCGAGCATGTCGGCGCAGCTCCGCATTTCGTCCGCGTCGCCCCAGGCCATCGACTCGGGATTGTGGATCATCACGAAGCCGCCGGGCGCGATTTCGATCTCGTCCCCGGCGAGCATGAGCGTCGACGCGGCCGAGGCGGCCATTCCGTCGATATGGGCGATGACGCGCGCCGGATGCTGCTCGAGCGCCGTCTTGATCGCCGTCGCTTCGAAGACGAGGCCGCCGGGGGAATTGATGCGTAGATGAATCGTCTTCGCCGCGAGCCCGCGCACGCCGCGCACGATTTCCTCGGTCGTCGGCTGATCCCAACCGCCGATCACGTCATAGACATAGATCGAGGCTTCATCGCCGTCGCGATCCGGGTCGAAGGCGGGATTGCTATCGTCGTCGCCATCCCAATCGGGATCATAACCTCTGACGATCTTCGGCTTGCGGCCGGGACCGTTCGAGGCCAGCAATTTCAAGAGTCGGCGCATGGGCATGGCGTCACTTCCTCGGCTTTCGCGACGTGCGGGATGAAGATTGCTGCGGCGGCTCGGGCGGCGGCGGCCCTTGCTTCACGCCTTCCTCGAGCGGCGGACCGCCGTTATGGCCGATCTGCGGCGCTTTGCGTTCCCAGGTGACGAGCTTGTCGGCGCTCGGATCTTTCGACGGCCCCATGTTGAGCTTTTGTCGGACCTCATTCGCCGTCATCACGCCGGGGCCGTTATTGCCGCCGAGCGCGATCTGGAAAGCTTCCATGCGCGTCTTCATATCGCCGCGCACGAAGCCTTCGCGGTCGAATTCGGCGACCTTTCCATCGGGAACGAGCTTCTCATTGACCTCGTCTTCGATGGCGCAGAGATGCGGGCCGAGCGTGAAATCGACGAAGGCTTGCGTCTGTTCCTCGAGGCCCTTGCCGAAGGATGTGGCCTTGTCGGTCAGTCCGGCGAGATGCGCCGGCACGCCGAAGATGCGCGTCGCGATATCCTCAACGCTAAAGCGGCGCGTGTCGAGCAATTGCGCGTCCGCGGCATTGATGCGCAGCTCTTTGAACTCGCCGCCACCTGTGAGCACGGCTGGACCCGAGAAGCGATTGTCCGCACCATGCTTGCTCATCCAATGCTTGCGGATTTCGTCGGGCTGATCTTTCGCGACGCTCGAGCCGGCCGGATAGCTGATGTAGCCGTCCGGCGACGAGCTGTTGTCGAAATAGGCCTTTGCGAATTCGTCGGCGGAAATGCCGATCCCGACGCTCATCGCATAGGCCGTGAGCGGCGACATGGCGCGAAAAATCTGCCAGATCGGCGAGCCCGGAATATGCAGCACGTCGTCTTGTGGCGCGACGATCAAACGCCCGTCGTCGAGCGTCATCGTATAGACCTGGACGGGCCGCCCTTCGATGCGGTCGAGACGAATGCCGGTCCGCGACCATGGCACGAAATGCAGCTCATAAGGCTCGGCCGAACGGAAGGATTTGCGCTCTATCCAAGCGATTCCGTTGCCGTTGAGCAGCATGTCGGCGACGACAGAGCGCCAGAACATGGAGGCCGAAAGCCTCGCGTTCGGCCGCTTGTCGAGCATTTTCGCGAGCGGCGATTTGCGCTCGCGGACACGATGGCCATCGTCATGCTCATTGAACAGCGCGAAGGGAAGCATGGACACGCAACCGGCGATCAGCCGGACGCAGCCATAGACAGCGCTATGCGTGAGCGCCTTATCGGCGGAAACATTGTTCGTCTGCGGTCCGAACAGCTTTTCGAAGGCGAGCGGATCGGAGAGCGGATAGGTCGCGGTCGTTCCCGAATTTTCGACGGCGCCGCGTAGGTCGCGCAGCTCTTTTTTGAGCCGCAACATTTCGATTTCGCGGCGTAGGCGTGCGCGCTTGCCCATTCGGAGCCTTCAATAGTCGAGGAAGCCGGAGCCTGCGGCGGGCGCGCCGTTGAGCGCGGCGACATTGGCGGTTATCGCGGCGGCTATGCCGTCGATTTTCTCGCGCGAGGCCGCCTTGTCGGGCGAGAAATTCATGTTGCGATCGAATCGAACGAGCGCGTTTTGCGCCATCCATCGCAAGACGGGATGGCCGCCATGGTCGAGCAGTCCGGCGAAGACGAGGCGCTCGAAATCCTTCGACGCTTCGCCGAGGCTGGGGATTCCTTGGCGGACCTTCAAGAACAGCTCGGCGTCGACGCCTTCGTTTTGAAGATCCGTGTAGAGCTTCGTGGCGTTCCACGGGTCATAGCCGATCCGGCGCACGTCATAGAGCTCGAGGCCCTCGACGATCGCCGCTTGCACATAGGACTGATCGACGTAATCGCCGGGCGTCGCTTCGATGGCGCCCATTTGGAGCCAGCGGTCGTAATTGACGCGGTCGCGTTTCGAGCGGACGTCGATATTGTCCGCCGGAACCCAGAAGCGCGCGACGAGGCGCGCCTTGCCGCCAGGCTCTTCCGGCAGAAACCACCAAATGAGCGCGGTGATATCGGTGGTCGACGATATGTCGAAGCCGCCGACGCAGGCCTTCCCGCGTAGCTCTTTCGAAAAGCGGCGCCAGCCGTCCTTTTCGCCGCAGGCGTCCCATTTCTTGATCGGAAGCCATCGCGAGATCGCCTCGACCCATTGATTGAGATGGTAGCGGCGGAAATGCGACTCGGCGCGGGGATTGCCTTTCGCAATGCGCGCCTCGCCGCGCAGAAAGTCGAGCGTCGGCGAAAGGCCGAGGTTCGGATTGACGCGGCGCCAGACTTCCTCGTCTTGCCAGTCATCATCCTCGCCGGCTGCGAACATGACGACGAGCGTCGACGGCTCGTAAATGCCGGCGCCTTCGTCGGCCTCGGCGGTCGGCGGCGCAATCGGGCCGGCGAGAATTTTTTGACTCTCATCGAATAGTTCCCAGCCCGTGAGCGCGCTCTTCAAGCCCGCTGTCGACGCGAACAGCTCTATCGGCTGCAATCGCGCGCCCATGCCCTGCCGCAGCGTCGTCGCCAGCTCGCGCGAAATCCATTCGTGCATTTCGTCGCCGACCGAGATGGTCGGCGAGCGGCCGTGCTTTCCCTCGACCTTGCCCGGAAGAAGCTGGAAACTCGCGCGACATTCGGGAATCCATAGGGATTTGCGGAAAATGCCGATCGAGGACTTGAGGCTGTCGTTCTGAACGACGATCGCCTTCATCTTGTCGAAGATGATCTTCGCTTGATCCTCGTTTCGCGCGAAGACGAAGCCCTGTCCGCCGACG
Source organism: Methylosinus sp. sav-2 (assembly GCF_004366495.1). NCBI lineage: Bacteria > Pseudomonadati > Pseudomonadota > Alphaproteobacteria > Hyphomicrobiales > Methylocystaceae > Methylosinus > Methylosinus sp. sav-2. The sequence continues at coordinate 144,787 of NZ_SOEJ01000006.1, forward strand.
ACGCCCTCTAGCACCCAGAAGAGCAGCGCGAGCGCGGCGAGAAATTCACTCTTGCCGTTCTTGCGCGGAATCCACAGCATGAGACGGCGGAAGAGCCGGACATGCTCGAAACTCTTTTCATGCGTTTGCGGGTCGAGAACTTCGACGGGAACCTTCCAGCCGACGAGCAGGCGGACCGTGATTTCCTGCCAGAAGGCGAGACGGAAGGGAGCGCCGGCGAAGCGATCGTCGGTGAGCCGGAATATTTTCGGCCATAGTTCGACGATCGCATCGGACTTCGCCGCATCGAACCAGGCGCCGGGAACGCGGGCGGCGCGGCGCCATGTGATGCTCGGCCATTCCCAGCCGAGGGCCGACGCCTTGACGATCCAATCCGGCTCGGGCGTGAAGGCGTCGCCGGCGACGCAGGTGAGCGCCGCGGCCGAGGCGTCGCCGGCCGGGAGCGCGATATCCATGCGCGCTTACTGATAGGTGCCGGGCGGCGGCGAATCGAAGCGATTGGCGAGGCCGACGATCCCGTCTTCCGCCTGCGGCGCATCTTTCGACGGCTGCTTGGGGGCGCCGGGCTGATCGAAGAGACCGCCGCCGAGGCCGCCGGCCTGCTTGCCGATGAGGTCGAGGCGGTCGAGCGGCGTGAGGCCGAACCGTTTCGAAAATTCGAGGATGAATTTGACGGCCGTGTCGCGGCGATCGACGGCGGGATTGTTGCGCGGCATGCGATCGCCGGAGACGGTTTTGACGAGCCGAGAGAAGCCGTTTTTGTTTATGTCCGCCTGCGCGGCGACGAAGTCCGCGTAATAGACGCAGAAAATCGCGAAGGAATGGCGGTCGAGCGGCGCGAAGAGGTTCAGCTTCGCGAGGCGGGGCGCGTATTCGCGCCAGATCGTGAGCGCCGGGAGAAGGCGGCCGTCATTGAGCAGCGCCGGCGGCGCGAGCGTGTCATCCGATTCGGCGGGGGCCGCCGCGAGCAGCAACGCGAGCGACTCGGCGTCGGCGATCTGACGATCGGTCTTCGACCGCCGCTTGCCGGGATAGGCCTTTGCCGCTTGCAACTCCGGCGGATCGCGACGACGTCCCATAAGTTCCTCTCGACGCTCCAAAAAAACATTTCCGCGGATTTTGCGGCGATTTGCCGGAGCTTGACCAACCGGTCGCGGGCAGGGGGCTGGGAGGTTTGACCGCCCCCCCACCCTGGGGGCTGTTCGCGATCTGCGGAGGCGGTCGGCGGCGTCAGCCGCGGCGCGTCTCGGCCTCTTCGCGCTGCTTGTCGCGGTTGTGGTGGAACTCGCACAGCGATTGAAAGGGGCCGTTCCAGAACTTGTACGCGTCGCCGCGATGCGGCTCAACGTGGTCGCAGACGCTCGCCGCGGTCACGACGCCATCGGCGAGGCACATGCGGCATATGGGCTCGCTCGCCAATTGCTGCGCACGGATGGCGCGCCATCGTGCGAGCCCATACCATGCGCGCCACGGCGCAGCGTCACGACGTCGGCGCTCATAGTCCGCGTCGCTCACCGGGCGCGCGTCGACGGCGGAAACGGGAAGAGCGCCGCGCCGACCGGCGAGGCGAGGGGCCTTGGCCATTGGCTCTAGCCACCATTCTAAGCCGGATAGATTTGCGCATGCTTCGCACTTGCCCGCTTTGCGGGTCTTGCACGTCTGCCCCTCGGACGCCTTGCGGCATTGCACCAGGGCTCGCGTCTCCGGCTTTCGTGCGCATGGGCGCCGGAGGGCCTAATCGTTCTGGCTGTGTCTCTCGCCGCTATCGGACGCGCCTCACGCGGCGCATTGCTCCAAGCGATCGAGATAGCCGGAGTCGAGAGGTATCTCTATCCAGCGCCCGAATGCGTGAATCTCTATGTGCACCGAGCCGCAAGAGTCAACGCCCATGACGCGCCCGACGCTTCCCATGAACGGCCCAGCGGACACGCGCACGCGCATTCCAGGCGTGAATATGATCCCACGCCGATCCGGCAAAGCTGAAGCGCCGCGCAGGAAATCCATCCATTCCTGCGGCACGATCGCCGGCCTATCGGAGCCGGCGCGCGCGAGAAACCTGTGCACGCCTTCGGTTGTGGATATCGACCAGATCATCGATTCCGAGCCCGCCATTTCGAGGAACAGATAGCGGCCGAAGCGCGGCTTCCATTGCGGCTTGCGCTTGCGCGCTCCCGATTCGCGCACGGTGGACGTCACGCGCACAAGCGGACGCCACACCGCATAGCCCGCCGCCGCGAGCTTGCGCGTCACGTCGAAATCCTTTCCCGCCACGCATTCGAGAACGAACCAATCGCCCATAGCCAGCCTCATCGCCATCCGCCGAATTCTTCCACGCCACGCAACCGCGCTTGCTCACTCGGCCGCTTTCGGCCCCTCTCGCGCCGCCGTGGACGGCGGCCATTCGGTCGGCCGGACATAGGCCTCGCCAGTCGGATAGTTTTTCACCTCGCGCCGCCAATCGACGCCGCGCTCTGCGTCGTATCGCGCCCACGCCGCGTTTTGCTTCGAGCCACGTCGAATGAGCACGCCGCCATATTTCGCCCGCTGCGCCGCATGCAGCGCCTCGAGCTGCGTGCGCATGTCCGATTTCTTCGCGGCCTCGGCGGCCTCATGCTCCAGGAAGCCAGTCCAGTCGCGATCGAGGAGCCAGTTGCCGAGATGCTTGCGCAATTTGCCTTCCGTCTCGGCGAGATATTTCGGCGCGATGCGAATGGCGTTCTCGCGATCCTCGCTGGACAGCCCGAAGAACGCCGTCCGCGCTTTGCCTGGAGACGCGCTCGGCACGAAAGGCCAGATCGCCTTGAGCGCCTCCCAGCGCCGTTCGGCGGCCCTCGCTTCGTCGCGGAGCGAATCCGGCCCCATTTCGCCCCGCGCAGCGGGGGTAGGGGTTCTTACGATTAATTGTCGGTTCATATTGGGGGTAGCAGCAGTGCGACCACCCCCTTGCAGTTTCGGGAGGGGGTGGTCGCAATCTGCTAGGGGGTGGTCGCAATCTGCTAGGGGCTCTATTCCGGGCGTTTGCGCGGTTCCGTCCTCTTCCGCAGCGTCCGCGCGCGCGCGCTCGACGCTCCATCCGAGGCTCTCGGCATAGGCGCGCGTGTCGTCATCCATCAGCAAAATGACCATATCGCTCGAGCGCGAGCCATCGCCGCGCAATCGTGCGATCCGCGCGATCATCGTCGCGTCGGCGAGTTCCGCGAGCCGTCGCCGCACAGAGTCGATCGAGACCTGCATATCTTCGGCGATTTCGGAGAGCGGATACCAGCTGCCGCCCTTCTTGTCCGCGTAATTGGCGAGCATGATGAGCAGATATTTCGCGCCAGCGGATGGCGCGTGGGTTTTCTTCGCCCAGGTGAGCGCTTCGATGCTCATCGCGCTATCCCCTGCGCTCGCAGGATTCGCGCCTCCGCGCGCGCATTGAGCGCGAGCAGATCGAGATGATAGAACAAATCATAGTCTCTCCATTGATCGTGGAGGCTCACTTCGAGCTCCATGCCCGCGCGCTCGAGCGAGCGCAGCCATATCTCTTCGTCGGAGGCCTCTCCTCGCAGCCCCAGCAGCTGCTCCACCTGTTCGCGATAGGTGAGCCCAGCCAAGGCGTCGACGCGCTGTTGCAGGCTCATTGCGTCGCGCTCCCATCGCTCTCGGCGGCGCAGCTCAGCCATGCGGAGAATTCCGCCTCGACGGCGCGCCAGCGCTCGCGCGCCGCCGCGTCGAGATCGAAATTCTTCCGACTGGCGACGTCGCAGCGCTCGCGCAGCGAGATCGCCGCGGCCTCGGCCGTCTCGACGCCCAAAAATTTTTGAAACGCCACTTCCGCGCAGCGCATCGCCGCGCGCCGCGCGAGCGGGTATTCGCAAGGCGTTTTGCTGTTCACGGGCGCTTGCGCCGGCGCATAGCGTGGCGCGGAGGGAGCAGGCTCGCCGATCGCGCCGCGCTCGCGCGCCGCCTTGCGGCAGGCGATGTAGGCGCGCAAATCGGCCTCATTCTCGGAGAACATATGCAACAGCGAGTAGGCGCCGACGAGACATTCGGCGAAATATTCGCGCTCTTTCGGGCGGCTCGGCAGCTTTTCGGCTCCCGTGAAAACCGCATGCGCGCGCTCTACCGCCATCATTCGCTCGGAGATCGAGATTCGCCGCCCGCTCATGACGCCTCATTTCCCCATGCGTCCCAGCCGGGCCGCGGCGGACCGCGGCGGTTCAATTCGATCTTCGGCAAGCTCGGAAAATAGCTCTCGATGATCTCAGCGAACCGGTCCGGCTTGGCGCTATGCGCGCCTTTCATTTCATGCTGCATGGCGTTGTATTTTTGATCGCCATGCGCCGGGCAAGGCACGCAGCCTCGCACGCCGATCAACAGCTCTTCGGCGTCGTCGAGAACCCAATAGCCATTGCCTGCGACGACTTTGTCCCACACGAAGCGAGCTTTGTATTCGAAGCCCCAATGCTCCATCACTGTGAATCCGTGACGCAGAAACGGGCCGGTCACCCACATGAAGATCACGCAATCATCGGCGGCGATGCTCGGCACATCGAGCGCCATGATCGCGTCGAGCGTCATCGTCGGATAATGATTGTCGGCCGCGCGATCGAGGCCCGCCTCGGAATGCGTCTCGAATCTCCAAGCCGGGTCGCAATATATGAGGCCATAGCGCTTCGTCGGCCATGCCGCGATCTTCGCGCCCAGCTCTCTTTCCCGCGCCGCGCGTCGCTGGCGCTTCTCCATTTGCCGCTCGGCGCGCGTCATAGAGCACGCTCGCACGGACTCGCTCACGGCGGCGTCGACAGATGTTTCGAATTGCTCGGGCGGCAGGCGCGCCAGCTCTTGGCAGCGGCTCGAATCGGAGCGGGTGAGATTGAGCGACTCCAAAGAAAATGTCGCAGGCTGCGACATTTTCGGCCGCCCGCGCGTCGCTCTTTCGCCGGCCTCCGCCAGTTCGATGAGCAGCTCGCCGAGCCGCCGCGCAGCGAGCCGCTTATAACGCACGGCCCGCGCCACCAGCTCCTTGTCGCGCGAATGCCGCGCGAACACTTCGAGCGCCGCCGCCTTGTCGCGCTCGCTCTTGGCTTCCGCCGCCGTGGTGATGCGCGCGAGATCGCGAATGATCGCGTCATAGAGGGCGAGATCGGTCATCGCGCCTCGCGCCAGCCGATTAGATTGCGCTTCATCTATCGCCCCGCCGCTGATCGAGCGCGCTGCGGCCAGGCGGCGGCTCGCCGGGCATGACGAGCGCGCGACGTCTCACCAGCGGCGCTGGCGCCGGCGCAGCGCCGACCGCACGCGCTACAGGCGCTGCGACGACGGCGGGCGCGGCCATCGCCACCGCTTCGCCCGCTCCGGGCTTCGCGAAATCCTCCGGCAGAGTGAGGACGAGCCCCCCCTCGGTCACGCGAAAGCGCGCCTCGACTTCGCGCCGCGTCTCATTCGGCCACACATTGACGACGCCGAGCGTGATGACGCGCACACCCTTGATTTCGGCGGCCTCATAAGACCCGCGCGCCGCATCAGCGACGATGCGCAGCAGATTGCAGCCGGCCCCGGCGATCTGCACGCGGAAGCGCGGCTCATGCGCCGAGATCCATTCCGCCGCCTCGCGCCGAAGCACGATGCGCGCACGAACGCGCGGCGGCTCGCTATTCGCCCGCGTGTTTCGCCCGCGCCAAATGGATAGCGTCACGGTCACATCCGGCTTTCGCGCGCCGCCATGGCTCGGCTTCTCGAGGTCGGCCCAATCCTCATCGTCGAAAGGATCGCAAGACATTTCCGCGCCGTCGCTCATTGCAGCTCCCCGTAATGCGCCTTGCACGCGAAGACGATTTTCACGCCCCTATGCAGGCTGCCGAAACCGAGCCCCGTCGACGCGCCGCAGCGAAAGCAGAGATGAGCGCGCGGAGATTTGAGGTCGGAGACGCCGAATTTCTCGACGATCTCCGCGCGCGTCATCGCCGGTGTCGATTTTTCCGCCCGACTGGCAGGCCGCAAAAATCGACTTCGCGCCGGCGCGGCGTCGCCGAAGAGGTCACTCATCGTCGCGGCTCGCGGCTTCGCCGAGCGGCGTGTCCATGAAATCGCCGAGCGCGTTCAGATAGAGGTCGAGAATCTCGGCCTCTTCGTCGCGCTTGTTCTTATCGACGCGGCGGAGCGCGACGATCTTGCGCACGATCTTCGGATCGAAGCCGACCGATTTGACCTCGCCATAAACGTCTTTGATATCGTCGCCGATCGCGGCCTTTTCTTCATTCAGCCGTTCGATCCGCACGATGAAATCGCGCAGTCGCCCGCCATCGACGCTCAGCAGCGCCGACTTCACAGCGACCTCGCATCGATATATTGCGCGGCGACGTCGTCACGCTGCGCGTCGCCGATCGAGCCCGCGCACGCATGTCGCGCCATAGCGTCGTGATAGGCGCGATATTCGTCACGGGAGATCGACCGCACGCCGCCGACGGTCCATATCGCGCCCGCTGTCGGCTGATCGCCGCAGGGCGCCGGCGTCGCACGCGCACGGCAGCCGAGCACGATGCGATCGAGTCGCCGCGATGTCACGCGGAACGGCCATGAAACGGCCCAGGCGCAGCCAGAGCACAGGTCGCGCGAAAGCGACGCGGCCAGAGCCGCGCGCAGCCAGAATTTGCGCATGAGATAATCTCAGCGTTCGAGTGAGCCGAACTCGGATTACCGACTGGACCGGAACTACCGACTGGACGAAGACCCGAACTCTTCCTCGAGCTTACGAACGCTCTCGAGAAAACGCGCACGCCGTTCGGAAATCGCCGCCTCGAGCAGACTCTCGGGCGCGTCGCCGATCACACAGACGAGAAAATCCGCGCCGAACGCGCGGATGAGATGCAGCAAGGCGAGAAAATCTGGCGCGCATTGCAGCTGTAGCCATTTGCGCACGCGGTCGGATTTCACCGCGCCTTCGGTGATCGCCTCGACCGCCTCGGCCGTCTTGCTCGGAAACGCGCGCAGCAAATAGGCGACGAGCCGCTCCAATGCGCCGCGATCCAGCGCGCCGGAAAACTTTCCAGCGTTTGTGGAAAGGTTTCCAAATTTCGACGAATCTTTTCCCACCGAAACCCCCGATGCTGCGTGCATCGAGGGGCTTGGAGCGAGGGAGAATTCGTCGATAAGGCGCATGGCTCGATAGGCCCTAGGCCGCAGCGGCGTTGGCGCGCCGCCCCGGCAATATTGTGAGGCGAGAGACGACAGGCCGGCGCGCGGGGGCGCGCCGGCGAGACACGAAGAACGGAACGACAAACTCGGACAACACAGACGCACGCAAAGCAGACGCAAAAGACCCCGAGGCCGAAGCCTCGGGGGAGTGTGGGAGGAAACGCCCTAGGAGGGCATGGCCGCTTACGGCGGCCAGTCGCGACGCGCGGGAAAGAGCGGGAAACCCGCGCGAAGAGGAGGGCGGGGCGCTTGCGCGCCCCGCCGGTTTCGCCATCATCGGGAGCGCAACCAACCCAGCGAGGACGAAAATCATGTCAGACCCTTTGCAAGCCGCCTTAGACGCTCTGGAATTGAACGAAGACGGCTCAGTAAAGACGCGTCCGGTCCTCGGCTGGACCATAACTCCGGTTGCTGGAATGTCCGTGTTATTGCGCATTCTCTATGCAGAGACGCCAGCGGAACTGAAAACGGGAGGCCAAAACCTTCAGGTGATCTTGACGCCTGCGCAAGCTCTCGATCTCGCGCAGTCACTCGCAAAGCCGGCCATGCATATCCTCTCCGCGAGCGAAGGCCCGGGAAAAGGAAGTTGAGCAGAGATCGGTGGCGGCGACGAAATATGCGGTCGAGCGTCGCCTGCTGTTGAGGAGAGAGAATGGCCTCCCCTTCGGGGGCTCGGCAGGCTTCTGAAGTCAGGGGATAGCCGAAAAGGCTCATCGCGCTTCCCCCTCGCTCTCGCGCTTGACGGACGAGCGCAGGGCGCGGCCGTCGGCGACATGGCCGACGGCCTCGAGCAGGGCGCGCGCATCGACGATCGATAGGCGGAGCGCCAGCTTGTCGCCGCCCTCGACGCGGAAGGCGAGGAGAACGGATTGCAGAGCGCCGCGCTCGACCGCGACCAGCTGGCTACTTAATGGTGCCATTTCCGAGATCATGCGTCGGCCTCGGGCGGAAAAGGGGAGGGGATCGGAGCGACCGATGAAGTCGGACCAACTCGACCAAGCACGCCTAGCGGTGATCCACTCTCCGCTTCCAGCAGCTTGAGCCGCCATGCGGCCGGCACGCCACGGCGACGCCATTTAAAAACGTTCGTCTTCGAAGCGCCCAGCGCGAGGAGCTTCGCTTCGACGTCCTTTGTGAGAGCGTTCTCGACCATGGGTGAATGAATTGGACAAATTGTCCAAAATGTCAAGGCCAATATGTCCAATCAATTCTGTGGACGTTTTGTCCATAATCCCCGCATGACGACGAGCAACGAGGAACTGATCTTCAACGACGCATTCTGCGCGCGGGTGAAGCGGCTGCGCGAGGAAAAAGCGTGGTCGGCCGAGCAAATGGCAATCGCGCTAGGCATCCCGCCAGACCGCTATCGAAAATACGAAGGCCGCTCCCCCATGCCTCAATATTTGATCCCTCGATTCGCTGGCGTGGTGGGGAGAAGCGTCGAATACATATTGACCGGCCGGGAGGAGAAACGGCTTCCGGCGGCTGAGGGGCTGCTTAAAAAAAGAGCTTAAAGCCAAGCGCTAGCTCGCTCGCCACGAGGCAGATTCATGAGCCAAAGTTCATTATTTTTCAGTTTTTTGGCGTCTTTCATTATTCTTCCTAGCGTCGCAATTGCCGCATGCCAAGATATTGCCAACGATGCTGATCGCCTCAAATGCTACGACGCCGCGTTTCGAAATGGCGTCAGCACATTCCCGGACAAGTCAACGATAGCGACGTCTTCAACGGCCGCGAACGATACGGGCGCATGGACGGTCGAAGAGACTACAGACCACCTCTCAAAGCAGCGGAAGGTTATATTCTATCTTCAATCAGACCGAGCGCAGGTATTTAGCGACCCATTTGCGCAATCACACAATGCGCTGTTGATCTTGACGTGTGATTATAAGAAGCCAAATCTCATTTTCGCGTTCACGAAGCTTGTCGCCGGAAGTAGAGGTGTTTCGGCCTCTTATCGAATTGGCGAGCCGCCCGTTAAGTCCTCGAGATGGAAGGCATCACAGGATAACAAGGCTTTTGGACCCTGGGACAGCCCCGAAGCGGCCAAGATGATCGCCGCGATGCTGGGCTCTGAAGACATGGTGGTTCGGTCGGACGCGGAGACTTTCGGCAGCACCGAAGCGACCTATCGACTAGCCGGACTCAAGAACATATCCGCCAAATATCCCGGCGCTTGCGGCCGTCCTTGATCCTCTCAGCCCGGGCAGTTTTTCGCGGCCATTTGTGATTGTAGCGCGAGGTCCCGGCCTTTTACGACGGAGAGTTCGGCCTCTTTATCCGCTCCTGTCATCGATGCGAGCGGCAGCCCGATGAAAATCACGCCGATAGTATCATTCGAGGACGCCCGATCCTGCGCCATGGATAGAGCCGTTAGGGTTTCCATGTTCCGTATGCGCGCCGCGGCAAGCTGCGGGCAGGCCGCGTGCTCGAATTCGGCGGTCGGGACCGGGGACGGCAGAACCTTATCGGCGCCCTTCGCGCATGCAGACAACGCTCCAATCAACAATAAAACTCCACAACGGCGCATCCGAAACCTCTTTGGCGTGTGAACGCGAGCAATCTTTCCAAAAGCTTAAACACGGCCTTTAGCCGAAGCCAACGGGGCGATTCGCAGGAACTGGCCAGATCGGCCAATTCTACGCCAATTGAAATTGGACAATTTGTCCTTGACGAGTTGGACAAATCGTCCAATTATTCCCCATCGCCACGCCCCCGCTCGCGATGGAGCCCCTCATGTCCCGACCGCCCAAATCCAAACCCCAGACAGCCGCGCCCGAAACCGCAGCCGCGTCCGCGCGGCGCGCGACGAAGCGCCGCAAATCCGGCGCATCCTCGCGCAGCCGTCGCGTCGCGAAAACGGCGACGGCTCTCGACACGGCCGAGCGATCGCACGCCGAGACCATCCTGGAAGCGCAGGCCGCTCGCATCGCGGCGCTGGAGGCCTCGCTCGCCGAGGCGATGCGCGAAAATGCCGATCTCGCCCGCCGTCTCGCTCGCGCATATGCGGAGACCTGCAACGCCGAGCAGGAGGCGGAGCTTTTGCGTGCGGTCGTCGTCGAGACGGCAATCTCCGCCCACGCCAATGGCAGCGACCTCCGCGCCGCCGCCAAATCCCGCAACATCGCCAACAGCCTCGAGCGCGCCCACACCTTGCATTCCGGCGGCGCCATGGCCGTGACCGATGGAGTGCTGCGATGAGAGGCGAGAGAACAGCGTATTCGGAAATGTTCGACGCGTTGCATAATGCGCTGCGCCCCGAGCTGCGCGAGAAGCATAGCAATGGGCTCGGCATATGCGCTTTATTCGCCGAAGAGATGGAGACGCGCCGCGTCGAGCGCGAGGCCGAGCGCGCCGCATGGGCGACGGATCAAGCCACATGGCGCGATGAGCTGGAAAGTTTGCGCGCCTCTGCGAAGCAGGCCGACAGGGCCGTCGCGGAAGCACACGCCGAGATCAACGCGGCGCGCGGCAGAATTCAGGATAAGCAGAAAAGCTATGTCGCATTGCGCGAGGCGATCCTCGCGACCTTGCGTGACGATCTGCGCACATGGGCCGGATCGGCAGAGGATCATGATTTGATCCAGGCCTTGCGGATCGAGCTGACGAAGCGCGACGAGACGCTGCTCCAATATCGCGAATATTACGAGTCCGCACAGCGCGACGCCGAGCAGCGCAACGCGCAGCTCGCCGCAGCGGGAGAACGCGAGGCGAAGCTCACGCATGATCTCGCGCTCGCCAACGCCGCGACGGAAGAACTGCAGCGCCTCAACGCGGCGCATCGCGCGACGATCGACAATTACCAGCGTCATTGCGCCGACCTTCAGGCCGCAGGCGTCGAGATGATGCTTCATTTTTCCAAGCTGTCGCAGCGCGATCGCAATCGCGTCGACCATCATCACGTCACTGCGTCGCTTCGCGACCATTTGCCCCTTTAGCCGTCGAGGCTCGCCATGCGCGACATTTCCCCTGATAGCGATTTCATCCTCATCCGCTGCGCCGTCGCTTCCATCCCCGCGACGCTGGACCTCGACGATGAGCCGCAGTTGCTCCGCCATCTCATCGACGATGACACGTTGTCGCTTCGCGAAGCCATTCGCCTCGCGCCACGCATCGGCCACTTGGCGCGCCACGCTCGCACCTTCGGCCTCGCCGATGCGCTCGCGCTCGGCCAGTCGGAGCAGGCCCTCGCGCCGCGGCCGAGCGCCATCGTCGAGCAGAGGAGCGCCGCATGAGCCCAGATGATTTCACCAAGCCGCCGCGCCCGCACGGCCCGCGCGAGCGCCTCGCCGCCGCCAGCCCGGCGCGACGCCGCGACACGATTTCCTGCGCCGCGCGCCCCGTGCCGGAAATCCGCGCGATCTCCAAGGAGCGGCCGGACGCGCTGTGCACGAGCCGTCGATATGACGGCACGCCCACCGTCACGGTCTCTCTGCCCCGCCTGGCCTTTTTGGAAAAGGACGTCCGATGAGCGAGATCATTGACGAAGAGCTGCCGCTTTCCCTCATCACGCGCCTGTCGCCGCTCAATCCGCGCCAGGACATGGACAGCGACGTCTCGACGCTCGCGGCGACGATCCGCGCGCGCGGGCTGTTGCATCCGATCCTGGTGCATGCGCTCGCCGGCGAAGGGCTCGGCGAATTCGCCGTTCTCGCGGGCGGCCGTCGGTGGCGCGCGCTGCGCTCTATCGACCCGGATGCGACCTCCTATCTGAAGGTGCATATCTTCAAGGGCTCGGACGCCGAGGCGCGCGAGGCGGCGCTCGCCGAAGCCGTGACGCAAAAGCCCTTGCATCCCGTCGAGGAGTTCGAGGCCTTCGCCGATCTCGAAAAGGCCGGCTTCGACGTGCCGACGATCGCCCGCGACTTCGCCCTGACGGAGCGCCACGTCAAGCAGCGCCTCGCGCTCGGCCGATTGAGCCCGCGCGTTCGCGCGCTGTGGCGCGATGGCAAGATCAGCCGCGATCTCGCCGAGGTCTTCACGGGCGGAACGATCGAGGCGCAAGACGCCGTTCTCGACGGATGCAATGACGCGCCGCAGCTCTATTTCGTGCGCAAGGCGCTGCGGCGCGAGGGCGTCGGCGCGCATGAGGCGCTCGCGAAATTCATTCTCGCCGAGCCCGCGCGCCGCGCCAGCTATGAGCTTTTGGGCGGGCGCATAGAGGAGAGCTTGTTCTCGGAAGAGACGATCCTGCTCGACCGCACCATCGCGAGGAACTTCGCCGACGGCTATTTGCTCGACGCCGCCGAAGAGATCATGCGGCAAGAGGGTTGGGGCCGCGCCGAGATCGAGGGCGGAATGCTTCCCGGCCCCGATCCGCTGCCCTTCGATTCCGACTACACCGCCAAAGAGCTGCGACGCCTGGAGACGATCAATAAGCAATTGGTCGGGGCGGACGCCGAAGATCGCGCCGCGCTCGAGAAGGAGGTGGAGGAAATCGACCTCCGCGCCTATCTCCGCGCCATCCCCAAAAAAGAGCGAGCCGCGCTCGGCGTGCGCGCCGAGCTGGACAGCAATGGCAATGTCGAAATCATCCGCGCCGTCCCCCAGGCGGAGCCGGAGATGGAGCTCGAGGAGCGGGAGGAGATCGCCGAGCCCGGCGCCGCGCGCAAGGACGCCAAGGCGAAGACGTGCGAGCAGAGCGCGCCCGAGCCGGCGGCGATCCCGCCCGCGCTCGGCGGCAAGGACCAGGAATGGATCATCCGCGATGCGATCGGCGGCGGCCTCGCGCGCGCGACGGCGCGCAATCCCTATCTCGCGCTGGCGCTCGCCACCGCCGCGCTCGGCTGTTCGCATGGTTGCGTCGGAATCGGGCTGCGCACGACATTCGATGATCCGCCGGAGCCGCCGCGCCACGATCTGCTACAGCGCCTCGCGCCCTCGCATTTTTCTACCGCGCTCGCCATTGTCGCGACGACCCCGCTCGCCGATCTCACCGTCGCCTTCGCCGAGGTGGTCGAGCGTGCAATCTGCTTCGACGATGTGAAGCCCGCGCAGTTGCAGAATTTCGTCTCGCTGGCGCAGCGCATGGGCGCCGTGCGAACGGACGTCGCCGAGGCGCTGGACCATAAGGCCCTTTTCCAGGCGCTCTCGCGGGATGAGGCGCTCGACGCCATCCGCGCGATCGACGGCGAGGCCGCCGCGGCCGAGGCCGGCAAGCTGCGCAAGCCCAAGATCGTCGAGCGCGCCGCCATCCTCGCAAAGGACCGCAAATGGCTTCCCGAGGCGGCGGCGACGCTCTTCGCCTCCGGGCCGGAAGACACGCGCTCGACGGCGCAAGCCATGGTCGAGGCGATCGAGGCCGACGAGAAAGGGCTGGACGATGACGCGGCCGGCCAGGTCTTCGACGCGCGCCGCGCCGCGCGGGAGACGGAGGAGAGCGCCGCCGAGATTGAAGCCAACGCAGCCGCCCGCAATTGGGCGCGCGAGGTCGAGATCGCCTGCATCGGCGAGCGCGGGCTGCATATCATGTCGCGCTTTCTGATCGAGCGCTGCTATCCGAACGAAGGCGCCGCAAATTACGCAGTCTCGGATTTTCGATCCGATCTGCAGGCCTTCGGCCAGAGCATCAATCCCGATTTTCACATCGATGCGCATGAGCAAGACGCCGTGCTTTTCGACCTCGGCGTCACTGCGAAGCGCAAGACGAAGAGCGGCTATGTGCTTCTCGGCCTCTCTTGGCGAGAAATCGGCGACAAGGCGAGGGATGCAGCGGAATGACACGCATCCCCGAAACCCCGAAGATGCGGCTGGAGACGCTCGATCACGCTCTCGCCGCGATCACTATGGCGGAGCGCATGCTCGCCGAATACGTGCCTTTGTTCGTGCGCTTTGCGAAGGAGAGCAGGGCGCCGGCCGAGAGCGGGCATATCCTCTCGCCAGAATTTTTCACGCCTGCCCAGCGCCGGGCTTCGATTGCGATTGTTGCGCCGCAATTCGACGCCGCCTCGCGCTTCGTGAGCGAGGCGCGCCACCATCGCGAATTGGCCACGGCCGCCATCAACAAGGTTTCGCGCGCAAAGTCGGAGAATGCGAAGTGACGCACATGGTCGAGGAGCAACTTCACCCCGAGACGCACGCGATGCTAGATCGCTTCGCCGAGGCTCTGAAGGAAAAAGCCCGCGCATCCGAGATCAAGCACGGCTTTACCGACGATTGGCGCCGGAACGATTGGGAAGCGCAATGCAAAGCCGACTTGCTGCGGCACGTCGCGAAGGGCGATCCGAAAGACGTCGCAATCTATGCGGCGTTCTGTTGGGCGCGCGGATGGACGACGATTCCCGCTCATCTCATCGATAGCAGATACGCGCTGATCTATTCCGATGGCTCATTCGGAATCTTGTCCGCTGGCGCGTCGCTCGAGAAAGCGCGCGAAGAAGCGGCCTTCGCCGACCAGAACGAAACCGACCCGCGGCATCTCACCAAAGTCGGCCGCGTTTCGCTCATCATCCTCGAGGACTTCGGAACGATCGCGTCAGCGGCAGAGCAGAAATGCCCGAGCTGCGGACGCGAGCCCAAGGCGGCGGAGTGACGCACATGGTCGAGATTCCACTGATTTCCGAGCCGCCCTTCTTCCGGCCGATCGAGCCGCATGAATTCGCGCTCGTCATGACGCCCGGCGCAACTCCCCCATCTGCGGGCGCGTTCGATATCGGGGAGGGCTGGACGCCATCCTTTTTCTCTTTCTTGGTTCCCGAAGGCCGCGCCGGCGTTTGGGGATGGACGAAAGGAAGCTTCGCGATCGACGAGCGCTATTGCGAGTTCCCCGATTGCGGCAAGACGATCTATTGCGCAGTTCTAACCTATCTGCCGAACGGCTACCGAGTGGCGATATTCCATTCATGCGAAGACGCGACGCTCGCCGCCTCTGTTCTCGCACAGGAACTCGATTGGTCGGACAGCTCGCCCAAAGCGCTTCTAGCGCAAGGCCGACGCGCGCTCGCTGTCCTCATGTCTCGTTTCGACGAGCGGGAAGATATGCAGCCTTATGCCGTTTGGCGCGCGCGCTTCGAGGGCGAGATCGCGAGGGCGCATGGCTGAGAAAAGCGCCATCGAATGGACGGATGCGACCTGGAACATCGTGACAGGTTGCAGCCTCGTCTCTCCGGCTTGCACGAATTGCTATGCGATGCGTCTCGCCGGCACGCGCATGAAAGGTCACGCCTCGCGTCGCGGCCTTACGCGCGAGGTCAACGGCAAGCATGTGTGGACGGGGGAGGTTCGCGTCAATTGGGAATGGATCGAGCTTCCGTTTCAATGGGCGCGAGCGCGCAAGATTTTCGTCGCGGCGCATGGCGATCTTTTTCATGCGGCTTTGTCCATGTCCGAGATCGCGACGATCTTCGCCGTCATGGTCGCGGCGCATCATCTTCGCGGCCACGTCTTTCAGGTTCTGACGAAGCGCGCCGAGCGCATGCGCGAAGTCTTGAGCGACCCGGACTTTTGGGCGCAGGTCAACGCCGAGGCCGGGGCTCACGTCTTAGAGCGCACAGATGCGCTCGCCCGCCGTCGCGATGACGCGCGCGCGACGCTCGGCGAATATGGCGCCGACAATCCGCCGCCGGGAATTTGGCTCGGGGTGACGGTTGAAGATCCGCAACGTGCCGACGAACGCATTCCAGAGTTGCTCGCGACGTCCGCGGCCTTTCGCTTTGTGAGCTGCGAGCCCTTGCTCGGGGCGATCCCGTGGAAACGATGGCTTCCGACGGCGCGCCCCGCCAAGAGGCCGGACGGAACGCCGTTTCTCGCGCCTCTCTTCTACATGACAAAATGCGAACATTGTGGCTGGGTCGGATCGGGCGAGCTTTGCGGAACGGACTCCTGGGGAGACGACAGCGACATCTTTTGCCCGTCTTGCCATCAGAGCATTCGCGGCGACGAGCTTCCCAGCCTCGATCTCGTCATCGCTGGCGGCGAGAGCGGCCCAGGCGCGCGGTCGACGCCGATCGCACTCTTTCGCTCGCTTCGCGATCAATGCGCAGCGGCAGGGGTCGCCTTCGACTTCAAGCAATGGGGCGAATGGATCGACGCGGATCAGTTCCTCGCCTTGGTCGCGCCGGAGCGCGTTGCGGCAGGGCCGCTCACCTTCGTCGGCGCGACGAAGCTCGGCGTCGATTGTCTGGCCGCGTGCGAGCATCATTCCGACGGCTCGTCTTCGCTTCGCGTCGGCAAGCGCCGCGCCGGGCGCTTGCTGGACGGCCGAGAGCACAATGGGCTTCGGGAGGTCGGGAGATGACGACAAAACCCATCCTCGATATGGAGATATGCCGATGAGCCGCGTGCGACACTGCCCTCGCGATCCGATCGGGCTTTCTGTCGAGAGCGCCGCCGCGTTCATCGGCGTAAGTCCCGAGCTTTTTCAACGGGCTGTAGATGACGGGTCTATGCCCGTGCCGCGCAAGCTCGGCGGTCGGCTCATATGGGACGCCGAGGAGATCGCCGAGGCGCTCCGGCGCTTGCCGCGGAAAGCCGTGAAAGAGTCTAGAGAGTCTAATGACAATGGCCGCTGGAAAAAGCTCCAACTCTAGGCAAGGGGACGCCCTGCCGCGCCACGTCTATGAAGAGCCCGACCGCCATGGGAATGTCAGAGTCTATTATCGCAAGGGTCATGGGCCGCGCATTCGGATCACGGCCCGGCCTGGAACCGAGGAGTTTTGGCGACAATACGCGCTCTGCGCGGCGGGCCATGCGCCCAAGGCGCCGCGCCGTGACCGCAAGCCTCAGCCAGGAACGTTCCGAGCCCTCGTGGTCGATTATATGGAGTCCGTCGATTTTGCCCGGCTCAATCATGCGACCACGGCGCAGCGCCGGCGCGTGCTCGAATCGATGCTCGGCGAGCGCCTAAATCGCGAGAGCGAGGATATTTTCGCAGATATTCCCGTGAACGAAATTTGTCCCGCGCACGTCAAATTGCTGCGCGATCGCAAGTCCAGCGCGCCCGAGGCCGCCAATCACCGGCTAAAGACGCTCGGCCCGCTGTTCAAATGGGCGATCTCGGAGCGGCGGATGGAGACCAATCCCGCGCGGGATGTGGCCAAGTTCAGGACTGGCTCTGAGGGCCATCATACCTGGACCGTGGATGAGGTCGCAGATTTCGCGCGCCGTCACCCCCTCGGCTCGAAGGCCTATCTGGCGCTCGCCCTGCTACTGTTTTCCGGGCAACGCATCTCGGATATTGCCCAGTTTGGCCGCCGCAATGTGGGAGAGGACGGAGACGGATTCCCGGTCCTCCGCCTCACGCAGGTAAAAAATCGCGGCCGAGACCCGGTTTCGCTCGAGCTACCTATTCTAGAGCCGCTCTCGGAGGCATTGATGCAGACGCCGGAGATCGGAACGGCGGCATTTCTGGAAACGGAATACAAAAAGCCTTTTTCAATCAAAGGTCTCGGCAACAAGTTCCGCGATTGGTGCGACGAGGCGAAGCTCCCCCACTGCTCCGCGCATGGTCTGCGCAAGGCGGGGGCGACGATCGCCGCCGAGAATGGCGCGACCGAGTATCAGCTCATGGCGATTTTCGGATGGCGGAAGGCAGAGCAGGCCGCCGAATATGTGCGCAAGGCGCGCCAGAAAAAGCTGGCGCGCGCGGCGATGCACCTGATCGTGCCGCCGCCGAAAAATCCCTCACTTTCGGACAACCAAGCCGCTGGTGAGGGAAACGACAGACATAAGCTGCTGAAATTCTTGGAGGCGTGTTGACTGCTGGAGGCCTCGGAGGGAATCGAACCCCCGTACAAGGATTTGCAGTCCTCTGCGTAGCCACTCCGCCACGAGGCCCCGAACGTCGGCGCCGAAAGCTCGACGTCGACGTGAGAAGGCCGCTCATACAGGACTTGCCGGCGGACGGCAAGACTTTGCGCGAGAGACGGGAAGACTTCGCGCGGCGCGCGGCAAGAGCTCGGTGAATTTATCCTCAGCTCCGCGCGCCGCGGCGGATCACCAGCGGTTCGGAACGCAGCGGCCCCATTGATTGGGATGCGCGCCGGGGCCGCATCGGAATCCCGGACGCGGCCCATAGGCCGGGGGATGGTATCCGGGACGCGGACCATAGGCTGGCGGATAGTATCCGGGACGCGGGCCATAGACGGGCGGCGGCGGACGACGATGCGGCACGCAACGGCCCCAAGGATCTATGTGCCAGCCGGGGCCGCAGCGGCCGCCGATTTCATGCGTCAGCGGGGCGACGGCGCCCTCCTGCAGCGGCGCGAGCGGCATGGCCATGGCGGCCGGCGCGGTGAGGCCGGCGAACGCCAGAATGGCGACGAAAGCGAGCTTCAGCTTCATTTGTTTCCTCCTATTGGAATGCGAAGCGGGGACACGAGCATTGGCTAAAGCCAGTGAACCAGTCGTGAACGAATCACAGAATGAGCGCATTAACGCTTCGTTCATCGCGATGCTAAGGCTTTGTTCAACTCCGCGAGGCAAGCTGGAGCCTCGTCATTCCAGCGGAGCTCGCAGATGAGGTCGAATTTCACGCCGTTCACGCGCCTTTCGGCCGGCGGCCTGATGCTGGCGGCCGCAGCCGCCGATATCGGATGCGCCGCCGCCGAGCCGCGCCGCTCGCATGCGCTTCATGTGGCCGGAGCCATGCGAATCGAGGAGCTCGGCTCTCCCAATGGCAAAGGCTATGACGATATTATCGTGAAGCTCGCGCCGCTCGTCGCGGCGAAGCCGGAGAAGGAGGCGCGCCCGGCCGAGCGTCCTCCCGCTCCCGCGCTCGCCGCCGAGGCCCCCAAGGTCGCCGTCGCGGCTCCGCCCCCGGCCGAATCGGTGAAGCCGACGCCTGCCGTGCCGGTCTTCCTGCGCGAGCCGCTTCCGGCCTTCGAGAATGCGCCAGTCGCCGATCTCGCCAAGGCGCCGGAACAGGCTGTCGTCGCAACGTCGGCCGAGCCGGCCCCGATCGCGCCGCCCCAGGCTGAGAGCGCTCCGCAGTCGGCCGCGCCGACTGCCCAAATCGCGTCGCCTGCCGCGCCAGAGGCCGCCGCTGTCGAGGCGAAGGCGGAGGCCCCGGTCGAGCGAACCGCGACGCCCGAGGCCGAAGCCGACTCGCCGAAGGGCGAGGCGCCGGCGGCGGAAGCCGCTCCGGCTCCGAGCGCCGAGGCTATGCCACCGGCACAGGAAGAAAGCGAATCGCCGATGGCTCTCTGGCAGGCGCTGGTCGCCGCTGCCGCGCTCGCCGGCCTGCTCGTGATGAAATATCTGCGGCGCGGTCCCCCCGTCGCCAAGGCGGCCGAGCCGGGCGCGTCGAAAGCCGCCGCCCCGCAGGAGGGCGAAGCGGCGCCGGCGGGCCGTTTGGCCATTGCGCTCGCAGCCGCGCGCGCGAAATTCGAGCCGATCCTCGCCAAATTCGCCGCGCTGCGCGGCAAGAAGGCTGCGGAAACCGCGCCCCAGGCCGAAGCTGCGCCGCAGGAAGCACCCAAGAAGGAAGCGCCCAAAAAGCCGAAGACGATGGATTGGACCGAGGTCGCGGCCGCTCTGCGCGCTCGTTTCGCCGGAGGCGGCAAGACTGCAGGAGGGCCGACTGCGGCGCAGTCCAATCGCGTGATCGCCCTGGTCGATTCGGAGGGCCGGGGGCGGGCGTCCGATTCCTGGGACTCGAACGAGGATGACGGGCTGGAACTGCTGGAGCCGGGCGACGCCAGCGCGCGGACGATCGTCATGAACGCGCGACGCAGGCTGCGCTCGGCGCAGAGCTGACGCCAGAATCCGAAAATGAATCGAAAGAGATTTGAAGAGCTTTTCTAAACCTGTGTTTCTTCGAGCAGAACTGCGGCGCGGCGCGCCGGGGCGAACTGGCGTCGCCGCCGAGAATCGCCTATAGAAAAACGGCGGTTTCGAGCGTCGCCGACGGCTGCCGCTAGGCTCGCCTCGGCGCGCTTCGCTCGAAACGTCCTGCGAGCGCGATCTCCACGTCCCGCCGCTCTCCCGAGCAGCGGACTCTGCAGCCGCCTCGCCTTCGTCGGCGAGACGGGACGACGACGAGAAGCGCTCTTTCCCAGAGCCGGCGCGACATTGCCGCGGCAGGATTTCGCCGCGGAGCGCGGGACGATCGAAGCGGATTGGCGAGCCATTGGCCGAGAACGACACAGACGACACAAAGCCTCCGACGCCCGGCTCAGACATTCGCCCGGTTTCGATCGCCGACGAGATGAAGCGCAGCTATCTCGATTACGCGATGAGCGTGATCGTGAGCCGCGCGCTGCCGGATGTTCGCGACGGTCTGAAACCCGTGCATCGGCGCATCATGTTCTCCATGCACGAGAACGGCCATACGCCCGATAAGTCGTACGTGAAATCGGCGCGCATCGTCGGCGACGTCATGGGTAAATATCACCCGCATGGCGACGCCGCGATCTATGACGCGCTGGTGCGCATGGCGCAGCCCTTTTCCATGCGGCTGCCGCTCATCGACGGGCAGGGCAATTTCGGCTCCGTCGACAATGATCCGCCGGCGGCCATGCGTTACACCGAGTCGCGGCTCGCCAAGCCGGCGCTGGCGCTGCTCGAGGATATCGACGAAGGCACAGTCGACTTCAAGCCGAATTATGACGACAAGGAGATGGAGCCGACCGTCCTTCCGGCGCGCTTCCCTAATCTCCTCGTCAATGGCGCTGGCGGCATCGCCGTCGGCATGGCGACGAATATTCCGCCGCATAATCTTGGCGAGGTGATCGACGCCGCCATAGCGCTAATCGACCGGCCGGATATGTCCGTCGCCGAGCTGATGGAGATCGTGCCCGGCCCGGACTTCCCGACGGCGGCGACGATTCTAGGGCGGGGCGGAATACGCAACGCCTATACGACCGGGCGCGGCTCGATCATCATGCGCGCCAAGGCCGAGGTCGAGACTTTGCGCAAGGAGCGCGAGGCGCTCATCTTCACCGAGATCCCCTATCAGGTGAACAAGGCGGCGCTGATCGAGCGCATCGCCGACCTCGTCCGCGAGAAGAAGCTCGAAGGCATCTCCGATCTGCGCGACGAATCCGACCGCGATGGCATGCGCATCGTCATCGAGCTGAAGCGCGACGCAGTGGCGGATGTGGTGCTCAACCAGCTCTGGCGCCATACCGCGCTACAGTCGAGCTTCCCCGTCAATATGATCGCGCTGAACGGCGGCCGGCCCGAGCTGCTGACGCTGAAGGACGTGCTGCTCGCCTTCGTCGACTTCCGCGAGAGCGTCGTCACCAGGCGCACCAAATTCCGCCTCGCCAAGGCGCGCGACGCGGCGCATTTGCAGGTCGGCCTCGCCATCGCCGTCGCCAATATCGACGAGGTGATCCGCCTCATCCGCACCTCGGCCGACGCCGCCGCCGCGCGCGAAGCGCTGATGGAGCGCGAGTGGCCCGCCAAGGACATGGCGCCGCTGGTCGCGCTGATCGCCGATCCGCGCCATGTGCTCACCGAGGATGGCGCGATCCGCCTTTCCGAGGCGCAGGCGCGCGCCATTCTGGAATTGCGCCTGCAGCGCCTCACCGCGCTCGGCCGCGACGAGATCGCCGAGGCGCTGAATAAGCTCGCCGCCGAGATCGCCGAATATCTCGAGATTTTGCGCTCGCGCGAAAGGCTGTTCGGGATCGTCAAGGACGAGATGATCGCGGTCAAGGAGGCCTATGCGACGCCTCGCCGCACGCAGATCGTCGATGGCGACGGTGACGTCGAGGACGAGGACCTCATCGCGAGAGAGGATATGGTCGTCACCGTCTCGCATGCCGGCTACATCAAGCGCGTGCCGCTCTCGACCTATCGCGCGCAGCGGCGCGGCGGCAAGGGCCGCTCGGGAATGCAGACGAAGGAGGAGGATTTCGTTCAGCGCCTCTTCGTCGCCTCGACGCATACGCCGGTGCTGTTCTTCTCCTCGCTCGGCCGCGCCTATAAGGAAAAGGTCTGGCGTCTGCCGCTGGCGGCGCCGCAGGCGCGCGGCAAGGCGTTGGTCAATCTTCTGCCGCTCGAGCAGGGTGAGCGCATCACCACCATCATGCCGCTGCCCGAGGACGAATCGAGCTGGGCGACGCTCGACGCCATATTCGCGACGACGGGCGGCACGGTGCGCCGCAACAAGCTCTCGGACTTCTCCGATGTGCGCCGCTCCGGCATCATCGCCATGAAGCTCGACGAAGGCGAGGCCATCGTCGATGTCGCCACAGCGGCGGAGCAGGAGGATATTCTGCTCACGACGCGCGAGGGGCAGTGCATTCGCTTCCCGGTCAGCGACGTGCGCGTGTTCCAGGGCCGCACCTCCATGGGCGTGCGCGGCATAGCGCTCGCTGGCGACGATCGCGTGATCTCAATGTCGATCCTGCGCCATTTCGAGGCCGTCGGCGACGAGCGCGCCGCCTATCTCAAGCGCGCCGCGGCGCAGCGCCGCAATGCGGGAGCGGAAGGCGTGGAGGAGGGCGCGGCGGAGACCGAGGAGGCCTCGACCGCGATCGAGCTGACCGAGGCGCGCTATCGCGAAATGGAGCAGGCCGAGCAGATCATCCTGACCGTCTCCGAGAACGGCTATGGCAAGCGCTCTTCGTCCTTCGAATATCGCATCACCGGACGCGGCGGCAAAGGCATTGTCGCCATGGCGGTAAACGCCCGCAATGGCAAGCTCGTCGCCTCCTTCCCCGTGGGGCGCGGCGACGAGATCATGCTGGTGACGGATGGCGGCCAGCTCATCCGCTGCCCGGTGGAAGGCATACGCATAGCGGGTCGCGGCACGCAGGGCGTCATCGTCTTCGACACGGCGGAGGGCGAGCGCGTCGTCTCGGTCGAGCATTTGGCCGACGCCGGCGAGGACGAGGCGGCCGGCGACGCGGCGTCCGGCGACGCAGGCGGCGAGACCGCCTGAGCCTTCGTCGCGGCCGAAAAGCGCGTTTCGCCGGGGGATTTTCGGCGAAACGCAATTTGTTTTCATGAATTGCTCTCGTCGCGCGCAACTGCGCCGCTTCGATAAACGCAACCCCACGTCAATGGCGCGCGCCTGCGCCTCGGGCTAGATTGTCGCAACGCCGAGATTGCCGAAGAAGGAGACCAACGCATGCTCACGATCTGGGGACGGCGCAACTCCTTCAATGTGCAGAAAGTCATGTGGCTCGTCGGCGAGCTCGCGCTCGATCACGCCCATGTGCCGCTCGGCGGCGCTTTCGGCGGGCTGGACGATCCACAATTTCGCGCGAAAAATCCGCATGGCCGCATTCCGGTCATCGACGACGAGGGCGTGGTGGTGTGGGAATCTCACGCCATATTGCGCTATCTCGCCGCGCGCCATGGCGGCGAGGCTTTTTGGCCGGCGGACGCGGCGACCCGTTCCTATCCCGATCGCTGGATGGATTGGGCGCAGACGACGCTGCAGCCGGCTTTCGTCGACGGCGTGTTCATGGGCTACTACCGCACGCCGGAGGAAAAGCGCGACTGGCCGGCGATCAATGCCGCCGTCGCGCGTTGCGCGCAACATTATCGATTTCTCGACAGCTGGCTGGCGGATCGTCCTTTCCTCGCCGGCGACGAGCCGACGCTCGCCGATATTCCCGCCGGGACGACGCTCTATCGCTATTTCTCGCTCGACATAGAGCGGCCGTCGCTCCCCAATGTCGAGACTTGGTATGCGCGGCTCTGCGAGCGGCCGGCCTATCGCCAGCATGTGATGGTGCCCTTCGACGATCTAAAGGGGTGACGCCCCGAATGGCGCTAGACGCGCTATTCCGCTAGTATGCTCCCATGAGCGCTCTGCCGAAGATGAAAATGACCGCCGAAGAGTTCGTGGTCTGGGCCGAAGGACAGCCCGGCCGTCACGAGCTCGTCGACGGCGAGGTTTTCGCTCAGGCCGCGGAGCGAATGGCCCATGCGAAGGCGAAGCTCGCGGCCGCTCGCGCTCTGCAGGACGCTGTGCGCCGCGCCGGCGCGCCGTGCCATGTGCTGCCGGACGGAATGGCCGTGCGTGTCGATGCGACGACCGTCTTCGAGCCCGATGCGCAGCTCTATTGCGGACCCGAGCTTCCGCCGGACACGCTTTTCGTCGAAGCGCCTCTCGTCGTCGTCGAGGTGCTCTCGCCCTCCACAGGGCGCAATGACGCCCTCGGCAAGCTCGTCGGATATTTTCGTATCGCGGGCGTCGCGCATTATCTCATCGTCGATCCAGATTCGCCGCTGGTGATTCATCATCGTCGCGGGGAGGGGAGCGATATTCTGACGCGCGTCATTCATGACGGCGACATCACGCTCGATCCGCCCGGCCTCGTCTTTCCGCTCTCCGCGCTCTATGGCGAAGCGCGTTAGAGCGTGCTCTGTGCTCGCGCGCACGGCGACGAAGGCGCGCCGCGCCTAATCTCCTCTGCATCCGATCGCAATGATTTCAGGCGACGGTTTCAGATAGGAGATTGAAAATGTCCAAAGTGCTTTTCGTCGACACCAAGACCGAGCTCACCCTCGCGCCGGGCGCGACCGTTCATGGCTGGTGGAACAACGCCTCGCCCTTCAACGCGGTGTGGGACGCGCAGGCCATTCCCTTCGCCACCGGCAGCACGACGAGCGGCTTCACGCAGGACACCTCGCTCGAGGTGACGCGCGTTTGGCGTCACTTCACGGTGACGGAGATCAAGCCGTTCCCGCAGTCGCAGACGGTCGAGACCAAGAACGAGACCGAGATTCATTACGAGGTCAAGAATATCGGCAATTCGGTCGCGAAATTCCATGTGGTGCTGAGCGCGATCTACGAGTGATCGCATCGGAGGCGCGAGCCGAAAGGCTCGCGCGATCCGTCAATCGCGAGCGATGAACACGGCGGCGCAGCCGACAATGTCGATCGCGACATTGCGGAAGCGTCGCTCGAGCGCATTGCGCAATTCGTCGAGATCATCGCTCCTATTCGAGAACACGCCCTTGCGATTGTAGAATTCCATCAGCCGCCGCGCCGCGCCGGAGCGCTCGACGCCGCCTTGCAGCAAGGTCGAGCCAAAAAAGACGGCGCCGTCATTCGTCAGCGGCTTCAGATGGTCGAAAACGACCGCCTTTTCCGCTATCGCGCTCGGCAGGCAATGCAGCAGATAATTGACGCCGACCGAGTCGAATTTCGGCGCGTCGAAAGTGATCGGCTCCAGCACATTGCGGCGATAGCTCTCCGGCGAATAGCGCGCGATGCGGGCCGCCGCGAAGCGCAGCGCATCCGCGTTCAAATCCATCAGCGCGACGCGCGGCGCAGCGGCGGGCAAGCGGCAATGGTCGAGGTAATATCCCGTGCCGACGCCGACATCGAGATGATTGCCCGACACATGCGCGTCATAGAGCGCGCGTAGGCGCGGCGTCGGACATTTCCAGATGAAGCGGTTGGAGAGGCCGAGCACCAGCAGATCGTAGAGCCGCAGAACCGCGGGCGTGTAGACGGCTTGGCCGGCGGCGATCTCTTCGGGACTGGCGGTCATCTTCGTTACGTCCTATTGCTCGACGACGCCTTTTTCGACGTGAGGGAGCCAATGCCCATTCTACGCTATTCCGCGGCTTCGCCCTACGCCCGCAAGTGCCGCATCGTCGCCGAGCTGCTCGGCCTCGGCGCGAGCGTCGAGCTCGTCGGCGCCGACACGACAAATCCCGACGATTCGTTGCGCGCGCAAAATCCGCTCGGCAAGGTGCCGACGCTCATCCTCGACAGCGGCGAGACGATCTATGACAGCCGCGTGATCTGCGAATATTTCGATCTTCTCGCCGGCGGCAAGCTCATTCCGCATGATCCCGCCGAGCGGATCGCGGCGCTGACGCTGCAATCGCTCGGCGACGGCATGAACGACGCCGCGCTGCTCATTCGCTATGAGGCGACGCGGCCGCAGGCTCTGCGCTCCGCCGATTGGATCGCCTTGCAGACCGGCAAGCTCGACCGCGCGCTCGCGGCGCTCGACGCCGCGCCGCCGGCCGGCCCGGTGACGATCGGCCATGTGGCCGTCGCCGCCGCGCTGGGCTATCTCGATCTGCGCTTCGAAGGCGCATGGCGCGCGAAATATCCCGCGCTCCTCGCCTGGCTCGAGGCGTTTTCGCGGGACGTTCCGGCTTTCGAGGCGACGCGCGTCGCCTGAGGCCGCCGGCGCCTCATATGCGCGCCGGCAGCTTGTCCTCCTCGGCGAGATTGGAGAAGCGCGTAACTTCCGCCTCGAAGGAGAGCGTCACCGTTCCCGTGGGGCCGTGACGTTGCTTGCCGAGGATCGCCTCGGCGCGCCCATGCACGCGCTCCATCTCGTTCTGCCAGGCGATATGCTCTTCCGTGCCCTCGCGCGGCTCGCGATTGCGCAGATAATATTCCTCGCGATAGACGAACATCACCACGTCGGCGTCCTGCTCGATCGAGCCGGATTCGCGGAGGTCGGAGAGCTGCGGGCGCTTGTCGTCGCGGCTCTCGACCTGACGCGAGAGCTGCGAGAGCGCGATGATCGGCACCGCCAGCTCCTTGGCCAGCGCCTTCAGGCCCGTGGTGATCTCGGTCAGCTCCTGCACGCGATTGTCGCCGCGCGATTTGGAGCCGGAGAGCAGCTGAAGATAGTCCACGACGAGCAGATCGAGCCCGCGCTGGCGCTTCAGGCGCCGCGCCCGCGCGGTGAGCTGGGCGATGGAAATGCCGCCGCTCTGATCGATGAAGAAGGGCACGCTCTGCATCTCGCGCGCGGCTTCCGCTATGCGGCGGAAGTCGTCTTCGTTGATGTCGCCGCGGCGGATCTTGTAGGAGGGCACGCCGGATTGCTCGGCGATGACGCGCGTCGCCAATTGCTCGGCCGACATTTCCAGCGAGAAGAAGCCGACGATGCCGCCATTCGCCGCCTTGATCGAGCCGTCCGGCAATTGCTCCGGCACATAGGCCTTGGCGATGTTGAAGGCGATATTGGTGGCAAGCGCCGTCTTGCCCATGCCGGGACGGCCGGCGACGATGATGAGATCGGACTTCTGCAGCCCGCCCATCTTCTCGTCGAGATCGACGAGACCAGTGGCGACGCCGGAGAGATGCCCGTCGCGCTGATAGGCGCTGCTCGCCATATCCATGGCGGTGGAGAGCGCGTCGGCGAAACGCTGAAAGCCGCCATCATAGCGGCCGGTCTCGGCCACCGCATAGAGCTTGCGTTCGGCTTCCTCTATCTGCTGGCGTGGGGCTTGATCGACGGCCGCATCATAGGCGGAATTGACGATATCCTCGCCGATGACGATCAGCTCGCGCCGCACGGCGAGATCATGGATCGTGCGGCCATAATCCTCGGCGTTGATGATCGTCGTCGCCTCGCGGGCGAGGCCGGCGAGATAGGTCTGCATCGGCACGCCGCCAGGAAGCTCTATGTCGCCCAAATGCGTCTTCAGAGTCACGACCGTGGCGATGCGTCCGGCGCGAATGATCTGCGCCAAAACCTCGAAGATGCGTCGGTGCAAATCCTCGGAGAAATGTTCGGAGCGTAGAAAATCGGAGACGCGATCGAAGGCGTCATTGTTGATGAGTATGGCGCCGAGCAGCGCCTGCTCGGCTTCGATATTATGCGGCGGCGTGCGATAGGCGGGCGCGTCGAGCGGCGCGACCGAAAAAGGCCGCGGACCCGGCAACGGTTCGATTGCTGGCATTTCTCTCTCATGGCGGGATGTCTTCGATGCTCGTGAACGCGTAGCGACAGGCACTCGAGAACGGCGGCGAATTTGCCCGAAGGAGAGAGCGGCGCCAATGACAAAGATGGCCGCAAAGCTCGGCGAATGCGAGCGCGGCCACTTGTGAGTCATTTCCACATGCGACAGCGCAGCTTTCGGTCTATCTGCGTGAATTCCTTTGCTTGTGACAATTTCGTCACGCCGAATCGTTCGGGCATGAAAAAGGCCGGAGACGCGGGCGTCTCCGGCCTTTTCCGATAGAGCGAATCGGTTGCGAGCGATCAGAGCTCGACGTCGCCGGCCTCGGCCAGAGCGGCGCCGACCTCGAGGCCGAGATCGTCCAGCGTCGTCTCCTCGCGAGTGGCGGCGGCCTCGCCGCGCGCCTGACGCTCGGCCTCTTCGGCGGAGCGAGCGACGTTGACGATGATCTTCACCTCGATCTCGGGATGCAGATTCACCGGCACATTATGCAGGCCGAGCGCCTTGATCGGATGCTGGAGGTCGATCTGATTGCGGTTGAGCGAGAAGCCGCCCGCGGTCGCCGCGTCGGAAATGTCGCGCGGGGCCACCGAGCCATAGAGATGGCCGCTCTCGCCGGCCTGGCGGATGATGACGAAGGTCTGACCCTCGAGCTTCTCGGCGACGGCCTCGGCCTCCTTGCGGGCGGTGAGGTTGCGCGCCTCGATCTGCGCGCGCTGCGTCTCGAAATGCTTCTTATTGTTTTCCGTGGCGCGCAGCGCCTTGCCGCGGGCCAGCAGGAAGTTGCGCGCATAGCCGTCGCGCACGCGAACGGTGTCGCCCATCTGGCCGAGCTTGGCCACGCGCTCCAGCAGAATGACATCGACCATGGGTTCTCTCTCCTCAGTGTCTCTCGAATTGCGCCGCGGCGATTCTCAGCCGCGCCGCGCCTGCGCCGCCTGCTTGCGGCTTCGGAACGAAAACGCCGCATCGGCGACGCCGACGACGGTGAATAGGACGATCGGCCAGGCGAACAGGCCGATGACGATATAGATGACGGTGAGCGTCACGCCGCCGATGCGCGTCCCGCGCAGCAGAACGTGAACGACGGCGAGGCCCTGCATCGCCAGAGCGAGGCCGAGCGTCTCGGCGATCACTAGCCCGATCTCGCCGGGGAGGTCGCCGAGATAGGCGAGGGCGCAGGCGGCGAGAAAGACCCCGGCGACGGCGCGCGGCAGCACGAATTCCTGCGCAATGTCCGGCCATGGCCGCGGCAGCGCCTCGGAGGCGCGGGCGAGCAGGCCGGCGCCCCATAGATTGAGCGCATGGCTGAACAAAGTGAGCGCGGCGAGCGTCGCCGGAAAGGCGAAGACGACCAGCGCCGAGAGCTGGCTGGCGTCGAGCTTGTCGCCGAGTTCCTGCGTGCGGATGAGATCCTCGATCGCCATGAAGGCGCGCGCCCGCAGCGGGTTCAGCGCCTCGTCGAGGCTGCCGAAGCGAATCGCCGCTATGGCGACCGCCGCCGAGACTGCGGCTGCGACTGCGCCGCCGGCGGCGAGCACCGCCCAGGCCGGCGCATGGGACGTCACCAGCTCGCGGCCGCGCCAATTGGCTCCAGAGACGACATAGGCGGCGGCGAGCGCCGGCAGCGCGACGAGAAAAGCGTAGACGAGGCCGAAAATGGGATTGGGCCAGATCGACAGCAGCCCGGTCGCGATGAGGCCCGCGGTCGCGCCATGGCGCAGACCGAAGCCGAGCGCGACGATGGAGATCGGCAGCGGTGCGAGAAAGGCGAACAGAACCGACGCCGAAGTGCCCTTGGTGAGGACGGCGAACACGGCCGCGCCCGCGAGACCGCCGCCGATGGAGGCGAAGATCTGCGAGAACGTAAAGTCGCCGTTGTCGGGAACGGGCAGTTTCTTGCGTTCGGGTAGAAGCTGGGGCATGGTCTCAACGCTTGTTCGAGGGCGAGCGCGATCATCTCGCGTCCAGCCCCCTGAACGCCGGCGAAGCCCGCCTTTTAAGGCGAGCGATCTCTCCGGGCAAGGGTCAGAGCGCGAAAAAACCCGCTTCCGATTGCCGAAAACGTCGCCGGAGCGGCGCTTTTTGCGTTCTACTGGCGGCGCAGGGCCGGGCCGGGCTTCTCGCCGAGCACGCGCCAGCTGCCCGCGAGGCCGAGGCCGACCGCGAAAACCAGCGCGCCGAGCGTCGTCAGCGCGACCGGCCAGGGACGGAAGACGAAATCCATCCGCATCAGCGCCTCCAATATGATGCCCGCCGCGCCTGCGCCCGCGATTGCCGAGAAGAGTCCGGCCACGAGGCCGAGCAGAGCGAATTCCAGCGCGAAGGCGCCGGTCAGCCATGAGCGCGTCGCGCCGAGCGTCTTCAATATTATGGCGTCGCGCTGGCGTCCGCGCTGGCTCGCCGCCACGGCGCTGCCCAGCGCCAGCGCCGCCGTGACGATGGCGAGGCCAGCGGCCGCTCGCGCCGCGAAGGTCAGCTGATCGGCGATTTTCTCTATCGCCTCCAGCGCGTCCTTCACGCGCAGAGCGGCGACCTGAGGAAAGCGCGTCGCCGCCTCCCGCGTCAGCCTTTTGTCGCGGAGCGGATCGTCGCGATCGGCGAAGGCGACGGTGAAAATCTCCGAGAAGGGCGCGTCGGCGAAAGCCTCGGGCGAGAACACCATCATGAAATTAATGCCATAGCTGCGCCAATCGACCCGGCGCAGATTGGCGATGCGAACCGTGAGGTCGCGGCCGAGCACATTGACGACGATCTCGTCGCCGACCGTGAGGCCGAGCCCTTCGGCGACGCGCGCCTCCAGCGAGACGAGGGGCGGGCCGTTGCGTCCCTCTTCCCACCATTGTCCGGCGACGATCTCCGAGCCCTTGGGCGGCGTGGCCGCAATGGTGACGCCGCGGTCGCCCTCCAGCGCCCAGGCGATATCGTCCGGCGGCTTCAGATTCTCGGAGCGGACGCCTTTCACGGCGACGATGCGGCCGCGCATCATCGGCACGTGCTCGATGCGCGCGTCGGCGGAGAAGGAGGAGAGGAAGGCGGAGAATTCGTCCGCCTGCTCCTTGGCGATATCGACGAAATAGAAGCTCGGCGTGCGGCTCTTCTGCGCCTGGAACAATTCCGCATGGATCGAGCCCTCGATCAGCGCCAGCGCGACGAGAAGCGTCTGCGTCACGCCGATCGAGACGATCAATGTCACGGCGAGGCTCTTGGGGCGGCGAATATTGCCGATCGCATGGCGCAGCTGCGCGCCGGGCGCATGGGCGAAGCGCTGCGCTAAGCGGATGACGAGAGCCGCCACGCCGCGCAGCAGGACGAAGGCCATGGCGGTGGCGGCGATATAGGTCGCTGCGAGCTTCTTGTCGGCGGCCGAGAGCATGACCAGAGCCACGAGCGCCGCTGCGGCGACTAGAGCTGCGAGCAGAATGACGCGGGGAGGGGATTTTTCCTCGGCCTCGTCGCGCAAGAGCCGCGCGACCGGCGTTCCATAGGCGCGGCCGAGCGGCGGCAGCGCGAAGATCAGCGTCACCAGCAGACCATAGGCCGCGCCGACGGCGAGCGAGCGCGCGTCGAGCGTCGGCGAGAAGGGCAGGGGAATGGAAGCCGAAAGGGCGAGGTCGGCGAGATAAGGAAAGGTCGCGCCGATCGCGAGGCCGCCGATGACGGCGAGGCCGGCGACGAGCAGCACCTCGACGAGCGCCATGGCGAAGACGCGCGAGGCCGGCGCGCCGAGCGCCTTCAATATTGCGAAAGCGTCGCGCTTTCTGGCGACAAAGCCGGAAACGGCGTTGGCGACGCCGGCTCCGCCCGCGACCAGCGCGGTCAGCGCAACCAGCGTCAGCAGCTGGGTGAAGCGCTCCTGATTGCGCGAGAATTGCGGGGAGACGGCGTCACGCTTGCGCAAATCCCAGCCGGCGTCCGGAAAAGCCGCGGTCAGCGTCGTGACGAAACGCTCGACCTCCGCGTCGCTGGCGACGGCTTCGGTCTTGCCGAGCGAGACGCGCGTCAGCCAGCGCGCCACGGCGCCCGGCTGCATCAGCCCGGTCGCCTTCAGAGCCTCCTGGCTCATCAGCACGCGCGCGCCGAAACCGAAGGCGCCGGCGAGCTTATCGGGCTCGCTCGAAAGCTCGGCTGTGAGGGTGAAGGAGCCGGCGCCGATCTTCACGCGATCGCCGATCTCGAGCCCGAGCCGGGCGATGAGGCCCGCATCGGCGACGAGGCCGAAGCCGCCGTCGCGCTGCGCCAGAGCCTCGGCGAGCGGCAGCGACGGCGTCAGCTCGACTGCGCCGGCGCCGGGATAGGCCGAATCGACAGCTTTTATTTCGATCAGCGCCGCCTCGCCGCTCGCCGAGCGGGCCATGGCGCGCATCAGGCCGATCTCGCAGACGCGGCCGTCGCGCTCCAAAAATTCCCGCTCCTGCGGCGAGAGCCGCCGCATGGTGGTCGTGACGGAGACATCGCCGCCCAAGATCGTGCGCCCCTCGCGGGCGAGGCCGTCGGCGAGCGAGCGGGACACTGCGCCGACGCCGGAAATGGCGGCGACGCCGATGACGATGCAGGCGATGAAGACGGAAAAGCCGCGCAGATCGCCGGAGAGATCGCGCAGGGCGAAACGCAGCGCCAGCGGAATGCGCGAGGCGAGTCCCACCTTCATGACGCCCGCGCCTCGTCCTCTATGCGGCCGGAGCGCAGCCGCACGGCGCGGTCGCAGCGGGCGGCGAGGGAGGGATCATGCGTGACCAGCACCAGGGTCGCCGAGCGCCGCGCCTTTTGCGCGAAGATGAGATCGACGATGGCCGCGCCGGTCTCCGAATCGAGATTGCCGGTCGGCTCGTCGGCGACCAGGATGACAGGATCGGGCGCGAGCGCTCTGGCGATGGCGACGCGCTGCTGCTCTCCGCCGGACATTTGCGTTGGATAATGGGAGAGGCGATGACTGAGGCCCACGGCCTCCAGTTCCTGCGCGGCGCGCTCGAAAGCGTCGGCGCGGCCGGCGAGCTCCAGCGGAATGGCGACATTCTCCAGCGCCGTCATCGTGGCGATGAGCTGGAAAGACTGGAAGACGACGCCTATCTTCCCTCCACGGAACCGCGCCAGCGCATTTTCATCGAGCCGGGCGAGGTCGCTGCCGTCGACGAGCACCTTGCCGGAATCGGGCCGCTCGAGGCCGGCGAGCGTCATCAGCAATGTGGATTTCCCCGAGCCCGAGGGTCCGACGAGGCCGACAGCCTCGCCGCGCGCGACGGCGAGGCTTATGTTCTTGAGCACATGGACGCGCGCCGCGCCCGCTCCGAGGGTGAGATCGACGTCCTCGAGCTCGATGACCGGCCGCTGCACTTTGGAGGTCCTGAAATGGTTTGCCGCTGCGCCCGCCGCCGCTCTCGCGACCCGGCGAAGACGCCCGCCCCGACATATGCGAAGGCGCCGCCGGTTTCCAGTGCTCGGCCGCGCTTTCGTCCGCT
The DNA here is from genome assembly GCF_004366495.1 of Methylosinus sp. sav-2. Taxonomy (NCBI): domain Bacteria; kingdom Pseudomonadati; phylum Pseudomonadota; class Alphaproteobacteria; order Hyphomicrobiales; family Methylocystaceae; genus Methylosinus; species Methylosinus sp. sav-2. The sequence continues at coordinate 177,987 of NZ_SOEJ01000006.1, forward strand.
CGGCCCGGCGACGCTGCTCTGCGCCGCCGCAATTTTGGCGCTTCTCACCATGATCTCGCTGCCCGCCGCGGCCGAGCCGCTGCGCATCATCGCCTTCGGCGACAGTCTCAGCGCCGGCTTTCAGCTGCCGGCGGACGCCTCCTTTCCGGCGCAGCTGGAGGCTCGGCTGAAAAATGACGGCTATGACGCCCGCGTGATCAACGCCAGCGTCTCCGGCGACACCACAAGAGGTGGGCTGGCGCGCGTCTCTTACGCGCTGCACGACGGCGGCGATCTGATGATTCTCGAGCTCGGGGCCAATGACATGCTGCTCGGCTTCGATCCGGCGGCGACGCGCGACAATCTGGAGAAAATCATCGGCGCCGCCAAGGAGAAGGGCCTCGATGTGCTGCTCGCCGGAATGCTGGCCAACGCCAATTTCGGCGAGGAGCAGAAAAAAGCCTTCGACGCCATTTTCCCCGATCTTTCGGCGCGGCGCGGCTTGCCGCTCTATCCCTTCTTTCTCGACGGCGTCGTGGGCGAGAAGGGCATGACGCTCGTCGATGGACTGCATCCGAGCCGGGCCGGCGTGGCGCGGATCGTCGCCGGCGTCGCGCCGCTGGTGGAGAAGAGCCTCGATTCCCTGCGATCGAAGCGTCAGGGCGCCGCGCAGCGTTGAGCGAGGCCGCAAGCGAGGCCGTGAGAAAAAATCCGTTCACACGCCGGAATTTCGTTACAGCCGTCGCATTCTCGATATAGTGCCCACACCATCCTTAGCGCGCGCCATTGCGGCGCGCTGATCCGCGAGGAGGCGCCGACATAGGCCCCTTCGCTCCGCCGCGTCGCGGCCGGGCAGGGGCCGAGCGAGCAGACAGCGACTTCGCCTTACCCGCTCCCGCACGCCTTGCGAGGCCAGGATGGAGGAACTGCGATGCCCAGACTGTTCACCGCCCTCGAAATCCCCCCTCTCGTCGCCGGCAATCTCGCCGCTCTGCGCGGAGGCATTCAGGGAGCCCGCTGGATCGACGCAGAGAATTATCACATCACGCTGCGCTTCATCGGCGATGTGGACGATGCGCTCGGCCATGACGCGGCCATGACCCTCGCCGCCATCCGCCGTCCTTCCGTCTCGATCACGCTCGAGGAGCTGTCCAGCTTCGGCGGCGACAAGCCTCGCGCCATAGTGGTGAAGGCGCGCGCCGATTCGGCGCTGGCCGAGCTGCAGGCCGAGCAGGAGCGCCTGCTGCGGCGCATCGGCATTCCGCCCGAGCCGCGCAAATTCGTGCCGCATGTGACGCTCGCGCGCCTGCGCGGGGCGTCCTGCTCCTCGGTCGCGTCCTATCTCGGCGCGCGCGGCTATTTTCCGCCCATGCGCTTCGAGGCGGCGCGCTTCGTGCTGTTCTCCTCGCGCGATTCGGTCGGCGGCGGCCCCTATCTCGTCGAGGCGGCCTATCCGTTGCGGAGCCGGACCGCACCGGCCGTGGCCGGAATTCAGGAGCTCGGCGCCTTCGGGCGTTAGGACGCTCGTCGCATCCTCGTTCGCCTCCTCCATCAGCCTCCCCCGCTTCGCGGGAAAGGGGGCGGCGAGGTTTCGCGAAAATTCGATAAAGCGCCAAAATCTGTTCCCGCGCGCCGATCGTCTCGCGGAGCGGGCCTTCGCGAGACGATCGGCGCAATCATGTACCGGGTCTATGCCGCCCGGTGACAAATCTGATCCTTCGGTCATGTTCAATGAACCAGCGGACAAGGGAGCGACGCGGATGGAAATTGGAACGCCGACCCGGAAATCTCTCGTTCTGGAGTCGTTCGGGCTTGCGATAACCTACCTGTTTCTGACGGCGCTGTTCTTTTGGCTGTGTGTCTATTTCTCCGAATCGGAAACGATTCGAATCGGCCAAAAAGGCATCGTCAGCCATTCCGGCTCTGTCGACGCCGTGTCTGGATTCTTGTCCTTTTCAACAATGTCGGCGGCAGTCTGGAATTTGCGTAGAAACAAAATGGTCTACAATGTCATTGTCTGCTTTCTGATATCGGCTTTTGTTGCAACTGTAGACTACTTTACGACAATGGAAATTTACAGGCTGTTCTTTACAGAAAATAGCTATGAATTTTCCTTCGCAGCAAATTTAGGCGAACTGTTTACGTGCTGGGCCGTGTTCTTTGGTTGGTCATGCGTCTTTCTCACGCTTCTTTACAATTTCGACATCAGGGACCGGGAGCGCCGATTGGCCGCAGTTCGTGAAGAGGCTCTTTCCGCGCAGATGAGAGCGCTGCGCTATCAGGTCAATCCGCATTTCCTCTTCAATACGCTGAATTCGATCGCGGGACTGATCGAAGAAGGCTGCGCGACGCGCGCTGAACGGATGGTGCTGTCGCTCTCGACCTTCTTGCGCACGACGCTGACGCTGGAGCCGTTCCACGATGTCCGGCTGTCCGAGGAACTGACGATTCAGGAAGAATATCTGGCGATTGAGCATGAGCGTTTCTCGGACCGGATGACGTTCCATATCGACATGCCCAATGACGTGCGCCACGCGCTGGTTCCCAGCCTGATCCTCCAACCTTTGATCGAGAACGCGATCAAGCATGGCGTCGGATCGATGGCGGGCAGGGTCAATATTTCGCTTTCCGCTCGTCGCGAGGCCGATCGGCTGCGGGTGATCGTCGAGAACGACATGCCGACGGAAACGGTCAGTCCGAATCGCGCCGGCGCGGGTGTCGGGCTGAAGAATGTGGCGGAACGTCTTCGCGCGCAGTTTCAGGATGATGGACGATTTTCGGCGGGTCCTGCCGCGCCCGGCGTTTTTCGGGCGGCGCTGGAAATGCCGTGGAGGACCTGAAAATCGTTCCAGCCGCGGGGAATAATCACGCGGCGGCTTCCGCCGCCTTCCTGCCGCGCTCCACGACGGCGGCGAGCGAGGGATCGCGCGCCACCGCTTCCGCGATGAGGCGGTCGGAGGCGCTTTCGATCGTGTTCTGCATGCGCTCGAAGAATTCCCGCGGCTCGAGGCCCGGCGGGATGATCGGCAGATATTCGATGACCACGGTTCCCGGCCGCACGATGAAGGCTTGGCGCGCCCAGAACATGCCGGAGTTCAGCGCAACCGGCAGGCAGGCCGCGCCGGTCTCGCGATAGAGCATTGCGACGCCGAACTTATAGAGAGGCGGCGCGCCCGCCGGCCGCCGCGTCCCCTCGGGAAAGATGAACAATTGCCGGCCTTGCGCGAACAGCGCCTTGGTCTTCTCGATCAGCTGCGGCAGCAGCTTGCCGCCCTTGGCGCGATCGATGCCGATCTGCTCCGCGCCCATCAGATACCAGCCGAAAAAGGGGATGAACACCAGCTCGCGCTTGAGAATATAGGAGAAATCCGGCGAATGCAGCGGCAGGACGAAGGTCTCCCACGTCGACTGATGCTTGCAGGCGACGATGACCGGCCCTTTCGGAATATTCTCGAGGCCGCGAAACTCGAATTTCAGCCCGACGATCTTCTCGAGCCAGAAGAGCGACGTTCGCCCCCAGACGCGGCCGAGCGTCATGGAGGCGTGCCGCTTCATCAGCAGCGCGGGCAGCCAGATGATCTGCAGCGTCATGAGGCTGACGAAGAAAGTGATGTGGAACAGCAGCGAGCGCAGGAAGAGCATGCTTTGGTCGTCCGTGGGGTTTCGCGGAAGGTGGGACGCGAACGCCTTCTAGAGTCATTCCGGTTCAGATTGAACCGGAATGACTCTAGATTCCCTTGTTCGGTCGTGTTTTCTTCACGCGAACCGGTCCCCACTTCGCTCGAAAACACTCTAATGCGCTTTTCCTTCGAACGGAACCGCCGCTCGGTCGGGACGGCGCTTTCTCGGGCGCTGCGCCCGCCGATTCAGCGCGCCTGCGCCGTGAGGTCGGCAGTTTCGGCCGGCGCGAGAGCGGTCGCGGAAAGGCCCGGCTCCAGCAGCCGGGTGCGCAGCAGGACGTAGAGGTATTTAACATATTCGGCCGCGATGAGCCGCGTCACGGCGAGGTCGCCGAGCCAGTCCTCGACGCGAAGATGATCGCTGACCACGGCGAAAGGGTAGAGTTCCGCCCCCGGCAGCGCCGCCGAAAGCTCGGCCAGAGCGCGGGGCATATGGTAATTGGAGGTGACGATGATGAGCGAGCCCGCGCCGATTCCATGCGCATGCGCCCAGTCGCGCGTTTCCCGCGCATTGCCGATCGTGTCCTGGGCGCGATAGCCGAGATCGACGCAGCACTCGAACAGTTCCCGCGAGACCGGCAGCAGCTTGGCGATCTCATGGCCGCGCGTCGCCCGATTGACCCCGGTGATGAGCAGCCGGCGCGCCTGGCCGCGCGCCAGGAGCCCGCCCGCCTCATAGACGCGGTCGGAGCCGCCGGTCAGCACGACGACGCCATCGGCCTGCACGGTCAGAGTCGATTCGGTCCGCTCCAGCGAGAGGGCGAAGCCGATGAAGCCGGCCACGAAGGCGGAGGCCAGAAAGCAGAAGAGGGCGAGGACCGCGAGGCGCCAGCGTCCGGGCGCGGCCCATCCTCGTGCTTCCCTGTCTCGCGCATGCGATCGCAAGCGTCCGTCCTCATCGCCGACCCCGAATCCTCGACAAGATGGAAGCGGCGCTCGAGGCCGTCCAGGGCCGGGCGGAATTTATGCCCGGTTAGAGTTTACTCGGCTCCGTCCAGGCGCCGCAATTGGCGGAACACGATCTCCTGCGACATGAAGCCGGTCAGAAGCCCGGCCGCCGCCGAGATGAGGCCGACGACGGTGAAGCCGAGCGGCCCCAGCGAGAAGCTGCCGAACATGGCCTCCAGCTGATCGCCGTCCGGCGTCGCGGTCCAGCGATTGGCGAGATAGCCGGCGAAGAGAAAAAAGCCCATGGCCGAGGCGCCGCCGATGAAGCCGCCGCGCAGCCCCAGCACCAGGAAGCGGCGCTGGAACTGCTGGGCGATATATTTGTCCGCCGCGCCGACGAGATGCAGCACCTCTATGATCTCGCGATTGCCGACCATGGCCGCCCGCGTGGCGAAGGCGACGGCGAGCCCCATGGCGACCACGATCAGCACGAAGACCAGCGCCGCGACCGCCACAACGGTGCGCGCCATCTGGCCGAGGCGCTCCACCCACAGCCGGTGATCGTCCAGAGCCGCGCTCGGCAGCGCCTGTGCCAGCTCGCGGCGCAGCGCGTCGAGATCGGCGCGGCGGCTGTCGTCCAGCTTGACGACGATCATGCGCGGGGCCGGCAGCTCGGCGAAATCGAGGCCCTGGCCGAGCCAGGGGGCGAGCAGCGCCTCCGATTCGGCCTTGGTGTAGACGCGCACGTCGCGCACGCCCTCGGCGGCGACGAGGACCGAGGTCGCCTTGCTCACATCGGCTTCTATGTCGCGGCCGGGCAGTGGGCGGATCTGGACGCTGGCCTCGCGCGCCACCTCGCGCCGCCAATCGACGCTGGCGTCGGCGACCATCAGCGCCGCTCCGGCCGAGAGCGCCGCCAGAAAGGTCATGATGGCGATGACAATGACGAGCGAGCGTCCGGCGATGGAGGAGGTGGGGACGAGCGGCGTCTCCCGGCCGAGCGTCTCCTCGCGCGCGGCGTCCTTGGCCGCCGTGGCGGCCGGGCGCTGGCCGGGGCGGGGCTTGGCGTCATTCGAAGACATGCAGCCGCCCATCCGCGAGCACCAGACGGCGCGCGCTCTCATATTGCTCCATCAGCGCCAGATCATGGGTGGCGATGACCACCGAGGTTCCGCTCTTGTGCAATTCCACGAAGAGCCGCAGCAGCCGCCGCGCCAGAGTGGGGTCGAGATTGCCGGTCGGCTCGTCGGCGAGCAGCAGCTCCGGCCGCACGATCAGCGCGCGGGCGATGGCGGCGCGCTGCTTCTCGCCGCCCGAGAGCACGCTCGGCAGGCTGGCGATGCGCTCGTCCAGCCCGACCCAGCGCAGCAGCTCCAGCACCTCGGCGCGATAGCTCGCCTCCTCGCGGCCGATGACCCGCAGCGGCAGAGCGACATTCTCGTATAAATTGAGATGCTCCAGCAGGCGGAAGTCTTGAAAGACGACGCCGATGCGCCGGCGAATGTCGGTGACGGAGTCTTTGTCCAGCGTCTCCGTATCCTTGCCGAAGAGGGTGATTCGCCCGCGCGTCGGCTTCAGCGACAGCAGGACGAGCTTCAGAAGCGTCGTCTTGCCGGCGCCGGAGGGTCCGGTGAGGAATTGGAATGAGCGCGGCGTGATGGAAAAAGCGAGATCGCTCAATATCTCGCTGCCGTTTCCATAGCGCAGGCCGACGTTCTCGAAGGTCAGCAAAGGCGTGTATCCATTGGCGGGCTCAGAATCGCGCTGCGGGGAGATTAGCAGTTCACCGCCCATTAACCATATCGGCGGCTAATCGACGACATGTCGGCGGCCGATTCCGAAGCGGCCGCCCACGGTTCGGAGACCGGCCATGCGCAACGACCTCGCCCCGCACAATTCTCCGGTCGGCTCGGCCCCAAAGGACCATGACCTGGACGAGAGCCGGCTGTGGCGGGAGCCGCCGCGCGAGAGCGATCTCGTCGATGAGCGTCGCCAGCGCCTGCTGCCGCTGATCGCGGCGATCATCGCCGTCGTCTTCGGGGCCATGGCGCTGATCGGCATGCGCGAGAAGATCGTGCGGGTCATGCCCTTCGCGACGGCGCTCTATTCGGCCATGGGGCTGAAGGTCAACGCCGCCGGGCTCGATCTGCGCGGCGTCACCTCCAAGATCGTCACCGAAGGGACGCGCAAGGTGCTGACCGTCGAGGGCGAGATCGTCAATTTGCGGCGCTCGGCCAATCGCGTGCCGCCCATGGCGCTGGCCATCCGCGGCGCCGACGGCCGCGAGCGCTACAGCTGGACCGCCGCCGCGCCGAAAATGCGCCTCGCCGCCGGGGAGAGCGTGCAGTTTCGCGCTCGCCTCGCCTCGCCGCCCGCCGATGGGGCCGATGTGCAGGTGCGCTTCGCCGCGCTCGAGGAAGCGGAGAAATCGGCGCGATAGGCGCGCCGCGAAATTCCCCCGGCGCGTTCCCTTATCGGCCGAAATGGCCTAAGCAGGCCCCATGCCGTCGCATGCGCCTCTCCTCTTCGTGAACGCCCGCCTCGTCGATCCCGCCTCCGGCGTGGAGACGCGCGGGGGGCTCCTCGTCCTCGACGGAAAAATCGCCGATCTCGGCCCGGCGCTGACGGCCGAGTCCGCGCCGCAAGGCGTGCGAATCGTCGATTGCGCGGGCGATGTGCTCGCGCCCGGCCTCATCGACATGCAGGCCTTTCTCGGCGAGCCGGGAGCCGAGCATCGCGAGACCATCGCCACCGCCACGGCGGCGGCGGCGGCCGGCGGCGTCACCACCATCGTCGCCGCGCCCGGCACCTCGCCGCCGATCGACGATCCGGCCGTCGTGGACTTCGTTCTGCGCCGCGCCCGCGACACCGGCCGCGTCCGCGTGCTGCCCATGGCGGCGCTCACCAAAGGGCGCGAGGGCAAGGAAATCTCTGAATTCGGCCTGCTGCGCGAGGCCGGCGCCATCGCTTTTTGTGACGGCAAGCGCTCGCTGCGCAACGCCCAGACCATGCGGCGAGCCATGACCTACGCCCGCGATTTCGATGCGCTGATCATCCATTTCCCGGAGGATCGCGACCTCGTCGGCGAGGGCGTCATGAATGACGGCGAATTGGCGACGCGCCTCGGCCTCGCCGGCGTGCCCAAGGAGGCGGAGGCCGTCATCGTCGATCGCGATTTGCGTCTCGTCGAGCTGACCGGCGCGCGCTACCACGCCTCCATCGTGGCCAATGGCCTGTCGCTGGCGGCGCTCGAGCAGGCCAAGGCGCGCGGCCTGCCGGTGACTTGCGGGACCACGATCAATCATCTGACGCTCAATGAGAACGACATCGGCGACTATCGCACCTTTTTGAAGCTGCGGCCGCCGCTGCGCCATGAGGACGAGCGCCGGCTTCTGGTGGAGGCGGTGGCGAGCGGGCTCATCGACGTCATTCTCTCCGACCATGATCCGCAGGATGTGGAGATGAAGCGCCTGCCTTTCGCCGAGGCCGAGGCCGGCGCCGTCGGCCTCGAGACCATGCTGGCGGCGGGATTGCGGCTCGTCCATTCGGGCGATGTTCCGCTGCCGACGCTGCTGCGGGCCATGTCCACACGGCCGGCCGAGATTTTGCGCCTGGAGCAGGGACGTCTCGCCAAAGGCGCGCCGGCCGACCTCATCCGCTTCGATCCGGACGAGCCCTTTGTCGTCGATCCGGCCGAATTGCATTCCCGCTGCAAGAACACGCCCTTCGACACGGCGCGCCTGCAAGGTCGGGTGAAATCGACATTCGTCGCGGGAGAATCCGTCTTCGAGCGGCCGGACGCCTAGAGCAGAGCCATAACGAAAAAAGCGTCTTCCCGCCGTGATTTCGCCAATTTCGGGAAAAAGCGGCAAGTGGATTGTGAATCTTTGAAATAGGTACGTAGGTTAACTGCCCGTAACTTCCGCGAACCGAAGGCGGGGCGTTAGTCCTGATTCTACGTTCGTTTTCCCGCGACGCGTCGCCTTCGACGAGAAAATCGCCCGAGCGGCCGGGCCGTCAAGTGGAAGAGAAGCGATGCTTGGTTCCCGTATTTCCCTCGTCGCGCTGATGGTCGCCGCGGCGCCTGCGCTGCAGGCGCGCGCCCAGGAGGCGCTGCCCGACATCGACGTTATAGCGGCGGCCCCGGAGGCGGGCGCGGGAATCGAGAGGTCGAAGGTCCCGACCAATCCGATCATGACCAAGCGTAGCGATCTCGATCGCGACCGCGCGCTGGTCATCACCGACACTCTGCAGCGCCGCAACGCTTCGGTGTCCATCGTCGATGTCGCGGGCAATCCCTTCCAGCCCGATCTCACCTATCGCGGCTTCTCGGCCTCGCCGGTGTCCGGCACGCCGCAGGGCCTCGCCGTCTATCAGGACGGCGTGCGCATCAATGAGGCCTTCGGCGACGTCGTCAATTTCGACCTCATTCCCACGGTCGCTATCGCCAATAGCGAGCTGGTCAGCGGCAATCCGCTGTTCGGCCTCAATGCGCTCGGCGGCGCTCTGACGCTGGAGATGAAGAACGGCTTCACCTGGCAGGGCTATGAGCTGGAGGGACGCGGCGGCTCCTTCGGCCGTCGCTATGGCGCGGCGCAGGTCGGCCAGAAATACGGCGATTTCGCCATTTATTCGGCCTTCGAGGCGCTCGGCGACAGCGGCTGGCGCAAGCGTTCCGGCTCGGAGCTGCTGCGCGGCTATCTCGATCTCGGCTATAAGGGCGACAAGGCCGAGTTCCATTTGAACTACACGGGCGCTACGACGCGTCTCGGCGCCGCCGCGGCGACGCCGGTCGAGATGCTCCAGCGCGACTACAGCTCCGTCTACACGACGCCGCAGAGCTCGACCAATGAGCTGCACTTCCTCAATCTGAAGGGCTCCTATGACGTTTCGAGCGCGCTGAAGCTCAACGGCAACTTCTATTACCGCGACTATCAGCAGGCGCATATCGACGGCAATATCGCCGATATGGAGACCTGCAGCTCCAAAACCTTCGTCTGCCAGGACAACGACCCCTTCATCGGCAATGTGCCGACCAATGCGCAGCGTCGTCTGATCGGACCCAATGGCGCCTATATTCGGTCCTCGGTGCTCGCCGGGGGCCTGCCGGCGACGATCGACTATTCGCGCACCCATTCGCGTTCCTATGGCGGCGCGATTCAGGGGACCTATGACGAGAAGATCGCCGACTTCAAGAACAAGCTCATCGTCGGCGGCTCGTTTGATCGCCAATTCACCGACTTTCGAGGCTATTCGGAACTCGGCATTCTGCAGGGCGATTTCAATGTCACATCGACCGGGCTGCAATATTTCAACTCGGTCCCCGAAGGCGGATTCCAACCCTCCTCGGTCTTCGCGCGCAACCTTTATTACGGCGTCTATGCGCTCGACACGCTCGATCTGACCGACAAGCTCACGCTCACCGCCGGCCTGCGTTTCAATAGCGCGGAAATCACGCTCTATGATCGTTTGAGCGTGCGCCTCAACAGTGACAAGAGCTATCAGCGCGTCAATCCGGTCGCCGGCCTCACCTATACTTTCATCCCCGAATTCACCGTCTATGGCAATTATTCGGAGGCGAACCGCGCGCCGACGGCGCTCGAGAACGGCTGCGCCGACGCCAATCATCCATGCACGATCGACAGCTTCCTCGTCGCCGATCCGCCGTTGAAGCAGGTGGTGACGCGCAGCGGCGAGATCGGCTTCCGTGGCTATCACGACATCGGGCCGGACCATGGCCGGCTCGAGTGGAAGGTCGATATCTTCCGCGCCGTGAACAGCGACGACATCGTCTCGCTGCCGTCGAATGTGATCCAGGGCAGGGGCTATTTCGCCAATGTCGGGGCCACCCGCCGCCAAGGCGTCGAAGCCGGCGTCGCTTGGCGCAACGACCAGCTGAGCCTCTATGCCGATTATGCGCTGATCGACGCCACCTTCCGTAGCGCCTTCGATGTGCAGTCGGAAAGCAATCCCTACGCCGACGCCAATGGCCTCATCCATGTGCGGCCGGGCAATGTGATGCCGGGCGTGCCGCGCCATCGCGTGAAGCTCGGCTTCGATTACTTCATCACGCCCGAGTGGAAGTTCGGCGCCGATTACATCTTCACGAGCGGCGTACGGCTGCGCGGCGACGAGTCCAATCTCGACAAGCCGCTGCCCTCCTGGGGCGTCGTCAATCTGAAGACCTCCTATAAGGTCACCGAGAATATCGAGGTCTATGCGCTGGCGCAAAACCTCTTCGATCGGCGCTACTATACTTTCGGGACCTATTTCGACAACAGCGGCAATGCGACCGCGTCGGCCGGCGGCTTCACCAATGCGCGCACTTATGTTCCGGGCGCGCCGGTCTCCGTCTATGGCGGCGTCAAGGTCAAGTTCTGAGCTCAAGTCTCTGATCTAAAAGATACTGGGAGGGGAGGCGGCGATCGGCGGCGCCTCCCCTATCTTGTTTGGGCGGCCCGGCGGAATCGCGAACGCTCTTGAAGAAAAGTGGCAACCGCCTTAAAGGCACGCGCGCGCGGGACGCGAGGCGCGCCGCAACCGGGAACCAGAAAGCATGGCCAAGGAAAAATTCTCACGCACGAAGCCGCATTGCAACATCGGCACGATCGGTCACGTGGACCATGGCAAGACGTCGCTGACGGCGGCGATCACCAAGGTTCTGGCCGAGACGGGCGGCGCGACCTTCACGGCCTATGACCAGATCGACAAGGCCCCGGAAGAGCGCGCCCGCGGCATCACCATCTCGACGGCCCACGTCGAGTATGAGACCGCCAATCGCCATTACGCCCATGTCGACTGCCCCGGCCACGCCGATTATGTGAAGAACATGATCACCGGCGCCGCGCAGATGGACGGCGCGATCCTCGTCGTCTCTGCCGCCGACGGCCCGATGCCGCAGACCCGCGAGCACATCCTGCTCGCCCGTCAGGTCGGCGTGCCGGCGCTCGTCGTGTTCCTGAACAAGGTCGACATGGTCGACGATCCGGAGCTGCTGGAGCTCGTCGAGCTCGAGGTTCGCGAGCTGCTGTCGAAGTATGAGTTCCCCGGCGACGATATTCCGATCACCAAGGGCTCGGCCCTGGCGGCGCTCGAGAACAAGACGCCCGAGATCGGCCATGACGCGATCCTGAA
>NZ_SOEJ01000007.1:0-183552 GCF_004366495.1 Methylosinus sp. sav-2
TTCAAAACCACGCCGCCCCCGACCAATGCTCCGAGCCGCTCCCGGAGCTTCGCCGCGCGCCCAAATGACCCCGTCTCTTTGGCGAAGACAAGGCCTCACGCGCCGCGCCGGCTCTTTATCGCCCGGCTGTGACCGGTTCGCTACAGCCTATGGTTAACAAAAAGGACGCTCCGGCGTCCGGAGCGTCCTGTGAGAAGCGTCTTGGTGAGAAGCGCAGACGACTGCGCGCCGGCTCGTCAGCCCTTGCCGCGCGCCTGCTCGGCGGCGAGCGACATGCGCACCAGCTCCGAGAGGCTGCCGGCGTTCATCTTCAGCATCACATTGGCGCGATGGACCTCCACCGTGCGGACGCTGATGCCGAGCTCGCGGCCGATGACCTTATTGGGCATGCCGTGCAGCAGGCGCTCGAGCACCTCGCTCTCGCGCGCGGTGAGAGTCTGCAGCCGCGCCTCTATGGTCTGCGTCTCCGCTGCGCGGAACTGCTCCTCGCGCTCATAGGCGAGCGCGAGACGCACGCAGGCGAGCAGCGCCTCATTGTCGAAGGGCTTCTCCAGAAAGTCGAAGGCGCCCTGCTTCATCGCCTGCACGGCGAGCGACACATCGGCATAGGCGGTGATGACGACGACCGGCAGTGACAAGCGCCGCGCCTTCATCGCCTCCAGCAGCTCTATGCCGGTCATCTCCGGCATGCGCGCATCCGTCACCACGCAGCCTGTGTCGCCCGGCTCCACCGACGCCAGAAGATGGCTGGCGCTCTCATGCGAGCGGACCCGAAAGCCGTCCGTCGACAGCAGAAGGCTGAGGGAATCACGAACGGCGTCGTCATCATCGACGATATGGATCGTGGCGTCTCGACTCGTCCTCTCCTGCGGAATAGAGCACATCCGCCGAGACATATCGTCGACGAGCGGACTCGTCAGCGGCGGCTGGACCATGTGCATCGCTCGTCTCGAGAGAAAAAGGCGGCGCATTCGCGCGCCGGAGCATGAAACGCGAAGCATTGCTGCGCATCGCGTGGCGGCGGACAGATCATCATCAAGAACCTCGGAATAACCAACCGCGGAAAAGCTCTGTGCTCGACCCATGCGCCGACTTTCGATCGGCGTGACCCGCGCTATAATCATTATTCGGGCGCTACAGAGATTGACAAACTGGGGAATACACGTACTCGGGAAACGCGCAGGTGCGAATCACGAACGCATGTTCGAACATTATTCACGCAGCGCGGCGCGGTGCGGTTTTTCGGCGCGCCATGGCGACGACGAGAGGCTTCTTCCATGCATGCCTGCTGATGGCGACGCTTCACGGAGCCTGCGCGCAAGAGATCGCGCGCACAGACCAAGAGGACTCGCGCGCAGACGATGACACACGCGCGCAATGGCTGCGGCAGATCGACGAAGCGCGCGAGCGCTATGACTCTTTCGCGTCGCGCGTCGTCGCCGATCTCGATCGCATCGCGGAGGCTCGCGCGGAACGCGAGGACGCGCGTCTCGACGATCCGACATTGCGGCGCGGCGACATTCTGGTCACGGCGACGGGCTTGCTGATGTTCAAAGGCTCCCGCAAATTTTTTCCCGATCTCTCCGATTTCGAGCCCATCGGCGAAGCGCGCGCGCGGCGCTCGGACCATGCCGCGACGCTGCTCGACATTTTGCGCGCCCACGCCCGCGCCGGCCGTCGCGGCGGTTGAGGCGATTGCTGCGGCGCGGCGGATTTCGTGCTACATAAGCTCCGTAACATCGCCACGCCGGCCTTGAACCGGACGCCGCGGAGAAGACCAATGTTCATTCAGACCGAATCCACACCCAATCCCTCCACGCTGAAATTCCTGCCCGGCCGCCCCGTCCTCGCCGAAGGCGCGCGCGAGTTCCGCACGCCGGAGGCCGCCGCCGCCTCGCCGCTCGCCGGCGCGCTGCTCTCCATCGACGGCGTCGAGGCGGTGATGTTCGGCCCGGATTTCGTTTCCGTCACCAAGACCGACGCCGAATGGGCGCATCTGAAGCCGGCCATTCTCGGCACGATCATGGAGCATTTCAGCTCCGGCCAGCCGATCGTCATCGAGGGCGCCGAGGTTGCTCCCGCGGAATTCTTCGATCCTGCCGACGCCGAGACGGTGGCGCAGATCAAGGAGCTGATCGTGACGCGGGTGCGTCCAGCGGTCGCCAATGACGGCGGCGACATCACTTTCCGCGGCTTTCGCGACGGAACCGTCTATGTGGCGATGAAGGGGTCCTGCTCCGGCTGCCCCTCCTCCACTGCGACGCTCAAGAACGGCATAGAAAATATGCTGCGCCATTTCGTGCCCCAGGTCACGTCCGTGCAGCAGGTTTGAGAGGCCGCTTTGAAAGCCGCGCGAAACCCGTCATAATCCGCCGGCAATGAGAATCCTCGCCATCGACACGGCGCTTCCCGCCGTCTCCGCCTGCGTGCTCGATCTGGGCGCCGCCGACCCACTCGCCATCGAGACGGCGCCGATGGAGCGCGGCCACGCCGAGGAATTGCTGCCGCTCATCGAGCGCGTCGTCGCCGCGGCGGGCGGCGGCTTCGGCTCCATCGGACGGGTGGCGGTCACGGTCGGGCCGGGCTCCTTCACCGGCATCCGAATCGGGCTCGCGGCCGGACAGGCCATCGCCCTCGCCGTGAAGGCGCCCATCGTTGGCGTCTCCACTCTGGCGGCGCTGGCCGCGCCTTATGTTCTGCTCCCCTTCGACGGCGTGGTGGCGGCGGCGATCGACGCGCGCCATGGCCAGGTCTATGTGACCGCCTATGGGCCGGACGGCCGCACTCTTTTGTCGCCGCGCCGCGTCGGCGCCCATGAGGCGCTGCGCGCGCTCGGCTCCGGCCCGCTGCGGCTGATCGGCTCCGGCGCGCCGCTGCTGGCCGAGGAGGCCCGCCTCGCCGGCCTCGAGGCGGAGGTCGCCAGCCGCGCGCCGGCGCCCGATATCGCCTTTGTCGCCCGGCTCGGCCTCGTCGCCGATCCGGCGACCGCGCCGGCTCGCCCGCTCTATTTGAAGGCTCCCGACGCCAAGCCTCTGGAGCGCCCGCCACAAGAGCGACCGCTGCAAGACGCCCCGGCCGGCGCATGAGCTCCCGCGTCATGAGCCTGTTTTCGACCTTCTTCCCCAAGCCGCATTATGTGATCCGCCCCATCGGCGCCGATCACGCCTATGATTGCGCCAAGATTCACGCGGGCTCCTTCGCCTTCCCCTGGTCGAAGATCGATTTCGAGAGCCTTTTGACCGACCGCATCGTGCTCGCCGACGGCGCAATGAACGAGCGCCTGCTCAAGGACGAGATGGGCGGCATGGCGCTGTCCCGCCTGCTGCCGCCGGACGCCGAGATTTTGACCTTCGCCGTCGATCCGGCCCGCCGCGGCGCCGGGCTCGGAAGGGCGCTGCTCGCGGCGCATCTCGGCAATCTCGAGCGCGGCGGGGCGCGCCTCGTCTTCCTCGAGGTGGGCGAGGACAACGCCGCCGCGCTGAAGGTCTATGAGAAGCTGGGCTTCAAGACGATCGGCCGGCGCGAGAATTACTATCAGCGGCCCAATGGCGAGCGTCAGGCCGCGCTGACGATGCGCTGCGAGCTGTGATATCCGGCCAATAGCGCGCCGACGCTGTCACGAAACTGTCGTTCGCGCGTTAGAGACAGGGCCATGCCTTATCTGCGCGCGCTCGCTTTCGTCCTGGCGATGACCGGGGCCTTCGTCATCTTCGTCCCCATCCAATGGCTGGCGCGGAGACGGCGCTGGGAGCTGCGTCATAATATTCAGACCGGCTTTTGCCGGGTGATGTGCGCGATCATCGGCATAGATGTGCGCGAGCAGGGCCGGCTCGCGGGAGCGAGTCCGCGATTCGTCGTCGCCAATCACGTCTCCTGGACCGACATCATCGCCCTCGCCAGCCGCTATCCACTGGTCTTTCTGGCGAAGTCCGAGGTCTCCGCCTGGCCGGTGCTCGGCTTTCTGGCGCGGCTGCAGGGCACCGTCTTCGTCGAGCGCGGCAATCGACGGGCCATCCCCATCGTCAATGCGGCTCTGGCGGAGCGGCTGCGACAGGGTGACGATATCGTCGTCTTTGCGGAAGGCACGTCGAGCGACGGCGCCGGCGTGCTGAAATTCAACGCCTCGCATTTCGCCATGCTGAGCGAGCTCGCGGCCACGAACGCGGCCGCGCCCATGCTCGCCCCGGCCGCCATTCTCTACACGGAGCGAAACAGCGGGCTGGGCGACAGGCTCGATGTGGGCTGGTACGGGGATATGACTTTCCTCCCACATTTATGGAGTCTGATGAAGCGCGGCGGCGCCAAATGCTATATATTGTGGGGCGAGGCGGTGGACCCCGGCTCCGGCGACCGCAAGGCTCTCGCCGCCGCCACAGAGGCGCGCGTGCGAGAACTTCTGGCGACGGACGTTGCGGGCCGGGAAAGCGAGAGTAATATCGCCCCGGCGCGAGACCACGCCGCCCGTTGAGGAGAAACCGAGATTTCCGACGCCGCATCGAAGCCCGCGCCCGCCTCATCCCTCGAGCAAGCGCCGGGAGCCCTGGGAACCGCGAAAGCCTATGTGAAATCATATGGCTGTCAGATGAACGTCTATGACGCGACGCGCATGGCCGATCTGCTCGCGGCGCGCGGCTATGCGGAGGCCGCCGATGAGGACGACGCCGATCTCGTCGTGCTGAACACCTGCCATATTCGCGAGAAGGCGACGGAAAAGGTCTATTCCGAGCTCGGCCGCCTCGCCCGGGTGAAGAGCGAGCGCAGCGCCGAAGGCCGGGACTATCGAATCGTCGTCGCCGGCTGCGTCGCCCAGGCGGAGGGCGAGGAGGTGCTGCGCCGCCAGCGCGCGGTCGATCTCGTCGTCGGGCCGCAGAGCTATCACCGCCTTTCCGATCTCCTGACCCGCGCCGAGGCCGGCGAGCGCGTCGCCGAGACGGATTTCGCCGTCGCCGACAAGTTCGAGGCGCTGCGCCGCGCTGCGGCCGCGGGCAAGCGTGTGCGCGACGTCACCGCCTTCATCACGGCACAGGAAGGATGCGACAAATTCTGCTCCTTCTGCGTGGTGCCGTACACGCGCGGCGCGGAAATGTCGCGCCGCCCCTCGGAGATCATCGAGGAGGCGGAGGCGCTGGCCGCGGCCGGCGTGCGCGAGCTGACCGTCATCGGCCAGAACGTCAACGCCTATAGCGGCTTGGACGAGAATGGCGCGCCCTGGTCCCTGCCCCGCCTGCTGGCGCGGCTGGAGTGTATCGAAGGCGTCACGCGGCTGCGCTACACTACGAGCCATCCGATCGACATGACGCAGGAGCTGATCGACGCCCATGCCGAGCTGCCGACGCTGGCGCCCTTCGTGCATCTTCCCGTGCAATCCGGCTCGAATCGCATTTTGAAGGCGATGAACCGACGCCATGACGCGAGCTTCTATCTGGACATCGTCGCGCGGCTGCGCGCGGCGCGGCCGGATATTGCGCTGTCTTCCGATTTCATTGTCGGCTTTCCCGGCGAGACCGACGCGGATTTCGAGGCGACGCTGGAGCTCATTCGCGCCGTCGGATTCGCGTCCACTTTTTCGTTCAAATATTCGCCGCGCCCCGGCACGCCCGGCGCCGAGCGCGAGGATCAGGTCGACGAGAGCGTCAAATCCGAGCGGCTCGCCATTCTCCAGGCGCTGGTCGAGGAGCAGCGGCAGGCGTTCAACGCCGCCACTGTGGGCCGCACGGTCGAGGTCTTGTTCGAGAAGCCCGGCCGGCACGAGGGTCAGA
Organism: Methylosinus sp. sav-2; assembly: GCF_004366495.1. Taxonomy (NCBI): domain Bacteria; kingdom Pseudomonadati; phylum Pseudomonadota; class Alphaproteobacteria; order Hyphomicrobiales; family Methylocystaceae; genus Methylosinus; species Methylosinus sp. sav-2. The sequence goes on from NZ_SOEJ01000007.1 coordinate 5,760, forward strand.
TCGCCGGCAAGAGCCCCTATATGCAGCCCGTCCATGCGATGGGCGGCCTGGAGCTCATCGGAAAGACTCTGCCGGTGACGATCGTCGCCGCCGGCTCCAATTCGCTGGCCGGCGGCATCGTCGGCCGAACGAGCCTTGAAGCAGCGAGGGAGGCCGCCCTGTGACGCTCGACCGCGAGAGACGGGTCTTCGAACAGCCGGACGCGCCGCGTTCGGGCGAGCCGGAGGCGGAGATCACGCTCGCCTTCGAGGATAATCGTTACGCCTCGCTGGTTTTCGGCCTCTATGACCAGCATCTCGCCAAGATCGAGCGGCGCCTCGCCGTCTCCTGCTTCGCCAATGGCAATCATGTCACGCTCAAGGGCCGACCCGAGGGCTGCGAGCAGGCCCGCCGCGTGCTCGAAATTCTCTACGGCCGCGTGCAGCTCGGCCAGAAAGTGGGCCTCGGCGACGTGGATGGCGCAATACAAGAATCCGCCCGCCAGGGCAGCCTCTTTCCTGAGGCGGAGCCCGGCCGCGCCGTCTTCGAGCAGATTTCGACGCGCCGGCGTGGTCCGGTGCGGGCGCGAAACCTCGCCCAGGATCTCTATCTGCGGGCGCTGAAGCGCCATGAGCTGGTCTTCGCCGAAGGGCCGGCCGGCACGGGCAAGACTTGGCTCGCCGTCGGCCATGCGGTCTCGCTGCTCGAGCAGGGCGCGGTCGAGCGCATCATCCTCTCGCGCCCGGCGGTGGAGGCCGGCGAGCGCTTGGGCTTCCTGCCCGGCGACATGCGCGAGAAGGTCGATCCCTATCTCAGACCCATCTATGACGGCCTTCATGATTTCATGGACCCGCGCATGGTGGAGCGCGGCATTCAGACCGGCATGATAGAAGTGGCCCCGCTCGCCTTCATGCGCGGACGCACGCTCACCAAGGCATGCGTCTTGCTCGACGAAGCGCAGAACGCCACCTCCATGCAGATGAAAATGTTTCTCACCCGTCTCGGCGACGGATCGCGTATGATCGTCAATGGCGACCCGTCGCAGACCGATCTCCCGCCCGGCCAAAAATCCGGATTGAGCGAGGCGATCGCGCTGCTTTCCAATATAGAGGGCGTCGGAAGGGTGAAATTCGCCGAGGGCGATGTCGTGCGCCACGACCTCGTGCGGCAAATCGTCGGCGCCTATGAGGCTGCCGGGCGGGAGAAGGCGAAGCCTCGAGAATCATGAGCGTCGCGATCGACATTATCGTCACTGCGCCCTGCTGGGATCAGCAGGCCGGCCTCGACGAGCTGACGCAGAGTACCGTGCGCGAGTGCGTCGCCCAGACGGCGGCGCCGCTCGCGCCGGACTGCGAGCTGAGCGTCAACTTCACCGATGACGCCACCATCCGCGAATTGAACGCGCAATGGCGCGGCATCGACAAGCCCACCAATGTGCTCTCCTTCGAGACGCCCGGCCCGCTCGCGCGCCGCATGGCGCTCGGCGATATCGTCATCGCGCATGAGACGGTCGCGCGCGAGGCGGCGGAGCAGGACAAGAGCTTCGAGGCGCATCTCACCCATTTGCTCATTCATGGATTTCTGCATCTGATCGGCTACGACCATCAAACTCCACGGGAGGCCGAAGAGATGGAGGCGCTGGAGCGCCGCATAGCGGCGGCGCTCGGCCTCAATGATCCTTACGAAGGCTCCGAGCCCGTGGCGGAAGCTTCATCCAAAGGAAAATCGAACGGCGATGTCTAGGACGGATAATGGCGAGCACGCGGCCACGAGGCGCGAGCAGCGAAGCGGCATCGTCGATCGGCTGCGCGCGCTCATCGGGCTGGGCTCGCCCTCGGTGCGCGAGGACATAGAGGAGGCGCTGGAAGGCGCCGCCGGCGATGTGACGCCGCATGAGCGCGTGCTGCTGAAGAATGTGCTGGCCCTGCATGATCTGCGCGTCGCCGACGCGATGATCCCGCGCGCCGATATCGTCGCCGTCGCGCAGGACGCGACTCTCGGCGAGACGCTGGCGCTGTTCCGCAACGCCGGCCATTCCCGCCTGCCCGTCTATGGCGACACGCTCGATGATCCGCGCGGTATGATCCATATTCGCGATTTCGTCGATTATCTCGCCTCGCTCGCCGAGCGCGCCGAGCCTGTGACGGCGGAAGCGCCGGCGCCGAGCGAGCATGCGCCGACCGTCTCCCTCGCCGCGATCGATTTTTCCGCGGAACTCTCCACCGTCACCGTGCTGAAGCCGGTGCTCTATGTGCCGCCCTCCATGCCGGCGCTCGATCTCCTGGTGAAGATGCAGGCGACGCGGACGCATCTCGCGCTCGTCATCGACGAATATGGCGGCACGCATGGGCTGGTGACGATGGAGGACATCGTCGAGATGATCGTCGGCGACATAGAGGACGAGCATGACGTCGATGAGGAGCCGCGCATAGAGACCGTATCCGACGGCGTGTTTCTCATCGACGCCAAGGCCGATCTCGAGGAAGTGTCGCAGCGGCTCGGCGTCGATTTCACGCCCGAGGACGACGGCGCCGAAGTGACGACGCTCGGCGGGCTCGTCGCCTCGCTCGCCGGCCATGTGCCGATGCGCGGCGAGATCGTGCCTGCACCGGTCGAGGGCTGGGAGTTCGAGATCGTCGAAGCCGATCCGCGCCGCGTCGCGCGGCTGCTGGTGCACGCGCCGAAATAAGCTTCTCCTGCGAAAACGCTACCCGATCCGATTGGATCGGGTAGCGCTCGAATGCTCGGCGTCTGTGACGCGCGTCAGGCGTGGCGCGCAGGACGCAACGCGACGATCGTCGAGCAGACCAGCGCCGCGGCCCAGAGGCCGAAGAAGGCGCAGGCGTTGATGGCGAAGATGCGCGCGACGCTGGCGAGCGCATAATGCGAGACATCGCCGCCCACAGCGCGGGTGATGGCGAAGAGCGCGCCCTCAAAAACGAGAAAGCTCGCGGCGAGCGCGGCGAAGGGCGCGCCGGCGCCGACAGCAAAGCGCGCGGCGAAACGCGCGGTCTCGCAGCAGATGAGCGCGATGATTCCGAGCGCGCCGCCCCAGGCGAGCGTCTCGAAGTCCAATGGATAATGCAGCATGGTGAAGCCGACGAGCTGATTGGCGAACCAGATCGCGGCCGTCAGCGCCAGCGCATTGCGCCGCGCGCTGGTGAGCGCCGCAATGGCGGCGAAGCCCGCGAGCGGCGCCGCGCAAGCGAAAGCCAGCGAGAAGAAGGCGCCGACGAGAATGAGCGCGCCGCTCCAGAGCAGATTGCGCTCATCGATGATGGGAAGTGAAAGCCTTGTCATACGATGCTCCTTTTTAACGAGCCGGGCCAGACGCCCTGCTCTGCCGAAGATCAATGCGCGGGCCGATCGAGCGGATCGGGCTCGACGAGACCGAGCCAGCGCGCCCGCAGCGCATCCCACAATGCGAGCCGCGACCAATCGGGCTCACGCAGGATTTTCTCCGTCTCTGGATGCAGAAACGGATTGGGCAAGAGCACGGCGAGCTGCTGCTCATCCGCGCCATTGAACAATTGCAGGCTCCAGGACATTGGAACGCATGTCCCCGAGAAGCGCCGATGCAGCTCCGCGCGCGCCGTGCGCCTGTGCTGCGCGAGCTCTGGCGACGTCGGCCGGCTGCGCGGTCCTTTCGTCTCGCCGATGCAGATGTGAAAATGCGTCTGCCCGAAAGCGATGGTGAGATAGCCATCGAGCAAACCAATGCGCGTCGGCGCATGATCGACATGTATCTCGAATGCCGCGCCTTGAATGATCGGCCCGAACACGATCTCGCGCCAATGATTGTCGAAGAGATCACGCAAGAGCGCTTCCAGGCTCTGCGCGTCGGTCGGCAGAGCGAATACATCGACCGGCGTTCCATCCGGCTCCATGCGCCGTTGCGGCGTCGCATCCGTCATTGGTTCATTCTCCCTGAAGCCTCGTCACCAGCTGAACTTCACGCCGCCATAAATGGAGCGTCCCGCCGTTCCGTAATCATAGACTTCCTCATAGCGCGCATCGTTGACGTTCTCGATCCGCGCGAACACAGACATGCGCTCGTCGATCTTGTAATCGGCGAAGAGATCGAGCTTTGCGTAAGGCGCGAGCATCACGCGCTGCGAGAAAATATAGTCGTAATCGGGGTTCGGCCCCACGACGGTGAGGCGCGCCTCGAGCTCAAGCCCTGCGATTCCCGTGTAGATGAGGGAGCCCGTCGCCTTGTCGCGCGGCCGGCGGAACAGGCTGCGCTGCGTCGTCAGATTTTCCGCGGCGAGATGCGTGTAGCTCGCGCGCAAACGCCATTCGCCGGGAACGACAATCGCCTCGCCGGAAAATTCGACGCCTTTCGTGCGCGCGCGACCGACGTTGTAATAGCAGCCGAAAGCCTGTGTCGCAGCGCAGCTCGGCGCGCGGCCGAATTCGATGAGATCGCGAAAGCGATTTTCGAACAGCGACAGAGACGCGTAGAGACGCTCGCCGAACAAGGATTGATCGACGCCGACGTCATAGCCGACGCTCGTTTCCGGCGCGAGCGTCGGATCGCCATATTGGCTGAAGCGCTGATAGAGCGAGGCGACGCGCGCGCCCGTTCCAGCGCTGCCGCGTAATTTCGTTCCAGTCTCCTCGAGGCGATAAGCGGCGGTGGCGCGCCATGTCGCGAATGTGCGGTTCTGATCCACAGCGTCGATGCGGCCGCCATAGCTCACATCAAAGCGCTCGAGCAAGGTGAGCTTATGCTGCGCGAAGCCCGAATGCGTCGTCTGCGCAGCTTCGATCGGCGTGAATGTGGTCGGTGGAACCGGGTCCTGCGACGTGCGCACGGACTCCGTCTCATTGCGCGCGCCGAAGGTCAGCAGGCCGAAGCCGCCGAGCGAAAGATCGCCCTGATATTCGAAGCCACGCCGCGCGCCGCGATAGCCACGCCGGCAATTGTAGGAATTATAGCTGGCGTCATAGCAGGAGCGCGCCTGCCACACGTCTCTGCTCGTCGCATTGGCGACGAGGGTGAAGCGATTGTGCAGAGCGCGATCGAACATATCGGCGTCGATGCGCGCAAAACCCTGCGCGAATGTCGCATGCTGATGGTTCTGCGGATCGAAAACATCCACGGCGGAGAAAGAATAGGGATTGTCGAAGCGGATCGCGCTGTCATAGCCGTAGAAGCCGGCTTCGACCGAGACATCCTCATTCACGCGATAACCGAGGCGCGCGCTGGCGCCGCCTTTTCTGGTCGGATCATTGGGCGGCAGAGGCGGCAGAGGCGTCTTGCCGTCGCCGATCGTCAGCGGCCGCGTGATGCGATAGCCATAGCGCGGATGGCCGTCGATCGTCAGCGCATCGATCGCGAATGCGTACCACAAGCGATCCTCGCTTCCCGAGACGCGCGCGCGCAAATGTCCGGTTCCATAGGAGCCGCCTTCCAGGGAGAGAGACGCGCGCGGCCGCCCCTCGCCTTTGCGCGTGACGATGTGAATGACGCCGCCCATCGCGTCGGAGCCATAGAGCGCCGATTGCGGGCCGCGCAGCACCTCTATGCGTTCTATGTCCGTGGCGACGAGGCCGCCGAGATCGACGGAGCCATCGGTGGAGGACGGATCGCCGATGCGCACGCCATCGACGAGGACGAGCGTCTGGCCGGGCGTTGCGCCACGTAGAAAGACGGAGGTCTGCGCGCCCGGGCCGCCAGTCTCATAGAGATCGAGGCCCGGCGCGCCACGCAGCGCCTCGGTGAGGCCGGTCGCGCCGCGCTTCTCGATCTGCGCGGACGGGATCACAGTGACGGCGGAGGAGGATTTGTCGACGCGCTCCTCGACGCGATCGGCGGAGACGATGGTCGCCGCGCCGATTTCGACCGTGGGCAGCGCCTCCTGCCCAGCGGCGGAAGCGGGAAGGAGAAGCACGGCGGAACAAAGCGCAAAACGAGAAGCGGCGCCCGCAAGGGCGGCCCGATGGGACAGGGAGGACATTGCCGGAAGACTCGCAGCAGACGTGGGCCGTCACTGCGAAAGGTCGCGGCCCTCTCGCGCAAAGCGAAAAGGGTCTCGGCCGCCTCGGTGCACCCCGCCCGACGCTATCGCGCGTGACCACGACTGATGGCAGGTCTCCTGGCTCGCGGGTCAGCGCCTTCGGATCGCCTTCCCGGAGCGTCTGCTCCAGTGGCTCGTTTGATCCTCGGCTCGCCGCTCACAGTTGCGGGGGCAGCCGCGGCTTCGCGCCGTCGCCGGCGCTGACCGCATTCCCTTTTGATCCCTCGGAAGGGAACCATCCCTTTCAATAGAGCCGCGCAGCGCCGCCCTGTCAAGCGCCCGTCCGCATGTTCGGAACGAAGCCTCGCGCGGCGCGTTGGGACTGCGGCGGCGGGTCTCGTCCCGGGTCTCTCGCCCCATGGAAAATTCGATTCGAATTTCGGAGAAGATAAATGAGCGCCATTCACCTCGTCGCCACCAATGACCTGCCGCGCGCCAAAGTCGGCGGCGTGGACGATCCGAGCGTGCGCTGGGCGGGCGCCTTCGCCTCCTGCGGCGAGCATGGCGCCACGCAATCCTCGACCATCGTCTATGAGATCGAGCCCGGCGGACGGCTCGGCTGGCACACGGACGCCACCGAGGAGACGCAATATATTCTCGGCGGCTCCGGCGAATTGCGCGCCGAGGGCGGCGTCACCCATCATGTGCGACCGGGCGACGTCTTCGTCATTCCGACGCCGCTGCGGCATGATCTCGTCAACACGGGAGAGGAAACGCTGCGCGCCGTCGCCTTCTTCGCGGCTCCGATGTTCACGCAGCGTTTCGACAATGTGATGATCGCGCCCGACGTGCATGTGCTGGGCACGCCGAACCGCGCGGGCTGAGCGCCTCACATATTGCCGAGACAGACATATTTGATCTCGAGATAGCTCTCTATGCCGTATTTGGAGCCCTCGCGTCCCATGCCCGACTGCTTCACGCCGCCGAAAGGCGCCGCCTCGCTCGACATCAGCGATTCGTTGACGCCGACCATGCCGAATTCGAGCGACTCTGCGACGCGGAACACGCGCGCTATGTCGCGGCTGTAGAAATAAGCGGCGAGGCCGTAATGCGTCGAATTGGCGAGGCGGATCGCCTCCGCTTCATCCTCGAAGGGGGTGACGGCGGCGACAGGGCCGAAAATCTCCTCCTGGAATATTTGCATGTCCTGCCTCGCGTCGACGAGCACGGTCGGCGCGTAGAAATTGCCGCCGAGCTCGTGGCGTCCGCCGCCGGTCAGCACTTTCGCGCCGCGCGCGCGGGCGTCGGCGACGAGACGCTCGACCTTCTCGACCGCAGCTTCCTCGATCAGCGGGCCGATGACGACGCCGGGCTCGACGCCGCGCCCGACCTTCAGCTTCGAGACCGCCTCGACGAGCTTGGCGCCGAAGGCCTCCGCCACATCCTTCTGCACGAGGAAGCGATTGGCGCAGACGCAGGTCTGGCCGCTGTTGCGATATTTTGTCGCGAGCGCGCCCTTCACCGCGAGATCGACATCGGCGTCGGCAAAGACGATGAAAGGCGCGTTGCCGCCGAGCTCCATCGAGCACTTCTGCACATTCTCCGCCGCCTGGCGCAGAAGAATTTTCCCCACTTCTGTCGAGCCGGTGAAGGTGATCTTGCGCACGGTCGGATTGGAGGTCAGCTCCACGCCGACGCTGGCGGGGTCGTTGGTCGTCACCACATTGAGCACGCCGTCAGGCACGCCGGCGCGCTGGGCGATCTCGGCGAGCGCTATGGCCGAGAGCGGCGTCAGCTCGGCCGGCTTCACCACCATGGTGCAGCCGGCGGCGAGCGCCGCGCCGGCCTTGCGCGCGATCATGGCGGAAGGGAAGTTCCAGGGCGTGATCGCGGCGGTGACGCCGATCGCCTGCTTGAACACGAGAATGCGCTTCTCGCGCGCCTGCTGCGGAATCACATCGCCATAGACGCGGCGGCCCTCTTCCGCGAACCAGTCGAAATAGGCCGCGGCATAGGCGATCTCGCCGCGCGCCTCGGCGATCGGCTTGCCCTGCTCCGCGGTGATGATCTGCGCGAGGCGCTCCTGATCGGCGAGCAGCAAATCATGCAGCCGCCGCAATATTTGCGCCCGCTCCTTGGCGAGCTTGCCGCGCCAGTCGGGCAGCGCGCGCTCGGCGGCCTCGATCGCTCGGCGCGTCTCCGCCGCGCCCATGTCCGGGACCTCGGCCAATACCGCGCCCGTAGCCGGATCGCGAACGGCGAAGGTCGCGCCATTGTCGGCGGCGACGAAGGCGCCGTCGATGAAGGCCTGGTGGCGGAACGGGCGGGGCTCTCTGGTCATCTCGGCTGCGCTCCCGACGCGATACGAAAGGGGCCATCGAATACGGCGCCTTGGCCAGCGGACACAACATTTAGCTTCCGCAAATCGCGCGGGAGAGGCCCGCCCGCGGTCCCGCTGCCTGAAAAGCGGCGCTTTCCGGGCCTATCCGGCGCGCTGCCGCGAAAGGCGGAACCGCAGCCCCGGCTCGCGCGTCATGTGGGAAGCAACTGCAATCTCATATGGCTTCATCCCGAAAATCCGACATAATCGCGGGATTCGCGTAAGCCGCCGCGCTCGCGCCAGTCATGACGCCCCGAAAGCGAGATCACCTTGGCTGAAACACGCAATTTTCTTCCCGTGACGCGCCGCCGGGCGCTCGCCGCCCTCTCGAGCTTCGCAGGGCTGGCCCTGCCGGGATGGGCTGTGCGCCCCGCCCTCGCCGAAGCTGCGCCGGGCGAGACCGAGAGCCATGGGCTCTCCATTTTCGGCGAGCTCGCCGAGCCGGCGGATTTTCCGCATTTCGCCTATGTGAACCCCAAGGCGCCCAAGGGCGGAACGCTGGTGATGGAGCCGCCGCCGCCCGAGAAGAACAGCTATGATTCGCTCAACCCGTATATTTTGCGCGGCAATCCGGCCGCGGGCGTCGGGCTCATCTATGACACGCTGATGGCCGGCAGCCTGGACGAGCGCGACGCGCTCTATGGGCTCGTCGCGAAAAAGGTGCGCATCTCCGCCGACAAGCTCACCTATACGTTCTTCCTGCGCAAGGAGGCGCGATTTCACGACGGCTCGCCGCTCACCGCCCATGACGTCGCCTTCTCGCTCGACATTCTGAAGGCGGAAGGCCATCCGATGATCGCGCAATCGATGCGCGATCTCGTCAGTGCCAAGGCCGAGGCGGATGACGTGCTGGTGGTGAAATTCGCGCCCGGCCGCGCGCGCGATCTGCCGATCATCGTCGCCAGTCAGCCGATTTTCTCCAAGGCCTATTACACCAAGCACAAGTTCAACGAGACGACGCTCGAGCCGCCGCTCGGCTCCTCCTCCTATAAGATCGGCGCGGTCGACCCGGGCCGCTTCATCGCATTCCAGCGCGTGCCGGACTATTGGGCGAAGGATTTGCCGGTCAATGTCGGCCAAGCCAATTTCGACGCGATACGCTTCGATTATTACGGCGACCGCAATGTCGCTTTCGAGGCTTTCAAGGCCGGCGCCTTCACCGTGCATGAGGAATACACCTCGGCCATTTGGGCGACGGGCTATGATTTCCCCGCCTTTCGCGACGGCCGTGTGAAGCGCGAGGAAATTCCCGATTACAACATATCGGGAACGCAGGGCTGGTTCATGAACATCCGCCGGCCGGTGTTCAGCGATCCGCGCGTGCGCAAGGCGCTCGGCTATGCATTCGATTACGAATGGACCAACCATAATCTCATGTACGACTCGTATAAGCGTACGAGCTCCTATTTCGAGAATTCCGATCTCGAGGCCGTCGGCGTTCCGACGCCGGCCGAGCTCGCTCTGCTGGAACCGTTCCGCGATCGCCTGCCCAGGGAAGTCTTCGAGGCGCCGTTTCAGCCGCCGGTGTCGGACGGCTCTGGACAGGATCGTAATCTGCTGCGCAAGGCCGTCGATCTCTTGACCGAGGCCGGCTGCACGCGCAAGGACGGCCTGCTGCGCCTGCCCGACGGCAAGCCGCTCGAATTCGAGTTTCTCTACAATACCAGCATGTTCGAGCGGCACACGCAGCCCTTCATCAAGAATTTGAAGCTGATCGGCGTCAACGCCCGCATGCGCATCGTGGACGCCGCGCAATACAAGTCGCGCCTCGACGATCACGACTATGACGTCATCATGGAGCGCGTGCGCATCGCCTATTCGCCGGGCGAGGAGTTGCGCATCATGTTCAGCTCCGAGGCGGCGCGCACCAAGGGCTCGCAAAATGTCATCGGCGTCGCCGATCCGGTCGTCGACGCTCTGATCGAGAAGGCGCTGGTCGCCACCTCGCGCGAGGAGCTCGCCGCCATCTGCCGCGCGCTCGACCGCGTGCTGATCGCCGGCCAATATTGGATTCCGCATTACTACAAGCCGACGCATTGGATCGCCCATTGGGACGTGTTCGGCCGCCCGGAGCGCTATCCGCGCTTCGACACGGGCATAGCCGCGACATGGTGGTGGGACGACGCCAAGGCGCGCAAGATCAACTACACGGGGCGTTGAACGAATATGGCCGCCTATATTCTGCGACGCCTTTTGCTGATGATCCCGACGATCCTCGGCATCATGCTCATCTCCTTCGCCATTGTGCAATTCGCGCCGGGCGGCCCTGTCGAGCGCGTCATCGCGCAGCTGCAGGGCTATGACATGGGCGCGACCTCGCGCTTTTCCGGCGGCGGCGGCGACGTCGGCCGCGGCGGCGCGGCGACGCCGGGCGCTGGCGCGGAAGGCGCCTCCAAATATCGCGGCGCGCAGGGGCTCGATCCCAAATTCATCGCAGAGCTGGAAAAGCAGTTCGGCTTCGACAAGCCGGCCTGGGAACGCTTCCTGCTGATGGTGAAGAATTACGCCGTCTTCGACTTCGGCCGCAGCTATTTCCGTGACGAGAGCGTGCTGAAGCTCATCGGCGAGAAGCTGCCCGTCTCCATGTCGCTCGGCCTATGGATGACGCTCATCTCCTATTCCGTCTCCATTCCGCTCGGCATCGCCAAAGCAGTGCGCGACGGCGAGCGCTTCGACTCCTGGACATCCAATCTCGTCATCATCGGCTATGCGATACCGAGCTTCCTCTTCGCCATGCTGCTCATCGTGCTCTTCGCCGGCGGCTCATTTTGGCAGATATTCCCGCTACGCGGCCTCGTCTCGGAGAATTTCTCGGAGCTGTCGCTCATCGGCAAGGTGGGCGATTATCTGTGGCACATCTGCCTGCCCGTGCTCGCCATGACGCTCGGCGCCTTCGCGACGCAGACGTTTCTGACCAAGAACTCCTTCCTCGACGAGATCCGTAAGCAATATGTGCAGACGGCGCGCATGAAGGGCCTCACCGAAAATCGCGTGCTCTATGGCCATGTGTTCCGCAACGCCATGCTCATCGTCGTCTCCGGCTTTCCGGGCGCCTTCGTGCACGCCTTCCTCACCGGCTCGGTGCTGATCGAGACCATCTTCTCGCTCGACGGGCTCGGCTATCTCTCCTACGAATCCATCGTCAATCGCGATTATCCGGTGGTGTTCGCCAATCTCTATATTTTCGCGCTGCTGGGCCTCGTGGTGAATCTCCTCTCTGACCTCACCTACACATGGATCGATCCGCGCATCGATTTCGAGACGCGCGAGGTCTGACCGATGAACGAGACCCACATCCCTGCCCCGACGATGAAGCTCGCGCCGGAAATTCCGGGCGGCGGCCTGTTTCACCTGCGGCCGATCGACCGGCGCCGACTGCAGAATTTCAAGGCCAATTCCAGAGGCTATTGGTCCTTCTTTGTCTTCATGGCGCTCTTTCTGCTGTCGCTGGCGTCCAACTTCCTCGCCAATGACAAGCCCGTGCTCGCCTATTACAAGGGCGAGCTGCTCTTCCCCATTTTCAAGGATTATCCGGAAGAGAAATTCGGCGGCTTTCTCGCGCGTACAGATTACCGCGACCCGACCATCGAGAAAGAGATCGAAGCGAACGGCTGGATGATCTGGCCGCCGATTCACTATTCCTACGACACGCATAATCTCGATCTGCCGACGCCCGCGCCCTCGCCGCCGACATGGCTGCTCACCAAGGCGCAATGCGAGGCTGCGGCCGCCAAGAAGCTCGGACCGGAGAAAGCGCATCTCGGCTGCTCTGCGATCGAATGGAATTGGCTCGGCACCGACGATCAAGGCCGCGACGTCGTCGCGCGTCTGCTCTATGGTTTCCGACTATCGGTGCTGTTCGGCCTCATTCTGGCGAGCATCTCCTCCATCGTCGGCGTCGCCGCAGGCGCGGTGCAGGGCTTTTTCGGAGGGTGGATCGATCTCGTCTTCCAACGCTTCATCGAAGTGTGGTCGTCGCTGCCGCAGCTCTATCTGCTCATCATCGTCTCCTCCTTTCTGGCGCCGGGCTTCTTCGTGCTGCTCGGCATATTGCTGCTGTTCTCCTGGGTGTCGCTCGTGCATGTGGTGCGCGCGGAATTTCTGCGCGCGCGCAATTTCGAATATGTGAATGCGGCGCGCGCGCTCGGCCTTTCCAATTTCCGCATCATCACGCGCCATCTCCTGCCCAACGCCACGGTCGCGACCTTGACCTTCCTGCCCTTCGTTCTCAATTCCTCGATCACGACGCTGACCTCGCTCGACTTCTTAGGGTTTGGCCTGCCGCCGGGCTCGCCATCGCTCGGCGAATTGCTGCTGCAAGGCAAATCCAACCTCCAGGCGCCCTGGCTCGGCCTCACCGGCTTCGTCATCATCGCGCTGATGCTCTCGCTTCTGGTGTTCATCGGCGAAGCGGTGCGCGACGCCTTCGACCCGCGAAAGACCTTCCGGTGAACGATCGCATGGGCTCCTCTCCCCTCCTCGACGTCCGCGACCTCTCCATCGCCTTCTCGCAAGGCGGCAAGGAGACGCTCGCGGTCGACAAAGTCTCCTTCTCGGTCGAGCGCGGGCGCACGCTGGCGCTCGTCGGCGAATCCGGCTCCGGCAAATCCATCACCGCGCTCTCCATCGTGCGGCTGCTGCCGCCGTCGGCGATTCATCCGTCGGGAAGCATCGACTTTTCCGGCGAGGATATTCTGAAGCTCTCGGACGCCAAGCTGCGCGCCATTCGCGGCGCGAAGATCACCATGGTTTTCCAGGAGCCGATGACCTCGCTCAATCCGCTGCAGACGATCGAGCAGCAGATCGGCGAAATCCTCGAGCTGCATGGCGCGCGCGGCGCGGAAAAGATCCGCGCGCGCGTCGTGGAGCTGCTCGGCGAGGTCGGCATTCCGAACCCCTCCGAGCGTCTCACCGCTTTTCCGCATCAATTGTCGGGCGGCCAACGCCAGCGCGTGATGATCGCCATGGCGCTCGCCAATCGGCCGGACCTGCTCATCGCCGACGAGCCGACGACGGCGCTCGACGTGACCGTGCAGGCGCAGATTCTCGCTCTGCTGGAGCGCGTGCAGAAGACCTATGGCATGGCCATGCTCTTCATCACCCATGATCTCGGCCTGGTGCGGCGCTTCGCCGACGATGTCTGCGTGATGCAGCACGGCCGTATCGTCGAGAAGGGCGATGTCGAGAAAGTCTTCTCCGCGCCCGAGCACCCGTACACCAAGGCGTTGCTCGCCGCCGAGCCCAAAGGCGCGCCGCCGGTGGAGGATGAGAACGAGCCCGTTCTCGTCGCCGCCAATGATCTCAAGGTCTGGTTTCCGATCAAGCGCGGCTTCCTGCGCCGCACCGTCGGCCATATCAAGGCGGTGGACGGCGTCACCCTCGCGGTGCGCCGCGGCTCGACGGTCGGCGTCGTCGGCGAATCGGGCTCCGGCAAGACGACGCTCGGCCTCGCGCTCTTGCGACTCATCCGCTCGGAGGGGCCGATCCTCTATCTCGGCGAGCGCATAGACGCGAAGTCGGTCGCAGAAATGCGCCCGCTGCGCCGCGACATGCAGATCGTCTTCCAGGACCCTTATGGCTCGCTGTCGCCGCGCATGTCGGTCGCCGAGATCGTCGCCGAGGGCCTCGGCGTGCAGATGAAGGGCCTCTCCTTCGAGGAGACGCGCGAGATCGTCGCCAAGGCGCTGGCCGAGACGGGGCTCGACCCCGCCATGATGGATCGCTATCCGCATGAATTCTCGGGCGGTCAGCGCCAGCGCGTCGCCATCGCGCGCGCCATTGTGCTCAAGCCGAAATTCATCGTGCTCGACGAGCCGACCTCGGCGCTCGACATGTCCGTGCAGGCGCAAATCGTCGATCTGCTGCGCGAATTGCAGGCCAAGCACAGCCTCGCCTATCTCTTCATCAGCCATGATCTCAAAGTGGTGAAGTCGCTCGCCGCGCATCTCATCGTGATGCGCCACGGCAGGGTGGTGGAGGAAGGCCCGGCGGTGGACGTCTTCGCGGCGCCCAAGAGCGACTATACCCGCGCTCTCTTCGCCGCCGCCTTCCGCATAGAGGCCGAGCCGCATCAGGGCGATTGAGCCGATGAGAGCGTCGCACGCAAAAGCCCTGCGCGCACTTGCGGCGAAGCCGCCGCTTCGTCACACTCGGCAGCGACGATTCGAATTCTTTCGAGGCTATTCATGAGCACGCGCGCAAGGGACGCCGCCGATATCATCGGCGCGCGCAATCCTCTGGGGCCAATCGAAACCGCGGTCGTGCTCGGACGCGAATTTCTCGCCGCCGCCGATATTGGCGAGCAGGCGGTCGCCATTGCCTATTCCGAGCTGCCGGGCTTTCCTGATATCGAGGGCGGCGAGGTCGTGATCGGCCTCGTCGAAGGCGCGCCCATGCTGTTCCTCAAGGGCCGCTCGGAATTCTACGACAGCGGCGATCCCAGCCTGATGTCCTCGCCGATCGAGACATTGACGCTTTTGAATGTGCGGGCTCTGCTCTCCACCGGCCTCGCCACCTCCGCCAACGCCGATTTTCAGCCCTCCTCCATTCTTTCCGTGACCGATCACATCAATTTCAGCGGCCTCAACCCGCTCATCGGCGCCGCGGGCCAGAATTTCGTGAATATGAACGGCGCCTATGACAAAAGGCTGCTGCGACGCCTCAAGCAGGCGAGCGCCGGCGCCGGGGTGACGCTGCATGAAGGCGTCTTCATGTGGTTCTCCGGTCCGAGCTATGAGACGCCAGCGGAAGCCAAAATGGCCCGCATGCTCGGCGCGGACGCGCTCGGCGTCTCGATCGCGCCGGAGGCGATACTCGCCAAGCGTTTCGCTCTGCCTTTCGCGGCCATGGCGGTCATCTCGGATTATGCGACGGGCTTTGCCGGCGGCAATCCGACCTATGATCCGAGCCGCGCCTCCGGCGTCATCGCCCTGCGGCGCCTGCTGCGCGCATATCAAAAAGTAAAATAGCGGCCGCACATATCCGAGCGCGGCGTCACGGCCCCGCAGGCCGCCGGAAGGCGAGCACATTGGCGGCGAGCAGTTGCACGGTTTCGCCGCGCTGATTGGACGTCACGACGCGCATCTTCACCATTCCGCGATCGTCGCGTGATTTCGAGGGCAAAATACGCAGGATCGTCGCCTCGACGCTCAGAAGATCGCCCGGCAGCACCGGCCGCAGCCATTCGATCTTGCCGCCGACGCCGATCAGCCCGCCGGAAAAAGACGCGCATTGCGTCAGCAGCCGCATGGTGAGCGAGGCCGTGTGCCAGCCGCTGGCCACCAGACCGCCGAACAGGCTGTCCTTCGCCGCCGTCTCGTCGAGATGAAAGGGCTGCGGGTCGAATTTGGTCGCGAAGGCTTTGATCTCCTCCGTCGTGACCTCGAGCGGCCCGCCGCGAAAACGCTGATCGACGAAGAGGTCCTCGAGATAGAGCGGCTCGGGCATTGTCGTCATTCGAGGATTCGCCGCACGCTCGTCACCGCGGAGCCGGAGGCCAAAATCCGCTCCCGCGCCGGCGCGAAGGGCTCGCTGGCGACCTGCAGATGAAAGGCGTTGGCGTGCAGCAGGCGCTCCGCGTCCTGCATTATGCCGACATGGCCTTTCCAAAAAACGAGATCGCCGCGCCGCATCGACTCGCCTTCGGCGAGCGCGCGGCCGAGCGATGTCTCCTGCAAATCCGTATCGCGCGGCGCCTCTACCCCGGCCAGAGCGAGCGAGCTCTGCACCAAGCCGGAGCAGTCGACGCCGAGCCAGCTCTTGCCGCCCCAAAGATAGGGCGCGCCGATGAGGCTCTCCGCCACAGCGACGAAATCCGCGACGCGCGACGCGCGCGGCGTCAGATGCGTTCGATAGATGAAGCCGCCGCCGGCTTCGATGAGAAATTTGTCGCGCTCGCCGACGATCTCCACTTCGGCTCCGAGCGGCAGAGCGAGCAAGGGCGGGTCCTTGATCTCAGCTCGCGGGAAAATAAAGGTGCGGGGAACGCTGACGCGATGCGTCGGCGTCTCTATGCGGCTCCAGAGCACATTGGCGGCGATCCAGCCCACATAGGAGTCGCGCTCGAGCTGCACCCAGGACCAGCCCTCCTCATCGTCATAGACGACGACCGTCTCGCCATAGAGCGCCTGCGTGTCGAGCCGCGCATCCGGCCGCGGCTCGCGCTTCAGATCGGCGACGCCCTCCTTCACCTGCATGCGGCGCCCATCGACGAAGCGCGCCGCCTCGACCTTGCCCTCGAGGTGGCGCGCGGCGAGATCGGGCCGCGCCGGCGTCAGCCTTTTGTCGAAGCTCTCGCTCATGTCTTGACGCTCCAACGCGCGGCGCGCTCCTCGATCAGCTCGGCGAGGAGCCGCGCCGTCTGAATCTCGCCGCCCTCCGGCCGGCCCGGCTTGGCGGAAGGAGTCCAGGCGAAGAGATCGAAATGCGCCCATTTCTCGGGCTTGGTCACGAAGCGGCGCAGAAACAGCGCTGCGGTGATCGAGCCCGCATGTCCGCTCGACGACACATTCACGATGTTGGACGCCTTGCCGTCGAGCTGCGAATCATAGGGCTCCCACAATGGCAGCCGCCACACCGGATCGCCGAGCTTGCGGCCATAGGTCTCGATCTCCAGCGCCAGAGAATCGTCTCCCGTGTAAAAGGCCGGCAGCTCCGGGCCGAGCGCGACACGCGCCGCGCCGGTGAGCGTGGCGAAATCGAGCAGGAGATCAGGGTCCTCCTCGGCGGCGAGCGCCAGAGCGTCGGCGAGAATGAGCCGCCCTTCGGCGTCCGTATTGCCGATCTCCACCGAGAGACCCTTGCGGCTCGGATAAATGTCGCCCGGCCGCATGGCGTCCGCCGAAATGGCATTCTCGACGATGGGCAGCAGCACGCGCAGGCGCAGGCGCGCGCCGGAGCCCATCAGAATATCGGCCAGCGCCAGCGCCGTGGCGGCGCCGCCCATGTCCTTCTTCATCAGCAGCATGGCGCTGCTCGGCTTGATGTCGAGGCCGCCGCTGTCGAAGCAGACGCCCTTCCCCACCAGCGTCACCTTCATCGCCTCTTCCGGCCCGAAGGTGATGTCGACGAGCCGCGGCGCCTGCGCCGCCGCGCGGCCGACCGCATGGACGAGCGGGAAATTCTCCGAAAGCAGCGCATCGCCGGCGATGACGCGCGCCTGCGCTCCATGCCGCGCGGCGAGCGCCAGCGCCGCCTCCGCCAGAGCCTCCGGCCCCAGATCATTGGCGGGTGTGTTGACGAGATCGCGCCCGAAGCAGAGCGCGGCGGCGACGCGCTCTATGCGCGCGCGATCGGCGTCCTGCGGCGCGCAGAGGCGCGGACGCTCCTTCTTGGGTGCGACATAGCGCGAGAAAGAATAGCCGCCGAGCAAAAAGGCGAGCGCCGCCGAATAGGAATCGGATACGCCTTCGCGCAGACGATAGAGGCCCGGCGGCAGCAAGGCCGCGAGCTTGCCGGGAAGGAAAGGATCGCGATGGCGCGCCCCCGCCGCCTCCACGCCGAACAGCGCCAAAGCCGGCGCGCCCTCCGGCCCCGGCGCGAGCAAATACGCGCCGACCTTGCCATCGAAGCCGCAAGCGCGCGCGAAGGCGGCGATCGGCGGCGGCAAGGTCTCGGCGAGAATCGGCCAGCTCTCCTTATCGACGAAATCGATCGGCGTCGCCTCCGCCGTCCACTCCTCCAATCGGCTCATATCGCCCTCTTTTCGAGTTCGTTCCTGTCTTTGTCGTTTTTTAGCACCAAGACACGAAGGACACGAAGACGTTATAGGACTTGGCCCATGGAAATCGGTCCCCTCTCCCGCTATCGCGCCCAGCTCGCGCTCGGCGCAAGGATCACGATCGCCGCTGTTGCGACGCTCGGAATCGGCCATCTCCTCGGCACGCCGATGATCTTATGGGCCGTGCTGACGGCCGTCATCCTCACGCAAATGAGCGTCGGCCGCTCGGTCAAGGCGACGATCGATTATTCATTCGGCACGCTGGGCGGCGCGATCTACGCCGGCCTCGTCTCCAATTACGTTCCCGGCGCGCATGAGCTGGCGCTGCTGCTTCTGCTCGGCCTCGCCATAGCGCCGCTCGCTCTGCTCTCCGCTTTGACGCCGCGCTTTTCCGTCGCGCCGGCGACCGGCGTCATCGTCGTGCTCGCGCCGACGATCACACATGCGACCGCCTTCCATTCGGCCTATGATCGCGTGCTCGAGGTGGCGCTCGGCGGCGCCGTCGCGCTCGTCGTGTCGCATCTCGTCTTTCCGGCGCGCGCCCGCATTCTCGCGCTCGAGGCCGGCGCCGAAATGCTCGCCGTAATGGCCGAGGCGCTGGCTCCGCTGTTCTCGGGCTTCGCCCGGCCGCAGGACCCGGAAGCGATTCGCGATCTGCAGCGCGGCGTCGGCGACGCCTTCGCCCGTCTCGACAAGATGGAGCAGGAGGCGCGTCATGAGCGCATCGTCTTCCTCGAGGCCGAGCCTGATCTCGCGCCGCTGCTGCGCGCGCTTTTGCGCATGCGGCATGATCTGGTGATGATCGGCCGCGCCGCGGTCACGCCCTTGCCGGAGCGGCTGCGCCCGCGCCTCGAGACGCTGCTCGCGCGCATCGCGGAAGCCGCCGCCGCCCAGCTTCTCGAGAACGGCGCCGCGCTGACGAACGCGCGCGCGCCCGTCGTGAGCAAGACATTGGACGCCGCCTTCGACGCTTATTCGCGAGAGATCACGGCGCTCCGAGAAGAAGGAATCCTCCGCGGCCTGCCGGTGGAGCAGGTCGAGCATGTCTTCGCGCTCGGCTTCGCGCTCGAGCAATGGCGCGGCGATCTCGACGAGCTCGAGCGCCGGATCGCCGAGCGCGCTCGTTAAGGAAGCGGCAAGGTTAACGATTTATTGCTCGACCCTGACGGTTCAACCGCAAGAGAGGGGTCGCCCGATGTTCCCGTCCCATTTCGTCGCGACGCGCCGCAAAAGCGCGCCGAGCGCGCTCGTGATTTGCGCGCTGCTCGCGCTCGGCGGCTGCGCGCAGCCGCTCACCGACGTCACCGGCTCGATCGGCGCGACGCGACGCGCCGAGCTGCCGAGCGACGATGCCGAGCTACGCCGATTCGCCGACGAATGGGGTCGTCGCTTCGACGCCGACCCCAAGAACAAATCGGTCGCGCTCACCTATGCGAAGGCGCTGCATGCGCTGGATCGCAACGCGCAGGCCGTCGCCGTGCTGCAAGGCCTCGCCATTCGCTATCCGGATGATCTCTCCGTGCTCGGCGCCTATGGCAAGTCGCTCGCCGACGCCGGACGTCTGCGCGACGCCGCCGATGTCTTGTCGCGCGCCCATACGCCGGAGCGACCCGATTGGACTGTGCTCTCCGCGCAAGGCTCGATCGCCGATCAGCTCGGCAATCACGACGAAGCGCGCGACTATTATCAGACCGCGTTGAAGATCAAGCCCAATGACCCGAAGGTTCTCTCCAATCTCGGGCTCTCCTATGCGCTCTCCAAGCAGCTGCCGCAGGCCGAAAGCACATTGCTGACCGCCGCGTCGCAGCCGACGGCGGACATGCGGGTACGTCAGAATCTCGCGCTCGTGCTTGCGCTGCAGGGCAAGTTCGACGAAGCGGAGAACTGGTCGCGCCATGATCTCTCGCCGATCGACGCCGCGGCCAATGTCGCCTCGATCCGCCAGATGATCGCGCAATCCAACAGCTGGCGCGAGATCCAGAGCTACAGCGAGAAGACGAAGCAAAAGAAGAGCGCCGAAGCGCCCGCGCCGCGCGCAAAGCTCGGCGCGCTCACCAGCTCTGCGCCATCACCTGAATAATCGCCGGCGCCATCACGACGACCATCAGCACCGGCAGAAAGAAGACGATCATCGGCACGGTGAGCTTGGGCGGCAGCGCGGCCGCCTTGCGCTCGGCCTCCGCCATGCGCATGTCGCGGCTCTCCTGCGCCGTGACGCGCAGCGCGCGGCCGAGCGGCGTGCCGTATTTCTCCGCCTGAATGAGCACGGTCGAAATCTGCTTCACGCTGTCGAGGCCGGTGCGCGCCGTCAGATTCTGATAGGCCTGACGACGATCCGGCAGATAAGAGAGCTCCGCCGTCGCCAGCGCGAATTCCTCGGCGAGCGCCGCCGAGCGCACGCCGATCTCCTGCCCCACCTTGCGAAAGGCGTGATCGACCGACATGCCCGATTCGACGCAGATCAGCATGAGATCTAGCGCATCGGGAAAAGCGATGCGCATGCTCTGCTGCCGCTTGGCGATCGTGTTGCTGATGAACAGCTCCGGCGTCTTGACGCCGAGATATGTCGCGAAGATCACGATGCCCGCCTTGGTGAGCATGGGCCAATCGGAATCGTCGAGCACGACGAGATAGAAGACCGCGAAGAGCGCGAATGCGATCGGCGTCACCAGCCGGAAGAACAGAAAGGTCACTTCCGCCTGCGGCCCCCGATAGCCGGCCGAGGCGAGGCGCAGCTTGGCGTCATCCGTGTTGAGCCATGTCGACAAGGAGAAGCGATCGACGACATTCTTCATATATTGCTTGGGCTGATAGCGCAGGCCGCCGCCATCCGCCTTGGCCGTCGCGCGCTCGCGCGCTCTGATGCGCTCGCGCTCATTGGCGACGCTCTTCATGCGCTTGGCCAATGCGTCGCTCTGCAAGAAGGTCGCTCCGAGCGACCATATGGTGGCGATGACCGCCATTGCGACGACGACGCTGAACACCAGCCGTCCATTGGTCGCTAGCTTGACGATCTGCTCCATGACTTTAGTGACCCCTCGCTCGACGCGACACGACTGCTCAAATTTCGAAGTCGATCATCTTCTGCATGATGAAGACGCCGATCGCCATCCAGAGCAGGCTCGCTCCGATGATGATGTTTCCGACCGTCGTATTGAACAGCACGGCGATATAGGCCGGATTGGTGAACCAGACGACGAGGCCGACGAGAAACGGCAGGCTGCCGATGATGCCCGCCGAGGCCTTGGCCTCCGCGGACATGGCTCTCACCTTCGCCTTCATCTTCTTTCGCTCGCGCAGCACGCCGGCGAGATTGGTGAGCGCCTCGGAGAGATTGCCGCCTGCCTTTTGCTGAAGGCTGATGACGATCGAGAAAAACGACGCCTCCGCCACCGGCACGCGATCGGCGAAACGCTCCGTCGCCTCGGCGATGGACAGTCCTATCGTCTGCGATTCGACGATCTGGCGAAATTCGCCGCGCACGGGCTCCGCAGCCTCGCCCGCGATCATGCGAAAGCAGTCGGCGACCGGCAGGCCGGCCTTCACGCCGCGAATGATGATATCGACGGCGCCGGGAAATTCGGCGATGAATTTCGCGATGCGCCGCCGCGCCAAAAAGCCCAGCAGCCAATGCGGCGCGCCGACGCCGGCGACGACGCCCGCCCCGACCGCGACCAGCGGATCAGAGTTGAAGACGAAGACGAGGAAAGCCACCAGCAGGCCGAAAGCCGCCGAAGCGATGAGAAATATCGTACGCGTCGTCGTCAGCCCCGCCTGCGCGATGCGCTGCTCGAGCGTCACCTTGGCTTTCTTCTTCGTCTCGACGTCCTTGAGGCTCTCCTGAATCAGCTTACGCCGCTTGTTCGGATCGCCGCTCCGCGCGTCGCGACGACGCTCGGTGGAGGACATGAGCGCCGCCGTCCGCTTCTGCGCCTGAATCTCGCCGGAGAGATAGGGATAGACGAAAGCGTACATCACTCCGCCGACGGCGAAGGTGACGAGAAGCGCGGAAAGGAGCGATTGACGATCCATTTTCTGGCCCTCGAAACTAATTTTCGTCGTCGATGACAGTGGCGGCGTCGAGCGCCGCGGCGAGCCGATTCTCCTCGCCGTAGTAGCGCGCACGCTCCCAGAAGCGCGGCCGACCGACGCCGGTGGAGCGATGCCGGCCGATGATGCGGCCATTGGCGTCCTCGCCGACGATCTCATAGACGAAGAGATCCTGCAGCGTGACGACATCCGCCTCTTGGCCAAGCACCTCGGTGATGTGGGTGATCCGGCGCGAACCGTCGCGCAGGCGCGCCGCCTGCACGATAATGTCGATCGACGAGACGATCATGTCGCGGATCGTCTTCGCCGGCAGCGAGAAGCCGCCCATGGTGATCATGGATTCGAGACGGCCGAGCGCCTCGCGCGGCGAGTTGGCGTGCAGCGTGCCCATCGACCCGTCATGGCCCGTGTTCATCGCCTGCAGAAGATCGAAAGCCTCCGGTCCGCGAACCTCGCCGACGATGATGCGCTCGGGACGCATACGCAGGCAGTTCTTGACGAGATCGCGCATCGTCACCGCGCCCTGCCCCTCGAGATTTGGCGGGCGCGTCTCCAAGCGCACCACATGCGGCTGCTGAAGCTGCAATTCCGCCGCGTCCTCGCAGGTGATCACGCGCTCGTCGGTGTCGATGGAGTTGGTGAGGCAGTTGAGCAACGTCGTCTTGCCGGAGCCCGTGCCGCCGGAGATCAGCACATTGCAGCGCACGCGGCCGATGATCTTCAGCACCTCGCCGCCTTCGGGCGAGATGGATGCGTAGCGAATGAGCTGATCGAGAGTGAGCTTGTCCTTGCGGAACTTACGAATGGTGAGCGCAGGACCATCGATCGCCAGCGGCGGCGCGATGACGTTGACGCGAGAGCCGTCGAGCAGGCGCGCGTCGCAGATCGGCGAGGATTCGTCGACACGGCGGCCGACCTGGCTGACGATGCGCTGACAAATATTCATCAGCTGCGCATTGTCGCGGAAGTGGATGTTGGTAAGCTGAATCTTGCCGCCCACCTCTATGTAGGTCTTGGCGGCGCCATTCACCATTATGTCGGCGATATCGTCGCGCATGAGCAGCGGCTCCAGCGGACCATAGCCGAGCACGTCGTTGCAGATGTCGTCGAGCAGCTCTTCCTGCTCGGCGATCGACATCACGACATTCTTGATCGCGACGATCTCATTGACGATATCTCTGATCTCGTCGCGCGCGCTCTCCGGCTCGAGCTTGGAGAGCTGGGCGAGATCGATCGCCTCGATGAGCGCGCCGAAGATCATGCTCTTCGTCACGTAATATTGTTCCGAGCGCTTCTGCTCGGGAGGAGCCGCCGCCATCGCGCTCGCGGGCTCGGGCGCAGCATTCGGCGTCGGAGCCTTGATCACCGGCGCCGCCTGCTGTGTCGACCGCGCTGTCGCCGTCTGCGCCGTTCCGACGTTCGTACGCTTTCCGAACATGCGATCTCCTCGTTACGCTCAGTCGCCGCTCGTCAGCCCGCCAGCTTTCGTGACAAACGATCGAGCAGCGGCGCGAATAATCCACTCTTGACCTTGCGGCTCACCGCGCGCCCCGTCACCTCGCGGCCGAGCGCGTCGAATTGCTCGATGATCTTGGCGCCGGGGTCGACCTCGGCGATCATCTGACCATTGTTGGAGGCGGCGCCGAACAGCTTCGGATCGAAGGGAATGATCGCCGACGGCTCCATTTCGATCGCCCTGGCGAAATCCGCCACGGCTATCTCCGGGCGCTTCGGCACGCCGACGAAATTCAAGACGAGCTTGGGCGGCGAGTCGTTCTGACGCGCGACGCGCAGCTGATCGATGAGCGTCTTGGCGTTGCGCAGATTGGCGAGATCGGGCGCCGCCACGATCGCCACCTCATCGGCGCCGATCAGCATGCGCTTCGTCCAGGCCGACCATTGATGCGGAACGTCGAGCACGGTGCAGGGCGCGGTGGCGCGCAGCGTGTCCACGATCGCGTCGAAAGCGGTCTCCGGCAGATCATAGAGACGATCGACCGTCGCGGGCGCGGCGAGCAGGCTGAGCTGCTCGCTGCATTTGGAGAGCAGACGGTCGATGAGATTGGCGTCGACGCGATCCGGCGCGAACACGGCTTCCGCGACGCCTTGCGGCGGGTCCTGGTTGAAATCCAGCCCCGCAGTGCCGAAGGGGAGATCGAGATCGGCGACGACCGTCTGCATCTGCAGCGCGCGCGCGATCGACCAGGCGAGATTATGCGCAATGCAGGAGGAGCCGACGCCGCCCTTGGCGCCGGCCACGGCGACGATGCGCCCCAGCGCCTCGGCGCTGTTATTATAGAGATCGGAGATGCGGGCGATGAAGCCGAGCACATCGATCGGCGCGACAATGTAATCGCTGACGCCACGCGCCATGAGCGCACGATAGAGCGATATGTCGTTGACATGGCCGAGCACGACGACCTTGGTGCCGGAGTCGCAGGACTCCGCCAGCGTCTCCAGCTGACCGATGAGCGTCTCACGCTCGCCGATCGCCTCGAGCACGATCAGATTCGGCGTCGGCGCCGATCGGAACGCCTCGATCGCGGCCGCGACGCCGCCCATGTGAACCTTGACATGCGCCTTGTCCATGCGGCGGTCCACGGCGGCGGAATTTACCACCGCCACGGCGTCCGGCGTTTCGCAGAACGCCTGCACGGAAATGCGCGGCAAGGGAGCGATCTGCGCCGCCGCGTCGCTCTCCGCCACTGCCGACTGCTCTTTCATCAACCGCCTCCAACCGAGCTGATATTCGTGCCTTTGACGTTCCAATTCGTCGCCGGATCGGCGCCCTTGCGCACATTGCCGATCGCGCGCATGCGCGATTCGATGTCGGCCGGCGTCTCGCCGCGCGGCGTGACGAGATCGCGCGGATCGTCGATCTGCGCCGCCAATGTCGTCTGGCTCGCGCAGCCGAAATTCCAATAGGTGGTGTTGTCCCACCCTTCCAGCGAGCTCGCAGAAGCGAGATCGGCGGGCCATTGGCCGCACCGTCCCGCGACCTTCGCGCGAACGCCCTGGAAGGACAGACGCACAGGCGCGGCCAGATTTGGATCTGTCACCGGATAGGAGGCGACATAGACGGCGCTGGAGACGCCGCTCTCCGCCAATATGCGTTTCACCGCATCGACGCCGCCGCGCACGGCGAGCTGATCTTTCGTTCCCGTCGGCGCGAGAAGCGTGATCTGGCCATGGCCGAAGCGGCGATAGCGCAGCACGAAATCATGAATGCGCCCCGTGGTCGCATAGTCGAGGCGCTGCGACGGCAACACGTCGATGGAGGTGCTGGCGTCCGCGAGCACGACCGGATGACGGTCGCGATAGTCTTGCGCGACGGCGGGCGCCGGCAGCGTTCTGTTCACGCCGCAGCCGGCGAGAGGCGCCATCGCGGCGAGGCAAGCGAGCCTCGTTCCGAAGGCTTTGAGTTTCGCGCTGTTCAGTCGGATAGACATCTTTAGCCGCTCCTCGCGCGCTCAGTCCTGAATGAAGCCGACGCGGCCCTTCAGGCGTGGAACCGCTTGCGGATGTTGGGGATTGGCGTAGAGCCGATTGACGCGGCCGAGCAACCAGGCCTGCGGGTCGCTGGCGTCCGCGAAGCCGTCGTCGGGCCGCGACACATCGCGCGCCTGGATCGAGCGCGCAATGAAGGGCGTGACGATGATGAGCAACTCGGTCTCGTTGCGCAGATAATCGCGCGAGCGGAACAGCGTTCCGAGCACCGGCAGATTGATGAGGCCCGGCAGGCCGTTGATGGCCTGATCGGATTTCTGCTGCAGCAGGCCCGCCGTGGCGATGGAGCCGCCGGACGGCAGCTCGACGCTCGTCTCATTCTTACGAGTCTTGAAGCCGGGAACGGTCACGCCATTATAGGTCTGCGCGCCCTGATAATCGACCTCCGTCACCTCTGTGGCGAGATGCAGGAGAATGCGGCCTTCGGCGAGCACCACAGGCGTGAAGTTCAACGACACGCCATATTGCTTGAACGTGATGCCGACGGTGCAGAGGATCGAGCCGCTGATACAATTGCCATTGCCCGGCACCGCGACCTCGCCGCCGACGGTGAATTTTGCCGACTCGCCGGAAACCGCAGTGACGGTCGGCTCGGCGAGAATGCGCGAGACGCCGTAGCGCTCATAGGCCTGCAGCGTCGCGGATGTGCTGTTGGGGCCATTGAGGCTCAATGCGCTGGAAGTGAGGGCGGAATTGATGGCGAAGGGATTCTCCTGAACGAGCTTGCCCCAACCGCCGGACAAAATCGCCTCGCCGCCGGATTTGGCCGAGACGCCCAGCTGCTTGATCACGCGCCGCTGCACCTCGGCGACCGTGACCTTCAGCATCACCTGATCCTGCGTGCTGATGGTGAGCGCGTTGACGACGAGGCCTTCGCCGCCGGCGCCATTGCCCTGGGCGGAGGACGAGCGCGCGGCGAAGCCCTTGGCGATGTCGACGGCGCGCTGCGCCTCGGACGCGGATTCGACCGTGCCGGTCAGAATGATCGTGTCATTGACCGTGCGTGCGGTGATGTTCGATTTGGGTAGGGCGGCGCGCAACAGCGGCCCGAGCTCGCCGACGTCGCGGCCGATGCTGATCTCGAGATTGGCGATCTGCCGCCCGGCGCGATCGAGCGCGAAAATCGTCGTCTGGCCCGTTTCCGCGCCCATTATGTAGAGCTTGCGCGCCGAGCGGACGACCGCATTGGCGACCTTTGGATTGCCGACCACGATCTCCGACGCCTCGGCCGGAAGATCGACGATGATCGACTTGCCGACGCCCATGGCGATGCGTCGAGACATCATCGCCTCCGCGCTCGACTGGACGCCCCATTTTTCCTGGCCGGACGCCGGAATGGCTCCGAGCGAGACGCCGGCGAGCGCGAGAATCGCGAGCGCCGCCGCCCCCGATAGCCGACGCGCCGACCTGCCCATATCCGTCGTTCCGCGTTCGATTTTCGCCATGTGGCGCCGTCCTTCGATGAGCCGCATCGCCTCAGCGCGTGCGCATGGTTGATGGGAAGCCGAAGCGCACGACCGTCAATGAATCGTCCGCCGCCGAAGCGCGCTTGTCGTCGTCATGCGCATCCGCCATCGAGCGCAGCATGAGCGCCAATTGGCCGGTACGCTGCGCGAGAATGACGAGCTCGGCCTGCCGCGGCTCGAGATCGAGCGTGGCGGTCGCGCCGGTCACGACGGATTCGCCGTTCTTCGTCTCGACGATCGGACCGATCGCCATCACGCGCACATTGGTGAGAATGACTTCCGAGGAGAGGTCGGCGGAGCCGCCTTCACGGCCGCGATCGGAGTCGCGATAGGTGCGCATCACATCGACATGGTCGTTCGGAAGAATAAAGCCGCCCGCAGTCGTGTTGGGCGAGATGTCGATCGCGACCGCGCGATGGCCGGCGGGAAGCAGCGTCGACATCAGCCCCGCGGTCGGGCCTTTGACCAGACGCTCGCGCCGCACCGGCTCGCCATTGGAGATCGGGTTGCGGACATAGGAGCCCTGCAGATCTTCCTTGCCGTTCGGCGTCTCGCTCTTGCGCAGCACGCCCTGGGGCACGGCGCCGATCGGCCAATCGATCCAATTGGTGTCCGGCTCCGCGAGCGCGGTTCCATAGGAGAGATCGCGCGTCGCCACGAGAACCTTGTCGGTCTGCGGCTGCGTGGGGATCATCTGAACGATCTTCGGCGCCTCGGGCGGCGATCCGTTCATCATCAGGAAGGCTCCGCCGCCCGCCACGACGGCGACGCCGAGAACCACGATCTGCGCCTTGTTCATTTGCTTCCAGTCCGATCGCTCCACCTAGAGCGGAGCATTCCGAATGAAAGCGGAAAAACGTCAAATTATGGTTAATCGCCGGTAAGACAGCAGGCTCTTTCGCATTGCGAAGCGAAAGGATCTCGCAGCGCCGCCGTCATGCGGCGGTGAGCAGCGCCCAGAGCTGGGAATTGGGATAGACGGCGATTCCGGCGATCGCGAGCGCTATGCCGTAAGGCACGCCCTCAGTGGCGTCGCAAAGATGCGCGAGGCGCGGCGATTTGGCGACGAAGCGCGGCTCGAAGCGCCGCAACGCGAGAATAGCGAGAGTCAACGCGCCGCCCGCCAGAGAGGCGACGAGCGCGTAATCGGCGAGTTGCTCGAAGCCGAGCCACAGCGCCGTCGCAGAGGCGAGCTTGGCGTCGCCGCCGCCCATCCAGCCGCGATTGAACATGAGGAAGGTCGCGGCGAGCACGGCCGCCCCGCAGGCCACATGCGACGCGACGCTGTCGAGCGGCATGCCGAGCCATGCGGCGAAAATCGCGAACAAGGCGATGAGCGCCAAGGAGACGCGATTGGGAATCGTCATGGTGAGAAGATCGGCGAAGGCCGAAAACGCCATCAGGGCCGGAAAGAGGATTAGCGCGGCGGCGGCTGCGATCATCAGTGTCGTTCCTGTCGCCGCGCCTCTCTCTTTTGCGACAAAGGCGCCTCTCGAAGTCGTTTCGGCGCGCTCGGATGAGCGCGCGATTCGCGCGTCGCGCGGCGAGGAGCCGACGCGCGCGCACGAGTCGGGCGATCGTTCAGCTGAGGTTCTGAGCGATCTTGTTGAAAGTCTCTGACAGATTGCTGCCGACGAGCTTCACAGCGGTAATAATAATGACAGAAATCAAAGCGCCGATGAGGCCGTATTCGATAGCCGTGGCGCCGGACTCATTGTCCAAAAATTTCATAACCGACGATTTCATCGCCTTCTCCTAATGTAGGGCGGCACGATTCGCCGCCCATGCGCCGAGCCGGCCGGCCCCGTTCACGAGCCGGCCTTCGGCGGGAATGCGTGCGCTGAAATGATCTCGACGCGGGGGCGGCGAGATCAGCGCCCGCCAGACCTCAGCTCAGATTCTGAGCGATCTTGTTGAAGGTCTGCGACAGGTTGCTGCCGACGAGCTTCACTGCGGTGATGATGATGACGGAGATCAGCGCGCCGATCAGGCCGTATTCGATGGCGGTCGCGCCGGACTCGTCCTTAACGAACCGCGAAATCAAGCTCTTCATACTCGTGCTCCTCGCTCTATTGACTGAGTTCGGCGGCGTCGCTCGATCGAGCCCGTTCGCCGGACAGGACGAGACCCTACGTAGAACTTCTTGCAAACGCGTTAATCGCATCATCGACCTATGAAATTCAGGACGCGAGGCGCGACGCTTTCTCATTTTCAGCAATGATTCACTATTACGTGGTTTTGTTCGACGCGAAGCCTCGCAAAGGCGATGATTGTTCAGAGGTGCGTGATGCGCTCGTCCCGTTTCCATGGATATTTGGCATTATTGGTCGGCGCGACCGTCACCGCCGGCGTCGCTATGGCGCGCGAGGGCGAAAGACGTGGTGTTTTCGTGGATATAGACCGCGCTCGCGTGGTGCGCATGCCAGAAGGCGCTCAGACGCTCATCATCGGCAATCCGCTCATCGCCGATGTGACGATGCTGAAGACCAATCGCCTCATGGTCGTTACCGGAAAAAGCTTCGGATCGACCAATCTCATCCTGCTCGACCCCACCGGCAATCAGGTCGGCGAGGAGATCATCACCGTCACCCAGCCGATGGACAAGCTGGTCGTACTGCGCGGCTCGCGCCGCGAATCCTACGCTTGCTCGCCCGATTGCGCGCCGGCCGTCGATCTCGGCGACGACAAGGACTATACGGCGCGGGTTCTCGACGCGGTGAAGCAGCATGAGGGTTCATCCTCGCCCAAGCGTTGAAGGACGTCGCCCAGGGACGCAACGGGGCGCGCATGGGGGATCAAAAGGGGCGGACGCGAGACGCCCTTTCGGACCATGGGTTCGAGATATGAGCGGAGAAGAGATTTTGTCGCGACAGCCGACGGGCCGTTTCGCTGCGAGCGTAATTCGCTTCCGGCGCGACCAGAGCGCGGCGCTCGCCGTCGAATTCGCCATGGTGCTCGTTCCGATGCTGGGCCTGCTCGGCGCGATTTTCGAGACCGGCATCGTCTATTTCAAGAGCCAGCAGCTGCAGGTGACCACCATTCATGCGAGCCGCGCCGTGCTGACGCACAGTCTCGCCAACATGACCTATCAGAATTTCATCGATAAATATGTCTGCACATGGCAGGCCAGCGGCGTCGTCGCCTCAGGCACGCTGAGCAAATCCTTCGACTGCTCGAAAATTCTCGTCGATATCGCCGAGGTCGCGGACTGGTCGAAAGCCTCGACCTCCAATTCCTTCTATTCGACTCCTCCGGCGGCGAGCTCGACGATCTCTATGCCTGCCTCCGGCCATGTCGCCGTGGTGCGCATCGTCTATCCGATGCCGGCCGTGACCGCCATTCTCACCGGCGGCATTTTGACCGGCATAACGCTCGGCAAAACGACGGGCGGAGAGGTGACCTACAATAGTCGCTGGACACATCTGCTGTTCGGCGTCGCGGCCTTTCGCGTGGAGCCGACATGAGCGCGTCGCCGGCCCAGCTCCGAGATGCGCGCGCCTTGCTGCGCGAGGAGCGCGCCTTCGCGGCGGTCGAATTCGCGCTCATGCTGCCGCTGGTGCTCGTGATCTATCTCGGCCTCGCGGAGCTGGCGCTCGGGCAGCGCGCGAGCCAGAGGCTCGATCTGGTCGCGCATACGCTCTCTGATCTCACCGCGCAGCAATTGACCGGCGGCTCCTTTTCCGGCCAGGCCGGAATGGACGAGACGACGATTCAGGCGATCTTCTCCGCCGCGACGACGCTGATGTCGCCACTGCCGACCACTAATCTCAAAATGACGATCTCAGAGGTCACGGTCAGCGCCGATGCGACGCAGACGAGCGGCTTTAAGGCGAGCGTGAATTGGACCATCGCCAAGAATTCAGGCACGCTGCGCCCCTGCAAGATCAATAATGTCGCCAAGCTCAACGCGGCCGATGTCGCGCCTGTCGACCCCAATTCCATGCCGACGAGCTATACGAGCGCGAAATCGGTGACGCTGGCCAACGCCGGCGGCGGCACGACGACGACCAGCGTGACGCCGACCGTCGGCTCGATCATCGTCGCCGATGTGATCTACAGCTATCAGCCCTCCTTCAGCCGCACGATCACCTGGATGAAGACCGCGGCGCCGCAGATGTCGCGCACCAGCTATTCGCCGGTGCGCAACACCTACAGCCCCAATCATGTGCAATATTACATGACGAGCGGAACCAACTGCACGCCTGGGACGCCCTGAACGATCAGATCGTCTGATTATAGGCGCCGACTTCCGGATTCTCGCGCAGCACCGCATCCACCGCGTGGAACATCTCGCGCATGCGCGCCTCCGACACCGGGCTCTCGACGACGACGACCAGCTCCGGCTTGTTCGATGAGGCGCGCACCAGGCCCCATGTGCCGTCGGCGGTCGTCACGCGCACGCCATTGACGGTGACGAGATCGCGAATCTTCTGCCCCGTGAAGGCGACGCCATCGGCCTCCATCTTCTGGAAGCGCGCGATCACCTTGTCGACGACGCCATATTTCGTCTCGTCGGCGCAATGCGGCGACATGGTCGGCGAGCCCCAGGTCTTGGGCAGCGCGGCGTAGAGATCGGACATGGACTTGTCCGGATTGCGATCGAGCATCTGCAGCACATGCACCGCCGTCAGCAGGCCGTCGTCATAGCCGCGGCCGACCGGCGCGTTGAAGAAGAAGTGGCCGGATTTCTCGAAACCGGCGAGCGCTTTGAGCTCCGTCACGCGGCGCTTGATGTAGGAATGGCCGGTCTTCCAATAATCGGCCTTCACATTGCGCGAGAGCAGCTCCGGATCGGTCGCGAACAATCCCGTCGACTTCACATCGACGACGAAGGTCGCGCCCGGATGCAGCTTGGAGAGATCGCGCGCCAGCATCACGCCGATCTTATCGGCGAAAATCTCCTCGCCCGTATTGTCGACGACGCCGCAGCGATCGCCGTCGCCATCGAAGCCGAGACCGACATCGGCGCCGCTCTCGCGCACCTTGTCGGCCATGGCGTGCAGCATATGCAGATCTTCGGGGTTGGGATTGTAATGCGGGAAATTATAATCGAGCTCGGTGTCGAGCGGCACGACCTCGCAGCCGATGCGCTCCAGCAGCTGGGGCGCGAAGGCGCCCGCCGTGCCATTGCCGCAGGCGGCGACGACCTTCAGCTTGCGGGTGAGCTTTATACCCGAGGCGAGATCGTCGAGATAACGGGCGCCGAAATTATCGACATAGCGATAGGAGCCACCCTCGGCGAAGCGGAAAACGCCGGCGAGCACGATCTCCTTCAGCCGGCCCATCTCCACGGGGCCGAAAGTGACGGGACGCTGCGCGCCCATCTTCACGCCGGTCCAGCCATTGTCATTGTGCGAAGCCGTGACCATGGCGACGGCGGGAACGTCGAGCGCGAATTGCGCGAAATAGGCCATGGGCGAGAGCGCGAGGCCGATATCGTGCACGCGCACGCCGGCCGCCATCAGGCCGGTGATCAGCGCCAGCTTTATGGAGGCGGAATAGGCGCGATAGTCATGGCCGGTGGCGAGCTCGAGCGGCACGCCCATCTCATGGAGCAGCGTGCCCAATCCGAGGCCGAGCGCCTGCACCCCCATGAGGTTGAGCTCCTTCTCGAACAGCCAGCGCGCGTCATATTCGCGAAACCCCGTCGGCTTCACGAGCGGCGTCGTCTCATAGGCGTAAGTGTTCGGGGCGAGATCGGAAACGGGGGTCGGAAACATCGCATCTCCTAAAGGACGAACCTCGGTTGGCAAGGACATAAGGGAAAAACGCCGCCGCGCCAAACCACAGGACGTCCCCCTCCCCGCGATCCGCCGTCCGGCGCCGGCGGATCGATCGAGATATCGGATGCTTTACGCCGGTTTCCGGTCCTTTGGGACCCGAAGAATCGGTCGAGGCGCACAGATGTGGGGCATCGGCCGAGCAATGGCCGACGACGAATTCTACGGATTTTCATGTGGATGAAAAAGCGTACGTCGACATGTGACGGTTTTACGTCGGCGAGGGGAAAAATATCGAAAATATTCTTTGTCGCCGCTATTCGTCTTCGGCGGCGCCGATCGCGCGACAACGCGACCGAGGCGGCTCCGACGAAAAAAGCGCGGCGAACCAACGTGGTTCGCCGCGCCGACCGCCGGCGCGCACATGGGGGATGCGCCCGGCTAGCTCTCGATGACTCGCGAGAGTCAAAGCCCTTTTCGGGGAGATCTGAGCGCGGTTCAGCTATAGGCCCGGACGCCGTTATAGTCAATTATTCCTATAGGATTTAAATACTGTCTCGGAGGCCGATTGCGCATTCGAGACGGCTGGGCGATCATCGCCGCCGCAACGGCATGGAGGATTCGCATGGTCGAGCGACAGCCCTATACGCCTCTCGCCAAGGCGCTGCATTGGATCATCGCCGCTCTGGCGCTGACCTCCCTGCCGACCGGCGTGGTGATGGCCGATCTCGATAAAGGGCCGTTGCAGGACAATCTCTTCGTGCTGCACGAATCGATCGGCGTCATCGTGCTGGCCCTGATGGTTCCCCGCCTTCTCGCGCGACTGCGCCATCGGCCGGGCGCAAGCGCCGATCTGACGCCGGCCGAGCGTCTCGTCTCGAAAGCGACGCATCGCGGGCTCTATCTGCTGCTGATCGCGACGCCGATCGTCGGCTGGCTTGCGTTGTCGGCCTATGGCCTCGGGCCGAGCTTCTTCTGGCTCGGCCATCTCCCGGCCCTCCTCGGCAAGGACGAGCCGCTATCGAAACAGCTCTTCGAGCTGCATGAAATTCTCGGCTGGGCCATGCTGGCGCTGATCGCGCTGCATGTGGCGGGCGTCATCCGCCACCGTATCGCCGGCGACGAGGTGGTCTGGCGGATGCTTCCGCAGTCTTGGCGCAAATAGCGAGGCCCGGGCGGGGGCGGCCGATGCGCCCCCGCCGGTCGCCGTCAGGCGTGGCCCTGAGTCGGGAAATATAGCCGGTAGACATTCTGCCCCGGCGCCACGACCGAGGCCTCGCGCCGCACGATGATCTTGGTGTCGGCGTCCGGGCCGATCGTGTCGCCGTCGCTCAGAACGTCGCCGGCGTCGATCAGATAGGCGGCGAGATCGAGCAGAAAGCCGCTGAGCTGGCTCGGATCCTCGAGATAGCCGCGCGTCTCTATCTCCATCAGGCCGAAAGCGTCGAGACCTTTGGTGATCGCCGAAACGCCGCCATCTGGATCGCGGCCGAGCGCGACGGCGACGCAGAAGGGAACCGGGGGCTCGTCGCCGCCCTTCGACACCGCCTCGGCGACGAGCGCGGCCGGCCAAAGAGCGTCGGAGCCGGCGAAATGCACGGCGCAAGCGGAGGGCGTCGCCTCTATGACCGCCGTGATCGCGCGCCCGAGCAGACGCGCTCTGGCTTTGGCGTCGGCGCCGCCGGTCACGGCCACCACCACATGGCCCGCATGGCCTTCGATCACCGACCAGACATCCTTCCAATGCCAGGCATAGGCGACGCAAGGGTCGTCCTGGGCTATGGGCGCCGGCGCCGTCACGCCGCCGATGGCCACCATGCCGCCATCGACGAGAAACACGCTGGTTCCGCCCGGGACCTCCTTGTCGGGCGTCTGCGCCTGCGGCAAATGCCGGCGGATCGCGGAGCCGAGCGCCTCCCCCTCGGGAAGCCGCCCATCCTTCGAGAGAACGAGCGCGAGCATTGTTTCATTGGGGGCGGCCATACTGGGCTCCGGGTGAAAGGTGAGAGTTGACGCGAGAGACCGAAGCGGACTCTCCGCCCGATTGCCCCATGTCGGGAACCATTTTGCTTCTAGCACAGATGGCGCCATGGCGGTGCCGACCGCCCGGCCTCATCCGCCCTTCGGCCGCGCGAACAGGTCCGAATGCCCGATCTCGCATCCCTCGGCCGCCAGGCGGGCGCGACGCCAATCCTCGACGATTCTAGCCGAAACCTCCCCGGTCTCGGCCACGGCCGCCGCCGAGCCCTCGGCCAGAGCGGCGATCAGCGCCGTTTCCGCCGCGCCGAGCCGCCAGGGACTCGGCGCCGTCTCGACGCTATAGCCGAGCCTCTCCAGCGCGCGCGCCAGCAGTTCCGCCGCGCGCGGCCCGGCGGCGGGTCCAAAACCCTTGTCGCGCGCCTGATGGCGGTGGAAGGCGGCGAGCATTCCCGCATCGTCGGCATGCGGCGGCGTCCAGCGCTCCTCGCCGGAATAGCTCAATATCGCATAGAGCGGCAGGCGGCGCGCCGCGATCTGCTCCGCGAAGGCCTCGAGCCATTGCGCCGAGACGAGATCGAAAAAAGCCGCCGAAGTCACGAGGTCGATCTTTCCCTCGAGCGCCGCCCCCGCGCCGCCGGAAAGATCGGCGGTCCGAAACTCGACATCGAGGCGCCGCGCGACCTTGGAGAGGATCAGCGTCTCGCCCTCCTCCGCGACATCCGCCCAGGCGATGAGACGCGCTCTCGCGGCGGCGAGCAGCGCCGGATCATGATCGATGAGAAGCCATTTCTGGCGCGCCGGCAGATATTCGGCGAGGCCACGCAAATTGGAGCCGGCCCCGCAGGCGAGATCGACGATGGTCAGAGACTCGCGATCCGCGAAGGCGCGCGCGACGGTCTCGCGCAAGGCGGGATTGCGCGCGGCGCGATCGGCGCTCTCGCGCAGATCGAGCCATTCGGCCGAGAAACCGCTCATGCCAGCCCCCTCGTCACATTGGCGATGATGCGCGCCGTCTCTTCCCAGCGCGGCAGCGCCCGACCGGTGCGCCAGGAGGCCTCGGCGAGCCGCGCCCGCAAGGCCGAATCCGCAATGATCGCGCGCAGAGAATCGCGCAGCGCGGCCACATCCCCCGGCGGGATTTTCAGCGCGGCGCTATCGGGGATTGTGTCGCCCGCAGCGCCTCCCGTCGTCGCGACGATGGGCAGCCCGCGCGCCAGCGCCTCGGCGAGCGCCATGCCATAGCCCTCATGAAGCGATGCGGAGACGAAGACATCCGCGCCGTGATAGGCCGTGTCCAGCGCCTCGCCGGAAAGCTCGCCACGCAGAACGATGCGTCCGCCGAGACCTTTCGCCTCTATGAGCTGCGCGAGATCGGCCGCCGTCTGGGGCGAATGATGGGCGCCGCCAACAATGGCGAGGCGCCAGTCGAGATCGGAAAGGCCGCTCAGCGCCTCGACCAGAAGATGGAACGCCTTGCGGGGAATGATGGAGCCGACGGCGAGCAGCAACGGCGCGCCGCCCGAGCCTCTTGCGCGCTCGGCCGGATCGGTTCCCGGCGGAGCGATGGTCAGCTTGCGCTCCGGCACGCCGAAATCGCAGATCAACGTCTCGCCCGTATGCGCACTGGTGGCGATCACATGAGCGGCGCGGGCCAGCGCCCGGCGTTCGCTCTCGCGCAAAACCGCCGCGCGGGCGGGCGACAGCCCCGCCTCGAGACAGAGCGGATGATGGCAGAGCGCCGCGATCGGCGCCGCAATAAACGCGATCACCGCCTCGGACAACGCGCCATAGGCGAGGCCGTCGATGAGCGCGACATCATCCGCCGTCAATTCACGATCGAGAACCGCGGCGACGGCGCGCTCCTCCTCGGCCGTCGGATGCGGAAAACCGCCCGGCAGCGCGAGATGGACCGCCGCGACGCCCTGCCGCGCCAATTCCGCGAGCACGCGGCGGTCATAGCCATAACCGCCGGTCCTCGCCTCTATGTCTCCGGGAATGGCGAAGACGATGCGCCTCACACGGCGCCCTCGAACCAGGCGCGGGCGACATGGGATTCGTGCAGCGTCACGCGAATGCGCGAGATCCCTTCGCCGCCCGGCCCGAGCGCGCCGGTGCGAGCTGCGGCGGCCATCGCGTCGAAAATATGCCGCGAGAGGAATTCGGTCGTCGTCTGCCGGCCCTTGAACTGCTCGATCTCATCGAGATTCTGGTAGTTCAGCGGCGCCAGCGTCGCTTTCAGCGCGTCATGGGCGCGGCCGATGTCGACGACCACCTCGTCGACGGTCAGCGTCTCGCGGAAAAACGCCACATCGACGACGAAAGTCGCGCCGTGCATGCGCTGCGCCGGGCCGAACAGCTCGCCCTTGAAGCTATGGGCGATCATGATGTGGTCGCGGACTTCGACTGCGTACATTTTCTTCTCCGTTCAATAGCGAAACAATGTGGCGAGGCCGCTCGCCCCCGGCGCGAGGATGCGCGGCAGCTCCCGCGACGCGTCGGCGAAGGGGACTTCCTCGGTGATGAGCGCGTCGAGCCGCGGATCGGCCAGCAGCTCCAGCGCCTTGTCCAGCCGGCGGGCGTAGCTCCAGCGCGGCCGCCGCGAGGGCGCCACCTGCCCCACTTGAGAGGAGACGAGCCGCAGCCGATTGGCGTGAAAGCCGCCGCCCAGCGGCGCGGAGACCTGCCCCTCCCCATACCAGCTCAATTCGACGATCGTCGCCTCCAGCCCGGCCGCGGCGAGCGACAGCGCCAGCCCCTCGGAGGAGGCGCTGGCGTGGAAGACGACATCCGCGCCCCGCCCCTCCAGCGCGTCGGCGCCGACGAATCGCGCGCCGAGACTCTCGGCGATCTCAGCGCGAGAGTCCTCGCGATCATGAATCAGCACCTCGGCGCCCGGAAGGCGCGCTGCGAGAGCTGTGACCAGCAGGCCGAGAACGCCTGCGCCGATGACGACGATGCGGTCGCCCGGCCCGGCTCCCGAATCCCAAAGCCCATTCAGCGCCGTTTCCATATTGGCGGCGAGCGGCGCGCGGCGGGCCGGCGTCTCCTGCGGAATTGGCCGCAGCATGGCGACGGGCGCGACGAAAAAATCCTGATGCGGATGGAGACAGAACACGTCGCGGCCGAGAAGCTCGGCCGGCCCTTCCTCGACGCGGCCGACGGCGCAATAGCCGTATTTCACCGGAAAGGAGAAAGCGCCCTCCTGAAACGGCGCGCGCATGCGCTCCCATTCCGAACGCGGCGCGCGGCCTTCGAAGACGAGCCGCTCCGTGCCGCGGCTGACCGCGCTCCACAGCGTCCGCACCAGCGCATCTTCCGGCCCCGGCGTCGCGAGACGCGAAGCGCGTAGCGCAGCGCTCCGCGGAGCCTCGACCCACAGCGATCGCGCCTCTTTCATACCATTAAAATAGGATTTATTCGACTCGGCCAATTTACAAACCTCATGCTTCGCGGCTATTGCTAGAACACGGCGGCGATGCGCGCCAGCCGATTTTCCCGGTTCCGCATAGGAAACGACGACGCGAATGTCCGCCGCCGCCCCCGCCGGTCTCCAGAACCGATCCGAACTGTTCCGGCGACGCCTGCTGGTCGCTGCGATCAACGCCGCCGTTTATGTCGCCCTGCTGATCTGGCTCGCCGATATTCTGGGGCAAGACGGCTGGAGCGTCATCGACGCCGCGATTCTCCTTTGCTTCGCCATTGCCGCGCCCTGGAGCGTGCTCGGCGTCAGCAACGCCGTTCTCGGCTTCTGGCTCTTGCATTTTCATCCGCGTCCGCTCGACAGCGTCGCGCCTTTCGCCCGCGCCGGCGACACGCGCCGCCGCATCCGCACGCGCACGGCCGTCACGCTGACGATCCGCAATGAGGACGCCGCCCGCGCGCTGACGCGGCTTGCCGCCATGAAGGCCGATCTCGACGCGACCGGCGAAGGCGCTCACTTCGATTGGTTCGTGCTGAGCGACACCACCGATCCGCGCATCGCCGCGCAGGAAGAGACCGAATTCGCCCGCTGGCGCGCGGCCGAAGGCGCCGAGGCGACGCGGCTGCATTACCGCCGACGCTCCGACAATATCGGATACAAGGCCGGCAATATTCGCGATTTCTGCGAGCGCTTCGGCCGCGCCTATGAATTCATGATTCCGCTCGACGCCGACAGCCTGATGGACGGCGAGACGATTCTGCGTCTCGTGCGCATCGGGGAAGCCTATCCGCGCATCGGCATTATTCAGAGCCTCGTGGTCGGCGCGCCATCGCGCTCGGCCTTCGCGCGCGCCTTTCAATTCGGCATGCGCGCCGGAATGCGCAGCTACACGATGGGCGCGGCCTGGTGGGGCGCCGATTGCGGCCCCTTCTGGGGACATAATGCGCTGGTGCGCATCGCGCCTTTCGCGGCATATTGCGATCTACCGCGTCTTTCCGGCGAGAGGCATATTCTCTCGCATGATCAGATCGAGGCGGCGCTGATGCGGCGCGCGGGCTATGAGGTGCGCGTGCTGCCGGTGGAGAGCGGAAGCTATGAGGAAAATCCGCCGACGCTGCTGGAATTCATGCGCCGCGACCTGCGCTGGTGCCGCGGGAACATGCAGTATTGGGAGTTGCTCTCTCTGCCGGGACTGCTGCCGATGAGCCGCTTTCAGCTCATCTGGGCGATCAGCATGTTCATCGGCGCGCCGGCCTGGACGGCGATCATATTGCTCGGCGCGCTGCTGCCGCTGGTCGAGGATGTGTCGCGCTTTCCGTCTGGCTCGGCGGCGGCGCTCTATCTTCTGTTTCTCGGCTTTTATCTCGCGCCCAAGCTCGCCGGCTATGCGGATATTGCGCTGACGCCGGGCGGCGTG
Organism: Methylosinus sp. sav-2; assembly: GCF_004366495.1. Taxonomy (NCBI): domain Bacteria; kingdom Pseudomonadati; phylum Pseudomonadota; class Alphaproteobacteria; order Hyphomicrobiales; family Methylocystaceae; genus Methylosinus; species Methylosinus sp. sav-2. The sequence goes on from NZ_SOEJ01000007.1 coordinate 45,361, forward strand.
CGCCGCTATGGCGGCGCCGTCCGCTTGCTGCTCGGCGCGGCGCTCGAGATTGTCTTCTCCTTCATCATCGGCGCCGTCACGACATTCGGCGTCACTGTGCTGCTCGCGCGCCTTCCCTTCGAGGGCGAGACGGGCTGGAGCGGACAGAGCCGCGACGCGCATAGCCTCGGCGCGTGGGAGACGGCGCGCGCGCTCTGGCCGGCATTCGCTTTCGGCGCTCTGGTTCTCGCCATCGCCGGATTTTCCGCGCCTTCTCTGGCCTTGTGGTCGGCGCCGCTGACCTTCGGCTATGTCGCCGCATTTCCCTTTGCGCTCGCCAGCGCCTGGCCGCGTCTCGGCGCCTGGTTCACGCAAGCAGGGCTCTGCGGCGTCCCCGAGGAATTCGCGCCGCCGCCGATCTTCGCCCGGCTGCGCGCGCCCCAGCGGCGGGAGGCGACGCCCGAGCCTCGGGCGATCGCTTCATCGGACGAACGCATTTCCGCGTGAGGGATCAGATGGGATCGGACGCTCGCATGAGAGACGAAACGCGCCGGGAAGAACTCCGCGCCTCGCTGCGCGTGCTGCGATCGGAGAGCGCGGACGCCGCCGCGCCGCGCATAATGGCGCCGCGCCGGCTCGTTGTCGTGGCCCCGCGGCCGGCCGCCGACGAGCCGCTGCCCCCGGCGCAACGCTTTCTCGCATCGGCCGCGCTCGCCGGGGCTCTGCTGATGGCGGTCGCGGCGCTTTCGGACGCGGCCGCCCACGCCATGGGCGCGATGGAGCCGCGCGCCATCGCGTCACTGGAGATGGGCCGCTCTCACTTCGGCTTCGGCCAATAGCCCTGCGGCGCGCCCGGCGCCCCGACCGACGTCGTTTCCACCGGCCCTTCGCCGGTGATCTGAATGACGACCTCCTCCTCGCCCGCGCCGTCCCAATGCACGCCGCCGGCCGGATGCAGCACATAGGAGCCCGCCGTCACCGGCCGCGCCTTCTTGAAATCCAGCTCCTCGCCGACGCCGTTCCACCATGTGCCCGAGACCACCACCGCATGGCGATCCTTCGAATGGAAATGCGGATTGGAATGATGTCCAGGCGGGAAGCGCACGCGCACCACATAGACGCCGGGCTTCGACGGATCGCCGAACAGCACCGCCTGGGCGGGGCCGATGCCGAGCGGGCTCTTGAATTGAACCTCGTCGGCGGGCTTGTAGACGAAACTCTTTTCTGGCTCCGCGCCAATGGGCAGGGTCTGGCCGAGAACCGCCGCCGCTGCGGCGCCCGCGAGGAGAAATCTGAGCTTGGTCATGGTTTGCTCTATGGACGCCGTCGGAAAATATCGCAGTTCGGCCGCGTCTCGCCGACCATGAGCGCAGCATAGTCGCTAAAGCCTATAAGATAAATATGCATTTGAGCGCCGACTCTCGCCCTCGCGGCGCCGCAGCGCGCTCGCCGAGCTGCGACGCGGAGCCGCAGCCGAACGAGGCGTTTTGGGCCTTCGCGGCTCTGCGGCGATTTCCTGGCGCTATTGCGAAACCCTGTCGCAAACTCTAGTGTCGAGGGCAGTTCGAACCCGGCGCCCTTCTATTGCGGAACGCGGGAATGACAACGCCCGCAGCCTTCGCCCTGCCGGGCGGCGAGGAGGAAACTCGAGGGAAATGAACAACAAGAACAACAAGGTCATTACAGCCGACGAAGCGATTGCGCTCATCAGCGAAAATGACGTTCTGACCACCACCGGCTTCGTCCAGAGCTGCATTCCCGAGGCGTTGCACGCCGCGCTGGAGAAGCGCTTCGTCGAGACCGGCGGACCGAGCGGCCTCACGCTCATCATGACCGCCGGCGCCGGCGACAGCAAAGGGCTCGGCACCGGCCGCCTGCATCATGAAGGCCTGCTGCGCCGGGTCATCGCCGGCAATTTCGGCCGCATGCCCAAGGTCGCTCAGGCCGCCGCGGAGAACAAGATTCTCGGCTATAATCTGCCGCAAGGCGTCATCTCGCAGCTCTATCGCGCCTGCGCCGCCGGTCAGCCCGGCCTCTTCTCCAAGGTCGGCCTCTATACTTATGTCGATCCGCGCTTCGGCGGCGGCCGCGTCAACGAAGTGACGACGGAAGAGATCGTCAAGCATGTCGTCATCGACGACGAGGAATGGCTGTTCTATACGGCGACGAAGATCGACGTGGCCTTCATCCGCGGCACCAGCGCCGACCCCTCCGGCAATATCAGCATGGAGAAGGAGGCGCTGACGCTCGACGTGCTCGCCCAGGCGATGGCCGCGCATAATAATGGCGGCATCGTCATCGCGCAGGTCGAGCGCATCGTCGAGGCCGGCTCCATCCGGCCCAAGGACGTGAAGGTTCCGGGCATTCTGGTGGATTGCGTGGTCGTCGCCGATCAGCCCGAGCTGCACCGTATGAATTACGGGATCATCTATAATCCGGCGCTGGCCGGCGAGATTCGCGTTCCGGTCGAGAGCATGGCGAAAATGACGCTCGACGCGCGCAAGATCATCGCGCGCCGCGCCGCCTTCGAGCTGCCCCCCAACGGCGTCGTCAATCTCGGCGTCGGCGCGCCGGAGGGCATAGCCGCCGTCGCCAATGAAGAGAAGCTCACCCCCTTCATCACTTTGACGACGGAAGCCGGCGCCATCGGCGGCGTGCTCGCCTCGGGCTCCTCCTTCGGCTCCGCCACCAACGCCGATTCGATCATCGATCAGAACACGCAATTCGACTTCTATGACGGCGGCGGTCTCGACATGACCTGCCTCGGCATGGCCGAATGCGACGAGCAGGGCAATGTGAACACCAGCCGCTTCGGCGGACGCCTCAACGGCTGCGGCGGCTTCATCAACATCAGCCAGAACGCGCGCAGCGTCGTCTTCGCTGGCACATTCACCGCCGGCGGGCTCGACATTGCGATTCAGGACGGCGAGGTGAAAATCCTCAAAGAGGGCCGCGCCCGCAAATTCCTGAAATTCGTCGAACAGGTGACGTTCAGCGGCAAATATGCGCAAAAGCGCGAGCAGCCGGTGATCTATGTCACCGAGCGCTGCGTCTTCCAGCTGACGAAGGAGGGTCTCGAGCTGATCGAGATCGCGCCGGGCATAGACATAGAGCGGGATATTCTTCCGCATATGGACTTCAAGCCCATCGTCAAGCATCCGATCTTGATGGACAAGCGCATCTTCGTCGACGAGCCGATGGGCCTGATCTCCGATCTGCTCAATCTCGATCTGCAGGATCGCGTGAGCTATGACGCCGATCGCAATATTCAGTTCCTCAATCTCGAGGGCTGGAGCGCGCGCTCCAAGCGCGACATCGACGATCTGCGCAAGATGCTGATCGACGCCTGCCAGAAGATCGGCAAGCGCGTCAATCAGGTCGTCAATCTCGACAACTTCCGCATCAGCGAGCATCTCTACGATTACTATGCGGAGATGATCCAATATATGCTCGAGAATTATTATGTGACGACGACGCGCTACACGACCAGCGCCTTCCTGCGCTTGAAGCTCAAGGAAGCGCTGAGCAAGCGCGGCATCGCCCCGCATGTCTTCGAGCGCAAGGAGGACGCGCATAGCTTCCTCGAGGTGATCGGCGAAGGCTGAGCGGCCATTCTACCCTCCCCTTCAGGGGGAGGGTCGGCCGGCGATATCGAGCCGGGGTGGGGTGAGACGCGAGGAGCTGCTCTCCCCTCCCGAGCGCCGAAGGCGCTCTGTAGAACGTGTTTCCACCTAGTCTCGCTCGGCGCGCCCCGCCCCGTTCACCCTTTCGGCGGCTCGAGCCACGCCCGGGCGACGAACGCTCTCGATTCCGGCGCGCATTGCGCTACAATCTGCGAAATGTCGCGCCCTTCCTCCGCAGATTACGCCATCACGCCGCAGATTTTGCTGCGGGCCTATTCGATCGGCCTTTTCCCAATGGCGGAAAGCGCCGAAGAGGAGCAGCTCTTCTGGGTCGACCCCCAGGAGCGCGCCATTTTCCCGCTGGATGCGTTCAAGGTCTCACATTCGCTCGCCAAGACGATCCGATCGGATCGTTTCGAGGTGCGGGTCGATACGGATTTCGACGCCGTGATCGCGGCTTGCGCGGCCTCCGCGCCCAAGCGCGAGAACACTTGGATCAATTCCGAGATCAAGCGGCTCTATCGCAAGCTGTTCGACATGGGCTTCGCCCATACGGTCGAATGCTGGCGGGATGGAAGACTGGTCGGCGGCCTCTATGGCGTCTCTATGCGCGCCGCCTTTTTCGGCGAGAGCATGTTCCACCTCGAGACCGACGCCTCCAAAGTGGCGCTGGCGCACCTCGTCGCGCGGCTCGTCAAAGGCGGCTTCCGCCTGCTCGACACGCAATTCATGACCACGCATCTCGCCTCGCTCGGCGCGATAGAGGTCAGCCGCGACGCCTATCATGCTCTGCTGGAGCAGTCTTTGTCGGTCCCTGCCCGTTTCGCCGCCTGGCCGGACGACGCGCCCGTTCCCGGCCGCGAGATCGTCGCGATTCTGCGGCCGGAGCCACAGCTCAGAACGGAAAAGGCGAAGGCGCCGTAGCGGGCGCCGGCTCCTGCGCGGGCTGCTTCTTTTTCTTCTTCTTGGGCTTTTCGGCCGGAGCCGCGGCCGCTGGCTCGGCGCTCTCCGGGGCCTTCGCGGCCTCTGGCGGAACCGAATCGCGCGGGCCGATCGGCGCGGCCTCGACCGGAACGGGCGCGACCGGCTCGACCTTGCGAGAGCGGGAGCGCTTCTTCTCCGGCGCAGGGACGGCAGTGGCCGCCGCCGCAGGATCGGCCGCCGGCGCCTGAACGATCTCCTTGCCGCCGCGGCAATCGACCAGCCAAACGTCATAGACCGGGTGCTCGACGCCATGCAGGCCTGGGCTCGCTGCGAACATCCAGCCGGAGAAAATCCGCTTGGCGTCGTTCTTCCCCGTGTCCTGCTCGTCGACCTCGACGAAGCTCGTGGTCTGCGGAGCCTCGGTCTGCGGACGCGTGTTGCAGACGCGCGGCGTCACCTGAAGCGAGCCGAATTGCACGGTCTCGTCTATGGCGACGTCGAAATTGATGATCCGGCCTGTCGTCTTGTCGAGCCCGGCGAAAATGGCGGTGGGATTGCGTATGGGATCCGCGGCCGCCGCGCCGAGGCCGACGAGGAAGGCGGCTCCCGAAAGAGCGAAACGCAGGCGGAAGCAGCGGGAGATCATATCGGCTCTCGTTTCCGATCTCTGGCTCGGGCCAGCCGCCCGCGCCTCATGCGCCGTCGTTGAATAGGAAGAGCGTGGCGGATCGATGGTCGCGGACAGGGCCGCGACCGTCTCGCCTCAAGCCTCGGGGGTCCAGGCCTGATAGTCGCCGCCGGCGGGAGCGCGGCGGCCCTCGGCCAGGATCGAGCCCGGCGGATGATAGGCGGCGGAGGTGCCGGTCAGATTGGGGCGATAGGTCAGCTCCCATTCCTTCGGCTCGTATTTCTCCTGCGTCGGCGGCGTGTCGACCGTGTGGTGCAGCCAGCCGTACCAGCCGGGCGGCGTCGCCGAGCCCTCGGCATAGCCCTTATAGATGACCCAGCGGCGCTCGAAGCCGAGCGCCTTGTCCTTCTTGCCGCCGCGGCGGCGGTAATAGACATTGCCGAACTCATCCGTCCCGACGCGCTCGCCATAGAGCAGCGTCCACAGGCCCGTGCTGAGCGTCGCCCGGTTCCACCAAGTGAAGAAGCGAATGATGTAGGACATGTCGGAAGCGTCCAAGAATGTTTGCGTGGCCCCTTATTGCGTCAAGACAGCGCAATGTCCAGTCGGGCGCGCCACTTCCGCTGCGTGGGCTTTGCTTTTGGCGCGAAGTCGTAGAAAAGGAGGCATGTGACAGAAAAACGACAGCCGTCGCGCCGCCAAGGCGCGCCGCAGAGAGCTGAAACCATTGGCTTCCAGCTCTCGTGGACAAGAGCCACGCGTCGAAATTCCAAGGGACGGCCGCATGATTTCCAAAGCCTCGAGGCTCATTCTTCACGCCGCTCTGGCGGCGATCCTTTCAGTGGGGAGCGCGCGCGCCCTCGATATTTCCGGCGCCGGCGCGACTTTTCCCCTGCCCATCTACGCCAAATGGGCGCAGAGCTATTCGAAAGAAACCGGCAATCGCGTCAATTATCAATCGATCGGCTCGGGCGGCGGCATCCGCCAGATCAAGGCGCGGACAGTCACTTTCGGCGCCTCGGACCAGCCGCTGAGCGCCAAGGAGCTCGACGCAGCCGGGCTCATCCAATGGCCGCAAGTGGTGGGCGGCGTCACCCCCGTCGTCAATCTGGACGGGGTCGGCTCCAATGAGCTGGTCCTCGACGGGACCACGCTCGCGCGCATTTTTATCGGCGAAATCAAGCTCTGGAACGATCCGGCGATCCACGCGCTGAACCCGAAGATCGCTCTGCCGGCGACGTCGATCGTCGTCGTGCACCGCTCGGACGGATCGGGCACGACTTTCTGCTTCACCCACTATCTCTCCCGCGTCTCCGCCGATTGGAAGGCGAAGGTGGGCGAGAACGTGGCTGTGGAATGGCCGCTCGGCCTCGGCGCCAAGGGCAATGAGGGCGTCGCCAATAATGTCGCCACCGCCAAAGGCGCGATCGGCTATGTCGAATTCGCCTACGCCAAGCAGAATAAGCTCGCCGCCGTCAGCCTGGTGAATCGCGACGGCAAGATCGTCGCGCCGGGCAAGGAGAGCTTCGAGGCCGCCGCCGCCAATGCCGATTGGGCCGGCGCGCCGGGCTTTTTCCATCTGCTGACCGAGCAGCCGGGCGCGGGCTCCTGGCCGATCGCGGCGGCGACCTTCATTCTGCTGCCGAAGCAGCCGCAGGATGCGGCCGCGGCGCTGGAAGCGCTGAAATTCTTCGACTGGGCTTTCTCCAAGGGCGCCGCGGCGGCCGAGGAGCTGGATTTCGAGCCCATGCCAGCCTCCGTGGTGACGCTGATTCGCAAGAGCTGGGCGGCCAATGTGAAGGATGCGAATGGAAAACCGCTGCTGAACTGACCATAAAGGTCGGCAGCGGCCGCGCGCGGCCTATTCGCACAGGAGCGGCCGATGACGCAGACGATCTCCACGAGATGCTGCGTGGTCGGCGGCGGCCCGGCGGGGCTGATGGTGGGCTTTCTGCTCGCCCGCGCCGGCGTCGAGACGATCGTCCTCGAGAAGCACGCGGATTTCCTGCGCGATTTCCGCGGCGACACGATTCATCCTTCCACGCTTCAGCTGATGTTCGAGCTCGGCCTGCTCGAGAAATTTCTGAAGCTGCCGCATCGCAAGGCGTTTCAGCTCTCCGCGGTTTTGGGAGACCGCAAATTCGTCGTCGCCGACTTCCGCCACCTGCCGACCTTGTGCAAATTCGTCGCCTTCATGCCGCAATGGGACTTTTTGGACTTCATCGCCGGCGAGGCGAAGAAGCTGCCGAACTTCCGCCTGTCGATGAAGACCGCAGCAGAGGGACTCCTCGAGGAGGACGGCCGCATCGTCGGCCTGCGCGCCGAGGGGCCGGAGGGACCGCTCGAGATCAGAGCCGATCTCACCATCGCCGCGGATGGGCGGACGTCGCGGATGCGCGAATCGGCGGGCCTCGCGGTCGAGGAATTGGGCGCGCCCATGGATGTGCTGTGGCTCGAGCTGCGGCGCAAGGCGGATGATCCGGAAGAAACTTTCGGCCGCATCGCGCCGGGCCGCATGGTGGCGATGATCGAGCGCGGCTCCTATTGGCAGATCGGCTATGTGATTCCAAAAGGCGGCGCGCAGGCGCTGCGGAGCCGACCGATCGACGAGCTTCGCCGCGCCCTCGCCGACAGCGTTCCCTTTCTGGAGGATCGCGTCGAGGATTTGCGCGATTGGGAGGATGTGAATCTGCTGACCGTTCAGGTCGATCGGCTGAAGAATTGGAGCCGGCCGGGCCTGCTCTGCATCGGCGACGCGGCCCATGCGATGTCGCCGATCGGCGGCGTTGGAATCAATCTCGCGATTCAGGACGCTGTGGCGACCGCCAATCTCCTCGCCGAAAAGCTGCGCGATGGGACGCTGCGCGACGCGGATGTCGGCGCCGTGCAGAAGCGCCGCGAGCTTCCGGCGCGGTTGACGCAACGGCTGCAGCTCTTCATTCAGAATCGCGTGATCCGCAACGTGCTCGCCGCAGACCAGCCCTTCGAGCCGCCGCTGGCCTTGCGGCTTTTGGATATTTTCCCGGCGCTACGGCAATTGCCGGCGCGGCTGATCGGCCTCGGCGTGCGGCCGGAGCACATCAATTCATCGCGCGGATAAAAGCGCCGAAGGCGCGCGGGCCGTCGCCGGTCTTGGCCTTGGCGATCACCTTCAGGCTGTCGGCGGCGATCGACCAGAACTCATTGGTGAACCAATTGGCGACATAGATCGTCTTGCCGTCGCGGCTCGCCCCTATGCCTTCCGGATATTCGCCGACCTTCACCTGCGACACCGACGCGAATGTCGAGAGATCGAAGACGCTGACCGATTCGGCATATTGATCGGTGACGAAGCCCCTGCCCTGCGCCAGCGCCACGCAATAGGGCCGCTTGCCGACCTTCACCGTGGCGATGACGCGCCGGCTCGAAAGATCGACGACGCTGACATCATCCGATTCGACATTGGCGGTGTAGGCGCGCTCGCCCTTGGCGTCGATGGTGACGCCGAAGGGATGACGGCCGACATCGAGCTCGCCGAGCTTCTCGAAGGACGCCGCATCGACGAAGGCGATTTTATTGGCGTCGCGAATCGCCACGAGGATCGTCTTGCCGTCCGGCGTCACCGCGACGCCGGAGGGCGTGACGCCGACTTTCGCCGTGGCGACGACGCCCGCTTCCGGATCGACCGCAAAGAGCCGCTGCTCATACATGTCGGCGACATAGACGCGCTTGCCATCCGGTGCGACGGCGAGGCCGAGCGGACCGCCCTCCAGCGGAATCTTGCGCAGGACGCGACGCTCGCGCGTGTCGACGACGGAGAGATATTTGCCCTCCGGGCTCGTCACATAGGCGCGCGCGCCATCAGCCGAGACCGCGACGCCGGCCGGCTTGCCGCCGATCGGCAGAGTCGCGACGGGCACCATGGTCGAAAGATCGACGATGGTGAGATCGCCGCTGCCCTGATTGGTGACGAAAGCCTCGTCCGCTCCCGCGGGCGAGGCGAGAGCGAGCCCGAGAAGGGCGGCGCGCGCCGCCCTGCCCCAGGATGCAGAGATCATTTGCCTTCGACCTTGGCCTTCAGCGAGGCGAGGCCGGCCTTGTAGAGATCGCCCACCGCCTTCAGCGCGGCCTCGTCGGAGAGCTCCGGCGGCGGATCGTTGTTCGGGAAGCCGCGGTAGAAGGCGCCGCGCCATTCGACGACGCTCTTGTCGCCCTGCGGCTTTATCGTGATCGTCGAGGAGTAATTGTTCACCGGCAGGATCTTCACATCCACCTTCTCGATGCGATAGGCGAGCGAGAAGTCCTTGGCGTCATATTTGGTGAGCAGCTCGTCGATCTCGCCGCCATTCTTCAGCGTGATATGGCGCGTGGCCTTGTCGGGCGTGTTGTCGCCCGTTCCTTCCGTCTTGGCGACGGGGGGCAGCCAGCTCAAATCCTGGAAATTGCCGACGATGGCCCAGACCTTCTCGGCCGGAGCCGCGATCTCGATCGTCTCCGTCACCTTCTGGCGCGAGGGGCCGTGGGCGAGCGCGGCCGACGAAGCCAGAGCCGCGAGCGACAAGGCGGCCAGGAAACCCCGGCGCGCGACGACGAATGACATGACTACCTCCTGCAGGGCTTTTTAGGCGCCTATTGCCCCGGCGCCGCCGGCGCGCAACTAACTCCTCCGCGCCCTGCGGCGTCAAGACTCCCGATCTCGGCGGGCGGAAAATCCCGCCATAGGGCGGCAGAGCTCCCGGAGAGGCGACAAAGCTTTCGGCGAGGAATGAGTCGCCGCCCGCCGGCCTGCTCGAGAATCGCGCTCCGATCCCCCTTACGTAAAGCTCGGCTCACGTCGAGCCCGTTGTCCAGAGCGCGACTCGGCTTTCCCCATTATCCACGGAATTTTGCAAGATATTGTCTGATTATTTATTCCTCACACTACATCTTGACGCCCATGGAAGAGTGACGCACTGTGCCGGGGTCTAATGACGCAGCGGCGGATGATCGAAAAAGCTGGTTCTCGCGCGCCCCGAGCGGGCGGCGCGACGCTTTTCGGCAGCCTAAGCTGCGCCTCGTCGCCGCGGCTATCCGCCGCGCTGCGGCCCGACCCCCGTATCTGCGTTTCCAGCCGACGTAGAGTCCCTGCCAAAACGAGCTTGTCGCGACCGACTCATCGGCCGCGATCGATTCACCGCGCGCAATTTTCGAGGATCGAAATACGATGAAGATCGAGCGACGCCACACGACCGCCGGCCAGTCTCCCTATGCGGATATCGAATTTCGCGCCGCGCGCAGCGAGATCCGCAACCCTGACGGCTCGGTGGTGTTCTCGCTCGAGAATATCGACGCGCCGGCCGATTGGAGCCAGGTCGCCGTCGACGTGCTCGCGCAGAAATATTTCCGCAAGGCCGGCGTGCCGGCGCGGCTGAAGCGCGTCGAGGAGCATGAGGTTCCGAGCTTCCTGTGGCGCTCTGTTCCCGACTCCGAGGCGCTCGCCCTTCTGCCCAAGGCGGAGCGCTATTCCTCCGAGACCTCGGCGCGCGAGGTGTTCGACCGTCTCGCCGGCGCCTGGGCCTATTGGGGCTGGAAGGGCGGCTATTTCGACACGGAGGAGGACGCCTCCGCCTTTCAGGACGAGCTGCGCTACATGCTGGCGCGCCAGATGGCGGCGCCCAATTCGCCGCAATGGTTCAACACCGGCCTACATTGGGCCTATGGCGTCGACGGCCCCAGCCAGGGTCATTTCTATGTCGACTACCAGACCGGCAAGCTGACCAAGTCCAAGACCGCCTATGAGCATCCGCAGCCGCACGCCTGCTTCATCCAGTCGGTGGAGGACGATCTCGTCAATGACGGCGGCATAATGGATCTTTGGGTGCGCGAGGCGCGCCTGTTCAAATATGGCTCCGGCACCGGCTCCAATTTCTCCAAGCTGCGCGGCGAGAAGGAGAAGCTCTCGGGCGGCGGCTCCTCCTCCGGCCTCATGTCCTTCCTCAAGATCGGCGACCGCGCGGCGGGCGCGATCAAATCCGGCGGCACCACGCGCCGCGCCGCGAAAATGGTGGTGGTCGATGTCGACCATCCCGATATCGAGGCCTTCATCGACTGGAAGGTGAAGGAGGAGGAGAAGGTCGCCTCGCTCGTCGCCGGCTCCAAGATCGTCAAGAAGCATCTGAAAGCCGTGCTGCGCGCCTGCGTCAATTGCGAGGGGCCGGGCTTCGATTGCTTCGACCCGGAGAAGAATCCGGCGCTGAAGCGCGAGATCAGAGCCGCGCGCCGCGCCGAGGTGCCGGACAATTACATCAAGCGCGTCATTCAATTCGCGCGTCAGGGCTATAAGGACATTTCCTTCGACACCTATGACACCGATTGGGACAGCGAGGCCTATCTCACCGTCTCCGGCCAGAACTCCAACAACACCGTGCGCGTCACCGACGAATTCCTGAAGTCGGTGGAGACGGATGGCGATTGGACGCTGACGCGCCGTCTCGACGGCAAGCCGTCCAAGACGCTGAAGGCTCGCGAATTGTGGGAGAAGATCGGCTATGCCGCCTGGGCCTCGGCCGATCCCGGCATTCAGTTCCACACGACGATCAACGACTGGCACACCTGCCCGGCCGGCGGCGCCATACGCGCCTCCAATCCGTGCTCGGAATATATGTTCCTCGACGACACCGCCTGCAATCTCGCCTCGCTGAACCTGCTGCAGTTCCGCGATCCGCAGACGAAACGCATCGACGTCGACTCTTATGAGCACGCTGTGCGGCTGTGGACCGTCGTGCTAGAAATCTCCGTGCTGATGGCGCAATTCCCTTCGCGGGAGATCGCGCAGCTGTCTTACGAATATCGCACGCTCGGCCTCGGCTACGCCAATGTCGGCGGCCTGCTGATGTCCTCCGGCATCGCCTATGACAGCGAGGCCGGCCGCGCGATCTGCGGCGCGCTTTCCGCGATCATGACCGGCGTCGCCTATCGCGCCTCGGCGGAAATGGCCAAGGAGCGCGGCCCCTTCTCGGGCTTCGAGGCCAATCGCGAAGCCATGCTGCGCGTCATTCGCAATCACCGCCGCGCCGCCCATGGCCAGCGCGCCGGCTATGAAGGACTCGCGACCGCGCCCGTGCCGCTCGACCACGCCGCCTGCCCCGATGCGGCGCTCATCGCCCGCGCGACCCGCGCCTGGGACGAGGCGCTCGCGCTCGGCGAGGAGCATGGCTATCGCAATGCGCAAGTCTCCGTCGTCGCGCCGACCGGCACGATCGGCCTCGTCATGGATTGCGACACCACCGGCATAGAGCCGGATTTCGCTCTGGTGAAATTCAAGAAGCTCGCCGGCGGCGGCTATTTGAAGATCGTCAATCGCGCCGCGCCGGAAGCTTTGCGCGCCCTCGGCTACAGAGAATCCGAGATCGCCGAGATCGAGGCCTACGCCGTCGGCCACGCCTCGCTCTCCAACGCCCCGGCGATCAACACGACCTCGCTGCGCGCGCGCGGCTTCACCGAGGAGAAGATCGAGACGGTGGAGAAGGCGCTCGCCTCCGCCTTCGACATCAAATTCGTCTTCAACAAATGGACGCTCGGCGCGGATTTCCTCACCGGCGCGCTGAAGGTTCCGGCGGCGGCGCTGGAAGATGCGAGCTTCGATCTGCTTACGCATCTCGGCTTCACGAGGCAGGACGTCGAGGCGGCCAATGTCCACATCTGCGGCGCGATGACTCTGGAAGGCGCGCCGCATTTGAAGGCGGAGCATTATCCCGTGTTCGATTGCGCCAATCCCTGCGGGCGCACGGGCAAGCGCTATCTGTCGGTGGAGAGCCACATCCGCATGATGGCGGCGGCGCAGCCCTTCATCTCGGGCGCGATCTCCAAGACGATCAACATGCCCAATGATGCGACCGTCGAGGATTGCGAGGCAGCCTATCTCCTGTCCTGGAAGCTCGCGCTGAAGGCCAACGCCCTCTATCGCGACGGCTCCAAGCTGTCGCAGCCGCTCTCCTCGCAGCTCGTCTCCGACGCGGACGACGAGGCGGAGGAAGTCGCCGAGGAGATCCTCTCCGCCAATGCGCCGGCGCGCGCGGCGGCGATCGCCGAACGCATCGTCGAGCGCGTGGTGCATCAAGTGGTGCGCGAGCGCGAGAAGCTGCCGGATCGGCGCAAGGGCTATACGCAGAAGGCGGCCGTCGGCGGCCATAAGGTCTATCTGCGCACGGGCGAATATGTGGACGGGCGCCTCGGCGAGATCTTCATCGACATGCACAAGGAAGGCGCCGCCTTCCGCAGCTTGATGAATAATTTCGCCATCGCCATCTCGCTCGGCCTGCAATATGGCGTGCCGCTCGAGGAATATGTCGACGCCTTCACCTTCACGCGCTTCGAGCCCGCGGGCTTCGTGCAGGGCAATGACGCGATCAAGAACGCAACGTCCATTCTGGACTATGTGTTCCGCGAGCTGGCGATCTCCTATCTCGGGCGCAACGACCTCGCCCATGTGTCGCCGGAGGATATCGGCCATGACGTGCTCGGCAAGGGCGAGCATGAGGGCAAGGCGCCAGAGAGCGCATCGTCGGTCGTCTCGAAAGGCCTGCTGCGCTCCAAGACGGATCGGCTGATGCTGGTGCGCGGCGGCGCGACGGCGCTGCGCGAGAATGTCACGGAAGAGGCGGAGCAGCCCTTGTCCGAGCTCGGCTGGACCGCGCCGACGCGCCCGGTGGAGAGCGTCGCCGACAAGCGCGCCGAAGCGCGGATGAAAGGCTATGTCGGCGAAGCCTGCCCCGAATGCGCGAATTTCACGCTCGTGCGCAATGGGACATGCCTGAAATGCGAGACCTGCGGCAGCACCACAGGCTGCAGCTGAGCGCAACGGCGTCGTCTGCTGAGTCGCGCTGATTTTCGAAATACGGCTCGGCGGCGAATCTTCGCATTCGCCGCCGAGTAGACAAAGACCACGCGCCGCTCACAAAGGCGCGTCTGGCACGCCATGCACATGGACGTCGCGGCCAGAGTGCTTGTTGAGAATCTCGACGGCGCTTTTCTCATGCGCCGCGTCGCGCGTGCGCGCCCATAGCAATATGCCGCCGCGATCCAGCTGCTCTTGCAGATATTGCGCGTGATGCTCGCCGATCAGCCTGGCGAAGAGCGCTCCGACCAACCCGCCGCCGCCGCCGGCGATAGCCGCCGCCGCGAGCGCGGCCGCCATGGTTCCGCCGCTCGCGAAGATCAGCCCCGCCGCTCCAATGGCGCCGATATAGCCGAGTCCGCCGACCAGCGCGCCTTGCGCCTCGCCGATCGACTCCGGCGAGATATACGAGCCGCGCGGAACATCGGCGTCGTCCGCCACATCCGCCGCCTTCTTATAGGCGTGGCCGAGTTTCGCATCGACGGTCTGCTCGCCGGCCATCAGGCTGATTTCGGCGAGATCGAAGCCCGATGTCTGCAATTCGTCAATCGCCTCCTGAAGCGCGTCGGCGGTGTCGAACACGCCGACAGCCTCGCGAACTTGGCTGGTCTCCTCGCCGGACGCCATGACTGTCTCCTCATATGCTCGTGCGATATAGATAGTCGCGGGTGAGCGGCACGGCGTCGATGCGCCTCGCCAGCTGAATGTGGAAGTCGACGAGCCCGGAATGCCGGAACCCCGCCTCGCAGCTCGCGAGATAGAACTCCCACATGCGGCAGAAGCGATCGTCGTAGATCTCCGCTATGCGCGACCAATTGTCCTTGAAGCGTCGTCGCCACATGCGCAGCGTGTCGGCGTAATGGAGGCGCAGAATCTCTATGTCGGTCGCATAGAGGCCGGCGCGCTCGATCGCCGCGCTGATCTCCGAGAGAACGGGCGCCTGGCCGCCGGGAAAAATATATTTCTCGATCCATGGGTTGCCGGCGCCCGGCCCGGCGGCGCTGCCCGTGGTGTCGACCAGCGCGACGCCATCCTCGACGAGAAGCGCGCGCAGCTTCTCGAAATATTCGCAATAGCGGCCATATCCGACATGCTCGAACATGCCGACCGATATGATCCGGTCATAATGTTCGGTCTCCTCGCGATAATCCTGCACAGCGAACCGAACGCGATTGTCGAGACCCGTCTCACGCGCGCGTTTTTGTGCATAGTCGCATTGCGCCTGCGAGAGGGTGAGGCCCGTCACCTCGACATCGGCGACGCGCGCGAGATAGAGCGCGAGCCCGCCCCAGCCGCATCCGATATCGAGCACGCGCTGGCCGCGCCGCAGCAGCAGCTTGGCGGCGATATGGGCGAGCTTTTGCTCCTGCGCCTGCTCGGCCAAGTCCTCCCGCGTCAGATAATAGGCGCAGGAATATTGACGCCCGGAATCGAGAAACAGCGCATAGAGCTCATCGGAGAGATCGTAATGCGCGCGAATCTCGTCCGGCGCGGCGCTCGGCGAATTGCTGCGCGCGAGGCGCTTCTGCATGCGTCGCGCCATGGCGCCGGCGCGCCACGGCCAATGGCCGTAGCCTTGGCCGAAATTGGCGAAGCACAAGTCGAAGAAATCGTAGATATCGCCGCTCCCTATGACGAAGGAGCCGTCCATATAGGCTTCGCCGAGAGCGATATCGGGCGCTAGCGCCAGCTTTTGCGCGAGATTGCGATCCTTGATCTCGACCGTCACCTCCGGCGCGCCGCGCCCGAAGCGGCGCACGCCGGCGTCCGGCCCGACGAGCGTCAGCGAGCCCGCTGCGATGGTTCTCGTCAAGAGCCGTTCGAGCGAAAACAGCGCTGTCATTTGCGACGTCCGGCTGGAGTTCGGCAAAGCGCCGAAACCTCAGATATCGCCGTGCGCCCATGCTTCAATATGCGGGCATGGCCACGCCGCCGCGCCGCCGGCCCGTGCGTTCACGCACATCGCCGCGATCCGGCGCGGGCCATTGTGAGCAGGTCGCTCACCGGCCCCGGTCTCTCAGACCAGCCACAGCGGCAGAGTGTGGAATTCCTCCTCTCGACCTTCTCCTGAGCCTTTTTCGAGCCGCCCCATCGCGGGGCGGCTTTTTTTTGCGCCGGCGGCGGGATGAAGCCCGGCCGGCCCTGCGCGCCGTTTCTTGCATGGGCGTCTCTGCATGGACGACCCTGCGCCGCAGGCGAGGGCTGATGCGTAAGAGGAGATCGACTTGGCCGAGGAACCGAAATTCACCCGCGAGCGCCCCAAGACGGTCGGCGAGCTGATCGAGGCCTTGCAGAAACTGCCCGCGGCCGCGCGCGTCTTGGTCCATGGCGAGGACGACAGCCTCTATGACTGCGGCGCGCCCATGATCGAGCTGGTGATGCTCAATCGATACCCCGACAGCAAGGACCATCTCGGCCCGCACAGGCTGTCGAGCGGCATGGACGCCGATAAGGCGATCGGCGTCGTCATCATCAATGACGCGAATCGGGAGTGGTGAGGGAAGCGCAGCGAATTAACGAAGCGCGCGGAATTTTCCGAGGGCCGGCCGTGGCGCGGCCCTCGTCGCAGCAGCCCTAGGCTCGGCGATCAGACGCCGCGCCGCCTCTCTCAATAAGCGCGCGAATCGCGCAGCACCATCATCATGGTGCGGAATATGATGCCGACGTCGAGTAGAAGCGTCCAATTGTCGATGTAATAGAGGTCGCAGTCCACGCGGTTGCGCAGCTTATCCAGCGTGTCCAGCTCGCCGCGGAACCCTTCGACTTGCGCCCAGCCGGTCATGCCCGGCTTCACCCTGTGGCGCACGGCGTAATATTCGACCAGCTCCTCGAGATTGCGCCCGTCGGTCTTGGTGGCCAGCGCATGCGGACGCGGGCCGACGATCGACATATCCCCGAGGATCACATTGATCAATTGTGGCAGCTCGTCGATGCTCGAGCGCCGGATGAGACGCCCTATGCGCGTCACGCGCGGATCGCCGCGACTGGTCTGAACGGTGGCGTGCGCATCGGTCTTCTCGGCGAACATGGAACGAAATTTCCACAATTCGAAAATGCGGCCGTTGAAGCCGACGCGCTGCTGTCGAAAGAAGATCGGACCAGGGGAGTCGATCCTGATCGCCAGCGCGGTCGCCGCCATCAGCGGCGCCAGCAGAATGAGAGCGCATGAGGCGAGAGCAATGTCCTCGAGGCGCTTGAACCAGAGGCTCCAGCCGTGAATCGGCTCCTCAATTCCACAAAAGGAGATGCGGTCGCCGAATTTCGCGACGCCGACGACATCCGCCAGCACGCGCCGATCCGCAGGCAGGACGAACACGCGCGTGGAGAGATGCCGCAGCATGTCGAGATTGCGCAGAACATTCGGTATCTCGGCCCAGGGCGCTGCGAGATAGACATGGTCGATCTCGTCCTGGACGATGCGATCCGACAAATCCGCGAGCTCGGCGAGATCGGCGTATTTGGCGTAGCCGACCACGACCTCCTCATTGCGGGTCTCACCCTCGATCTCGCGCGGATGCAGCGGGTCGCAGAGCACGCCGACCGAGAGCGCGCGATGGACGAAGGCGCTTTCCGCCAGCGCCTCGCGGATGCGCCTCAAGATCAAGGCGCGCGCGGCGACCGCGATCGCCGTGCTCGACCCGGCCCAAGAGAAGAACCAGAGGCGCGAATAGCTCTCCGCCGATTTCGTCGCCGCGGCGATGCAGATCATCAAGGCGAAAGTGGCGAGAAAGGAAAGCGTCGCGCGCCGCAGCACATGTCGGCGATCGAGCACGCTCGAGGTCCGATAGACCTCGAAAATATGCGCCAATCCGAACTGCAGGGAGGCGGCGAAGAAAATCGCCCAGATTTGCCACTCCTGCGGCGACGCCCCTGCCGATCCGCCGGGAAGCCCCACGCATGCGAAGCCCGCGACGATCAGAGTGAAAATGTCGAAGGCGGCAAATCCGGCAGAAAAATTATGGAGCGAAATTCGTTTCGACTTGCGAGTCGATCTGCGGGACCACACGACGTCCCGCGAGTCGCAGAAATCCAACCACATACTAGTCAACCCCGAAAATATTCGGAAGTAATGTAGCTTAATTTTCTGTCAATGCAAGTCGCGCATATGCTCTGTTTCGAGACAGATGCGTTCAGTCCAGCAAGGCGGCGACATGATCGCCGAGCGCCAACGCCGAGGTGAGTCCCGGGCTCTCTATGCCGAACAGGCAGACCAGCCCCGCGAGGCCGTGATCGGCCGGGCCGAGAATGCGAAAATCCGCCGCGGGCGCGCCCGGCCCGGTCAGCTTGGGCCTTATTCCGGCATAGTCGGGAACGAGCCTCTCGGCCGGCAGCTGCGGCCAGTAGCGACGAATGCGCGCCTCGAAATCGGCGCGGCGCGCGGCCGAGACGCGATAATCTTCGGCGTCGATCCATTCCACATCCGGTCCGAAACGCATGCGGCCGGCGAGATCCAATGTGACATGGACGCCGAGCCCGCCATCGATGGGAGCGGGATAAATCAGCCGCGTGAAGGGCGCGCGGCCGGAAAAGGCAAAATAGCTGCCCTTGGCGAGGATCAGCGGCGGTATAGCCGCCGGATCGAGCCCCGCTATGGCGGCGGCGACCGCCTGGGCGCGCAGCCCCGCGGCCACGACGAGAAGCTCGGCCTCCACCACGCCCGCATCGACGCCGCCGAAGCGAATGCGCCAGAGGTCGCCGATCCGCTCGGCTCCCGGAACCGGCGTCGCCAGAGCGATCGCGCCGCCGTGATCCTCGATCTCGCCGCGAAGCGCCAGCATCAGCCCGGGCGCGTCTATGACGCCGGTCTCGGCGCTGAGCAGCGCCGCTGCGCAAGAGAGCGCCGGCTCCAGCCGTCGCGCCTCGGCAGCGCTACAGGCGGCGAGGCCTTCGACGCCATTGGCGCGCCCATTCGCCAGCAGAGCGTCGAGCTTTTCCTCCTCGCCCGGCTCCGTCGCGACGATCAGCTTGCCGAGCCGGCGATGCGCGACGCCATGGCTCTGCGCGAAAGCATAGAGCGCGCGCCGCCCTTCGACGCAGAGCCGATGGCGCAGGCTGCCGGTCGGATAATAGAGCCCGGCGTGGATCACCCCGCTATTGCGGGAGGAGACGCCGCCGCCGATGGCAGGGCCGGCCTCGGCGACGATGACCTCATGGCCCTGCGACGCGAGGCTGCGGGCGACCGCGAGCCCGACCACGCCGGCGCCGACGATCAATGCGCGCGCCATGGGCTTCCTCTCGGCCGACGCTCACGCTCCGCCGGCTTCGGCCGGTTGCGGGGTCTGGCTCCTTGGGATAGTGCATCTGCGACACGCTTTTTGAAAGAAGAAGAGAGCCGCCCATG
Organism: Methylosinus sp. sav-2; assembly: GCF_004366495.1. Taxonomy (NCBI): domain Bacteria; kingdom Pseudomonadati; phylum Pseudomonadota; class Alphaproteobacteria; order Hyphomicrobiales; family Methylocystaceae; genus Methylosinus; species Methylosinus sp. sav-2. Next base: position 64,710 of record NZ_SOEJ01000007.1, read on the forward strand.
CCGCCGTTCCGCTCCCGCACCACCACTCATGGACGCAATATGGCGGGCGCGCGCGGCCTGTGGCGCGCCACCGGCATGAAGGATGATGATTTCGGCAAGCCGATCATCGCCGTCGCCAATTCCTTCACCCAATTCGTGCCCGGCCATGTGCATCTGAAGGATCTCGGCCAGCTCGTCGCGCGCGAGATCGAGAAGGCCGGCGGCGTCGCCAAGGAGTTCGACACGATCGCGGTCGATGACGGCATCGCCATGGGCCATGACGGAATGCTCTATTCCCTGCCCTCGCGCGAGATCATCGCCGACAGCGTCGAATATATGTGCAACGCCCATTGCGCCGACGCTCTCGTCTGCATCTCCAATTGCGACAAGATCACGCCCGGCATGCTGATGGCCGCGCTGCGGCTGAACATCCCCGCCATTTTCGTCTCCGGCGGCCCGATGGAGGCCGGCAAGGCCGTGCTGCATGGCGAGAGCCACGCGCTCGACCTCGTCGACGCCATGGTCGCGGCCGGCGACGACAAAGTGAGCGACGCCGATGTCGAGGTGATCGAGCGCTCGGCCTGCCCGACCTGCGGCTCCTGCTCCGGCATGTTCACGGCCAATTCGATGAACTGCCTCGCCGAGGCGCTCGGCCTCGCTCTGCCAGGCAATGGCACTGTGCTGGCGACGCACGCCGATCGCGAGCGCCTCTTCGTCGAGGCCGGCCATCTCATCGTCGATCTCGCCCGCCGCTGGTACGAGCAAGATGACGCCAGCGTGCTGCCGCGCTCCATCGCAAAGTTCGAAGCTTTCGAGAACGCCATGACGCTCGACATCGCCATGGGCGGCTCCACCAATACGGTGCTGCATATTCTCGCCGCCGCCTATGAGGCGGAAGTCCCCTTTACGATGGCGGACATCGACCGCCTGTCGCGGCGCGTGCCGGTCCTGTGCAAGGTCGCGCCCAGCGTGCCGGACATTCACCTCGAGGATGTGCATCGCGCCGGCGGCATTTACGCCATTCTCGGCGAGCTGGCGCGCGCCGGCCTGCTGCATACCGATCTGCCGACCGTGCATGCGACGACGCTCGGCGAGGCGCTCGCGCGTTGGGACGTGCGCGTCTCTAATAGCGAGAGCGTCGCGACTTTCTACCGCGCCGCGCCGGGCGGCGTGCCGACGCAAGTGGCCTTCAGCCAGAGCCGCCGCTTCGACGCGCTCGATCTCGACCGCGAGAAAGGCGCCGTGCGCGATGCGGACCACGCTTTCTCCAAGGACGGCGGACTCGCGGTTCTCACCGGCAATCTGGCGCTCGACGGCTGCATCGTGAAGACGGCGGGCGTCGACGATTCCATTCTGAAATTCGCCGGTCCGGCGCGCGTCTTCGAGAGCCAGGACGCCGCGGTCGATGCGATCTTGAATGGCAGAATCGTCGCCGGCGATGTGGTGGTGATCCGCTACGAAGGTCCGCGCGGCGGCCCCGGCATGCAGGAGATGCTCTATCCGACGAGCTATCTGAAGTCGAAGGGCCTCGGCAAAGCCTGCGCGCTCATCACCGACGGGCGTTTCTCCGGCGGCACTTCGGGCCTCTCCATCGGCCATGTCTCGCCGGAGGCGGCCGAGGGCGGCCTCATCGGTCTGGTGAAGGAAGGCGACAAGATCGAGATCGACATTCCGGCGCGCTCCATCCGCCTCGCCGTTTCCGAGGACGAGCTGGCGAAGCGCCGCGCGGCGGAAGACGCGCGCGGCAAGGACGGCTGGAAGCCGGCCAAGCGCGCGCGCAAGGTCTCGAAGGCTCTGCGCGCCTATGCGGCGATGACGACCAGCGCCGCGCGCGGCGCCGTGCGCGAGGTTCCAGGGGAGTGAATGAGTTCGACAGACTTCTCTCATGAGATGAGACATGGCGGCATATTCGGAAAAGGCGCAGCCATTTCTCGATGCGATCGCAGATGCGGTCTTCAATTCGATCACCGTTCGCGATTGGCTCATCCGAGGAACGCGAGCGCAAGCGCATTACGCAGGCGCTCCCGTTTTAATCGACGAGCAGCGCGCGGTTCGGTGGCGCAAAAAGCCGACGATACAGCCATTCTGGGCCAACTATCATTGCGGAAAGGACGACCGTTGCACATGTCGCATCGCCGGGAGCAGATCTTTGGAATCGGATGCCATCTTCTTTTTTCGAAATACTCTCGGCCATACCTTGGCTCTGCACGTCGAGTATAAGCATCCGAACGAACCGTTCCGTCCTGGCCAGCCGGAAGGCTACCCGCTCAGGGCCGCATGTTTTACTAAGACTCATTCGCAACGCCCGTCGCTGAATGCCCATGACGATTGGATAGCCATCCTATTTTGCGGAGATGAAACACTCCGCGACAGCAGATCGAGAAATTTCGACCGCGTCATCACACATTCCGAGGCACGCGGCATGATTCCGTCATACCCAAGATAGGCGCGCAGAAAATATCGCTTTTGGCCCGTAACGTTTCATGAAGCGGCTCGCTCTTGCCGCGTCACTCCCCGCTCACCCATTCGATCTCGCATCCGGCGCCCGGCCCCTGCGCCAAGCGCTCCGCGAGAAAGGCCGAGATCGCCCGCGCCTCCTCCTCGAAAGTGAAGGGCGGATTGACGACGAGAAGGCCGGTGCTGCGCAGCTTGGTGTCCGCCTCGGCGCCGCCGACGCACAGATCGAGACGCAAAATCTTCTTCACGCCGCTGGAGCGCAAGGCGCCGATCAGCCAGCGCTGCTCCGCCGCATCCTTGATCGGCCGCCACAGCGCATAAATCCCCGTCGGCCATTTGCGATGCGCGTCGAGAAAGGTCTTCAGCATGCGCTCGGTCTCGTCGCGCTGCTCGAAGGGCGGATCGATGAGCACGAGCCCGCGCCGCTCCTTCGGCGGCACGAAGGCGGAGAGACCGACATAGCCGTCGAGATGAATGGCCTTCACGCGCTTGTCGCGCGCAAAGCGCGTCTGCAGCGCGTCGAAAGCGTCCGGCCGCAATTCGCAGAAGACGGCGCGATCCTGCGGGCGCATGAAGCGCATCGCGATCAGCGGCGAGCCGGGATAGAGCGCCGGCCGCCCCTCGGCGCCGAGCGGGCCGACGATATCGAGATAGGGCGCGAGCAGATCGCGCAGCCGCGCATCGGCGCCGGAGAGATCGGCGAGCCGGCCTATGCCGCCGCGCCACTCGCCCGTGCGCTCGGCCGCATCGGCGGAAAGATCATAGGCGCCCTCCCCCGCATGCGTGTCGATGACGCGAAACGGCGTCTCCTTGCGCGTGAGATAGAGGAGAAGCCGCGCCAGCAGCGCATGCTTGAACACATCGGCGAAATTGCCGGCATGAAACCCATGGCGATAATTCATCGTCTACAAGGGCGCCGGCACGGAGATTTCGCCGGAGCGGCAAGCGCCGCGCGCGATCTCGGGACAGGGACGGAACTCGCGCAGATCGCGCGAGAAGCAGATGCGCACATCCTGCAGCGCGCCCTTGCGGCAGGTGACGGCGAGCATGCCCGGCCGCAGCCGCGGATTGGCGGCGATGAAGGCGCGCTGAATATCGAGCGGCGCAAAGCTCTGCGCCTGCCGCGGCCGCTCGAGCGGCGCCGGTATGGTCACGCTCTGCGTCGCGCGGCGCACGTCGAGGAAATAATCGGTCGGGCTCTTGCCCGAGCAACGGCCATGCTTGCGCCATTCGTGCCGCGCCAGGCCTTCATCGGGGTAGACGCCGGCGACATGCTCTAGCGCCATGCGCGAGGGCGTCGCGGCGCCGTCGCAATCGCTCGGAAAGCCATGCTCATATTGCGGCCACAGGCCATGAGTGACGAAGCCTTTGCCGAGGCCGGGCTCGCATTGCGCGCGATACTCGCGGCCGCCGCCGCTCTCGCAGAAGGCTGGCGACCAGGAGAGCGTCAGCACATAGAAGTCGAAGCCGCCGGCGCCACGCGCCTCCGCCGGATCGATCGCCGCGCTCCGCTCCGGGTCCGCCATGACGCCGATCGGCGCGAAAAGCGACAGGAGCGCCAGGACGGCGCCGACGAGGGTCGTTTGCTTGAACATGCGCCCGCTCCGAAAAAGCCCGGATGCGGATTGATGCCGGAGCGTGAGGCGTCGCGTCAAGCGGCGGTTCGGCGAAAGCCGACGGGCGTTGACGTAACCTACTTATTCACTAGGATAATGGGACGACGTCACGGAGAAACGCCACGTGCCGAGCGCAATTCGCACGCTCTTCGCCGCAATGGCGCTGCTCGGGCTCGCCGAAGCGGCGCGGACCGAGCCGGCGCGCGCCGCGACGATCGACGGCCAAGACGGCGCGGCGTCCGGGCGTCCCGACATCAGGAGCATCAAGATGAGCGAAGAATTGCGCTATCAGATCCGGCTGAACATCAGCGACGACTACGCCGAGCTCGCCCGCACCGATCCGCAGAACGCCGCTCTCGCGCCGATCGCCGCGATTTTGGCCAAGCATCACGCCGCGCTGAGCAATCAATTCGACGCTTTCGCCCATTATGTCGCCGAGGCGGAGAAACAGGGCGTCGAACATTTTCCGCTCTACAAATGGACCAAGGCGACGATCGAAGACCCGGTCAAGAAAGCCAAGCACGTCAAATCCTTCTCCCTTTATGTCGAAGGCGAGGAGGTCTATCCGAAGGCCGCTGCGGACGCGCTCGAAGCCGATCTCACGCCCTTCGTCGGCGGCGGCGTCGTGGAGAAGCTTTCCAAGCACGACACCGATCCGGCGCATAATCCGCAAGCGCCCGCGCATTTACGATAATAGCGCGAGCGCAGCCGCTAACGGCGAAGCGATCCGCCCCGCGCGTCTCAGCGCGGCGCCGGATCGCTTTGACGCCGGGGCCGCGCTATATTGGCGATATGCGCAGCCTCTCCCGCACCCTCGGCCTTTTCGCGATTCTTTTCCTCGCGCTGCTCTTTAGCGGTGTGGACAGCGCGCGGGCGCAGGACCCGGTCGGGGATTTCTTTCAAGGGCTGTTCGGCGGCCGCCCACGCGCCCATTCGGAGGCCCGCCCGGCTGCGCGCGAGACCGGCCGCATGCGCCGGCTGGTGCCGCATCGCGAATATAGCGCGCCCGCCTATTGGCACGGCCAGAGCAAGGCGGCCAAGAAGGACAAGACGCAAAAGCCCGAGGACCCCAACGCCCCGCCGCCCTTCCAGGTGGCGGTGATCGGCGACAGCCTGGGCCAAATGCTGGCCGACGGCTTGGACGAGGCCTATTCGGACCGCGCCGACATTCGCATCCTGCACCGGGCGAAGGACAGCACGGGCCTGGTGCGCGAGGATTATTTCGATTGGCCGAAGGCCGCGCGCGAGCTACTCGCCGGCGGCGACAAGATCGACATGGCCGTCATCATGATCGGCTCCAATGATCGTCAGGCCATTCACGAGGGCGCGGAGACGATCGAGACCTTGTCGCCGCGCTGGCGCGAGCGCTACGCCCAACGGGTGGAGACTGTGCGCGCGGCGTTTCGCGAGAAGAAGATTCCGCTGGTTTGGGTCTCTCTGCCCGTCACCAAGAGCGAGCATTTCGCCGCCGATATGGCGAAGCTCAACGACATCTACCGCCAGGCGGCGGCGCAGGACAGCGCGGCTTTCATCGATATTTGGGAGGCCTTCGCCGATGAGCGCAACCAATACCAGGCCTTCGGCCCGGATATAAACGGGCGCATCGTCAAGCTGCGGTCGGCGGACGGCGTCCATTTCACCGATGTCGGCGCGCGAAAGCTCGCCCATTTCGTCGAGGGCGAGATCAAGCGGCTCTTCGACGCGCGCCATCCGACGCCCGACGCCGCGCCGGCGGAAGCCGCCCTGCCCCCGGCCGAGGAAACGCCGCCCGCAGAGGCCGCCGTCGTCGCCCCGCCGGTCCAGATCATCGCGCCGAGCGGCCCGGCTCCCGCGGTCGCGCCCACTCTGCCGGCGGATCGGCCGGCGATCGGCCAGACGCAGTCGCTGACGAGCGCCGCCGTCGCGGCGGACGGCGAGCTGGCGCGGCGCGTGAAATCCCCCTCCACGACGGGAGAGGCCCAAGCCGCCGCGGCGCGCGCGCTCGTCGATCATATTTTCGTCGAGGGCGGCGAGCAGCCGAGCCAGCCCGGCCGCGCCGATGATTTCTCCTGGCCGCGAGGCGGCGCCAAGGTCACGCCGGTCTCCGCGCCGACGCCTGCGCAGGCTTCGACCCCGGAGCCCGCCGTCGCCCCCTCCGCCGCCGAGACGCGCTGAGCGGGACGGTTCGCTCAAAACGCGCGGAAACCGTCAATTCCGCATTCAATTCGTCTCGAATGAAGCGCGCTGGCGAAGCGGCCTCGAGGGAACAGGCGCGCCGGCGGCGCATTTTTCTCCCGCTCGAAAGGCCCGAGGGCCTCGAAGGGAGTATCCATCATGTATTTTCGTCGTTCGTCTCTTTCTGTCGCACTCGCGCTGGGCTTCGGCTGCGCTGCGCCCGCCGCGCAGGCTTTCGAAAACCCGTTCGCCTTTCTATTCAGCGGACGCTCGGCGGCGGCGAGCGCCCCGTCCTCTTCCGAGGGCCAGCTCTCCGGCGAATATTCCTCGACGCGCTCGGTCGTCGCCGATCCGACCCGCCAGCGGCCGGGAACGGTCACCGTCGACACGCAGAATCGCGTTCTCTATCTGTCGATGAACGATGGCCAGGCGATGCGCTATGGCGTCGGCGTCGGCCGTCCGGGCTTCACCTGGCGCGGCCATACGCATATCGGCCGCAAGGAGGCCTGGCCGGCTTGGACGCCGCCTTCCGCCATGCTGCACCGCCGCCCCGATCTGCCGCGCCATATGAGCGGCGGAGCCAATAATCCGCTCGGCGCGCGCGCCATGTATCTCTATTCGGGCGGCCGCGACACCATGTTCCGCATCCATGGCTCGAACGAGCCCTGGACGATCGGCCATGGCGTCTCTTCCGGCTGCATCCGCATGCTGAACGGCGACGTCAGCGACCTCTATAGCCGCGTGAAGGTCGGCACGCAGGTCCACGTCCTCTGACGAGAAACGCCGGCGGCTCGTCTCGCGACGAGCGCCGGCGTCTTATTTTCGGCTCGGTCGCGTCAGCCGACGCAATTGGCGTTGGTCAGGCCGGAGATGATGACCTGCGCGACGACCCAGACGCCGATCAAAATCCAGGCGATACGCGTTTTCTTCTGCCCATAGAGATAGGCGCCGCCGATCGGCATGGCGAGCAGCGCATAGGGCAGAGCCGAATTTCCGATATTCTCGCAGAACCACAAGGCCGTGGGCATGTTTTCCTCACCTCGGTAGATTTGTTTCGCCCATCAGGAAGGCGTCCACCGAGGCGGCGCACTGCCGGCCCTCGCGGATCGCCCATACGACAAGCGATTGCCCGCGCCGCATGTCTCCGCACGCGAAGACTTTTTCGCGTGACGATCGATAGGATTTGACGTCGGCGGCCACATTGCCGCGCGGGTCCAGCGTGACCGCGAGCTTTTCCAGCAGGCCCTCGCGGACCGGCGAGACGAAGCCCATGGCCAGCAGCACGAGATCGGCCTTCAGCGTGAACTCGCTGCCAGGAATGGCGGCCAGCTTGCCATCGACGCGCTCGCAGCGCAGGCCGGTGACGGCTCCGTCGGCGCCGATGAACTCGCGCGTCATCACCGCGAATTCGCGGGTCGACCCCTCGTCATGGGAAGAGGAGGTGCGCAGCTTCAGCGGCCAGTCCGGCCAGGTGACGAGCTTGGCTTCCTTCTCCGGCGGGCGCGGCATGATCTCGAGCTGCGTCACCGAAAGCGCGCCCTGGCGCACCGATGTGCCGATGCAGTCCGAGCCCGTGTCGCCGCCGCCGATGACGACGACATGCTTGCCGGAGGCGAGGATCGGCTCATTGGTGACGAGCGGCTCGCCTGAGACGCGGCGGTTCTGCTGCGGCAGGAAATCCATGGCGAAATGCACGCCGCGCAGATCGCGCCCCGGAATGGAAAGATCGCGCGGCTGCTCGGAGCCGCCGGAGAGGATCACGGCGTCATGCTCGGCGACGAGCTTCTCCGCCTCGAGATCGACGCCGACATGCACATTATAGTGGAAGGCCACGCCTTCCGCCTCGAGCTGCGCCACACGGCGGTCGATGAGATGCTTCTCCATCTTGAAGTCGGGAATGCCGTAGCGCAGCAGGCCGCCGGCCTTGGCGAACTTCTCATAGACATGCACGTCATGGCCGACGCGCGCCAGCTGCTGCGCGGCGGCGAGCCCGGCCGGGCCGGCGCCGACGACGGCGATGCGCTTGCCGGTCTTGGTCTTCGGCGGCTCGGGCGAAATCCAGCCCGCCTCGAAGCCGCGGTCGACGATCGCACATTCGATCGTCTTAATCGTGACCGGCTGGTCGACGAGATTCAGCGTGCAGGAGGCCTCGCAGGGCGCAGGGCAGACGCGGCCGGTGAACTCCGGAAAATTATTGGTGGAGTGGAGATTGGCCAGCGCGCGGCGCCAGTCGCCGTGATAGACGAGGTCGTTCCAGTCGGGGATCTGATTATTGACCGGACAGCCATTGTGGCAGAACGGAATGCCGCAATCCATGCAGCGCGCCGCCTGATTGCGGGTCGCCTCCTCGGAGAGGGCGATGACGAATTCGTCATAATGGCGGATACGGTCGGCGGCCGGCTTATATTTGCGGTCCTGCCGGTCGACTTCCAGAAACCCCGTGACCTTTCCCATGCCTCGCCAACCCCTCGGCCCGTCGTATCAATGGTGCCTTCGAGGGATTTTTTACCACGAAGACGCGTAGGACACGAAGCAAATCGTCTCGGATATCGCTTTCCCGACTCGTCCGCCGGCTCGCGAATGTCTCTCCGCGCGCGCTTTTACGCGGCGAAGCTCAGGCGGCGGCCGCTTTCGGATCGACTTCGCGCGTGTAGTCTTCGATCAGCGTGCGCGAGATCGCGCTCGGCGTGAAGCGATAGGGACCGGCCTCCGCGACCGGCGTGACCTCGGCGCCCGTGCCGCAGATGAAGCACTCGCTGAACTCCGGCAGCTCGTCCGGCATGATGCGGCGCTCGACCACCTCAATCCCGCGGCGGCGGGCGAGATCGATGACCGTGCGGCGCGTGATGCCGTCGAGGAAGCAATCGGCGATGGGGGTGTGCAGCACGCCGTCTTTCACGAAGAAGATATTGGCGCCGGTGCATTCGGCGACGCGGCCCTGCCAGTCGAGCATCAGAGCGTCAGCGTAGCCGCGGCGCTCGGCGCGATGCTTGGAGATGGTGCAGATCATATAGAGGCCGGCCGCCTTGGCCAGCGAGGGCGCAGTCTGCGGATCGGGCCGGCGATAATCGGCGACGTCGAGGCGAATGCCCTTCATCTTGGTGGCCACGTCGAACATGCTCGGCCAGTCCCACACGGCGATCGCGACATTGATCGTCGAATTCTGCGCGGCGACGGCCATCATCTCGCTGCCGCGCCAAGCCACCGGCCGCACATAGCAGCTGTCGAAGCCATTGGCCTTCACCACCGCGGCCTTGGCGGCGTCGAGCTCGGCGACGCTATAGGGAATCTCGAAATCGAGGATCTGCGCGGAACGCTTGAAGCGCTCGGAATGCTCGGTCGATTTGAAGATCACGCCGCCATAGGCGCGCTCGCCCTCGAACACGCTGGAGCCATAGTGCAGCCCATGCGAGAGAACGTGGAGCTTGGCGTCGCGCCAGGGGATGAGCGCGCCATTGAACCAGATGTAGCCGTCGCGCTGGTCGAAAGGCAAAACCGACATCCGACACTCCGATGAGGTCAAGGGCGAAAAAGAAGGGAGCCGTCCCATGCGGCGGCCGGTCTCGAGCCGGCCTTCTCCAAACCACTAGCCATCGGTCAGAAATATGTCAATATAGCTGACGTATAAGTTCAGGACGATCGAGCGGCGCCGGAGGGAGCGTTTCACCCTCCCATTCAGAGGGCGGGCTTCCGAGCGCCCTGTCCAGGGCATGGTTCACGGCTTTTTCGCTTCCACCGACATATAGCGGTTCCCGACGTGAAAGCATCCATTGAACGCAAGCCATTGCGCCCGACCTCGACGCAGGCGCTCGTCGGACGCGAGCCTGCGCCCGAGAGCGAACCCATGTTCGATCTCATCGAGCTGTTCTTCTTCGCCTATCGCGATTTCGTCGGCGACGCCGACCGGCTGCTCGAGAATTACCAATTCGGCCGCGCCCATCACCGCGTTCTGCATTTCGTCTATCGCCGCCCCGGCCTCGCCATCGCCGCCCTGCTCGATATTCTGAAAATCACCAAGCAGAGCCTCAACCGCGTGCTCAAGCAATTGCTCGACGCCGGCTTCGTCGAGGCGCGCGAGGGCGCGACCGATCGCCGCCAGCGCCTCCTCTTTCCGACGGCCAAGGGCGCACGTCTCGCCCAGGAGCTGGCGACGCTGCAATCGGAGCGCTTTCGCCGCGTCTTCGGCGAGTTGCCGCCGGAGGCGCGCGAGACGACCGTCGATTTTCTGCTGGCCATGGTCAACGCGCCGGACCGCGAGAAAGTGCGCGCCCATCTGCCGCCGCGCCGGCGCCGGCGGCCGCTCACCGAAGACGACGCCGCATGAGCGCGCCGGCGCCGCAGACCGCGGCCGAGCCCGGCCCGCATATTCTCGTCGTCGACGACGACAGGCGCATACGCTCGCTGCTGTCGCGCTATCTCGCCGCGCAGGGCTATCTGGTCAGCGCCGCCGGCGACGCCGCCCAGGCGCGCGCGCGGCTCGCGGACATGACCTTCGACCTCATCGTCCTCGATGTGATGATGCCCGGCGAGAGCGGACCGGAATTCGCGCGCAAATTGCGTAGCGAGGCGGAGCCGCTGCGCTCCTCCCCCATTCTCATGCTGACCGCGCGCGGCGAGACGGCCGATCGCGTGGCCGGGCTGGAGGCCGGCGTCGATGATTATCTCGCCAAGCCCTTCGAGCCGCGCGAACTGTCGTTGCGCATCGCCAGCATTCTGCGCCGCGCCGGCCGAGCCGCCCGCCCTACCCCGGCGGCCGCGAGCGTGCGTTTCGGCGCCTTTGGCTTCGATCTCGAAAAGGGCCGATTGCGCGAGCATGATCGAATCGTCCATTTGACGACTCGCGAAGAGGAGATTCTGCGCGTGCTGGCGATGAATGCGGGCGAGATCGTTTCACGGCAGAGGTTGGCGCAGCGCCTCGTCAATGGCAAAGTCGAGAGCGCCGGCGAACGCAGCGTCGATGTCGAGGTGGCGCGGCTGCGCCGCAAGCTCGAGAGCGACGCGCAAGGCCCGCGCCATTTGCAGACGATCCGCGGCCGCGGATACAGGCTGTGGGCGGACGCCGTCATCGGACCGGACGAGGAATACGGAAAAGCGCAATGACATCAGCCCTCCCCGCCGCGCTCGACGCCCCGCGCCAGCTCTGGCGGCGCTTCGCCGGCTGGCTGCACGAGCGCATGCCCAAAGGCCTCTACGCCCGCTCGTTGCTGATCGTGATTCTACCGATCGTGCTGCTGCAATCGGCGGTCGCCTATTTCTTCATGGAGCGGCATTGGCAGGCGGTGACGTCTCGCCTCTCCGCCGCCGTGGCGCGCGATGTGGCGGCGCTGATCGATTTCTACGAGGCCTTTCCCAAGGATGAGCATCGCGACATCATCCAGCGCATCGCCGGCGAGGATTTGAGCATAGACGTTCATTTCCTGCCCAAGGAGCCGCTGCCGCCGCCCGCCGCCAAGCCCTTCTTCTCGCTGCTCGACCATACGCTGTCGCGGGAATTGTCGCTGCGCCTGCAGCGCCCCTTCTGGATCGACACGGTGGGGCGCTCCAACATCGTGGAAATCAGAGTCGCGCTCGACGATTCGGTGATGCGCCTGCTCGCGCATCGCACCCAGGCCTATGCGTCGAACTCGGAAATCTTCTTCATCTGGACCGTGATCGCGTCTCTGGTCATCATCGCCATCGCCACCTCCTTCCTGCGCAATCAGATCCGTCCGATTCTGCGCCTCGCCCGCGCGGCGGAGGAATTCGGCAAGGGCCGCGAGGTCGCCTTCAGCCCACGCGGCGCGCGCGAGGTGCGGCAGGCCGGCGCCGCATTTTTGGAGATGAAGCGCCGCGTCGAGCGCGCCATGGAGCAACGCACCACCATGCTCAATGGCGTATCGCATGATCTGCGCACCATCATCACGCGCTTCAAGCTGTCGCTCGCCCTCATCGGCGAGACGGCGGAGACGGCCGAGATGAAAAAGGACGTCGACGAGATGGAGCGCATGGTGGAGGCCTATCTCGCCTTCGCGCGCGGCGACGGCGGCGAGGCGACGGCGGAGACCGATGTGACCGCCATTCTGGACGAGCTGAAAACCGACACGGAGCGGCGCGGCCTTCGGGCCGAGACGAGCTTTGCCGGCCGCAGGCAGGTCGCCGTGCGCCCGGCCGCCTTCCGCCGCTGCCTCGCCAATCTCGTCGGCAACGCCCAGCGCTATGCGAAAAACATATCGCTCACCGCCGTCAATGACGGCCATATGCTGACCATCCACATAGACGACGACGGCCCGGGCATTCCGGTCGAGCGGCGAGAAGACGCCTTTCGGCCCTTCTACCGGCTGGACGAGTCGCGCAATCAGGACGAGAGCCATTCGGGCCTCGGCCTCGCCATAGCGCGCGACATCACGCGCTCGCATGGCGGCGAGGTGACGCTCGAGGGCTCGCCGCTCGGCGGCTTGCGCGCGACCGTCACCTTGCCGGTGTGACGGTCAGCCCTCCGCCGGACAGGGGATTTCCTTCGTCACGCCTTCCAGAAAGGCCTTCATGCCGCAATTGGCGCGCAGGGGGCTCGGCTTCTGATTGCCTTCCCAGGTCAGGAAGGTGACGATCCCGCGCGGATTGATGGCGATCACCTTGTATCGCTCCGGTCCGCGGGTCGCATAGCATTTGCCTTCTTTTATGTCCTCGGCGGTCAGGGCCATGTTCTGATCTCCTTTCGCAATGTGCCTGACCTCGTCCCGCAAGAGCCGTGCCGAGCCTCAATGCGCGTGATCGTGATCGTGATCGTCGTGGTCATGATCGTGATCGTCCTCATGCGCCGCGCTCTTCTTGTGCACGACATGCTCGGTGAGGAAATCGCCCGCGGCGATCACCCCGTCATCGTCCATCGCATGCTCGAGACCCTTGCGCGTCATCGACAGGACCTTGGCGCCCTGCCCTGTGAGAGCCGTCTTGGTCTCGCGCACGGCGGCGAGCGGCGAGATGGCGTCGGCGTCGCCATGGATCAGCAGCACGGGCGGCGCGCCATCAGGGCCGATGGACGGCGCCGCGCCATAGGGACCGCCGGCAAAGGCGACCACCGCCGCCGCCGGCCCCGGCCGCGCGACGCCGGCGAGCAGCGAGAGGGTCGCTCCTTGCGAGAAGCCGACCAGCGCCAGATGCGACGCCGGCAGCCGGCGCTTGGCCAGCGCCGCCTCGAGAAAGCGCTCGAGCGCCGCCAGCCCTTTGGCGAGCCCCTCTGGATCAGCGGCGTCGAACCAGCGCTTCACGCCATCGGCGCCGGCGGGCGCCTCGGCGGAGAGAAACTCGGCCTTTGGCATGGTCGGCGCCCAATTGAGCGCATGATCGACCATGGTTTGGCCGTCGGCGCCCTCCCCATGCAGCATCACGACGAGAAAAGCGGGCTTGCCGCAGGAGAGAGCGGCCAGCGCCGGCCCTTCCACAATGTCGGTCATGGGGTGCGTCCTCCGTGCGCCGGCGCCCCGCCGGCCAAAAAGGGAGGTTCAATAAGCGTGCCGCCGCATGTCTCGGCATATGGCGCCCAATCTGCTTCATCGTCGCCGCGCCGGAGACGGACCGGCGCACCGTGAGACCCAACGCAAAGCAACAGGAGGAGGACCGCGTGGCGGACTACAAAGTGACGGTCGAGGAGCAGGCCGACGGAAAATGGGCCTGTTTCCTGCACGTGCCGGGTGAGGAGCCGTATAATCTCGGCAAGTCGTTCAAGAGCGAGGACCGCGCGGACGCCTGGCTGACCGTCGGCGAGGCGACGACGGCGATCGATATGGCGGTGGCCAAGCTCACCAAGAAGTGAGCGAGCGGTAAGGGCCGCGACGCGCGCCTGTCGGATATCCGACAGGCGTTCCCGGCCCTTCGTCCATTTTGTCCCGCGCCGCCGAAGCCGCGCGCACCAAGGAGCGAAAAAAATGGCCGTTGATTTGAAGGGCGATTGGACCGACGCCGACATTGCGAAGCTCATCGGCTCGGTCGTCGACGACCGCGACTGGCGGCTCGAGGTCAGCACCGACGGAATCGCCTCGCTCGTCGACAAGACGGCGCATCCGACCGACGACGCCTATGACAACACGCTCCACTGCTTCCTCGAGACATGGATGCAGGGAACGGATTTCGTCGGCCCTTCGGCCGCCGGCGACAAGGATCTCGTCGGCAAGGTCGCCAAGGCGCTGCGCGAGAACTACCCGACACTCAAGGGCCTCAAATTCGTCTACGTGTCCTTGTGACGCTCGCGCATCGTGGCGCAAAGGCCACAGCGTGAAAATGTTTCCGCTCTGTTAACGATCGTGGCCAGACTGTCACCGAATCGTTAACAGGCGGCCATAGACCTCCGGCCAAGCTAAAGCCGGGGGATAAAATGCCTTTTCGTTACTGGTTGCTCGCGTCCATCTCGACGCTCGCGCTTCACGGCGCCGCAATGGCGCAGACCTATCGTACGCCCAATATCGTCGCCAATGACGGCGCCGCCTCCGTCGGCCTGGGTGGCGTGACCTTCACCAATCAAGGTCTCGTCGGAACCGGACGTCTTCCGGCGGGGACGATCGACTTCCTCGGCGACACGCTCGGCTCCTTCTCGAGCCTCGCCATCGACCCTTATTCCTGGCGGCGCAGCGGCTCGACTTTCGTCGCGACCATGCTCGCCCTGCCCGACCGCGGCCTCAACGATCCCGCCAATGGCGTCTTCTCCGATTATGCGGGACGGCTGCTGCGCTTCAACATCGCCTTCTCGCCCTATTCGGGCGCGAATCTCCCCGCCTCCACCAGCTCGCAGAATCAGGTGCAGATGACGCCCGACGGCGGCGTCCTGCTGCGCGACAATCAGGGCAAGACATTCACCGGCGCCGATTCTGGGTCGGGAGCCGTCAATCTCTTCGGCCGCCTCACGCCGAGCCCTTCCGCTGGCTCGATCGGCGCCGGCAAGCTATCGCTCGACGCCGAGGGGCTGGCCTTCAAGACCGACCGCAGCTTCTACGTCAGCGACGAATACGGCCCGTCGATCTTTTATTTCGACGCCAATGGCAATCTCGTCGGCTCGGTCGGAGTTCCCTCGGCGCTGCTGCCGCGGACCAATGGCGCGATCGACTTCAATTCGACAGTCGCGCCGACGACTGGACGCCGCAACAATCAGGGGCTCGAGGCGGTCTCGGTCAGCCCGGACGGCAACCGGCTTTTCGCGATCCTGCAGAGCGCGACGATGCAGGATCAGGCCTCTGGACAGCAGACGCGCAACAATACGCGCATCCTGGTCTATGATATTTCGCTCAATCCGACGCCGGCGGCGCCGATCGAGACCTATGTGCTGCAGCTGCCGACCTACAGGCTGAACGGCGATGGCGGCAGCGCCAATCGCACCGCGGCGCAGAGCGAGATGGTGGCGCTCAACGACAAGCAGTTCCTCGTGCTGGCGCGCGACGGAACCGGCCAGGGTCCGGCGGGCGGCAATCCGATCATGGTCAAATCCATCTATCTCGTCGACATCGGTCAGGCGACCAATATCGCCGGCACGGCCGCCGATACGACGGCGGGCGGTCAGGTCGCGCCCAATGGCGTGCTGAATCCGGCGATCACGCCGGCGCAGTCGGTCGAGCTCGTGAACATGCTCAACACGACGCAACTCGCCCGCTTCGGCCTCAATCTCAACAATGGCGCGCCCGGCCAGTCGGCGCAGTCGCAGCTCACTCTGTCAGAGAAATGGGAGGGCATGGCGCTCGTCCCGACGCTCGTCGAGGGCCGGCCGAACGACTTCTACCTCTTCGTCTCCAACGACAATGATTTCACCACGACCAATGGCGTGATGCAGGGCCAGAGCTATAACTCCGGCCAGAACAACGACAATATGGTCCTGGTCTATCAGCTCACTTTGCCGACCGCCGTCGATCCGCTGTTCCTCAAATCCATGCGCGATACGACGCCCCAGGTGCTCGGACGCATCGACGCCGGCGCTCTCGGCCTCGCCTCGAGCGCCGCCGCGCCGGTCATCGCGCAGCTGCAATCGATTCGACGCGCGCAGAGCGGCGTCTTCGCGGCGCAGGGCCTCTCCACCTGGCTCGGCGGAAATGTCGATTTCGGCCCCACTGCGTCGCGACCCGGGCTCGACGGCGACCGCACGCTCTATGGCGGCTCCTTCGGCGTCGATTATGGCTGGAAGGAGATTCGCGTGGGCGTCGCGGCGACGGTGCGCGCAGGCCAATATGGCGGCGGCGCGCTCGGCTATTTCGACATTTCGCCGACCGTCTCGCCGAGCCTCTACGCCGGCTATTTCGGCGATCTCTTCTATCTGCACGGAACGGCGACCTTCTCGCCGGACGTCGGCTTCTCCGACATTCGCCGCCTCGGCGCCTATGGGCTCACCGGCGTCGGCCGCACCAGCGTCGATTCTTACGCGTTCGGCGGCGAGATCGGCGCCAAGCTGAAGCTCGACGCCTTCCAATTCACGCCCTTCTTCGGCGTGACGCAGACCCATGCGACCATTCGCGGCTATACGGAGAGCGGGGCGGCCGGCGGCAATGTCGTCTATCCGGAGCACTCGACCTATGCGACGACGCTGCGCTTTGGCGGCGAGGTCTCGGCCTCTTTCCTCGGCGTCAATCCTTGGGTGCGGGTCGCCTATAATGAGATGCTCGACCGCGATCCCAGGCGTGTGAACGTCAGTCTCGCCGGCGTGCTCAGCCAAATGGCGACGCAGACGATCCTCATTCCGACCTATGATCGCAATTCCGTCACGGTCGGCGTCGGCGCGCAGGGCGATCTCGCGCCGAATATCGGCTGGCGCATCGGCTATGACGCCGATGTCGCGACTCGCAACGGGGCCGTCGCCCATTCGGTGACGACGGCCGTGCGCATCGGCTTTTGATGAAAGCGGGACGACGCCGCCGTCAAGCGGTGGCGTCGTCCGGATGCCGGCGATGGCCTTCGCCGTGGTGATGTCCATCGGCGTGAGGATGATCTTCGGCGTGGTGATGACGCCGACGCGCCTCCTCATAATCTTCCTCGAACTCATCGTCGCGGTCGCGCGCATGATGGCGGTGGCGACGGCGGCCGGTCATTCCGCGGAACACTGCCCGCGCCAGACCGCGCAGCGGCGAGGTCAAGCGGCTCACATCCTCGATCCGCTCGATCACCGCCTCGCTGCGCGAGAGCTCACGGTCGAGCGCGGCCTTGGTGCGGCACAGATCGACGTCGCGATCGTCGAACCAGGTTCCGAGCACGCGCCACCAGGCGATGGAGAGGCCTTGCAGCTTCAACGCGCCGAGCGCGCCTTCGCTGTCTATGTCGGCGGCCTCCAGCATGAAACGCATGGAATTGACCGTCTCGCGATTGAGCGCGGCCGCCGCCAGCGGATCGGTGGACGCCCATTGCGACACCGATTCCAGCGCATTGCGATAGGGCTCGAGCGCCTCGAGACGGCGCAGCAGCACCTCATAGAGCCGCTCCTTGGCGGGCTCCGAGGCATAGCGGCCGGCAAAATCCTCCAGCACCTGCCGGTCGATCTTGCGCGAGAAAGCCGCCAGCACCGCACCCTTGGACGGAAAGCAGTCGCGGAAATCCGCGAGCGAGACATCCGCGTCCTGGGCGATGTCGGAAATCGCGATATCCTCGAAGGCGCGGCGCGCCGCCAGCCGCATCAAGGATTCGACGATACGGTCGCGGACCGAGCCGCTTCCATTGCCTGTTTCGTTGGTCTTGCCGCTCGTCGCCATCGCCGCCTCCTCACATCGCTCGAAGCCAGCCGCTTCCAAGTCAATTTAGGCAAGCTAATTTAGGGCGTTTTTGCCGAATCGGAAGCGCTTTGCGCCGCTCAGCCGGACAATTCCCCCGCCCGGCGCTTCGCCGCGGCGACCGCGCGCTCCAGCAGCGGCGCGAGGCCGTCGCCCGCCATCAGGACCTCGAGCGCCGCCGCGGTCGTGCCGCCGGGCGAGGTGACGTTCTGACGAAGCGTCGCCGGCGTCGTATCGGCGCTCTGACGCAATAACTCGCCGGCGCCGGAAACGGTTGCGCGGGCCAGCCGCGCCGCCGTCTCCTCCGGCAGGCCGGCCTCGACGCCCGCTCTGGTCAGGCACTCGACGAAATAGAAGACATAGGCCGGACCGGAGCCGGACACGGAAGTCACGGCGTCGACCAGCGGCTCGGTCTCGACCCACACCACCTCGCCGACGGCGGCGAGCAGAGCCTCCGCCAGCGCGTGATTCTCCGCATCGACGGCGGGCGCGGCGAAGGCGCCGGTGATTCCGCGGCCTATGGCGGCCGGCGTGTTGGGCATTGCGCGCACGAAAAGCCGCGCCTGCGGCAGCCGCGCGGAAAGATCGGCGACGCGCTTGCCGGCGAGAATGGAGACGATGAGCGTATCGGCGCCGGCCTCTCCCGCGATCGTCGGCGCGACTTGATCCAGCGCCTGCGGCTTCACGGCGAGCAGAAGCGCGCGCGGGGCCTCGCGATTTTCGGGGTTGAGGCGAAAGCCGCGCTCCTGCGCGAACGAGACGAGCGCCGGCGAAGGCTGCGGCTCGACAATGGTCACGCCCGCGCCAGAAAGCCCGCGAGCCGCCCAGCCCTGCAGCAGGGCGAAACCCATTTTTCCGGCCCCGACCAGAGTGATGGAGCGGGGCAGCTCGGCCGCGTCGGCCATTTGGATCACGCTTCTCCCTTGGTCTCGAAGGTCGCGGTCTCGAGCGCTTCCTTAGCGCCCTTGCCGGCCCAGAGCACGAATTGGAACGCCTGATAATAGCGCTCGCAGGTCTCCAGCGCATGGTCCAGCAGAGCGGCGCATTGCGGGCCGGAGGGTTGGGCGCCGCCAGTCAGCAGCAGGCCCTGGCGATGCATGACCACCCCTTCGGTCGGCCAAAGATCGAAATGGCCGACCCAGAGCTGCTCGTTGATGGTGCGGATCAGCGCCTGCGCCTCGGTGCGGCGGCGCTCCGGCACCCGCAGATCGAAGGCGCAGCTCACATGGAGCGTCTCGAGCTCCGCCAGCCAGGTGAAGGCCACATGATAGTCCGTCCAGCCGCCGGCGACCGAGATGGAAATCTCGTCTTCGGCGTCACGATCGAAGCTCCAGTCATTGGTGGCCGCCAATTGCTCGACGATGTCGACGGGATGCAGGGGACGGTCGAAGTCTTTGTCAGGTGCGATCAGCATGAGCGAAACCTAATGTGAGGGTCGGCCAGACGAGGGCGACGGACGCTTCTCTCTTCAGAGACGCATACGCTGACTGCGAGCCTCGCGTTCCCGTTGTTCGGGAACCGCCGACGAAACGAATCGTCCTGCTCGTTCACTATACTCGAAACGATTGAAATGCCGCCGACTCAACTCTTCGTGGGCGCGAACCTCAAGTGCGTTCGTCGATTTGTCGCACAGTGGTGGATTCGTTCCGGCCGGTCTACAGGCGGCGGGCCGACGTCCACAAGCTGAAGCATTCGCGGAACGAAAAACCATGGGACAAGTCTCCGCCGCTCGGCTTGCGCGAAGCTGCGCGACGGCCTTGGAGCTGTTCCGCTTTCGTCTTTCGAGCGCGTCATCCGCTCCGATCCGATCGGATGACGCACTCTATTATCTATTGGGGCGTGAGTTCTGATCGATCGAAAAGCGTGATCAGGGCGTCATGACCACCGGCGTGCCCACGCCGACGCGCTCATAGAGGTCCACAACATCCTCGTTCAGCATGCGAATGCAGCCATAGGAAGCGGCCGTGCCGACCGAGGCGCGCATCTTATTGGTGGTGCCGTGGATCGCCACCTGATTGCGGTCGAGCGTCAGGGCGCGGACGCCCATCGGATTATGCGGCGAGCCGCCATGGATGAAATTGGGCAGCTCGGGATGGTCCTGCTTGACCACCGCCGGCGGAACCCAATCGGGATTCACATATTTCCCGTCGATATGGGCGTAGCCGGACCATTCCTTGCCGGCCTTGGGCACGGCGACCGGATACCGAATGGCGGTGCCGTCCCCGTTAACCAGGAACAGGCTGCGCTGGCGGGCGCTGATGACCACAGTGCCCGCCTGAACCGGGGCGCTGTAGGAGACGACATTATGCGCCGCGCTCGCCGTCCCCGGCAGAGCGAGGCCGCCCGCGAGCGCCGCCGCGGCCGTGAAACTCGAAATACGCTGACGAAACGAAATGCACATGGCTCACCTTCTCCGAATGGCCGGCGTCGCATTCGAACATGTCGCGCATTCTAGCTTCGGCCACATTCCGCGCCAGCCATCCCATAGTTGCGGTTACGGTTTAACACTAAGATTTCCTTACCTGTCTCGCTAAAGCGCGACAAATGCCGAGAAATCCCCGCCTAATTTCCGCGGCCCCATTTCCGGCGCGCCGGGCGGCGGTTGCGCGGGCCGCGCGTTCGGGGCATGACGGGGCATGGAGAGAGGACAGTCCGCGCCGGCGATCTTCGATCGCGCTCTGCTGCGTCGCCGGCTGGCGCGGGCCGCAGCGCGCGGCGCGCCGGATTTTCTATTGGCGCGCGCCGCCGATGATCTCGCCGACCGGCTGGCGGGCATAAAGCGCCCCTTCCCCCGCTCGCTCGATCTCTGCACCCCAGCGGCGCATTTCGCGCAGACCGTCGCCGCCGGCGGGCGTCCCGCGCCGCTGCGGGCCGGGCGTTTCTACGAGCCCGGCGTCGATCTCGTCGCCGAGGAGGAGGCGCTGCCCTTCGCGGCGGAGGCTTTCGATCTCATCGTCTCCGGCTTTGCGCTGCAATGGGTGGACGATCTGCCGGGCGCGCTCGCCCAGGCGCGGCGCATGCTGGCGCCGGATGGGCTGTTTCTGGCCTGCTTTCCGGGCGGCGCAAGCCTCATAGAGCTGCGCGCCGCGCTCGCCCAGGCGGAGGACGAGATTTCCGGCGGCGCCAGTCCGCGCGTCTCGCCTTTCGTCGATCTGCGCGATCTCGGCGGGCTGTTGCAACGCGCGGGCTTCGCCCTGCCGGTGACGGACGTCGATTCCTTCACGCTACGCTATGATTCCATGTTCGCGCTCTGCGCCGAGCTGCGCGCCATGGGCGCGGCCAATGTGCTGACGGAGCGCTCCCGCAAGCCGCTGCGGCGCGCCATTCTGCTGCGCGCGGCGGAAATCTACGCGACACGCTTTTCCGATGCCGACGGCCGCGTGCGCGCGACGATGGAGCTGGTCTGGCTCTCCGGCTGGGCGCCGCATGAGAGCCAGCAGAAGCCGCTGCAGCCAGGCTCGGCGCAAATGCGGCTCGCCGATGCGCTGAAGCCGAAGGAAGGTTAGCGCGCCAGAACTTCGATCGTCCGCCGCTGAACGGCGCGCTTCTCCCAAGGACGCTCCTCGACGAAGACCAGACGCGCTCTCCCCGCTGCGACGGCCTCTATGCGGAAGAAACGCCGGCCCGGCGCGCCCGCCAGCGGCCGATCCGGCGCGCCGCCCGCGGGCGTGAAGCCGCCGTCGCGGACCCGCATGATCGCCGGATTTTCGCTCGCCTCACGATCGAAGCGCCAGACATAGCCGGTGGACGGATTCTCGACGAATTCGATTGTCCGCGTCTCGCCCTTGGCCAGAGAAAGACGCCCCTCCCCGGCCCGAACCGCAGATAATTCGAGCAAAATCATCGCTATCGCGACAAGAATCGGATTTGTCATCCTTAAGCCTCGACCGCAATTGCCGCGCATCCGATCAACTCGGCGATCTTCGCCGCAGCCGCGGCGGCGCCATCCTCGCAGCCTATGCGATCGGCGGCCTCGCGGGCCTTCTGCGCATGACGCGCGTCGGCGAGCAGCGCGCCCAGCTCCTTCGTCAGGCGGTCGGCGGCGCAGCGCTCATAGGGCAGCAGCCGCCCGACGCCGAGACGCGCCACTCGAGCGGCATTGTCGTGCTGATCGCCGAAGACGGGGACGACGAGCTGCGGCCTCCCGGCGCGCAGCGCCTGCCCGCAAGTTCCCGAGCCGCCGTGATGAACGATGGCGGCGGCGCGCGGGAAGATCAGCGAATGGCGGACATGGCCGGCGACGAAAAGCTGCGGCGGCAATCCCTCGGCCAGCGCCTCGCGCTCCTCATCGGCAACCAGCAGCACCGCGCGGCGCCCGAGGCTCAACGCCGCGCGGCCGGCGGCGCGGTAGAAGTCCGAGCGGGCATGCACGACGAAACTGCCCAGCGTCACGACGATCGGCGGCTCGCCCGCGGCGAGAAATTCCGCCAGCCCCGCCGGCAAGGCCTCGGCCGTATCGGTGAAGCGATCGTGGAAAGTATGGCCGGCGACAAAGAGATCGGCCGGATGATCGGGCTGCGACGGCGCCAGCAGCGGGCTGAGCAGGCCGAGCGTCCCCAGCGCATAGGGGCCTCCGGTCAAGAGTGCGCGCCCGCGCCGATGCGGCAGGCCGAGCTCACGCCGTAGCCGCGCGATCGGCCGCCCCTGAAAGGCCAGAAAATGCGTCAGCGCAAAGCCGAGCGCCTTGTTATAGGCGAGCGCCAGACGCGAGCGCGGCTGCGCCATGAAGCGCGAGCGCGGGCCGAGCGGCGGATCATAGGCGGAGAGCAGAAAGAGCGGCGACACCACGCCGTCGAAGAGCGGCACGCCGAGCCGCTCCGCTGCGAGCTTGGCCGAAAAGCAGATGCTATGCGCGATGATCGCCGCCGCGCCCTCGCTCGCCGCGGCGACATCCTCATAGCTCTCGCGCAGATAAGGAAAGATCAGCTCGCGGAACATGAAGCCGTCCTCGCGCGCGACGCGATCGGCGAGCCCGCCTATATCCATGCCGAGCCTAGCGGCCAACTCGTCTATATCCGGCCGCATGACGGCGAAGCCGAGCCCCTCGCTCTCGATCCACTCCCGATAAAAGGCACAGGCGACGATCACCGGGCGAAAGCCGAGGCGCTTCAAGGCATGAGCGAGCGCCACATAAGGATTGAGGTCGCCGAGCGAGCCGAAGGTCGCTATGACGATTTTCCGCCCGTCTCCCATAACCGCTTTGTTCCTCCGCCCCATGGAGTCGGCCCGCGCGCATGTTATACTGCTTTCCTCGTGAGAAAGAGGACTTAGATGACCGCCGCTTCCGCTTCCGATCCAATGCCGTCGCTCGCCGGCGCCACGCGCGCCGAGCTGGCCGATGCGCTGCGCGCCATAGAGATTCCGGAGCGCGAGATCAAAATGCGGGTCTCGCAGCTGTGGCATTGGATCTATTTCCGCGGCGCGCGCGAATTTTCCGAGATGCTCAACATCTCGAAAGTCGTGCGCGCAAAGCTCGCCGAGCGTTTCACGCTCACGCTGCCGGAGATCGCCGCCGAGCAGGTCTCCACCGACGGCACGCGCAAATGGCTGCTGCGGCTCGACCCTGTCGACGCCAACGACAAGGGCGCGGAGATCGAATGCGTCTACATTCCCGAGAGCGACCGCGGCACCTTATGCGTCTCCAGCCAAGTGGGCTGCACGCTCAATTGCAGCTTCTGCCACACCGGCACGCAAAAGCTGGTGCGCAATCTGACGACGCGCGAGATCGTCGCGCAGCTTCTCGTCGCGCGCTCGCGGCTCGGCGATTTCCCCGGCCTCGAGCCGCCCACAGATGGGCTCGTGCCCTCGGGGCCGGATGTGCGCGCCGTCTCCAACATCGTCTTCATGGGCATGGGTGAGCCGCTCTATAATCTCGAGCAGGTCGAGGATGCGATCGAGATCATGTCCGATGGCGACGGGCTGTCGCTGTCGAAGCGGCGCATCACCGTCTCGACATCGGGCGTCGTGCCGCAGATCGAGAAGCTCGGCGCCGAATGCGGGCCTATGCTCGCGATCTCGCTGCACGCCGTGCGCGATCCGTTGCGCAATGAGCTGGTGCCGCTCAACAAGAAATATCCGATCCGCGAATTGCTCGACGCTTGTCGCGACTATCCCGGCGCCTCCAATGCGCGGCGCATCACTTTCGAATATGTGATGCTGAAGGGCGTCAACGACAGCCCGGCGGAAGCGCGCGAATTGGTGCGGCTGCTGAAGGGCATTCCGGCAAAGATCAATCTGATCCCCTTCAACCCCTGGCCGGGCGCGCCTTATGAATGCTCCGATTGGGAGACGATCGAGCGTTTCTCCGACATCGTGTTCAACGCCGGTTATGCGAGCCCGGTGCGCACGCCGCGCGGCCGCGACATTCTCGCGGCCTGCGGTCAGCTGAAGAGCGAGACCGAGAAGCTGCGCGCAAGGGCGCGGCTCGCGGTGGAGTGAGCCAGGCCGGAACAGTCAGCCCAGCAGCCGGCGCAGCGCCTCCGCGCTGGTAACGGGGCCATTGGTCGGCGCGCCCTTATTGGCGAGCTTGTCGAGCGTGATGAGGATTTTCGTCAGCTTGTCCTGCATCAGATTGACGTCGTTCGCCAATTCGTTGAAGCGATTCTCCAATAGGATGAGATGCCGGCCGAGCGCCCGCGTGTTGGGCGAACCGTCCGGACTGGTCTGAACGCCCTGCGTCTGCATGTCGTATTGCTGGAAGACTCGCATCGAATTCTCCGATTGGTCGCCGCCGAGAGGAAAGGTCACATCTCTATCGGGCAGAGGATGGCGCGAGCCGGCCCTGCGACAAGGCCGGTCGGAGAATTTCAGCGGCCGCCGCGCGCGGCGCGAAAGGCGATGGCGGCGAGAGCGGCGGAGATCAGCACATTCCAATTGCTGAGCGTGAGCGCGAAGATGCGCAACGCCGGACGATCACAGCTCACGACTTTCATCTTGTCGAGCGAGGAGCGGAAATCGTCGAAGGAGCCGGCCTTGCGCAGAGCGCCCGTGCATTCGGAGGGGCCGGGAAAGAGCTTCAGCTCGACGCCCGAATGATAGAGCGCCAGCGCCGTTCCCGCCGCGAACAAAAGCCCGAGCAGCGCCAGGGCGACGCGCGCGGCCCCCTCCCCGCCCCGCTGCAGCGCTATGGCCGCGAAGGCGGCGAGCGGAATGCCGGCATAATAGGGAATGCGCTGCTTCAGGCACAGCTCACAGGGGGCGAAGCCCATCGCCTCGATGATCCAGGCGCCGCCTATGGTGGCGACGGCGACGCCGAGAACGGCCAGCGCCGCGCGTTGTCGCGTGGAGAGCAGCGCCGCGATCACAGGAATTTCGCCGCTACGACGAAGCCGACGACGACGATCGCCGCCATCCCGCCGATGAACAGGCCGAAATGCGCCTCGAGCTTGTCGCGCAGAAAATCGCCGAAATGATTGATGGCGGCGGCGAGGATGAAGAAGCGCAGGCCGCGCGTCACCAGCGAGAGCGCGAGAAACAGGCCGAAATTATAATCCATCAGCCCGGAGACGATGGTGACGAGCTTATAGGGAATGGGCGTCAGCCCTTTCACCAATATGAAGAGCGCGCCCCATTGCGCGTAAAAGGCGCGCAGCGCCTCCATTTTGGCGGCGTAGCCATAGAGATCGATGAGCCACAGGCCGATCGTGTCGTAGAACAGCGCGCCTATGGCGTAGCCGAGCGCGCCGCCGGCCACAGAGGCCACGGTGCAGATGCCGGCATAGAACCAGGAACGCTTGGGCTCGGCTAGCGACATCGGCAGGAGAATCACATCCGGCGGAACCGGGAAGAAGGAGCTTTCCGCAAAAGCTATGGCGCCGAGCGCGAAAGGCGCATGCCGACTGCCGGCGAGCGACATGGTCCAGTCGTAGAGCTTTTTGATCATTTTCCAACCGGTTCTAAGGGCGAAGCGCCCCTCGCTTACCATCTCGCGGCGGCGGAGGCGAGGCTGGCCGCGCATCGGCCGTGCGAAACGCGCAAGCTCGCCTTGACGGAGGCTTCGGCCCGGCTAATATCCGCGCCGCGACGCCGGCCCCGCCGGCCCGCGCCCCTGTGGCGGAATTGGTAGACGCGCTCGACTCAAAATCGAGTTCCGCAAGGAGTGCTGGTTCGACTCCGGCCAGGGGCACCAATAGCCTAATAATTCAAGTAGATAGAACCGCGCTCGCATCTCAATAATGCGGCGGCGGTCGCTCCGGCGCGTCGCGGAGTCCGAGCGTCTGGAACTCCTCGCGCAAGCGGGCGATCTGCCGTTCCAGCGTGTCGATCCTTCGCCATTGCGAGGCGATGACGTCGTTCAGCTCGGCGACGGTCCTGTCCCTGATGCGCGAGCGCCGTCTCCAGGGCGACGAGACGAGAGGACATATCCGAAAGCTCATCGCTCATAAGGGCTCCATCGCGCCACGCATTCCATCGGCCGGCGCGCGCATCCAAGCTTCGATCGCGCGGAAAGACAAGAGCTTCCGCTCCGGCTCCGCCCGGCCGGAGCGTGTGTCGCCCCCTCAATCCGCCGCCAATGCCTTCAGCGTCTGCAGCGCCACTGAGGTCGCGGAGGAGCGGCTGTCGACGCCGAGCTTCACGAAAATGCGCTCCAGATGCTTGTGTACCGTGCGGGGCGAGATGCAGAGAATCTCGGCTATGTCGTGATTCGACTTGCCGCGCGCGAGCCAGCTCAGCACCTCCGCCTCGCGCAATGTCAGCGCGAATTTCTGCGCCAAAAACGCCTCGTCGCTGACGCTCTGCGGCTCGGTCAGGCGAAACAGCAGCTCGTCGCCGCCGATCTCGCAGAGAAAAGAGATGGCGACCGGCCCCGCCGCCGCGGAGGCGTCATGGTCGCGGCGCTCGGCCGCTTCGCGCAGCAACGCCGCAAAAGCCTCCGGCGGCTGCGAACGCAAAATCTCGAAGGGGCCGAGACGCGCCGCGAGAAGATCGGCCGCCTGCGGCGTGCACCAGAGCAGACGTCCGTCGCGATCCGTCGCCAGGAGATGGCGGCCCGTGGCGTCCAGCGCCACGCGCGCGCCAAAGGCGGCCTTCGCGTTGGAGACGTGAATGCGAATGCGGGCGACGAGCTCCTCTATGATGACCGGCTTCACCACATAATCGACGCCGCCAGCCTCGAGGCCCATGAGCACATGGCTCGTGTCCTTGAGCCCGGTGAGGAAGATCACCGGCAGATGCGCGAAACGCGGATTCTGCTTTATGCGCCGGCAGGTCGCAAAACCGTCGAGGCCGGACATCACCGCGTCGAGCACGACGACATTGGGCGTCACGCGCTCGAGCAGAGCCAGCGCCGCCTCGCCATTGGTGGCGGCGAGCGCAGTGAAATCGGCGCGCTCCAGCGCCTCGACGAGCAGGCTGAGCTCGTCGCGATTGTCATCGACGACGAGCGCCGTGTCGCGCTGGCGCAGATCAGCCGACATGCTCGATCTCCTGCGTCAATGCGGCCTCCAGAGTCTGCGCCAGCTCCTCGAATTCGAAATTCTGCGCCATGGCGCGCAATTGGGCGATCGCCGCGGAGCGCTCCGGCGCCGCCTCCTCTATCTCGCGCAGCGCGGCCTCTATGCCGCGGCTGTGGCCGACGCGGCATAGATGCAGCAGCTTCTCGACGCTCTCGCGCGGCAAAGCGAGCGCGGCCGGCGCGAAAGGCTCCGCTCCGGGCGTGGCGCGCGCCGCGACATAGAACCAATCGAGCCCGAGAAGATTGCCGATGCGGTCCAGCATTTCGGAAAATTCGATCGGCTTCACTAGAAAATCATCATGCGGCGAATCGGGGCCGCGCCGCTCCATCAGCTCATGGGCGTTGGCGGAGACCATCATGATCGGTGTCTCCGGCCCGAGCGCGTCGCGCAATCGCCGCGCCGCTTCCCAGCCGTCCATGCCGGGCATTGCGATATCGAGCATGACGAGATCGGGATTGCGCTCGATGGCGAGCGCGACGCAATCGGAGCCATTAGAAGCCGTCAGCACGTCGAAGCCGAGCCCGCCCAGCGATTGGCGCATCACATCGATGTGCGTCGCCGTGTCGTCGGTGACGAGAATGGTCTTGCGCGCCCCGGCATAGCCGCGAATCTGTGGCGGCTTCTGCCCCTCCTCCGGCGAGGTCGCGGCGGTGAGATAGAGGCGCACGACAAAGCGGCTACCGCGACCGACCTCGCTCTCGACGCGCATCTCGCCGCCGATGATCTGCGTCAGCAGCTTGGTGATGGTGAGGCCGAGGCCGGTGCCGGGAATGGCGGAGACAGCCGCCATGCGGCCGCGCTCGAAGGGCGCGAAAATGCGCTGCATATCCTCCGGCATGATGCCGATCCCCGTGTCCTCGACGATGAACTCCGCAATGTCGTTGCGATAGGAGACCTTCAGCCCCGCATGGCCGCGCTCGGTGAATTTCACGGCGTTGGAGACGAGATTGATGAGGATTTGCCGCAGGCGCTTCCTGTCGGTGCGCACATAGCGCGGCAGATCGGGGCTGCGCTCATAGCGAAAGGCGACGCCCTTGGCCGCCGCCTGCAGGCGGAACATATCGACGAGCTGGTCCAGCGTCTCGTCGATGCGGAAAATATCGCGCGCCACATCGAGCGAGCCGGTCTCGATCTTGGCGACGTCCAGCAATCCGTCGATGAGATTGGTGATGTGCTCCGTGCTGCGGCGGATGACGCGCACCGCGTCCTGCGGACGATCAGTGGCGTCGCGCTCCAGCAATTGCGCATAGCCGTTGATGGCGTTGAGCGGCGTGCGAATCTCGTGATTGAGCCCCGCTATGAAGCGCGTCTTAGCGATATTGGCCGCCTCCGCCGCCTCCTTGGCGCGTTGCAGCTCGGCGTCGGTGCGCTCGTGAGCCGCGATCTCCTCGTGCAGAATCTCGGTCTGGCGGCGGGTCTCCTCCTCCGCCACGCGGCGGCTCTCCTGCGCGAGCACCAATGTCCAGGCGGCGACGCCCATGACGAGCAGCAGGCCGACGAAAACGATCTCCAGCGTCGTGCGAATGATCGGCCTCTGCACCGGACCGACGACGGCCGCATATTGGAAATAGATCGCGCCGAGGATCGCCGCGCTCGTCACCGCGAGCAGACCGAGCACGACGAGAAATCGGCCGGCGCGCGTCGAGAAGAAGGGCAGCGAGAATCTCGGCAGAAGCGCAGAGAAGAGCGCGCGCGCCTGCGAGGCGAGCCGCGCCTCGGGCTTGCAGGCGTCCTTGCAGCGCATGTCCAGCGAGCAGCACAGCGAGCAGATCGCCGCGCCATAGGCCGGGCATGACGCCATGTCGCTGGGCTCGAACTCGTTCTCGCAGATCATGCAGCGCATGGGCTCGCGGAAGACAGCCTGCGGGCGCGCGATATAATAGCGCCCGCCGGTGGCGTAGGCGATGAGCGGCGCGAGCGAGAAGGCGACAATAAAGCCGACGATCGCCGAAAGCGGCTGCAGCGTGTCGCCGAGCAGGCCATAGAGCGCCGCCGTCGAGACGATGAGCGAGCCGAGCATCGCCCCACAGCCGACCGGATTGACGTCATAGAGATAGGCGCGGCGAAACTCGATCTGTGGCGGGCTCAATCCGAGCGGCTTGTCGACGACGAGATCTGCGGTCAGCGCGCCGATCCAGGCGACGGCGAAATTCGAGTAGAAGGTCAGAATGCTGTCTATGACATGGCTGACGCCGAATTCCATCAGCAATAGCGCCAGAGTGACATTGAACACCAGCCAGACGACGCGGCCGGGATGGTTGTGCGTGATGCGCGAGAAGAAGTTGGACCAGGCGATGGAGCCGGCATAGGCGTTGGTGACATTGATCTTCGTCTGACAGACGACGACGAAGAGACCGGTGAGCGCCAGCGCGAGGCCGGGCGAATGAACGAGGCTCGAGAAGGCGAGATAATAAATCTCGCTCGGCTGCGCCGCCCGCTCGGCCGGAACGCCGAGCGACAATGCCTGATAGGCGAGAAAGGAGCCGGCGGCGAGCTTGGCGACGCCGATCAATATCCAGCCCGGCCCGGCCGCGAAGAGCGCGAAACGCCAGCTGCGCGCGCCGATGCGCGCCGTCGTCGGCAGAAAGCGCAGATAATCGACCTGCTCGCCGATTTGCGGCAGCAGCGACAGCAGGATCGAGGCGGAAAGCCCGAAGAGCTTCAGATCGAAAGAGCCGTTCAGCGCGCCCGAAGCGCCGGCGAACGACATCCAGCCGGAGACGGCCGGCCCACCGACGGCGATGAGATAGACGAGCGGCGCGGTCTGCAGCACGAGCCAGATCGGCTGCGTCCATAGCTGATAGCGGCTGATGAAGCGAATGCCCAGCGCTGCAATGGGCAATATCGCGAGCGAAGAAATAGCGTAAGCGAGGCCGAGCGGCACGCCGAGGCACATTTGCAGCGCATCGGCCATGATCGTCGCCTCTATGGCGAAGAGGATGAAGGTGAAGCAGGCGTAGATCAGCGAGGTGACGGTGGAGCCGATGTAGCCGAAGCCGGCGCCGCGCGTCAGCAGATCCATGTCGACGCCATATTTGGCCGCGTAATGGCCGATCGGCAGGCTGGCGAGAAAGATCAGCGCGCCGACGGCGAGGATCGCCGCCATGGCGTTGGTGAAGCCGAACATCAGCGTCACGCCGCCGCCCAGCGCCTCGCAGGCGAGAAAGGAAATCGCCCCGAGCGCTGTGTTGGCGACGCGCCAAGGCGTGAAGCGGCGCGCCGCTTCCGCCGTGTAGCGCAGCGAATAATCCTCGAGCGTCTGGTCCGCGACGAACTTGTTATAGGTCCGACGGACCGGGAAAATTCGCTGCTGCTCGCGCATGCTCTCTTTACGTTGGGGCGTCGCCCGCGTCAGACCGGCCGAGGCTCGCCCGCCGGTCGCCAGCCCTGCGCCTCGAGACAGTCTAGCATGGGCTTGGTCAGGATCGTCGTCGAAGGCGGCGGCGACACCAGCGTCGGCCGCTCGGCCTCGCCGAGCTTCTTGACGCAGGCGTCTGTGGCTTTCTTCAGGCCGCCCATATCGCCGCCGATGTTCCACCACATGTCCACGGCGTAGCGTGGCGCGGCGACCGAAGCGGCCGGCTTCGTCCCCTTATGGCTCTTCGACGATGCGTTCGCCTGCCCCACCGCAAAGACGAGCGCGAGCGTTCCCGCAGTCAATCCGAAAATATCCAGTGCCGTCGATCTGCGCATGCGCGTCTCTCCCCCAGCGCCGACGAATCTGCGTCGGCTCTCATGCCCTATTCGACGAAAAGGCGCGAACGGAGCAATACGCATTTCAGCGTATTCCTACCTAGGGGCTCGCACGACTAGTCCTTGACGTGACGAAACCGGCGCGAATCGCCGGGGGGACGACACGAGGGGGACAGATGAACCAATCCCACGAAGCACTTGCGGCGCAAGAAACAACGCGCCGTCGGTCCAAGCTCGCGGCCAAGGCCGCGCCGGCGCTCGCCTTGGCGGTCTGCTGCCTGATTGGGGATCAGGCGGCGCAGGCCCGTGTGGTGGTTCCGTTCGGCGACGATCAATGGGTCAGCGTCGGATTCGGCCTGCGTCCCTTCTTCAGCGACGTCACGCGCAATCACACGCCCGGGACCAATCCCGATCGCGTCGACCTCGAGAGCTTCCGCATCTTCTCCTCGGCGTCCTTCAATCAATATCTGAAGGCGACCTTCAACACGGAAGTCTCCAGCAACAATACGATTCAGGTGCTCGACGGCTATGGCCAGTTCGAGCCGCTGGACGAGATCAACGTCTGGGGCGGCCGCATGCTGCCGCCGAGCGACCGCGCCAATCTCGACGGTCCCTATTATCTGCTCGGCTGGTCTTATCCCGGCGTCGTCTCGCGCTATCCCGGCAAGGTCTCCGGCCGCATGGACGGCGGCACGGTCTGGGGCAAGCTGTTCGAAAAGCGCCTCACCTATTCATTCGGCGTCTATGACGGCCACAATCAAATCATCGGCGCGTCGAACCAATCCGGCAATCCGCTGTTCGCCGGCCGCCTCAATCTCAATCTGCTCGATCCCGATCCCGATCCCGCCTATTACACCAGCAGCACCTATTTCGGCGGCGCAGATGTGCTGGCGATCGGCGTCGCGGCGCAATATCAGCAGGACGGCGTCGGCAATCAGCTGCAGCGCGCCGACTTCACCGCCTGGAACGTCGACGTTCTCTTCGAGAAGAAGCTCGGCGAATTCGGCGCCGCGACCTTCGAGGGCGCCTATTACCGCTATTACACCCATGGCGTGAACGACGTCGCCACCAATTTCAACAACGCCCGCTCGACCGATCTCGTCGGCGGCATACGGCCCGGCGAAGCCTATATGGTCGGCGCCGGCTATCTCATTCCTTACGTGATCGGATGGGGCCGTTTCCAGCCTTACTTCCGCTATCAATCCTTCCGCGACACGCTCGCCGCGACATGGGAGCGCCAATACGACATGGGCGTCTCCTATGTGATCGACGGACACAATCTGCGCATCACGGCCAATTACGCGATCAACCAATTCACCGCGCGCAAGGACATCGACAAGTTCATCCTCGGCGTTCAGATCCAATTCTGAGCGCGGCGCGACCTATCCGACCTGGGAGAGAGACGAATGAAACGTAGAGTTATGGTGAAGAGTCTCGGCATGCTCGCCGCAGGCGCGTTGCTCGCGTCGACCGCGCTCGTTCCGGCGCACGCGGAGGAAAAGGGGCCGATCAAGGTCGGCATTCTGCATTCTCTCTCCGGCACCATGGCCATCAGCGAGACCGTGCTGAAGGACACGGCGCTGATGGCGATCGAGGAGATCAACGCCAAGGGCGGCGTGCTCGGGCGCAAGCTCGAGCCCGTCGTCATCGATCCCGCCTCCAACTGGCCGCTCTTCGCCGAAAAAGCGCGCCAGCTGCTCGCCACCGACAAGGTCGCCGTCGTCTTCGGCTGCTGGACCTCGGTGTCGCGCAAATCCGTGCTGCCGGTGTTCAAGGAGCTGAACGGCCTCTTGTTCTATCCGGTGCAATATGAGGGCGAGGAGCTTGAGAAGAACGTCTTCTACACGGGCGCGGCGCCGAACCAGCAGGCCATTCCCGCCGTCGAATATCTGATGAGCAAGGCCGGCGGCGGCGCCAAGCGCTTCGTGCTGCTCGGCACCGATTACGTCTATCCGCGCACGACCAATAAGATCCTGCGCGCCTTCCTCCATTCCAAGGGCGTCGCCGACGCCGACATAATGGAGGAATACACGCCCTTCGGTCATAGCGATTATCAGACCATCGTCGCCAACATCAAGAAATTCGCCTCCGGCGGCAAGACGGCGGTCGTCTCGACGATCAATGGCGACTCCAACGTGCCCTTCTACAAGGAGCTGGGCAATGCCGGGCTCAAGGCGACGGAAGTTCCGGTCGTCGCCTTCTCGGTCGGCGAGGAGGAGCTGCGCGGCGTCGACGCCAAGCCGCTCGTCGGCCATCTGGCGGCGTGGAATTACTTCATGTCGCTGAAGAACCCCGCCAATACGGAGTTCAAGAAGAAATGGGCCGCCTACGCCAAGGCGCATGGCGTCGCCAACGCCGACAAGCCGCTGACCAATGATCCGATGGAGGCAACTTACATCGGCGTCAATCTCTGGAAGCAGGCGGTCGAGAAGGCCAAGACCACCGATGTCGACAAGGTGATCGCCGCCGTCGGCGGTCAGAAGCTCGAGGCGCCGTCGGGCTTCACCGCCGAGATGGATGCGAAGAACCACCATCTCCACAAGCCGGTGTTCATCGGCGAAGTGAAGGCGGACGGCCAGTTCAATGTCGTGTGGAAGACGCCCGGCCCCGTGCGCGCGCAGCCCTGGAGCCCCTTCATTCCCGGCAATGACAAGAAAAAGGACGAGCCGGACACGCATTGACGAGACTGGCGGGCGGCCCGGCGATCGGGCCGCCCGATGCGGCTTTGAAATGGAGCGTTGAAACTTGCGTATGCTCAGACTGATCGTCGGCCTGCTGCTGGCTATGTCCGTCGCGCCGGCCATGGCGCTCGACCGCGAGACGATCGCCCAGCTGACCGGCGGCGATCCCGACGAGCAGCATAGAGCGCTGGGCGCCGCCGCCGCGCGCGGCGATCTCTCCGCCATCCCTTTTCTACGCGATCTCCTCGCCGACCGCGTTAAGCTCGCCGGCGACAAGGCGTTCATCGTCGATGGCGACAAGGTCGTGGACGCGCTGGAACGCACGCCTGCCGAGCTTCCCGCCGACGCCGAGGACGCCTCGACCAGCAATAGCCTGCGTCTCGCGATCGAGGAGACGATCGCGCTGATCGAGCTTGCTTCGCCCGATCGCGCCGCCCGGCTCGAAGCGGTGAAGCGGCTGCAGAGCGCCGAGCTCGACGAGAGCCGCGTCGCCTTGCTGGCGAAAGCCGAGCAGAAGGAGCGCGACGCCAGCGTCCGCGACGTGCTGCGCCAGATGCGCGCGCTCGGCGAGCTGCAGAGCGCCGATCGCGTGCAGCGCCTCTCCGCCGCGCAGGCGCTGCGCACCACCATATCCGGCCGCGTCCGCGAGGCGTTGAAGACGCGCCTCGCCACCGAGGACGACGGCGAAGTGCGCGTCGCGCTGACGCGCTCGCTGCGCAATGTCGAATCGAGCCTCGCCATCGGCGAGAATCTCGGCGTCGTCTTCTCGGGGCTGAGCCTCGGCAGCATATTGCTGCTCGCCGCGCTCGGCCTCGCCATCACTTACGGGCTGATGGGCGTCATCAACATGGCGCATGGCGAGATGATGATGATCGGCGCCTATGCGACCTATATCGTTCAAAATCTCTTCCGCGCGCATCTGCCCGATCATTTCCAATGGTATCTCGCCGCCGCCGCGCCGGTCGCCTTCCTCGTCGCCGCTCTCGTCGGCGTCGCCATAGAGCGCACGGTGATCCGCTTTCTCTATGGCCGCGCGCTGGAGACGCTGCTCGCCACCTGGGGCGTCAGCCTCATATTGATGCAGGCGGTGCGCAGCCTGTTCGGCGCGCAGAATGTGCAGGTGGAGAACCCCGCCTGGATGTCCGGCCGTGTCTTCGTCACCGACAATCTCGAGCTTCCCTATAATCGCATCGTCATACTGATCTTCTCGGTCGGCGTGCTGCTGCTCGTCTCCTTCCTGCTGGCGCGAACGCGCCTCGGCCTCTTCGTGCGCGCCGTCACGCAGAATCGCGGCATGGCGCGCTGCGTCGGCGTCGATTCCTCGCGCATCGACACGATGGCCTTCGCGCTCGGCTCGGGCCTCGCCGGCCTCGCGGGCGTGGCGCTATCGCAGGTCGGCAATGTGGGGCCGGATCTCGGCCAGCATTATATCGTCGACAGCTTCATGGTGGTGGTGCTCGGCGGCGTCGGACAGCTCGCGGGCGCCGTCTATGCGGCGCTCGGATTGGGCGTCGCCGGCAAGATTCTCGAGAATATGGCCGGCGCCGTGCTCGCGGAGATCGCCCTGCTGATCTTCATCGTCGTCTTCATACAAAAGCGTCCGCAGGGCCTGTTCGCGCTCGGCGGCCGGCAGGCCGATTGAGTTAGCGACATGCTCTACATCCCCCCTGCCCCATCGCTCGCCACGCGGATCTTCGGCCTACGCGGCTGGCTCGCCTTCCTCGCCGCGGCGCTGACGATATTCGTCGCCGTGCCGCTCGCCAATCTCGTCGCGCCGGAGGGCTCCTTCCTCCACCTCTCCGACGCATCGGTCGCGCTCATCGGCAAGCTCTTCTGCTACGCCATGCTGGCGCTCGCCATGGATCTCGTCTGGGGCTATGCCGGAATTCTCAGCCTCGGCCACGGCATATTCTTCGCGCTCGGCGGCTACGCCTTCGGCATGTATCTGATGCGCCAGATCGGCCGGGACGGCAGCTATCATTCCGATCTGCCGGACTTCATGGTCTTCCTCGATTGGAAGGCCTATCCCTGGTTCTGGAGCTTCACCGATCATTTCGCCTATGCCGCCGCGCTCGCCATTCTCGCGCCGGCGACGCTCGCCTTCGTCTTCGGCTATTTCGCCTTTCGCTCGCGCATCAAGGGCGTCTATTTCTCCATCATCACCCAGGCGCTCACCTATGCGATGATGCTGCTGTTCTTCCGCAATGAGACGGGCTTCGGCGGCAATAATGGCTTCACCGATTTCAAGCGCATAGTGGATTATCCGCTGGCGACGCCGACGACGCGCATGATCCTCTTCACGCTGACCGGCGCCTGCCTTCTCGCGCTCATTCTCGTCTCGCGCTTTCTCGTCTCCAGCAAATTCGGTCGCGTGCTCACGGCGATACGCGAGGCCGAGAGCCGCGTGATGTTCTGCGGCTATGACACGCTCTCCTACAAGCTCGCGATCTGGACCTTCTCGGCCGCGATCTGCGGACTGGCCGGCGCGCTCTATGTGCCGCAGGTCGGCATCATCAATCCCAGCGAAATGTCGCCGGCCGCCTCGATCGAGATCGCCATATGGGCGGCGGTCGGCGGGCGCGGCACGCTGATCGGCCCGCTCATCGGCGCCGTTATCGTCAATGGCGCGAAGAGCTTCTTCACCGCCGCCATTCCCGAATATTGGCTGTTCTTCTTAGGGCTCCTCTTCGTGCTCGTCACCCTGCTGCTGCCCAAGGGCGTCATCGGCCTCTTCGACACGCTGGCCTCCTTCCGCAAGGAGCGCGCGCGATGATCGGCGAGCCGGATATCTCCAGCGGCGTCGCGCTCTATCTCGACGATGTCCAGGTCACTTTCGACGGCTTCCGCGCGCTGCGCGGCCTCTCTCTGTCGATCGACACGGGCGAGCTGCGCTGCATCATCGGCCCCAATGGCGCCGGCAAGACGACGATGATGGACGTCATCACCGGCAAGACGCGGCCGGATGTGGGAACCGCCTATTTCGGCCGCTCGCTCGATCTCACCAAGATGAACGAGCCGCAGATCGCCGCCGCCGGCATCGGCCGCAAGTTCCAAAAGCCGACCGTGTTCGAGCATTTGACCGTGTTCGAGAATCTCGAGCTCGCGATAAAGGCCGACAAGAGCGTGCGCGCCTCGCTGTTTCGTCGCCTCACCGGCGAGCAGATCGACCGCGTCAGTGAATTGCTGGAGACGGTGGAGCTCGCCGACAAGGGCAAGGAGCGCGCAGGTCTGCTCTCGCATGGCCAAAAGCAGTGGCTGGAGATCGGCATGCTGCTCGCGCAGCGCCCGCTGCTGCTGCTGCTCGACGAGCCGGTCGCCGGCATGACCGATCACGAGACGAAGCGCACGGCCGAGCTGCTGCTGTCGCTCGCGGGAAAACATTCGATCATGGTGGTGGAGCACGATATGGAGTTCGTCGGCGCCATAGCGCGCAAGGTGACGGTGCTACATGAAGGCGCCGTGCTCGCAGAAGGCCCGCTCAGCGAGGTGCAGAGCGACGAGCGCGTCATCGAAGTCTATCTGGGGCGCTAGGACCATGCTCGAAATCAGCGGCCTCCATCAATATTACGGCAGCAGCCATATTCTGCGCGATGTCTCCTTCACCGCGCCCAAAGGCGCCTGCACCGTGCTGCTCGGGCGCAATGGCGTCGGCAAGACGACGCTGCTGCGCAGCATCATGGGCGTCACGCCGATCCGCAGCGGCGCCATAAGATTCGATGGCGAGGATATCTCCAAGCTCTCGCCCAATCAGCGCGCAGCGCGCGGCGTCGCCTATGTGCCGCAGGGCCGCGAGATTTTCTCCCGCCTCACAGTGGAGGAAAATCTGCTGATGGGCATGGCGGTGAAGCCGGCCCGCAAGGCCTCCATTGTGCCGAGCGAAATCTATGAGATGTTCCCGGTGCTGAAGGAGATGCTGCGGCGGCGCGGCGGTGATCTCTCCGGCGGCCAGCAGCAGCAGCTCGCCATCGCCCGCGCGCTGGTCTCCGATCCCAAGCTCATCATTCTGGACGAGCCGACGGAAGGTATCCAGCCCTCCATCATCAAGCTCATCGGCGAGGTGATAAAGGGCTTGAGCAAACGCGGCGATCTCGCCATTCTGCTCGTCGAGCAATATTATGACTTCGGCCGCGAGCTGGCGGATCATTACATGGTCATGTCGCGCGGGCAGATCGTCAAGCAAGGTCTCGGAGCCGATATGGACAAGGACAACATCAGGGATTTCGTGGCGTTGTGAACGGTCCTCAACGCGCGAGGGGCCGAATAGAATTGCGCTATGCGCAAGTTCAGGGAGCGAGCCGGTTGCGACATCTGGCGCAGGAGGCGCCGCTGAGGGCGCTGTTTCCGGCCGTCGAGCCCAACGAGGCGCCCGAGGCGGCGATCATCAACACCGGCGGCGGCGTCGTCGGCGGCGATTGCTATGCGCTGGACATAGAGGTCGAGGCCGGCGCCGCGCTGACGATCACCACGCCGGCGGCCGAGAAAATCTATCGCTCCAGCGGCGACGACGCCGAGATCGTCGCGCATCTTCGCTGCGGAGAAGGCGCGCGGCTCGAATGGCTGCCGCAGGAGACCATCCTCTTCGATGGCGCGCGACTGCGACGGCGCATCGAGATCGACCTCGCGCCGAGCGCGCGATTTCTCGGCGTCGAGACGATCTTGTTCGGCCGGCGCGCGAGCGGCGAATGGTTGAACCATGGCGCGCTGCGCGACGCCTGGATGCTGCGCATCGACGGCAAGCCGGTGTGGGCGGACGCCATCGGCTTCG
Organism: Methylosinus sp. sav-2; assembly: GCF_004366495.1. Lineage (NCBI taxonomy): Bacteria > Pseudomonadati > Pseudomonadota > Alphaproteobacteria > Hyphomicrobiales > Methylocystaceae > Methylosinus > Methylosinus sp. sav-2. Next base: position 103,221 of record NZ_SOEJ01000007.1, read on the forward strand.
CGGGCGACATAGCGGCGCAACGCGCAGTTCGCTTCGGCCTCGGCGAGGCCGCCGGCTATGCGACGATCGTCATCGCCGGGCCGCATGCTTCGGCGCTTCTGCCGCGCGCGCGCGACCTCGCGCAAGGCGCGGCGACGCTCGTCAATGGCGTTCTGCTGATGCGCTTTCTCGATAGCGACGCGGCGCGGCTGCGTGGCGCGGTGATCGAGGCGATGGCGGCGTTGCGACCCGAGGCGACCGGCGGACGCGGCGCAGCGCCGCGTCTGTGGCTAAACTAAAGAAGATGCGCCGGGGCGAGCTAGAAGGCTCGCGGTCCGAGCGCGCCAAAGGACCGCGAGCCTTCAGGCTCGCTCGACAGGGAGGACGCGGAATGCATCTGACGCCGCGCGAAAAAGACAAGCTGCTCGTCGCCGTGGCGGCGATGGTGGCGCGCCGGCGCCTCGAGCGCGGCGCCAAGCTCAACTATCCGGAGGCGGTCGCGCTCATCACCGATTTCGTCGTCGAAGGCGCGCGCGACGGACGTTCGGTGGCGGAGCTGCGCACTCGAGGCGCGAGCGTGCTGACGCGCGAGCAGGTGATGGAGGGAGTGGCCGAGATGATCGAGGCGGTGCAGGTCGAGGCGACCTTCCCGGATGGCGTGAAGCTCGTCACCGTTCACGAGCCGATCCGATGATACCGGGCGAGATCATTCCCGCCGAGGGCGAGATCACCCTCAACGAAGGCCGCGCCACCATTTCGCTCGCCGTCGCCAATACGGGCGATCGGCCGATTCAGGTCGGCTCGCATTATCATTTCGGCGAGACCAATAGCGCGCTGCAATTCGATCGCGCCAAGGCGCGCGGCATGCGGCTCGACATTCCCGCCGGCTCGGCCGTGCGCTTCGAGCCGGGACAGACGCGCATCGTCACGCTCGTTCCTTATGCCGGAGAGCGCGCGGTCTATGGATTCAATGGCGCGGTGATGGGACCTCTGGGGGCGCGAGATGGCGAATAAGATTTCTCGGCGCGCCTATGCCGGAATGTTCGGACCGACGGTCGGCGACCGCATTCGCCTCGCCGATACGGAGCTGCTGATCGAGATCGAGCGCGATCACACGATTTATGGCGAAGAGGTGAAATTCGGCGGCGGCAAGGTCATCCGCGACGGCATGGGCCAGAGCCAACGCTCCAATGCGGAAGGCGCGGTCGACACCGTCATCACCAATGCCGTGATCCTCGATCATTGGGGCATCGTCAAAGCCGATATCGGCATCGTCAACGGGCGCATCGCGCGCATCGGCAAGGCCGGCAATCCCGATGTTCAGCCCGGCGTCGATATCATCATCGGACCGGGCACGGAGATCATCGCCGGCGAAGGCCGCATCGTCACCGCGGGCGGCATAGACACGCATATTCATTTCATCTGCCCGCAGCAGTGCGAGGAAGCGCTGGCGAGCGGCGTCACGACGATGCTCGGCGGCGGCACTGGCCCCGCCGAAGGGACAAAGGCGACGACATGCACGCCCGGCCCCTGGCATTTGAGGCGCATGCTGCAGGCTGCCGAGGGGCTGCCGGTCAATCTCGGCTTTTTCGGCAAGGGCAACGCCAGCCAGCCGCGAGCGCTCGTCGAGATGATCGAGGCCGGCGCGATCGGCCTCAAGCTGCATGAGGATTGGGGCTCGAGCCCGGCGGCGATCGATTGCGCGCTGACCGTCGCCAACGAATATGACGTGCAGGTCACGCTGCACAGCGACACGCTGAACGAGAGCGGCTTCGTCGAGGCGACGATCGCCGCCTTCAAGGGCCGCACCATTCACGCCTTTCATACGGAAGGCGCCGGCGGCGGCCATGCGCCGGACATCATCAAAGTGGCGGGCGAGCCCAATGTGCTCCCCTCCTCCACCAATCCGACGCGACCCTATACGATCAACACGCTCGACGAGCATCTCGACATGCTGCTCGTCTGCCATCATCTCGACCCGAAGATTCCAGAGGACATCGCCTTCGCCGAGAGCCGCATTCGCAAGGAGACGATCGCGGCGGAGGATATTCTCCACGACCTCGGCGCGCTGTCGATGTATTCCTCCGACAGCCAGGCGATGGGCCGCGTCGGCGAGGTGATCATTCGCTGCTGGCAGACGGCGGATAAGATGCGCCGACAGCGCGGCAAGCTCGCTGGCGACGGCGCCGGCAATGATAATTTCCGCGCCCGCCGCTATGTGGCGAAATATACGATCAACCCCGCCATAGCGCATGGAATCGCCGATCTCGTCGGCTCGATCGAGCCGGGCAAGCTCGCCGATCTCGTGCTGTGGTCGCCGGCATTCTTCGGCGTTAAGCCGGATCTCATATTGAAGGGCGGCAGCATTGCGATGGCGGCGATGGGCGATCCCAACGCCTCCATACCGACGCCGCAGCCCGTGCATTATCGGTCGATGTTCGCGGGCTTCGGCCGCAGCCTCACGCAGAGCTGCGTCACCTTCGTCAGCCGCGCCGCGCGGGAGGCGTCTGTCGCGCAGAAATATGGGCTCGAGCGGCCGCTGCATGTCGTGACCAACACGCGCGGCGGGATTTCCAAGCGCAGCATGATCCTCAATGACGCGACGCCGAAGATCGAGGTCGACGCCCAGACTTACGAAGTGCGCGCCGATGGCGAGCTGCTGACCTGCGAGCCGGCCACCGTGCTGCCAATGGCGCAGCGCTATTTCCTGTTTTGAGAGGGCGAAGATGCGTGCGGCGCATAGGCTTCCCGCGGGAAGCTGGGACAAAGGGCGAGAGCGCGGGACGGCGACGCTGGATTGGGACGAGCGCCATCGTCGGCGCCGCAGCCTGACCAGCGATCAGGGCGAGGCGTTCCTGCTCGATCTCGCCGAAGCCGCGCGGCTCGGCGAGGGCGACGGGCTCGCGCTCGAGGACGGCTCGGTAATCCGCGTCGTCGCAAAACCGGAGCCGGTTCTGGTGATAGAAGCGGGAACGGCGGGCCTGCCACGCCTCGCCTATCATCTCGGCAATCGCCATCTCGCCATTCAGATTTTTCCCGATCGACTCGTCATTCGAGACGATTCCGTCATCGCCGACATGGTCGAAGGATTGGGCGGGATCGTCACGCGGCGCGATCTGCCGTTCGATCCGGAGAATGGCGCCTATGGCGGCCATTCATCGCATAGTCACGATCATCATCACGCGCACGGTCATCATGACCACGGACATGGTTGAGCCACGCGACTGGCTGCTGTCGCTGCTAACATTCATGTCGCCGGCCTATCCCGTCGGCGGCTTCGCCTTCAGCCACGGATTGGAGTGGGCCGTGGAAACGGGCGACGTCAGCGACCGCGGCGGCCTCCAAGCCTATATCGGCGCAGCACTGGAAATGGGCGGCGGCTGGTGTGATCTCGTCTTTCTCGCCGCCGCTTGGCGCGCCGCCCGCGCCAATGACGTGGATGGGCTAGACGTGACAGCCGATCTTGCCGCCGCCTGGCGCTCGAGCGCGGAGACTGCGCTGGAGTCGCGCCATCAGGGCGCGGCCTTCGCACGCGCTACATGCGCCGCTTTTCCTGGTTCGCCGCTCGATGCGCTCGCCGCGCGGCGCGATGGCGAGATCGCCTTTCCCGTCGCGGTCGGCGCGGCGGTCGTGGACGCGCCGCTGGACGCTGCTCTGCGCGCCTTTGCTCACGCCTTCGCCGCCAATCTCGTCTCGGCCGGCGTGCGGCTCATTCCGCTCGGCCAGACCGATGGGCTGCTGGCGCTCGCCGCGCTCACGCCCATCATCATGCGCGCCGCGCGCGCCGCCGAGACGACGCCGCTCGACACGCTCACCACCTCCGCCCTGCGCATAGACATCGCGTCCATGCGCCATGAAACGCAATATACGAGGCTGTTCCGCTCATGACCGCGCCCCATTCTCCTCACGGTCCGCTGCGCGTCGGCGTCGGCGGCCCGGTCGGCTCCGGCAAGACGGCGCTGATGGACCGGCTGTGCAAAGCGCTGCGCGACAAATATCGCCTCGCCGCCATCACCAATGACATTTACACGAAAGAGGACGCGGAATTCCTCACCCGCTCCGGCGCGCTCGCGCCCGAGCGCATCATCGGCGTCGAGACGGGCGGCTGCCCGCATACGGCGATCCGCGAGGACGCTTCCGCCAATTTGGCCGCCGTCGCCGAGATGAACCGCAAATTCCCCGATCTCGATCTCATCCTCATCGAGAGCGGCGGCGACAATCTCGCCGCCACTTTCAGCCCCGAGCTCGCCGATATCACCATCTATGTCATCGACGTCTCGGCCGGCGACAAGATTCCGCGCAAAGGCGGCCCCGGCATCACGCGCTCGGACCTTCTCGTCATCAACAAGATCGACCTCGCGCCTCTGGTCGGCGCCTCGCTCGAGGTGATGGATCGCGACGCCCGCCGAATGCGCGGCGGCCGGCCCTTCGTTTTCGCCAATCTGAAGGAGAATATCGGGCTCGATACAATCGCCGGCTTTATCGAGCGCATGGGCGGACTTACCCGCGCCGAGGCGCGCTGAGGCCGCTCGATCTCACGCCTGCGCCACGAAGACCTGATTGCGGCCGCCGGATTTCGCGGCGTAGAGCGCCTTGTCGGCGGCCTCCTTCAGCGCGGAGAGATCGCTCGTCTCCTGGTCGGAAAGCGCGATGCCGACGCTGACGGATGACAATCCGTCGCCGAGCGCCGCCGCCGCGGAAACATAGGCCGAACGAATGCGTTCGGCCACGGCGACCGCCCGCGCGCTATCGACCCGCGTCAGCAGCAGCGCGAATTCATCGCCGCCGATGCGCGCCAGAAAATCCTCGTTGCGAATGCTCTTGGCCGCCACTTCGCCGAAAGTGGTCAGCGCGCGGTCGCCCATCGAATGGCCGAAGCTGTCATTGATCGCCTTCAGCCGATCGAGATCGAAGATGAGCAGCGCCGAATCGCCCTGGCCGCGCGAGCTGCGGATCACCGCATCGGCATTATGATCGAAGCTGCGCCGATTGGAGAGGCCGGTCAGCGGATCGGTCGCCGCCATGAATTTTTGCCGCGCGACGGCCCGCTCCTTGGTCACGGCCAGCAGAGCAAAGCCCATCAGCAGACCATAGCTCACGGATTCCAGCGCGACGGAGACGACGAAGGGCTTCGGATCGAAAGGAGCGCCGCGCGCCATCAGCATGACGACGATGACCGCGACCACCGCCCCGAAGCAGGCATGCGCGGCGGCGAGCGCGATCGTCGCCTGCTGCGTGCGCGTCCTGTGCCGACGCACCGAGGAGAATTCGTCGGCGAGCAGAAAAGCATAGACCGCCGATATGGCGCAGCGGTCGACGATACGGACCGAATCGACGCTCAGGGAGAAGAAGAGCAGCCAGATCGCGCCGCCGGCGAGCGCCAGACGCATGTCCACGGGACGGCCGATGAAAACCCGCGATCCGCCCCAGACGAGGCCGACGCCCCACAGAGTGAGCGCATTGCCGAGGCCGATCGCGAGCAGCGGATAGGATTCGCGCAAGGATAGCAGAGCGACGCCTAGGCTGATCATGAGCTGCGCCGCGCACCACCAGCGATATTCCGCGGCCTCCGGATCCTCGCGCCAGACGAGATAGAGAAAGGCGCCGAGAACCGCGAATACGGCAGAATTCATCAGCAGCAAGGTCGGGAGACAATCCGCCATGGTCACACGATCCGGATGAGACTTTCCGACCGGCTCCGCGATGCGAATCGAAAGCGCATTCGAGCGAGGCGGCCGAAAAGCGAGCGCTGTTGAAACAGACTGCGCAAAATGGAGCGGGCGATGGGAATCGAACCCACGACATACAGCTTGGGAAGCTGTCGTTCTACCACTGAACTACGCCCGCGTACCGCCTGAAGACAGTTATTCCTATAGGGTTTTTCTGCTCTGTGGGCAAGGTCGGACAATTTATCCCGCGGTGAAAAAAGAAGCGCCGTCCGAGCGCTCTTTCGCCGCGAACTCGGCGAGAATCCGCTCCGCCGCCGCCGCCGCGCCGGCCTGCGCCGCCGCCGATAGGGGCGCGCCCGGAGCGAAGCTCTCGCCCTCGATCGTGAACAGAACGCAAACAGGCGGAAACGCGCCGAGGGCGCGCGCGAGGCCGATCGCCTCGGCGAGGCCGAAGCCGTGGCTGGACCAGCCAGAATCGATCGGTAACAGCTCCCCCTCGTCGCCGAGGTCGAAGCGCCGCACCGTCCCGGCCGGCGCGCCGGAAATGGCTGCATCGACGATAACCGCCTCGGCGGCCTCTTCCAGCGCCGCGAGAATGGCGCTCGCGTCGCCGCGGCATTCGACGATATCGAGCGCAGCCGCCTCGCGTAGCAGCGCGCCGACGCGTGGGCCGGCGCCGTCGTCGCCGCGATCCGGATTGCCGACGCACAGAAGGATGCGACGCCGCATCTTCAGCCCCGATCGATTTCGAGCCGCAAAAAATGCGTCGAGCAGGAGATGCAGGGATCGTGATTGCGAACTGTCTGCTCGCAGCGATGACGAAGCTCGTCCTCCGGCAGATGCAGAAAGGCGCCGGTGAGGCGCTTCAGATCCTCCTCGATCATCGCTTGATTCTGCGAGGTCGGAGGGGTGATGATCGCCTCGGCGATCGTTCCGTCCGCCTCGAGCCGATAGCGATGATAGAGCATGCCGCGCGGCGCCTCGGTCGCGGCATGGCCGACGCCGGCGCGCGGCTCGATCGCGACGCAGGAGGCGTCCGGCTCCTCATAGCGCGCGATGATGCGCAGCGCCTCGTCCAGCGCATAGATCGTCTCGACCGCGCGCACGATGATGCTGCGATAGGGATTGACGCAGACGGCCTCGAGGCCCGCCTCGCGCGCCGCCTCCTTCGCCAGCGGCGACAGCACATCCGCGTTGAGCGCATAGCGGGCGAGCGGGCCGACGAGATAGGGCTCGTCGCAAAGGCGCATACGCGCATGCAGCGCGGTCGAGCGCTGGACGTGAAACTCCTCGAAATGCGTCTCGAAATCGCGCGCGGCGATGTCGAGCCCGCGGCTCGACACGATGCGGCCTTCGTTGAACGGATATTCATCCGGATGCCGCAGCGACACGAAGACGTAATCGCGCGCGCAATCGGGAAAGTCGAATCCGGCGACGAAGCGTGCGACCTGAAGCGCCTGTTCCAGCGCGCGCTCCACCCGCTCCGCCAATGTGCGCAGCTCACGCTTGCGCGGCGCGCGATAAAAGCCGCCGACGCGCACATTGATCGGATGAATCTCGCGCCCGCCGACCAGCGTCATGATCTCATTGCCGACCTTCTTGATCGCGAGGCCGCGCCGCACGATATCGCCATGGTCGCGCGCCATATCGACGCCGCCGGCGTAACCGAGAAAATCCGGCATATGCAGCATATGCACATGCAGCATGTGGCTCTCGATCCATTCGCCGCAATAGAGCAGGCGCCGCAGATCGCGCAGCGGACCCGTGACGGCGACGCCGAGCGCATCCTCCATCGCATGCACGGCGCTCATCTGATAGGCGACGGGACAAATGCCGCAAATGCGCGCGGCAATGTCCGGCGCCTCGGTGAAGGCGCGCCCGCGCATCAGCGCTTCGAAGAAACGCGGCGGCTCGAAAATATTCAGCGCCGCGCTCTTCACCTCGCCGTCGCGCAGCACGATCTCGAGCCCGCCCTCGCCTTCCACACGCGCCAGCGCGCCGACCGAGATGGTTCTACTCGTCATGGCGCTCGCTCTCCTCGCGGAAGGCCTCCGCCTGCGCGTTGAATGTGCGATAGACACGCTGCAACGCTTCCTCATCCATGCCGAGCGCCGCGAGCTGCGCGCTCAGCGATGGCGCATTGGGCGTCTCGGCGGGACCGAAGCAGCCGTAGCAGCCCCGATCATAAGAGGGACACAACGCGCCGCAGCCGGCATGAGTGACGGGGCCGAGACAAGGCGTCCCCTGCGCCACCATCACGCAGACATTTCCCTTCAGCTTGCATTGCAGACAGACGCTATGCGACGGCGTCGCCGGCTTGCGGCCGGCGAGAAAGCTCGAGATCACCTCGATCAGCTGGCCCTTGTCGATCGGACAGCCGCGCAGCTCGAAATCGACCTTCACATGATCGCTGATCGGCGTCGATGTCGCGAGCGCATGGATATAATCCGGCCGCGCATAGACGATCGACGCATATTCACGCACATCGGCGAAATTGCGCAGCGCCTGTATGCCGCCGGACGTCGCGCAAGCGCCGATGGTGATCAGCGCGCGCGAGCGGCGCCGCACATCCTGTATGCGCTCGGCGTCATGCGGCGTGGTGATCGAGCCCTCGACGAGCGAGAGATCGTAAGTGCCGCGGATCGGCGCGCGCGTCGCCTCTGGAAAATAGGCGATATCGAGCGCCTGGGCGACGGCGAGCAGCTCGTCCTCGCAATCGAGCAGGCTGAGCTGACAGCCATCGCAGGAAGCGAATTTCCATACGGCGAGCCGCGGCACGGATGACGTCCGATGATGCGTCGCGCTCATGCTCAGATTTCCTTCTTCGCGATGAGGCCGCGCAATTGCGAATAGGGAAACACCGGCCCGTCGCGGCAGATGAAGACCGGCCCGAATTGGCAATGGCCGCACCAGCCGATCGCGCATTTCATATTGCGTTCCATTGAGAGATAAACGCGCTCTTGCGCGACGCCTCGCTCGAGCAGCGCATTGGCGACGAAGCGCATCATGATCTCCGGTCCGCAGAGCATGGCGAGCGCACTGGCGGCGCTGAATTGCGCGCGCGACAGCAGCGTCGTCACCACGCCGACATTGCCGCGCCAATCGCCGCGCGCATGATCGACCGTCGCCTCCACCTCTATGTCGAGCCGCCCGCGCCAGGCTTCCAGCTCATCGCGAAAGAGGATATCCGCCGGGCTGCGCGCGCCGAACAAAAGAAGAATACGGCCGTATTTCTCGCGCTCGGCGAAGAGCCGATAGAGCGCCGGCCGCAGCGGCGCGAGACCGAGCCCGCCGGCGACGACGATCACATCGCGACCCTCCGCCTCCACCATCGGCCAGCCGCGTCCGAAGGGGCCGCGCAGGCCGATCGGCTCGCCCACATGCAGCTCTGTGAGCGCGCGCGAGACGGCGCCGACGGCGCGGATCGTATGAACGAGCCGCGCGCTATTGTCCGGATCGCCGCTGACGCTGATCGCCGCCTCGCCGACGCCGAAAGCGGTGAGCATGTTGAATTGCCCCGGCGCGAAATCGAAAGCGCCGCCATCTATCTCGAGAGTCACGACATCCGCGATTTCGCGCTTTCGCCTCACGACGCGCGCGACACGCGGAATCATGGGATCGGCGACGCTCGCCGCGGAAAATGCATCAGTCATGGGCGCCATAAATGTCGATCATCTGCATTCGCGCGGCCTGCAATCGCTCGACCAGCGGCGGCATGAAGCGCTTCATCATGTCATAGCCGAGCCGTGGATCGGCCTCGCTCTTGCGGCGCAGGCAGGCGGCGTCGACGGCGATGGCGCGGACGAGATCGATCGCGCGCGCATCATAGGTCCAGCGATAGGGCGGCACGAGCCAAGAAAGGCCGCAGAGATCGCCCTCATGCAGCGTCTGCACGGTGACGGCGCCGCGCGCCGGATCGCGCAGCTCTATGGCGACGCTTCCATTGCGCAGCAGAAAGAACCAATCGGCGCTGTCGCCTTCATGAAAAAGATATTGGCCCGGATCGAAGCGCATATTCTTGGCGCAGCCGGAGACGAGCGCAACGAATCCTTCATCCATGCCGGCAAAAAAGCGATGCTCTTTGACGATATGCTCGATGCTCTCGATCATGTCGCGCCTTTCTGCGCTTCGCTCTCGCGAATGGCCCGCGCTTCCTCGGTCAAATCTATGCCGACGGGACACCAGACAATGCAGCGTCCGCAGCCGACGCAGCCGGAGCTTCCGAATTGGTCATGCCAAGTGGAGAGCTTATGCGTCATCCATTGGCGATAGCGCGATTTGACGCTCTGCCGGACGCTGCCGCCATGGATATAGGAAAAATCCAGCGTGAAGCAGGAATCCCAGCGCCGCGAGCGCTCGCTCTCGATGCCCGCGAGATCGCTCGCATCCTCGACGCTGGTGCAAAAGCAGGTGGGGCAGACCATTGTGCAATTGGTGCAGGCGAGGCAGCGCGCGGCGACATCATCCCAGCGCGGATGCTCGAGATTGCGCGCGAGCAAGTCCCGCACATCGCCGGCCTCGAGACTGCGGCCCATATTCTCGGCCGTATGCGCGAGAATAGCCTCCGCCTCCTCTGTCTCGCTCGCGCTCGCCGCGCGACGCGGCAGAGAGTCGAGAAGCGCCCTCCCCGCCTCTGTGCCGATCTCGACGAGAAAGGAGCTTCCGGCGACGATTTCGGTGAGCGCTATGTCGAAGCCCATGGTCGCCTTCGGCCCCGTATCCATCGAGACGCAGAAGCAGGCGCCGCCGGCGACGCCGCAATTCACCGCGACGATGAAGACGTCCTCGCGCCGCGCGCGATAATGCGGATCGGCGTAACTTCCGCCGAGAAAGACGCGGTCCTGAATGGCGATGGCGTGCAGCTCGCAGGAGCGCGCGCCGATGAAGGCGAATTTCTCGGCGCGAGCCGGCTCGGCCTCGACGCGCAGCTCGTCGCCCTCGCGCCGCGCGCGCCACAGGCGCAGCACGGGCGGGTGCAGCAGCTTTTTCCAGGATTGCGGGCCGACGACATAGCCGAACAAGGCTTCGTCATTGCGGCGCGTCAGCCGATAATGGCCGCCGTCCTGCTCGTCGCCGACTCCGCGCGGCAGATCGTCCAGCGTGGCGATCTCGTCATAGACGATCGCCTCGTCGCGCACGGTCGGGCCGATGAGTTGGTAGCCCTGTGCGCACAGAGCCTCGAGCAGAGCCTCGAGGCCGGCGGCGTCGACGATGGAACGGACCTCGGTCATGCCTTTGTCCATGTCACGACATCTAGCGTTCGAAAGGCGTGCGTCGTTATCGCGAACGAAGCCGAGCGGCGTCTCGGCTGGTAATGACGCTCCGCCGACGTGGCGGAGCGCTCGTTGATCTCATCGAATTATTGCAGTTTCCCGACAAAAAGCGAGGCGGCGCGCTGTCGCGCTCACGGCGCCTTGAAATGCTTGGAGAGCTTCAGCTCCTGTCCTTGATAATTCGAGACGCCGCCTTGGCCGTAGAGAATTTTCGGCTCGGCGGCCATCGGCTCATAGACGAGACGGCCGATGACCTGCCCATCCTCCAATATGAAAGGCACGTCATGGCTGCGCACCTCGAGCACAGCGCGGCTGCCCGGAAGGCCCTGTGCGCCATAGCCGAAGCCGGGATCGAAAAAGCCGGCGTAATGCACGCGGAACTCACCCATTGCGGGGTCGATCGCCATCATCTCCGCCGAGAGATGCGAGGGAATGCGGATGCGCTCGCGCGAGGCGAGAATGTAGAATTCATTGGGGTCGAGAATGAGCTTATTGCCGCGCCGCGGCGTCAGCCGCTCCCAATAATCCTCTATTGCGTAATGGTCGACGCGATCGACGTCGATCACATCCGTGTGCTTTTGCGCGCGATAGCCGACGACGTCGCCGAGGCCGTCCAGAGCGACGCGGAGGATCACGCCGTCGCGCAGCGTCAATTCGCCATCGGCGAGCGGCGCGCGCGCATGCTCGGCCGCGAGCGCAGCGTCGGAGAGCGTCGTCTCTCCGGCCGCGCCGCGCCGGCGCAGGCGCAGCTGATCGAGCCGCGAGCCCAGCCGCGCCCGCACGCTGAAGCTGCGCGGCGAGACCTCGGCATAGAGCCGCCCGCGATAGCCGGCCGCGACATGATCGAAAATCTCGGTGTCGTCGGTGATGAGGCGGGTGAATATATCGAGCCGCCCGGTCGAGCTCTTGGGATTGGCGACGCCGGAAACATCCTCCGGCAGATGCAGGCTCTCGAGCAGCGGAATCACATAGACGCAGCCGCGCTCGAGCACCGCGCCGGCGCCGCGCAGATCGATCTCGTCATAGGTCAGCTCGGCGAGCAGCGCCTCGACGCTGCGGCGCTTGCCGGGCAGAAAGCTGGCGCGCACGCGATAGGCCGTCGGGCCGAGGCGCAGATCGAGGCTCGCCGGCTGATGCTGGCCGTCCTCGATCGGCTGCGTCGCGGCGATCACGCCGGCGGCGGCCAATTCTCGGATCTGCTCGCAGGAGAGCACGCCATGGACGGCGGACGCCATCGAAACTCCTATTACAACGGTTCGGTCGTCTTACAACGGTTCAGTCGTCATGGGACCTTACACGCCCGACGCCACCGTGTTCTAGTGGCGATAAAATCGGTGAGCCGCAAGCATGCGGCAGAGTGTTGACTTGGCCGCGTCCTTCGGTTCATTCTGTTAAAAGAACGCGTGGTTCTTTGAGCCGGCCGGCTTGCCGCCACGTAAAACAAGGCGCTAAAAGGCCGGGTTTCCTCGTGAAATCCGCTTTTTGTCGCCGTGGCGCGCCCCGCGCGCCGCAGGGGAGACCAAAGTTGAGCGACGACGAGAAGAAACTGCGCCCCGCGACACAGCTCGTGCATGGCGGGGGGCTGCGCTCGCAATTCGGCGAGCTGTCCGAGGCGATGTTCCTCACGCAGAGCTTCGCCTATCCGACGATGGAGGCCGCCGAGGCGCGCTTCAAGGGCGAGGACCCGGGCTTCATCTATTCGCGCTTCTCCAATCCGACCGTCGCGATGTTCGAGCAGCGCATGTGCCTGCTCGAGGGCGCCGAGGCGGCGCGCGCCACGGCGAGCGGAATGGCCGCCGTCACCGCCGCGCTGCTGGCGCAGCTTCGGGCCGGCGATCATATCGTCGCGGCGCGGGCGCTGTTCGGCTCCTGTCTCTATGTGGTGGAGGATCTGCTGCCGCGATTCGGCGTCGCCTCGACCTTGGTCGATGGGGCCGATCTTTCGCAATGGAAGGCCGCCGTCCGCAAGGAGACCAAGCTCTTCTTCCTCGAGAGCCCGACCAATCCCGGCCTCGAGGTCTATGACATTCGCGCCATCGCCGACATCGCCCATGAGGCGGGCGCGCGGCTCGTGGTCGACAATGTCTTCGCCACGCCTCTGCTGCAAAAGCCCTTCGAATTGGGCGCCGATGTCGTCGTCTATTCGGCGACCAAGCACATAGACGGCCAGGGCCGCTGCCTCGGCGGCGTCATTTTGGCGTCGCAGGCGCTGATCGAGGAGAACATCCATAATTTCCTGCGCCAGACCGGGCCGGCTCTGTCGCCCTTCAACGCCTGGACCATGCTGAAGGCGCTGGAGACTCTGCCGCTGCGCATCGCGCAGCAGACGGCGAGCGCGGCGCGGATCGCCGATTTCCTCGCCGAGCAGAAGGAGATCGCCCGCGTTCTCTATCCTTTCCGCGCCGATCACCCGCAGGCGGAGCTGGCGCGGCGGCAGATGACGGGCGGCGGCACGCTGGTGACCTTCGACGTGGCGGGCGGCAAGCCGGCGGCCTTCCGCCTCGCCAACGCGCTGAAAATCGTCAAGATTTCCAATAATCTCGGCGACGCCAAGAGCCTCGTCACCCATCCGGCGACGACGACGCATCAGCGGCTGACGCCGGAGGCGCGCGCGCTCATCGGCGTCGGCGATGGGCTGCTGCGTCTCTCGGTCGGGCTCGAGGATACGGATGATCTCCTCGACGATCTGGCGCGCGGCCTCGCCGCCGCGCGCGGCTGAGCGCGGTCAGAACTGACCGAATTTCGCGCGGCGCTCGAGGTCGATGAGGCGGCCGCTGCGCCGCGCAGCGATCACGGGCGATGGCTCGGGCTCCTGCTCGGCTTGCGGGATCGCGACCGGGACGACGATCGCCCCGCGCGTCTCGAACACGCCGAAGGCGCGGCGCTCGCCGGCGAGCGTGCGCAGAAACTCACGAAAGAATGCGCCGACTCCGGCGCGATTGCTCATTGAAAGTCGAAACACTGTTTCCCCTCCCCGCGCCGCTTTGGCGACGCATCGTCTTTTCGAAGCGATGATCGGCGCCCGCTTACGCGGACGGTCGAATTCGGTTGGAAAGTCAGATGGAGAGAGGCGGCGCCCGTGCGCGCCGCGCATGATCCGCCGCAAAGACCACGGCGCGCGCGACCGGCGCCGGCCATTGCGCCGCGGCCCAGTCGGACGAGACGACGCCGGAGACTTCCGGCCGCGCCGCAAACGGCCCCGCGCCGCCACAACATAGAGCGCAGAGGTCGCAAAGTCCGGGGCCGATATCGGCGTGGCCGATTGGAGCGGCCGAGGTCGCGTCAGAGGCTTGGGTGAGGGAGGCTTCAGTGAGAGAGGTTTGGTCGGCGAGAGTCGCGCAAATCTGCCCCTGGCCGAGCGCGGAATGGGCGAGCCCTGCCGTCGCGGACGCGAGGGCCTGAACGGCCAGCGCCAACGAAAACAGCAATATGCCAGCCAAATTCCGACGCATGAAAGCTCCTGCCTGCGACGGGGACAGAGTCTGTCGCAAATCACCCCGCGGGGCAAGAGAGCGAGCGACGGGGAATGTGATGCGCCGCAGCATCCCCTCCCCGCCTCCGTTTTTGGCGCCGCTCGAAATTCCGTTCGAGCGGAAGGCCCTTACTTCGCGCCGAGCTTCACATCAGAGAACATGCCCGAAGCCGGACCGCCGAAGTCGTATTTCAGACCGAGGAAATAGGTCCGCTGCGGATAGGGGTTCGGATTGACGTAGTATTTCCACCGGCCGATGTTGTCGATTCCGGCGTTCAGCGTCCATTCCCTGGTGATCTTATAGGTCGCCTTGGCGTCGAAGACGAGATATTCGCTGTCCACGCTGCCATAGTTATTATGGTTGAAGTCTGAGTTGTTGAGGCTGACGAAGGCGCCCGTCGCATAGCGCATGCCCGCCGAGATGGAGAACTCGTCGGTCGGCGCATAGGAGGCGACGGCGCGGATGCGGATGCGCGGAATGCGCGGATATTGCATCCCCTGCACCCAGGGCTGCTGATAGTCGGACACGACCTTGGCGTCGGTAAAGGTCACGCTGCCATTGAAGTCGAGGCCCTTCCAAACAACGTCCTTCAGCACGACGGCGCCTTCGACGCCGCGGAAGATCGCCTTTCCGACATTGGAGTTCTGCGTCACGCCGACGCCGGTGGAGAAATCCGTCTGCGAGACGATTGCGTTCCAACGATGGTCCATGAACAGCGAGACGCGCGGCCGCGCCTCGCCGATGAGGCCGTCGAACACATTGGTCGTGACATATTCGCCAGTCAGGTCATAGGAGGTGCCGCTTTCCGGCTGCAAGTCCGGGTTGCTGATCGAGATGGAATTGGGACCAGCGATATTCTGGAACAGCTCCAGCACCGTCGGGAAGCGATAGTAGCGCCCCAACGAGCCGCGCAGATTGAGGTCTGGAAAGACTTGATATTCGATCGCCGCCTTGGGCGAGAAGGTCGGCTTGGCGACAGACGGCAGATAGGGCGGCGTGACCAGCGACGGCGGCCAGCCGGCGAAACCGGGCGTGTATTTTTGGCCGAGCGTGTTGTTGACGCCGCCAAAGGCGCTCCAGAACTCCTCGCGACCGCCGAAGGTCAGCTTCCATTTCGGCGCGAACTCCCAGACGTCTTGCAGATAGACGGCTTTCGTCTCCGTTTTTCCGTAGTTTATCGCCTGGATGGAGTAGTAGTAATTATCGGTGAAGACATTGGTGTTGGTCAGCGTCTGCGAGAGCGAGTAGAGGTCCCAATGCGCGCCGATCGAAACCTCGTGCTTGCCGAGATCGGTCCATTCCGGGCGCCAGATTCCGCGCGCGTCGAAGGTGCGCCAGAAGGTGCCGGTCTGATTGGTGTTGGAGCCCCGAGGATCGATCGAATAGGCGGTTCCGGCCGCATTGGGCAGGAGACCATAGGCCTTGGCGGTGTTGTTGTAGTCGCGCAGGAAATTATAGGACGTTCCCGAGAAGTCGAAGTCGAAGACGCCTCTGGTGTCCGACTTGAACGAGAGCGCCTGCATCAGATGCGAGGCGTTGCCATGGCTGGGATTAACGGTGAACGGGAAGACGGCGCTGCCGACCTGCACATTGCCGTTCTGGGTGTTGTAGATCGGAACGCCATTCGCGTCGCGGATGTAGGTCGTCGGGCGGGTATTGTCGACGAGCGACCAGAAGCCGAGCTGGTAGGCGGCGTGGATCTTGGGCGCGAGCTCATAGTCGAGCTTGATCTTGCCCATGTGCTGCTCTGAATGGTCGGCCTGATTGGCGCCGCCCACGAATCGCGGATTGCCCGCCTGGTCGATGTCCGCGTAGCCGCCGAGAATGCGCGCGCCGGAGCCGGATTTGACATTGCCGCCCGGGAAGGTCTGCGACTGCCCCTGCGCGTCGAGCCGGTCATAGCTGGCCCAGAAAGAGAAATCATTGATCTTGTCGCCGACGAGAATATTCATGTCGCCGGCGAGATTGGTCTCCTTGGAGCCATAGAGCGAATAGGGCTGCAGGCCGGCGTTGCCGGAGAAGTGAAACTCGAAATTCTCCGGCATACGCGTCGTGATCGCCATCACGCCGCCCATGGAATTGCCCGGATAGAGGGCCGAGAAAGGCCCGTAGACGAGGTCGATGCGGTCGATCTCGCCCGGCGACACCATGCCCCAGCGCGGCGCCGTGTTAAAGGAATTGCCGAGCAGATTGGAAAGCAGAATATTGTCGGCGTAGACGAGGTTCTGCGCGCCGGCGATGGGCGAGTTCACGCGCGTCTGCAAAATGCCGTTGCGATCGCCGATGAAGCGCTCGCGCACCAGCACGCTCGGCAGATATTTCATCGTCTCGGCCGTAGTCATTACATTGACCGTGCGGTCGATGTCGGCGCGGGTGACGCTCTCCACCACGGCGGGGATGTTCTCGGGTATGGCGCGGCGGACCGGGACCGCCGCCGGAGCCGGCGCTTGTCCCTCGGAGCCATTCTGGGCGCCGGCGATATCGATGCCGGGAAGCGCCTCCTGCGCCTGCGCCGCAGCGGCGAGCGAGAAAGCCAGCGCGCAGGCGGAGACGCCGCGCAGCAGATGACGATGGTTCATTTTTTTCCTCCTGCGCCTTCGGACGGGCGCTTTCGGACCTGTCGCGGCCGCGGCCTCTCGAGGGCCGGCGCGCGCAGTCTCGACGATGACGGGAATGCTGATGGCGCGCGTTCCAGCAAAGCGCCATGCGCTTTAGCGAAACGTCTCACGGGCTCACGCCGCCGGCCGAGCGGCCGCAGCGTTATCGCTTCAGGAGATGCCGGGGGGCGCGCGGGCGCGCTGCGCCTGGGGGAGACCGAAGCCGAGCCCGATGCTCGCGCCGAATGTCCAATCCGCCTCGGCGACGCTGCGCCGGTCGAGCGCATGGCCCGCGACGGAAAAGAGAAGGAAAGGCGAGAAGCCGGCGAGGCAGCTCTGGCAGGCGATGCAGGCGCCGGCGTCCCTGTGGCCGCCGATCGGCGCGCGGCGATCGGCGGTTCCGTCGATCGCGGCGCAATAGGCGTCCCCGCGGCCATGCGCGGCCGCCGGCGGAGCGCCGAGCGCATAGACCACGCTCAGCGCCTGAAGCGCCAGAGCGACAGCCGCCAATAAGCCGCGGAGAGAAAATCGACGCATCGCCACCTGTCGCCGTCGGGAAAGATTATTTCCTGCGGCCGAAGCTACGCGCAGCCGAAGGCGTGGGCAATCGAGCCGATACGCCGCCGAGGAGCTTTTCCTTGACCCGTGTCAATTATGTCACAGATTTTGCTACGCGGAGATGGCTCGGCGCCGGCTTTCACAGTGGGCGGCGACGCATTCCACATTTCCCTTCGGCGCGATGCGTCCTAGAGTAGGTCCCATGTATATATCCATCACAAGAGACATTCAGGTCACTGCTCTGCCGGACTTTCTCCACGAGCAGTCGGACCCCGCCAACGATCGCTTCGTCTGGTCCTACACGATCGAGATCGCCAATCTCGGCAAGGAGCGCGTCCAACTCCTGTCACGTCACTGGATCATCATCGACGCTTATGGGCGCAAGGAAGAGGTGAAGGGACCGGGAGTCGTCGGCGAGCAGCCGGTGCTCGAGCCCGGCGAGACGTTCCGCTACGCCTCGGGCTGTCCGCTCACGACGCCCTCCGGACTGATGAAGGGAAGCTATACGATGATCACCCCCCACGGCGAGACCTTCGACATAGAGGTGCCGGCCTTTTCGCTGGACAGCCCGCTCTCCAAGCCGACGCTGAACTGAGCCAGGCGCATGTCAGGCGACATTTCGACGATCGAGCGCGCGATCGAGCTGACCGGACGGCTCGTCGCTTTCGACACGGAGAGCTCCAAGTCTAATCTGGCGCTCATCGATTTCGTCGAATCCTATTTGCGCGCGCAGGATGTGCCCTGCATTCGCGCGCCCAACGCGACGGGCGGCAAGGCGGCGATCTTCGCGACGATCGGCCCGCCGATCGCGGGGGGCGTCGTGCTTTCCGGCCATACGGATGTGGTGCCGGTCACGGGCCAGAGCTGGACCGCCGATCCCTTCACCCTGCGTCGCGAAGGCGACCGGCTGCTGGGCCGCGGCGCCGTCGACATGAAGGGCTTCTGCGCCGTCTGCCTCGCCATGATTCCCGAGTTCAAGGCGGCGGGGCTCACGCGGCCGATCCACATCTTCCTCAGCTATGACGAGGAGACGACCTGCCTCGGCCCGCTCGATCTCCTGGGGCGCCTCGGCTACGATCTGCCGCGGCCGGCCGCCGCTGTGATCGGCGAGCCGACTTCCATGCAAGTCGCCGACGCGCATAAGAGCGTGACGACCTTCGTCACGCGGGTCCGCGGCTATGAGATTCATTCCGCGAATCTGCATCGCGGCGTCAGCGCCGTGCATGTCGCTCTGCTGCTCGGCGCGGAGCTGCTGCGAATCGGCGAGGAGCTGGCCGCGGCGGGCGATCCGACCGAGCGGTTCGACCCGCCCTACTCCACTCTGCATATCGGCGTGATAGAGGGCGGCACGGCGCGCAATATCGTCGCCAAGGACTGCGTCTTCCATTGGGAGGTCCGCGGCGTGCCGGGAACCGACGCGGCCCGAATCGTCGAGGAGAGGCTTTCCGCCTATTCGGCGGAGCTTATGCAGCGTTACTTCGCGCCCTTCCCCGGAACCGGCATCGAGACGCGAATGGAGGTGGCGGTTCCGGGCCTCGCACCGCAGCCGGGCTCGCCGGCGGAGACTCTGGCGCTACGTCTCGCCCGCGCCAATCGCACTATCGCCGTACCCTACGCCTCCGAGGCCGGACACTTCCAGCAGACCGGCATTCCGAGCGTGATCTGCGGCCCCGGCCGCATAGACGAGGCGCATCAGCCGGACGAATATATAGAAGTGGGCGAGCTCGCAGCCTGCGTCGACTTCATGCGCGGCCTCGCCCGAGAGCTCGGCGCCTGAGAGCGCCGAGCTCTCGGGCGTGAGCCTTTAGTAGCAGGCCCAGACCCAATAGCCGGCCCAACGCCAGCACGGCCCGACGCCATAATTATACCAGCGCCCATGCCAATAGCGGCCTCGTCCGCCGTGGCCATAGGCGGGTCCTCCGCGCCAGCCGGGGCCGCCATGCCAGCCGCCGCCGTAGCCGCCGCCATGGCCGCCACCGTGCCAGCCGCCACCGCCGTGACCGCCACCGTGCCACCCGCCGCCACCGCCGCCGCCGTGACCGCCACCGTGCCAACCGCCGCCGCCGCCGTGACCGCCACCGTGCCAGCCGCCACCGCCATGGCCACCACCATGACCGCCGCCACCGCCGCCGTAATGCTGAGCAAACGCTTCCGACGGCAGCGCGAGCGCGGCGCCCAGCGCGGCGACGAGCGATAATTTCTTGAACATCGGAATTTCTCCTCACTTCGCTTCGAAGCGCGCGGAGCCCCTCCACCCCGATGCTTCCGAGAGGCGACATAATCCCCCGCCGAGGCCGCCGACTGTGAGTTGTCGCACAGACCTCGCCGAATTCCTATTGCCGAAGGCGCCGCAGCGCGGCGCCGGCCGCCATTGATTTCGGGATAGGGCCGGCTATAGTCCGCGCCCGTTGCAAGGCGGCTTCCTGCCGGCACGAAGGCGCGCGCGCCGCTTCTAAGAGATCGAACATGAAATTGATCCAGACCGCCCAAGCTCAGACCGACGCTCCTGCGGCGCCTCCCGCTCCGCCCGCCCCGGCTGCTCCCCCCGTTCCGGCGGCTCCCTCGGCGCCGCCCGTCCCGCCCAGCACGACAGTGCAGACGGCGCCGGATGTGGGCGCTCCCCCGGCGGCTCCGGCTCCCGACATGATCACGCAGCTCGTTCCGCTGCTGCTCGTCACCATGATCGTCTATTTCATCGTGCTGCGTCCGCAGGCGCGCCGTACGAAGGAGCAGAAGGAATCGCTGAAGAATGTGCGCCGTGGCGATACGGTCGTCACCAGCGGCGGGCTGATCGGCAAGGTCACCAAGACCATCGACGACGCCGAGGTCGAGGTCGAGATCGCCCAGAACATCCGCGTGCGCGTGCTGCGCTCGGCCGTCACCGAGGTGCGCGCCAAGGGCGAGCCGGTGAAGGATCAGGCGGCCTCGCGCTAGCCTTCTTTCAGAACGCGACGCATCCATCCCGGCCGCCTCCCGGCGCCGGGACCTTTCTTTTAGGACCGCCTCACAGGACCGACGATCCATGCTGCGCTTCGCCACCTGGAAGATCATCGCCATTCTGGCGCTGACGCTCGCCGCCGTTCTCGTCGTCCTCCCCAGCATGTTCGCGCCGGCGAGCGTCAAGGCGCTCGAAAACGCCCTGCCCTCCTGGGCGCAGCCGCGCACCATCGTGCTCGGCCTCGATCTGCAAGGGGGCTCCTATGTGATGCTGGAGGTAGACAAAGCCTCGGTGCTGCACACGCAGGTGACCAATCTGCGCGACGACGTGCGCCGCATCCTGCGCGAGGAGAAGATCGCCATCACCGGCGGCATAGGCGCGCAGACGCGCGGCGTGCAGCTGCGCATCCCCGACGCCGCCGAGCGCGCCAAAGTGCTGCCGAAGTTCCGCAATCTGGCGCAGGGCTTCGGCGCGAAAATCGGCGGCGCGCCGCCGCTGGAGGTGCGCGATTCGGGCGACGGCCTAGTGCAAATCGTCGTCACCGATTCCGGCGTGACCGACAAGGTCCGCCACGCGGTCGATCAGTCGATCGAGGTCATCCGCCGCCGAGTCGACGCGCTCGGCACGCGCGAGGCCAGCATTCAGCGCGAGGGCGACGATCGCATCATCGTCCAAGTGCCCGGCCTGCAGGACCCGGAACAGCTCAAGACCATTCTCGGACAGACCGCCAAGCTGGAGTTCCGCCTCGTCGCCGAGCCGGGCCAGAGCCAGTCCGAGCTCGAGGAGCTCGACCAGGTCGACCAGCCGGGCAAGATCGCCATCGAGAAGCAGATCATGGTGCAGGGCGAGGATTTGACCGACGCCCAGCCCGGCTTCGACCAGCAGCGCGGCGGCGAGCCGGTGGTCAATTTCCGCTTCAACATTCGCGGCGCACAGAAATTCGGTGAGGTCACCTCCAAGAATGTCGGCCGGCTCTTCGCCATCGTGCTCGACAATAAGGTGATATCGGCGCCGCGCATCCTGCAGCCGATCACCGGCGGCTCCGGCCAGATTTCCGGCCATTTCACCGTCGAGCAGGCCAACAACCTGTCGATCTTGCTGCGCGCCGGCGCCCTGCCCGCCAAGCTCGACATCATTGAGGAGCGCACCGTCGGCCCCGGCCTCGGCCAGGATTCGATCGACGCCGGCAAGCGCGCCGCCTATGTCGGCGCCGGCCTCGTCGTCGTCTATATGCTCATCACCTATGGCGTGTTCGGAATCTTCGCCAATCTGGCGCTGTTCGTCCATATCGCCTTCATCTTCGCCGGTCTGGTGCTGCTCGGCTCGACGCTGACGCTGCCGGGCATCGCCGGCATCGTGCTGACGATCGGCATGGCGGTCGACTCCAATGTGCTGATCTATGAGCGTATTCGCGAGGAGCAGCATGCCGGCCGCTCGATCCTCGCCGCGCTGGACGCGGGCTTCAACCGCGCCTTCGCGACCATCGTCGACTCCAATGTCACAATGTTCGTCGCCGCAGCGATCCTCTACTTCCTGGGCTCCGGCCCGGTGCGCGGCTTCGCCGTGTCGCTCGCGCTCGGCATTCTGACGACCATCGTCACCGCCGTCACCATGACGCGGATGATGATCGCGGTCTGGTATCATTACGCGCGCCCGACGCGCCTGCCGATCTGAGGGTGAAACAGATGAAGCTGCTGCGTCTCGCCCCGGAGAACACCAAGTTCCCCTTCATGCGGTTCCGCCGCGTGAGCTACCCCTTCTCGGCCGTGCTCTCGATATGCTCGATTCTGCTGTTCATCTTTAGCGGCATGAATTTCGGCATCGACTTCGCAGGCGGCACGGTCATCGAATTGCGCGCCAAAGCCGGCCAGGCCGAGATCGCGACCCTGCGCCAAACGATCGAGAAGCTCGAGCTCGGCGACGTCGAGGTGCAATCCTTCGGCAATCAATCCGATGCGACCGTCCGCTTCGGACCGCAGAAGGGCGGCGATTCCGCCCAGCAGGCGGCGGTCGAAAAGGTCCGCAGCTCGGTCGGCTCGGATTATGAGCTGCGCCGCGTCGAGGTGGTCGGCCCGCGCGTCTCCGGCGAGCTGGTGCAATCGGGAACGCTCGGCGTCGTGCTGTCGATCATCGCCGTGCTGACCTATTTGTGGTTCCGCTTCGAGTGGCAGTTCGCCATCGGCGCCGTGATCGCGACGATGCACGATCTCCTGCTCACAGTCGGCTTCTTCTCGCTCACGCATCTCGAATTCAATACGACGTCGATCGCGGCGATCCTGACCATCGTCGGCTATTCGCTGAACGAGACTGTCGTCGTGCTCGACCGTATCCGCGAGATGATGCGCAAATACAAGAAGATGCCGACAGATCAAATGATCGATCTCTCGATCAACGCCGTGCTGCCGCGCACGATCATGACGGCGACGACCGTGTTTCTGGCGCTTTTCTCGCTGGCGATCTTCGGCGGCCATGTGATCCGCTCCTTCTCGCTCGCGATGATCTGGGGCATTTTCGTCGCCACCTATTCCTCGGTCTTCATCTGCTCGCCCATGCTGATCTATCTCGGCCTGCGCAATGAGGATGCCGACAAGGCGCCGGAGGCGGCGCCGAGCAAGGGCTCCGCCAAGGCGACGACGCGCGCCAAGCCCAAAGCGGCCTGATGGCCGAGCATGGTCGAGGCTTCGTTCCGGGCCGCTACAGGATCGAGACCTATGGCGGCGGCGGCTTTCGCTTCGCGGAAATGTCGCATCGCGGATCGCTGCTCGCCCTGCCCTCGGGGATTCATGCGCTGGAGGCCGTCGCCGCGGCGGAGATCGACGAGGCCACGCTCGCGCCGCTCTTCGACGAGAGCGCCGGCGCGGTCGAGCTGCTGATCTTCGGCTCAGGCGAGAATTTGCGACCGCCCTCCGCCGCCTTGCGCGCGCGGCTGAAGCAGGCGGGAATCATGGTCGAGGCCATGGCCACCGGCGCAGCCGTTCGCACCTATAATATGCTGCTCGACGAGGACCGCCGCGTCGCCGCCGTGCTGATCGTGGTGTGAGCCGAGGTTTTTCGCCCATGGACGAGGCCGCGACGACCGAGCGCGAGACGGAGCTCGCCGACCATTACCGCCATTGCGAGGCCGCGCTGCGCGAGCAGGATCTCGACCTCTGGCTCGCCTGCCTGTTCGCGCCGGCGCAGGCGCGGCCGCATCTCCATGCGATCGGCGCTTTCTGCGCGGAGATTTCCAGCGTGCGGGCGCGCGTCTCGCAGCCGATTCTCGGCGAGATGCGGCTGCGCTGGTGGTACGATTCGCTGGAGGCGCCGGCCGATAGCGAGGGCGCCCGCGCCCATCCGATCGCCGACGCTCTTTTCGATACGCTCAACCGCTGCGCCATCCCCCGCGAGGAGGTCGTCGAGCTGCTCGAGGCTCATAGCTTCGATCTCTATGACGAGCAGATGGAGAGCCTCGCGGCGCTGGAGACGTATAGCGACCGCGTTTTCGGCGCGCCTCTGCGCTGGCGCGCCCGCGTCATCGACGCCGAGGACGCCGCACGGCAGGACGAGGCGCTGCGCTTCGCCGGGCGCGCCTATGGCCTCACGGCGATTCTGCGCGCTCTCCCCCGCCATTTGGCGCAGGGTCAGCGATTCTTGCCGCTCGATCTTCTCGCGCGCCATCGCGCCGAGAGCGATTTCGTCGAGGCGAAGCTCACGTCCGCGCTCGCCGCCGCTCTGGCGGAGCTGCGCGGCAAGGCGCGCAATAATTTCGAAAAGGCGCGCAAAGCCGTGCGCGGCGATGGCGCGGCGCGCGCGGCGCTGCTGCCCGCAGCATTGATTCCGCTCTATCTCGGCGCGATGGAGCGCAAAGGCTTCGATCCGCTCCATATGATCGCCGAGCCGGCGCAATGGCGGCGGCAATGGCGGCTATGGCGCGCGGCAAGGGGGCGCGGCATATAGTCCTGCGGAAAATCGCTGCGGAGCACGGGCGAAACGCGCTACAAATCGCAGAGCCGCGCGTCTCGCGCTGCTGCAATTTTCGAGACGACGACGCCTCATGACAAACTCCGCCGACGCCGATTTCGGCCATCAGGCCCGCCAGCTTCGCGTCGACACGCTCATCATCCTGCGCTGGCTGGCGATCGCCGGCCAGACCTTCGCGACGCTCGTCACCTTCTTCTATTTTCAGTTCGATTTTCCGATCGGGCTGAGCTTCATCGCCATTGCGACCTCGGCCTGCCTCAACGCCGCGCTGCGTCTGGCGACGACGCGCACCTTCCGCCTCGACGACGGCGAGGCGGCGCTGCTCTTGTCCTATGACATATTGCAGCTCTCGGCCCTGCTCTATCTCACCGGCGGCGTCGCCAATCCTTTCGCCATGCTGTTTCTGGCGCCGGTGATGATCTCGGCCGTGTCGCTGCCGCGCAAGCTGACCATTCTGCTCGGCGTGCTGATGATCGCCTCGGCGACGATACTGACCGTCGAGTTTCAGCCTTTGCCGTGGTACGAGGGCGTCGAGCTGCATTTCCCGCTGCTCTATCGCACCGGCGTCTGGACCGCGCTGGTGCTGAGCGCGGCCTTCGTCGGCCTCTACGCCGCGCGCGTTTCGGACGAGGCGCGGCAATTGTCGACGGCGCTGGCGGCGACCGAGCTGGTGCTGGAGCGCGAGCAGCATCTCTCGCAGCTGGACGGCCTCGCGGCCGCCGCCGCGCATGAGCTGGGCACGCCGCTCGCGACCATCGCCGTGGTGACGAAGGAGCTGCAGAAATCCGCGCCCGCGACGGCGCCGGCGCTCGCCGACGATCTCGCTCTGCTCGCGCAGGAGGCGCGGCGCTGCCGAGACATTCTGCGCAAGCTCGTCTCGCTCGGCCAAGCAGATACGGGCGGCCTGCTCGACATGCAGACGCTCGAGACCATGCTCGAAGAAGTGATCGAGCCGCATCGCGCCTTCGGCGTGGACATAGAGCTGACGCGGCGCGGCCCACCCGCCGAGCCGAGCTTCTCGCGCAATCCCGGCATCGTCTACGGCCTCGGCAATCTCGTCGAGAACGCCGTCGACTTCGCCCACTCGCGCGTCCGCATAGAGGCCTTGTGGTCCAAGGAGCTCGTCGTCATCGTCATAGAGGATGACGGCCCCGGCTTCTCGCAGGCGATTCTCAATCGCCTCGGCGATCCTTATGTCAGCGGACGTCCGACCGATCGGCGCACCAAGAACGAGCCCGGCTCCAGCCTCGGCCTCGGCCTCTTCATCGCCAAGACGCTGCTCGAACGCTCCGGCGCGACCGTGACGACGGCCAATGTGCAATCCCCGCAGACAGGCGCCAAGGTGACGATCTCCTGGCCCCGCACGGCGCTGGAGCGCTCCGTCGGCGCCGCCGAGGGAGGCGGGCGCGAGCGTGGCTTAG
The DNA here is from genome assembly GCF_004366495.1 of Methylosinus sp. sav-2. Taxonomy (NCBI): domain Bacteria; kingdom Pseudomonadati; phylum Pseudomonadota; class Alphaproteobacteria; order Hyphomicrobiales; family Methylocystaceae; genus Methylosinus; species Methylosinus sp. sav-2. The sequence continues at coordinate 129,089 of NZ_SOEJ01000007.1, forward strand.
ACCAACAAACGCCTTCGTCCGACGCGGCGTGATGCTATATTGAATAATCCCAAACCAGGACGACGACGCATGATCGACGACGCTGGCGCAGCCGAACACACCGATTTCGATGCGGCCGTGGAGGCCGCGCTCGGGGAGCTCCCGCAGGAGCGCTCGCTGCTGATCGTGGAGGACGACAAGCCCTTCCTCAGCCGACTCACGCGCGCGATGGAGGCGCGCGGATTTCTCGTCACCGCGGTCGAGAGCGTCGCCGACGGACTGGCAGCCGTCGAAGCCGCCCCGCCCGCCTTCGCCATCATCGACATGCGGCTCGGCGACGGCAATGGCCTCGACGTCATCTCCTCGCTCAAGGTGAAGCGGCCGGACGCGCGCGGCATCATCCTCACCGGCTATGGCAATATCGCCACGGCGGTGACGGCGGTGAAGCTCGGCGCCTTCGACTATCTGGCCAAGCCCGCCGACGCCGACGAAATCTATCATGCGCTGATGGCGACGAAGATCGACAAGCCCGACGCGGTCGACAATCCCATGTCGGCGGATCGCGTGCGCTGGGAGCATATTCAGCGCGTCTATGAGAGCTGCGACCGCAATGTGTCGGAGACGGCGCGCCGCCTCAACATGCATCGCCGCACCCTGCAGCGCATATTGGCCAAGCGTGCGCCGAGATGAGCGCGCCGCGATGACGCACGGCGGCGCGGGTCAGAATTCGTCGCGATGCAGGGCGTAGTGAAGCCGCTCCGCCGCCGCGCCGGCGAAACGCAGCAGCATGGCCTTGCGGCTGGCCGGAGCGAGCTTATGGACCGGCGCCTCGCGCGTCAGCATGGCGCCATGCGCGTCGGCGACGATGAGGCCGGCGTCCGCGGGAAAGGCCTCCTCGGAAAGATCGCAGGGAATGGCGAAATAAAAGCGATCACAATGGAGGCGATAATCCATCCATTTGCGATCGGCGCGGAAATCGGCGAGCGAGCTCTTCACCTCGATGATGCGCAATGCGCCATCCGGCGCGAGAGCGACGAGATCGGCCCGCCGCCCGCCCGGCAGCGGCAGCTCCGCGAGGACGGAAAAACCCGCCGCGCGCAAATAGCGGCGCGCGCCGCGCGTCACGAGACGGGCGTTTTGCTCGCGCAGACTTTCCAGCGGAGAGGCGGACTCCATCGCATAATCTCGGAATGGCGGGAGAGCGAGAGGTCGGCCATTGTGCCCATGAGGCGACGCGCCGCGCAAGCGGCGAAGCAAATCGCCGGGCGTTGAGGGAGAGCAGGTCGAATGAGAATCCTCGCCGCATGTCTGTTCGCGCTCGGGGGCGCCATGGGCGCGCAGGGCGCCGAGCGGGTCGTCAACATCTTCAATTGGAGCGATTATATCGACCCGCGCGTGCTCGAGGATTTCACCCGCGAGACGGGCGTCAAGGTCGTCTACGACACCTATGATTCCAACGAGATATTGGAGACGCGCCTGCTCGCCGGCGCCGCCGGCTATGATGTCGTCGTTCCCTCGGCGACCTTTCTGCAAAGGCAGATCAAGGCCGGCGTCTATCGCCCGCTCGACAAGAGCCGGCTGAAGAATATCGACAATGTCTGGCCGGAGATCGCGCAGCGTCTCTCGCGCTATGATCCGGGCAACGCCCATGCCGTGAGCTATATGTGGTTCACCACCGGCGTCGCTTATAATGTCGCAAAGATCAAAGAGCGCATCGGCGACAAGCCGATCACCTCCTGGGACCAGGTGCTGAAGCCGGAAAATCTGCGCAAATTCGCCGATTGCGGCGTCTATGTGCTCGATAGTCCCGAAGATCTCTTCTCGATCACGCTCAATTATCTGAAGCTCGATCCCAATTCCAAGGATCCGGGCGACATTCGGCGCGCCGCCGATCTGCTCTCCGGCCTGCGGCGGCACATAAAGAAATTCCACTCCTCGGAATATATCAACGCGCTCGCCAATGGCGACATTTGCCTCGCCATCGGCTGGGCCGGCGACAGCTTCCAGGCGCGCAATCGCGCGCGCGAGGCCGCCAATGGCGTCGAGATCGCTTATGTGATCCCGCAGGAAGGGACGTTGATGTCGCTCGACAGCCTCGCCATCCCCAAGGACGCGCCGCACCCGGACGAGGCGCATCTCTTCATCGATTATCTGCTGCGGCCGGAGGTCGCCGCCCGCAACACCAAGATCACCAATTTCGCCAATGGCGTCGGCGCCTCGCGGCCGCTGGTGGACAAGGAGATCGCCGACAATCCGGCCATCTATCCCGATGCGGCGACGATGAAGCGCCTCTTCACCGTCACGGCGCCGGATCAGCCGATCCAGAAGATCGTCACCCGCGAATGGACGCGGGTGAAGACCGGCCGCTGAGAAAAACGGTTCGCCTCTTGCTCCGAGTGGGATGGCGGCGCCGCCGCCGTCTCATTCTGAAACAGGACGGAGCCATCGATGATCCGCGCGACCGAACGCAAGAAGACGCTGTTCCTGGTCTCGACGGCCACGCAGCCTTGCGGCGTCGAATCCTTCGCGCGCCATGTGGCGGCGCGCTGGGGCGAGCTCGGCCTCGAGGCGCAACGGCTCGCCGTCTCCGGCAAGCTCGGCGATTGGGCGGCGATCTGGCACGCGCTCGGCGAGGTCGACGCCATTGCGATCAATCTGCCGGTCGTGGCCTGGAAAAAGGTCGTGCTGACGCCGCTCGTCGCGCTCATCCTCGCGCTGCTACGCGGGCGCGGCCGTGTCCTCGTCCTGCATGAATGGGCCGATCTCGACTGGCGCCGCCGACTCATCGTCTCCGTCTACGCCCTCTTCGCGCAGCGTTTCGTCTTCTCCTCGCCCTTCGTGCGCGAGGGCTTCGCCAAAGGCGCCGTCACGCGCTTTCTGGCCGCCCGCAGCGCCATCGCGCCCATCCCCTCCAATATTCCGCCGACCGCGCCGGACGGCCCCTCCCCGCTCGCCGCGCGCATAGAGGCCGCGCGCGCCGAGGGGCGCATCGTCATCGGCCATTTCGGCTCGATCTATCCCAAGAAGCAATCCGACTTCGTGCTCGATGTCGCAGCGAAGCTGCGCGACTCCGGCCGGCCGGTCCTCTGCCTCTTCATCGGCGGCTTCGTCAAAGGCGTCGATCGCATCGAGGAGGATTTCCGCGCCAAGACGCAGGCGCTCGGCCTCGCCGAGGATTGCCTCGTGACCGGCTATGTCGACGGCCCGCGCGATCTGCATGCGCTCTTTGCCGAGGTCGACTGCTTCCTCTATCGCTTTCCCGAAGGGCTCACCTCGCGCCGCGGCAGCGTGCTCGCCTGCCTGCAATCCGGCAAGCCGGTGATCGTCAATGCGCCGCGCGAGGCGGGCGAATTCGACCATCATCGCGCCTATCGCCGCGCCATCGCCGACGGCTCGCTGAAGCTGCTCGCCAATGACGCCGATGCGCGCGCTTATGCGGACTGCCTCGCGCGCACGGAAAGCCTGCCGTCACGCTCGCTCTCGCCGCTCTACGATCAGTGCTGGCGCGACGCGGCCGCCGCGATCGCCGCCACGCTCGACGTCGAGCCCATGAGCGCCGCGCCGTTTCCGGCCGAGTGAAGAGAAAGGCCGGCCGCTAGAGTGTTTTCGAGCGAAGTGGGAACCGGTTCGCATGAAAAAAACACGACCGAACAAGGAGATCTAGAGTCATTCCGGTTCAATCTGAACCGGAATGACTCTAGGCGGTCTTGCGCGTCTCCGCGCGACGGCGCGCATCGCGGCGCGGCAGCCAGGGATCGCTATGATCGACTCGCAAAATCACCGCGATCTTGGCGCGCAGCGCCGCGGGAAGCTCGGCGATCGCTGTCTCTTCATCCTGATCGCGGCCGAGCACCGGCGCCACAAAGTCGAGCCGCTCGAACATGCTCTCGTCCGAGCCGACGCCATCGCAGAGCACAATGTCGACCTCCGCCGGATTGCCCTCGCGGAAACCATCGACGATGCGCTCCACGGCGCCGGCCGCGCGCGAGCGTCGATCGATCGCCGGCAGCGCCAACAGCACGCTGTCGTCGGTGCGCACAAAAGGATCGTCGGCGTCGCCGAACGCCTCGAGCCCGTCCTCGATGAGAACGGTGAGCGCCGCATGATCGCGGTCCGCATCGACGAGCGCCACCTCGAGATGCTGCAGCCGCAGCGCCAGAGCGATATTGACGGCCATCACTGTGCGAATGGAGCCCGGCGCGTCGCCGACCAGCCCGATGACGAGCGGCCGATGCGCGCTCTCGGCGACCAGCGCGCCGAAGCGCGACACCACCGCCTCGAGCTCGCGGCGATCGGCGAAAGGCCGCACGAAAGGAATGCCGAGCCGCGTCAGCTCGAGCCGCTCCGGCCCCGCCGTCGGCCCGCGCACGGTGAATTTCGTCGCATCGGTCACAGCGACGCGCACAGGCTCGGTCTCGACATCGCGACGCGGACCGGACTCGGGCGCGCCGCCAAATCCGCGCTCACGCAGAAAAGCGAGGCCGAGACCCAGAGTGAGGCCGGCGACGAAGCCCGCGCCCGTCATCAGCCCGGCGCCGGGCGGAAAGCTGCGCGCGATCGGCGGCGTCGCCATTGTGATGATATGCGTGCTGGCGGCGTCGAGCTGCCGCGCCTCGCCGGTCTGACGCGAGCGCGTGAGGAAGGATTCGTAGATCGTGCGGCTGACCTCGACCTCGCGCTCGAGATCGCGAAGCTTGACCGAAGCTTGCGCCGAGACGACGGCCTTGCCCTCGAGCTTCTGCATCTCGCGGTTCAGCGCCTCCTCGGTGCTGCGCGCGCGCTCATAATCCTTGCGCAACGAAACGGCGACGCGCGCCAGCTCGGTATTGACGAGGCGCTTGGTCTCGGCGAGCCGCGCCGTCGCATTCTTGACGACCGGATGCTGCGGCCCGAGCTCGGCGGAGAGATCGGCGAGCTTTTGCGCCGCCTCCGCCTGCTGCCCGCGCAGCGCGTTCAACGTCATCAAATTCATATTGGCGGCGATGGCCGCGAGCTCCGTGTCCGAATGCGCCGCGCGCTGCACCTGCTCGAAGCGCGAGCGCGTGTCCTCGAGCCGGGTGCGGGCGAAGGTGAGCTGCTGATTGAGCTCTTTCAGCCGCTGCTCGTCTATGTAGGAATCGCGCGTGCCGACGAAGCCGTTCTCCGCCTTATAGGCCTCGACGGATTTTTCCGCGGCGAGCAGACGCTCGCGCAGCCCGTCGAGACGCCCGGTGAAGGAGGTCGCCGCCTGCTGCGCGGCGTCCTTATGCATCGTCGAGCGCACATCGATATAGGCCTGCGCCACAGCATTGGCGATGCGCGCCGATTTCTGCGCATTGTCGCTCGAGGCGGCGATGTCGATGATGAAGGTGCGCTCGGGACGGCGCACCATGACTTTCGTGCCGAGAGCGCGCACGGCGCCGTCGACGATCTCCTCCTTCGTCGGCGCGCGGCCGAAGCGGCCGAACAGCTTGCCGAACAAGGACGTCGATGCGCCGAACTCGGGATCGTCGGTGAGCTTCTCCGCCTCCACGACGCGCTCGAGCACGACCTGCGAGGTCAAGATGCGCGTCTGCGTCTCGACGAAATTGATGAAGCCGGTCGAATCCTGGCCCTGATTGGCGTCGCCCTCGAGACCGGGAAGCCCGCGCGGATCGAGATAGATCTGCGCGGCCGCGACATAGCGCGGCGTCAGCAGCTTGGTGAGCGCATAGCCGCCGACCGCGCAGGCGAGCGCGACGGACAGGATGAAAAGCTTGTTGCGAAGCGCGAGCGAGATCAAGCGTCCCGGCGTCAGCGAGGAGCGCGCGCGCGGAGGCTCCGCGGCCATGGGCCGCTGGCTTTCTGCGAGACTTTTCGACCCGGATTCATAATCCAACATCACGCGAGTTCCGTTCCGACGTCGAACAAGCGAGCACAGTCCCGCATTCGCGTTGAAGGCGAATGTTCCATTTCATGGTTAACGTTTCTTAAACTCCTCTCTCTCATTCATCCTCTTCATGTCGAAAATAGGGTCCGCGGAGACGATTCGCCACGTTTCACGGTCATGACAGAATTCGAGACGCCTCGAGTGTCTCAGCCATGTCCAGAGCATCATAGCCGCGTATCATTTTCACGCAAATGGCCGCGTATTTCTTGCCTGAACGGGTCAAATTTTATGGAACGAATTTGGCAATGATCAAATCCGCAAACTGTTCACCAACGAGCGGCAATTTAGCTGAAAATGCTGCGCGAGCGCGTATGGTGACGATGAACCTCGAGCTTGGTCGATGGAGATAATGATGCTCGATACGATTAGACGACTCGTCGACGAACAAGGTCGCTTGGCCGTGGCCGCCGAAGCGATCGGCGACAACGCCGATCTCTACGCCACGGGCCTCACATCTTTCGCCGCGGTCCAGCTGATGCTGGCGCTCGAAGAGACCTTCGACGTCGAATTCCCCGACCGCATGCTCAACCGTCGCAGCTTCTCCTCGATCGCCTCGATCGCCGGCTGCCTGCACGAGCTCAAGGAAGCCGCCTGATGAATGCGCCACTCGATCGCGGAGCGAATGTCGTTGCGACGGCCGCCCGCCACGCCGACGATGTCGATCGCAAAGGCCGCTTCCCGATCGAAGCGTTTCAGGCCCTCAAGGACGCACGCCTGCTCTCGCTGCAGATCCCGATCGAATTCGGCGGCGGCGGAGCCTCGCTCGCGGATGTCGCGGAGCTCTGCACGTCGCTCGGCCAGCATTGCGCCTCGACCGCGATGGTCTTCGCCATGCATCAGATCAAAGTGTCGAGCCTCATCGCGCATGGCCGCGGCAGCGCCTGGCACGAGAGCTTCATGCGCCGCGTCGCCGATGAGCAGCTGCTGCTCGGCTCCGCGACGACGGAAGGCGGCGTCGGCGGCAATATGCGCAACAGCATTTGCGCCTTCGAGCGCGACGGCGCGACATTCCGCATCGCCAAGGAAGGCGCGCTGATTTCCTACGGCGCCTATTCGGACGCGATCCTCGTCACCGCGCGCCGCTCGACAGACGCTCCGCCGTCCGATCAGCTGATGGCCGTGCTCGAGAAAAGCCAATATCGACTCGATCGTACCGGCGGCTGGGATGCGCTCGGCATGCGCGGCACTTGCAGCGAAGGCTTCACCTTCAGCGGCGAGGCCCCCGTCGAGCAAATATTCACCCATGACTTCGCCGAGATCGCCTCCGAGTCCATGCTCGCGACCGCGCATCTCCTGTGGAGCGCGGTTTGGTACGGCGTCGCCTCTGACGCGCTCTCGCGCGCGCAATCCTTCGTGCGCAAGGACGCGCGTCGTCATCCCAATGGCCCGGCTCCCGGCGCGCTGCGCCTCGCCGAGGCGACGGCCAAGCTACAACTCATGCGCTCCAATATCGTCGAAGGGCTGAAGCGCTTCGCCAAGGCGCAAAAGAACGAGGATGATCTCAATTCGATGAGCTTCGCCGTGGCGATGAACAACATCAAGATCGGCTCGTCGCAGCTCTCGATCGAGATCATCAATCATGCGCTGCTGATCGCCGGCATCGCCGGCTACAAGAACGACACGCCGTTCAGCGTCGGCCGCCATATGCGCGACGCGCTCTCGGCGCAGGTGATGATCTCCAATGATCGCATCTTCACCAATCTGTCCACCATGCTGCTCGCGCAGCGCATCGACCAGCGGCTGGGAGACTGACCCATGTGCCAGGCCTGCGACAGCTTCCTCGATCGCCTCTTCGCCAAGGGCGTTCTGCATGAGACCGGCGTCGACGGACTCTATGGCCGTGGGCAGGCCTTCGAGGCGGTCATAGAGGGAATGGATCGGCTGATCACGCGCCTCGCCGAAGGCGATCACGCCGAGGTCATCCGCTTTCCGCCCGGCATGAATCGCGCGCTCTTCGAGAAGAGCGGCTATATGAAGAATTTCCCGCAGCTCGCCGGCACGGTGCACAGCTTCGCCGGAAGCGAGAAGGACCATCTCGCCCTTCTCGACAATATTCACAACGGCGGCGACTGGACCGGCGGCCAGGGCGCGACCGACATCGTGCTCACGCCCGCCGCCTGCTATCCGCTCTATCCGATCGTCGCGCGCCGCGGCCAGCTCGCTCCCGAGGGCGGCCTCTTCGACATTCAATCCTATTGCTTCCGTCACGAGCCGTCGAAGGATCCGGCGCGCATGCAAATGTTCCGCATGCGCGAGTTCGTTCGCATCGGCTTGCCGGAGCAGGCCGCGAGCTTCCGCGAATCCTGGCTGGAGCGCGCCCGCGGCTTCGCCGAGACGCTCGAGCTGCCGCATCATATCGATGTGGCGAATGATCCATTCTTTGGCCGCGCCGGACGCATGATGGCCTCGAGCCAGCGCGAGCAAGCGCTGAAATTCGAGCTTTTGGTGCCGATCGAGAGCACGGAAAATCCGACCGCGTGCCAGAGCTTCAACTATCATCAGGACCACTTCGGCGAGCTCTGGGGCATCAAGACCGCTTCCGGCGAGACGGCGCATACCGCATGCGTCGGCTTCGGCATGGAGCGCCTCGCCCTCGCCTTGTTCAAACATCACGGGATCGACACCAATGGCTGGCCGACCTCAGTCCGCGCTGCTCTCTCTCTCTGACGCAGAGCTTTCGCCGCCGAAGCCGGCGAAGCCGCATTTCCGTCACGCGCTGCATCATGCAGAGCGTGATTGGCCGCAGACCAATTGCTATGTCGATCTCATGATCGAGCTCGTCGCCATGCGCGGCTTCGAGCCGGAGGCCATGCTCGGCTTCACGCTGGCGCAGGATTACGAAGAAGATCAGTTCACCTTCTTCAAGCCCCGCCTCGCCGATCTCGAGCGTCTCTACGGCCTGCGCGTCGAGGAGCTGGCGCTCTATGATCGGCTGGACGATCATATCGCGCGCCAGACCACGCGCGGCCGCGTGGTGATGGTGGAGGTGGACGGCTATCATCTGCCGGACACGCGCGGCGTCACCTATCGCATCGATCACTCCAAGACGACGATCGGCGTCACGGAAATCGATCTTTCCGCGCGGCGGATCGACTATTTCCACAATGACGGCTATTTCGCGCTCGACGGCGAGGACTTCGACGCGATCTTCGGCCGCGCCGGCGAAGCGCGCGATCTCGCCGCTCTGTTTCCTTACGCCGAATTCGTGCGCTTCGACCGCGAGCGCACGCATGCGGATTTGCGCGGGGCGGCGGAAGAGCTGGCGAGCGAGCATTTCGCGCGCCGCCCCAGCGACAATCCGATCCGCGCCTTCGCCGCTCGTTTCCCCGCGCTGTGGAATGTGCTGGAAGCGCGTCCGCCGTGCTTCTTCCACAGCCTCGCCTTCAACACGTTTCGCCAGCTCGGCGCCAATTTCGAGCTGCTCGGCAGCCATCTCGATTGGCTGCGGCCAGATGGCGATCTCACCGCCGAGGCGGACGCCTGCCGACGCATTTCCGCCAGCGCCAAGGCGATGCAGTTCCAGGCGGCGCGCGCCTCCGCGCGCAAGCGCGTCTATGATCCGCGCGAGACGCTCGACGAGCTCGCCGGCGTCTATGACGGCTTGTTCGGAGGTCTCTCGGCGAAGCTGCGCTGAGGCCGATGATGCGTGCGCGCGTCGAAGGAGAAAAGCGCCAGCGCCTCGCCGCCGGTTGGACTTTTGCGATCGACGAGGCCGGCGAATGGACGGAGCCCTCCGCCATTCCCGGCGCCGCGTCTTGGCGCGCCGCGCGCGTACCCGGCACGCTGGCGCAGGCGCTGATCGATGAAGGCGCGCGCTTCGACGAGCTGCCGCCGCTCGACGCCATCGACGTCTGGTACAAAACCTCATTCGTCAGTTCGGCGCCGGCGGAATTGCGCTTGCACGGCCTCGCCACGCTCGCGGACGTCTATCTCGACGGAAAGCTCGCGCTGCGCTCGGACAATATGTTCCACGCGCATGCAATAGAGGTCGCGACACAAGGCGCGCATGAGCTTCATATTCGCTTTCGCTCTGTCGAGCGCGAGATCGCGACGAAGAGCGGCCGCGCGCGCTGGCGGCCGCGCATGATAACGCCAGCGGGCCTGCGCCACATACGCACGACGGCGCTCGGCCGCCTTCCCGGCTTCGCGCCGCCGACGCCGCCCGTCGGTCCGTGGCGCGAGATCGAGCTGATCGAGCATGGCGCGCTGCGTCTGCGCAATGTGGATATGCGCGCCACCGTCCGCGATGGTCGCGCCAGCCTGCGCGTCGCGCTCGAAATTTCCGGCCTAACGGATTCGCCCGCGCAGCTCTTTTGCGGCGGAGCGGAAGCGCCCTTCACCCGCCTCGGTGACGAACGCATCATCGCCGAGCTGTCGCCGCCCGACGCGCGGCTGTGGACGCCACATACGCATGGCGAGCCGCATCTCTATGATGTCTCGGCGACAATCGGCGCGCATCGCATCGATCTCGGCCGCACCGGCTTTCGTGATATTCGCGTCGATCGCGGCGCGGATGGCGTCGGCTTCGCGCTACAGGTGAACGATATTCCGCTGTTCTGCCGCGGCGCCTGCTGGACGACGGCGAACGCCGTATCGCTCGCCGGCGGCAGAGAGGATTGCGCGCCGCTGCTGCGCGCGATGCGCGACGCCGGCATGAATATGGTTCGCGTCCCCGGCGTCACTCTCTATGAGAGCGATGATTTCTACGCGCTCTGCGACGAACTGGGCCTCTTGGTCTGGCAGGATTTCGCCTTCGCCAATTTCGATTATCCGTTTCAGGATGCGGCCTTCCGCGCCAGCGTCGAGCGCGAGGCGGCGGAATTTCTGGCGCGCACGCGATCTTCGCCTTCGCTCGCCGTGCTCTGCGGCGGCAGCGAGGTCTATCAGCAAGCGTCGATGCTGGGCCTCGCCGAGGCCAAATGGCGCTCGCCTTTCTTCGACGAGACTCTGCCGAAGCTCATCGAAGCGCAGCGTTCCGACGCCATTTATGTCGAGAACTCGCCCTCCGGCGGTCCCCTGCCCTTCCATGCCGATGTCGGCGTCTCGCATTACTATGGCGTCGGCGCCTATCGCCGCGGCCTGGACGATGCGCGCCGCGCCAATGTGCGTTTCGCTTCCGAATGTCTCGGCTTCGCCAATATTGCGGATGACGCCGCGCTGCGCCGCGACTTCGGCGACGACCCGCTCGGCTCGAAGCTCTTCGCCGAACGCATCGCGCGCGACATGGGCGCGACGCAGACTTTCGGCGACGTCACCGAACATTACATGCGCCTGCTCTATGGCTGCGATCCGGCGACGTTGCGCGAGAGCGATCCGCAGCTCTATCTCGACATAGCGCGCGCCGCAGTGGCCGAGACGATGGAGGCGACGATCGGCGAATGGCGACGCGGCGGCTCCACGACTCATGGCGCCATCGTCTGGTTCCTGAAGGATCTGTGGCCCGGCGCCGGCTGGGGCGTTCTCGATGCGCATGGCGAGCCGAAATCCGCCCATCACGCTTTGGCGCGCGCTTTTCGTCCGCTGTCGCTCATGCTCACCGACGAAGGCGTCAACGGGCTTTTCGCGCATTTGCGCAATGACGGACCGCAGCACATAGAAGGCGAGATTTCGCTGGCCTGCTATCGCGATGGCCATGTGCCCGTGATGAGAGCGAGCCGCAACATCGCCGTCGAGCCGCATGGCGTCGCGACATTGCGCGACGCGGAATTCTGGGGCGGATTTTTCGACACGGCGCTCGCCTATAATTTCGGGCCGCCGTCGCATGATTTGACCGTCGCGCGCTTCGTCGGCGCGAATGGCGTCGAGCGCGAGGCCTTCCATTTTCCGCTCGGCCGCAGCGCAGTGAAATCGCAGCTCGGATTGACGGCGGAAATAGAGGAAGACGACAGCGGATTCACTCTCGCTCTTTCGACGACGATCGCCGCGCAATCCGTTTCGATCGAGGATGAGCGCTTTCTTCCCGGCGAAAGCTGGCTGCATCTCGCGCCCGGCGCGACGCGGCGCATTCGCCTTGTTCCGCGATCGGCCGACGCCGGACGCCCCAAGGGAATCGCGCGAGCGCTGAACGGAGAAACGATCGCCTACGGCTAGAGTGTTTTCGAGCGAAGTGGGAACCGGTTCGCGTTAAGAAAACACGATCGAACAAAGAGAGTGATTGCGGTTCGAGCCGAACCGCAATCACTCTAGCCCACATGCTCGGGGAATTCGAGCCGCACCAACGTGCCTTGCGGCAGGCGCTCGAAGAACGCCTCGCCCTTGAGCTGGCGCGCCAGGCCCCGCATCAGCTGTAGCCCGTCGCCACGCACGACATTCGCCAGATCGAAGCCGCAGCCATTGTCGGCGATGGTCAGCTCGAGCCTGTCGCCGACGCGGCGCAGGCGCGCATGCACTTCGCCACGCGCGCCGCCGGGAAAAGCGTGCTTCATCGCATTGGTGACGGCCTCGACATAGACGAGGCCGACGCATTGCGCGCGGCGATAATCGAGAAAAATATCCTCATCCGCGAGCGTCTCTCCGACGATGCGATCGTCGAAAGCTTTGCGGCGGGCCTCGGAAAGCGCCCAGAGATAGGAGGACATGCAGATCTCGGCGTCATCGTCCTCGTCCAGCGCATTATGCAGCTCGACGGCGCTGCGCAGCCGCATGGCGCAATTGCTGCAGCCCTCGGGCTTCTCGAGCCGCCGCGACTGCGCCGAGATCAATGTCGCCAAAGCTTGCAGATCATTGCGGACGCGATGACGAAGCTCGCGATAGCGCTCCTTCTCGGTGCGCAGCTCGGCATGAACGCTCGCGAGCTCGGCCTCGAGCTCGGCGATTTTGTTCTTGCCCCCGACAACCGAGGATACGCCAGCAACTTCGCTCATTCAGCCCGATCCCTCCGAGCGACGCCGGAGACGACAGCCGGTCGCACGGACCTGTTTTTCAATTATGTGAAGCGCTCGTCCCGAATTTTCAAGCTACACTTCGGCCGATTGCGCGCCGGCGGCGCCCGCGCGTGCGAGCTTGCTGCGCTTACGGCCATAGGAGAAATAGAAAATCAGCCCCAGAGCCATCCAAATGGCGAAGCGCTCCCAGGCCGCGGCGGGCAGCTTGGAGAGAAGCCAAAGGGAGAAGCCGACGCCGACGAGCGGAACATAAGGCACGAGCGGCGTGCGAAAGCTGCGCGGCGCATCCGGCCGCGTGCGTCGCATGACGATGATGGAAAGGCAGATGACGACGAAGGCGGACAGGGTTCCGATATTGACGAGCTCGGCGACCTCGCGGATCGGATAGAGCCCGGCGACGATGGCCGTCAGCGCGCCGATGACGAGCGTCGGCCGATGCGGCGTATGGAAGCACGGATGCGCATGGGAGAACCAGGCGGGGAGCAGACCGTCGCGGCTCATGGCGAAGCAGATGCGCGCGCAGCCGAGCAGAAACGCCAGCATGACGCTGATGATGCCGGCGACCGCGGCGACGGAGACGACGAAGGTCGCCCATGGCAAGCCGACGGCGGTGAAGGCCGCTGCCACCGGCGCCGGATTGTTCAGAGTGTCGTAGCGGACCATTCCGGTGAGCACGAGCGACACCGCCACATAGAGCGTCAGCGCGACGGCCAGCGAAAGCAGCACAGCGCGGGGCAATTGGCGCTGCGGGTCTTTCGCCTCTTCGGCCGCTGTGGTCAGCGTGTCATAGCCGAAGACGGCGAAGAACACGACCGCCGCGCCCTCGACGACGCCGCCGAAGCCATAGGGCATGAAGGGCGTCCAATTTTCGAGACGCACATAAGGAAGGCCCGCCGCCACCACGAGCAGAACCGCAGCGGTCTTGACCACCACCATGACGGCGTTGAAGCGCGCGCCCCATTCGATGCGCAGCACCAGCACGCCGGCCACGAACAGCGCGCCCAATACGGCCGCGAGATCGACGACCCTGCCCTCGCCCGTTCCGGCCGCGCCCGAAGCCCAGACCGGCAGAGCGAGGCCGAGCTGGCCGAGCAGCGCCTGCAGATAGCCGGACCAGCCAATGGAGACCACGGCGACGACGAGCGCATATTCGAGCAGCAGGTCCCAGCCGATGATCCAGGCCGCGAGCTCGCCGAGCACGGCATAGGCGTAAGTATAGGCGCTGCCCGCCGCCGGAATCATTCCGGCGAATTCGGCGTAGCAGAGCGCCGCCGCCGCGCTGGCGACGCCGGCGATGAGGAAGGAGAGCGAGACCGCAGGCCCGGCCTGCGTCGCCGCCACCACGCCGGTCAGGACGAAAATGCCGACGCCGATCAGGCCGCCGAGACCGATGCTGGTGAGCTGCCAAAGGCCCAGCACGCGGCGCAGCTCGCTCGGCCTGCCGGACTCCGCCGCGAGCGTCTCCAGCGGCTTCACGCGTAAGAGGTCATGCAGGGAAAAGCGTCTCTCGGTCATGCCGTCCCTTCGGTTGGGGTCTCTCCCGAAGTCTAGCATGTCCGCCGAAGCGGCGGACGCCGTCAGTGCTTATCCGCCGCGCGAAACTGAACCGGCACCTCGAAGGTGAGGCCCTCATCCGCCACTGCGGGAGGCGGCGGCGGCACGGGATCGGCGCGTTTCATCATGGCGAGAGCGGCGTCGTCGAAAACGCTGTCGCCAGCGGAGCGCCTGACGCTGGCGCTCACCACATGGCCGAGCCGATCGAGCGTGAAGGCGACGGCGACCTCGCCGGCGCGCCGCCCCGCCCCGCTCGGATAGCGCTTGGCGCGGTTGAGATGCGCCATCAGCGCCTTCAGCCAGGTGAGCTTGGCCGCACGCGCGACCTTATCGGCGCCTTGGACGGGAGCGACGGCGCGCGGCGCCTCGGCGAGCGCGTCGGTCTTGGGCGGCGCGGCCGCCTCGGAAGCCGCGGACTCGGCCGAGATCACCGGCGTCGCCTGACGTTTGGTTGGATCCTCGACCGGCTTCTCATGCTTTTCGGCGGTGGTGTAATCCGCGTCCTCGGCCTCGACGCGCGAGATTTTGGGATCGTCGTTTTCCTTGGTCTGCGAGGCGGCGACGGCCGGCGCGGCGGCGGCGGCTTCATCGGCCTGCGGGCCGGGGGGAGCGTCGGGCGAATCCTCGACATGAGGCGCTGCCGGCGCGAGGCCGATCTCGATCGCCGGGGCGCCGCTGGCGTCGTCGTCCGTCTCGATCTCGAAGACGACGAAAATAGCGGCGAGCGCCAGAAGATGCGCGGCCAGCGCGGCCAGCGCCGCGCCGGTCCAGATGCGATTGTTCCGGCCCGTGTCGAGATCGGCGGCGATGCTCATTTCGTGACTCCGCCCGTCGCCGCCCCGCCCCCGTCGAGTGCGACGAGCGAGATCTTGGCGTAGCCGCCGGAGCGCAAGCGCTCGAGAATGGCCATCATCTCGCCATAGGGCACCGCCGTGTCGGCGCGCAGGAAGACGCGCTTGTCCTTGTCGCCGCCGGCGAGCGAATCCAGCGAGGCGATGAGATCATTGCGCTTCACCGGCGTCTCGCCCAGAGCCAAAGCGAGATCGGCCTGAATGGTGAGATAGATCGGCTTGTCGGGCTTCGTATGCGTCGCCGCGCTCGCGGCCGGCAGATCGACGGGAAGATCGACAGTGGCGAGCGGCGCCGCCACCATGAAGATGATCAGCAGCACGAGCATCACGTCGATGAAGGGCGTGACATTGATCTCGTGAGTCTCTTCGAGCGCGCCGCGCGACGATCCTCCGATATTGCCGGCCATGAGCGTTACTCCGCCGCGCGCAGAGCGGCGGGCGCCTGCTGGACGCCGCGATCGAGATCACGCGAGACGATGCGCAGGAGCTCGCCGGAGAGATTGGAGACGAGCTCGAGATAGGCGCTCGTCTGCCGCGCGAGATGATTGTAGATCAGCACCGCCGGAATGGCGGCGATGAGGCCGATGGCGGTGGCGAGCAACGCCTCGGCGATGCCGGGCGCGACGACGGCGAGATTGGTCGTCTGTGCTTTCGATATGCCGATGAAGCTGTTCATAATGCCCCACACCGTGCCGAACAGGCCGATGAAGGGGCCGGTGGAGCCGACCGAAGCGAGCAGCCCCGTGCCGCGACGAATGGAAAGGCTCTCGGCGCGCTCGATCTCGGCGAAGCTCGAAGCGACGCGCTCCTTCAATCCGCCGGCGGAGGAAAGATCGGAAGAGAGGCGGAACTCGCGCAGCGCCTCGGCGATCAGCGCGCTCGCCAGAGGATCGGCGGAGCCGAGCGCGAGACGCGCTTCCGCGAGACCGCGCGCCTCCTGCAGACGCTCGATCGAGCTGCGAATGCGCGCGCGCGCGCGCCGCAATTCGATCGTCTTGGCGATGAGCACCGTCCATGTGCCGATGGAGGCGCTGACGAGGCCCAGCATGACGATCTTCACGACGATGTCGGCGTTGAGGAACATGCTCGACACAGAAAGATCATGCGGACGATTGATGATGTCCGCGCGCCCTTCGGCCAGACAGAGAGACGTCGAGAGGAGGAGAGACGAGGCCGCGATCGCTAGCGTCTGATATGATCGTTTCATGCTTCCGCCCATATGCGAATGAGATTGTGATAGACGCCTGTCAGCTTGACGCAGGCCGGATCGCCCGCGCCGAGCCGCTCCGTGAGACCTTGAATCGTCTGGTCCAAATCAAAAAGCAACGAACGTACCACGTTGTCGCGAATCATGCTTTGAAGCCAGAAGAAGGATGCGACGCGCTCGCCGCGCGTCACTTCTCGCACGAGATGCAGGCTGGTCGATGGATAGAGCACCAGATGACCAGCGGGCAGCTTCACTTCCTGCGCGCCATAATGGTCCTCGATGACCAATTCGCCGCCGTCGTATTCGTCGGGATCGGCGAGAAAAAGCGTGACGGAGAGATCGGTGCGAATGCGCACCGAAGTGCGCGGCACGCCGCGAATGGCGTTGTCGACATGCAGCCCGAAATCATGGCCCGCGCCATAGCGATTGAACAGCGGCGGGAAAATCCGCAGCGGCAGAGCGGCGGAGACGAAAGTCGGACAGGCTGCGAGCGCATCGAGCACGAGATCGCCCAATTCGCGGGCGGCGGCGCCGTCTTGCGGCAGCTGCAAATTATTCTTCACCAGGCTCGATTGCGAGCCGGCGGTCGTGCGGCCGTCTTCCCACACGGTCTGCGACATCACGTCGCGAAAATAGGCGACCTGCCGCGCATCGAGCACATCGGGTATGCAGATCAGCATGACGCGACCCTCATACCTCGCTCCAATGGCGTATGAGATTGTGATAGACGCCGCCGAGCTTCATCACATCCTCGTCATCTCCGCCGAGGCGCGGCGCGAGCTGCTGAATCGCCGCGTCGAGATCATAGATCACATCGCGCACGCTCTCCTGGCGGATCATGCTCTGCACCCAAAAGAAGGAGGCGACGCGCGCTCCGCGCGTGACCGGCGAAATCATGTGCAGATCGCTCGCCGGATAGACGGCGAGCGCACCCGCCGGAAGCTTGACCTGATGAGAATCATAGGCGTCGTCGACGACCAGCTCGCCGCCGTCATATTCCTCCGGCTCCGAGAGAAAGACAGTGACCGCGAGATCGGCGCGAATGCGCACGCCGGTCAGAGCATCGCCGCGCACGGCATTGTCGACATGCACGCCGAAGCGATGTCCGACACGATAGCGATTGAACATGGGCGGATAGATGCGCAGCGGAATCGCCGCGGCGACAAAGCCCGGATGCGAGACGATCGCCTGCAGAAGGCGCTCGCCGAGGCGCCGCGACAATTCGCCATTGGGCGGCAGCTGCTCATTGCTCTTCACCGAGGGCGGCTGCGCGCCGGCGGTGGAAGCGCCGTCCTCCCATTCCGCCGCGTCCATGACGCTGCGGAATTGAGCGACCGTCTCCTTGCTCAGAACGTCCGGCACGCAGATCAGCATTTCCGCACATTCCATTTTTTGCGGCGCAATGAAAAGGCGCCGGCTCCTTGTTTGAAACTTTTCCAAGGGAGCCGGCGCCTGCGACGATTTGTCTTCAGAACTTGGCGCGCGCCTCGAACAGCACGGTGCGGCCCGGCGCCACCTGGGTGAAGGGCGTCGCCGTCTGATAGAAGGCGTCATAATAGGTGCGGTCGAAGAGGTTCATGACCGAGACCTTGAGCGTGATATTCTCCGTGACCTTGCCCTCGAGGAAGGCGTCGAAGCGCCAATAAGAGGGCAGCACGGTCGGCACATTCACGAAGGGATTGGCCGCCGTCGGCGCGGGCCACCCCGTCGTGCCATTCACCGCCGTCGCGCCATTGGCGATGATATTGTTGCCGCCGTAGATCTTCGAGCGATAAACCGCCTGGCCGCCGAATTCGAGCCGATCCGCCTCGAGGCCGAAGAAGTCGCCGAACTCGTATTTGCTCAGCAAGCTGAAGGATTCATGCGCGATATTGGCGAGCGGCAGGCCGACATTGGTGACGATCTGCGATTGCGTGACCTTCGACTCCATGATGACGATGCCGCCGGTCACGCTCCATTTGTCGGTGATATTGCCGGCCACCTCGAGATCCGCGCCCTGGACGTAATAGGCGGCGTTGCCCGTCGTCACCGAGCCGTTCACCTCGCGCGCGCCATTCACATCGGTGCGGAACAGCGCCGCGGTCGCGAGGAGATGGCGATCGAACAGCTCCCACTTCAAGCCGATTTCCTTGGCGTAATTGCGCTGCGGCGGGAAGATCTGCACGGCCGTGGTGAGACCGCCGTAATTGGCCGCGCCGCCGTCGAGCTCCGCGCCGACAGGATTGGCGGAGGTCGCATAAGCGGCGTAGAGGCTGACTTCCGGCAGCGGCTTCAGCACCAGGCCGAAATTGTAATTGACGAGGCTGGTGTGATTGGCCGCGAAGGTCGTATAGGCCTCGTTGCGGTTGGTGATCGTGTAATCGTCGAAGCGCACGCCGGCGTTGGCGATGACGATGTCATCGAAATTGGCCGTCTCGATCAGATAGCCCGCCTTGGTGTCCACGGCGACGCGCGTCACATTCTGATTGCGCGTCGGCGTGTTGAGAAACGGCAGAGAGTTGCACGGCAGATAGAGATTGCAGACCAGCGCGCCGCCGACGGCGCCTCCGTTCAGCTCCGACGAGAGATTGGTGTAATTGGTTCTCGTCACGCCTTCGCGGCTGTATTCCGCGCCGAGCACCACCTCGTGCTTCACCGGGCCGGTGGCGAATTTGTAATTGATGTCCGTCTGGTTCGCGAGGACATTGGTCACTTGATAGCGGCTCTGCGCGCCAATGTTCACTGTTCCAGCAGCCCAGCTGGCGCTCTGCGTCAGCGTGCCGATGTAATCGATGACGGATCGCTCCTGCCGCAGCCGGCTGGTGATCTTCAGATCGTCGTTGACGCGATACTCGCCGGTGAAGGTGCCGAAATCCTGCCGATATTTCTGGAAGTCGCGATTGAGCAGGCCATACCAGGTGTTGCGCGAGGTGACGCCTTCCGCATAAGGCCTGTTTGTGATGCGATTATAGGGAATGCCGAAGTCCGGCAGGCCGTTCTGATAGGAATGGGTGTAATTCGCCGTGAGCGTGAAGTTGTCGATCGGCTTGAAGACGACGGAGCCCGAGACGCCATTGCGGTCGTCGGTGACGTAATTGCGCCCGGCGACATTGGCGTCCTGGAACAGGCCGTTGAGGCGCACGGCGAGAATGGGGCTGATCGCCTTGTTCACGTCGATCTGCACGCGCTTGGAATTGTCCGACGGGCCGCCGGTGAACTTCATATCGTAGAAGTCCTGCTCCTTGGCCGTCTTGGTGACGATGTTGAGCGCGCCGCCAGCGGTGCCGCGGCCGGCGAAGCTGGAGCCCGGACCGCGCAATATCTCGACCTGCTCGGTATAGAAATTCTCGCGCAGGCTGACGCCCGGATCACGCACGCCATCGACGAAAATATCGTTGCGGGCGTCGAAGCCGCGAATGAAGAAGCGATCGCCGAAGGCGTTGCCGCCCTCGCCCGAGCCCAGCGTGACGCCGGCCGTGCTGCGCGCGATCTCCTTCAGCGTGGTCGCATTCTTGTCCTCGAGCACTTCCTTGGTGAGGACGGTGACGGTGCGCGGCGTGTTGAGCAGCGGCTGCGTGAATTTGTTGGAGGACAGGCGATCGGCCTTATAGGGGGCCTTGGGATCGGCGTAGGGATTGGCGTCGGCCGGCGCGGCGCCGCCCCCTGCCCCGGCCTGCGCGCTCTGGGCTCCTTGCGCGCCCGGCTGCGGGGCGGCGGGCTGCTGCGACGGCGCATGCGCGGCGCGGCGCGGCTTGGCGGCGTGATGCGCGGCGGGCGCCGCATGGACGACCGGCTTGGGCTTCTCCTTCGGAGCATCGACACGGACCGCCGGCAGAGGCTGCGTGGCCTCCTGCGCTGCCGCGACTCCGACGCCGGCCGCAAGCAGCGCCGCCGCCCCCAATACTTTCACGGACGGGCCGTCGATGCGCGCGACCGATGCGGATGAGCCGCGCCGAAGGCTGCGCAGTGAAAACGGCGCTTTGATGTTGTTCATTCTGTCCTGCCCCCGTGGAATCATATCCGGCAAAGCCGGTAAGGTCTTCCACTATGAGTATTTTTAGCTAGGAGCAGGGTCAATCGAAGGATGCGTAGCTTGGAAATCTTGCAAGAACGCTATTCTTGGAATGCTCGAGACAAAATCCTCTGTCGCCTTTCGAACATTGTTCGAAAGGCGCTGATTGGAATATTTCCATTTTGGAATTGGATGGGTTTATCTCGCTCGTCTCACGCCGCTCTCGCGCGCAGCGAGCCTATTGTCGCGCTCTTCGAGTGTTTTCGAGCGACGTGGGAACCGGTTCGCGTGAAGAAAACACGGTGGAACAAAGGCTCTGGGCGGCGCGCCACGGCGCCGCCTGTCCAACTCGGGAAGCGCTTATTTTCCTTCGATCGTCTTGCGCGCCTCGTCGCGCAGCAGACGGCGGGAATCGTCGCGGATATAGGACATGTGCCCGCCGGGCACGGTCACGAGCCGCACGCGCGTCGGCTCGCCGAAGGCGGGCAGCTGATCAATGAGCAGCTTGCTCGCATAATAGGGCGTCACCAGATCGGCGAGCCCATGGGCCACGAGCACCTTCAAGCGCGCATCGAGCGCGAGCTCGTCGCGCAGCGTCGAGACCGCCTCCGCATTGGCGCGGCCGCCGCGGCCGAAGTCCCAATCGCGCGCGACCTTGTGATTGAGAATCTCATAGCGCGCGTCGCCGATCGGCCATTGCAGCTTCTCGATCGTCACCCGCGTCATAGCGGCGCCGAGCGGCGCGGCGAGCGCGTCGAGCACCGGATCGGACCAATCGCTCTCGCGCGAGAAAGGCCGCGGATCGAAGCCCGTCACCGCGCCGTCATAGGCGCTGGAGACGAGATGCGAGGCGCGCAGACGATCGCGCAGAAAGGTCTTCAGCGCGACGCGGCCGCCCTCCTCCGTCACGATCCGCGATTCGAGCCCGGTGAAGCGCGTGACATTGGCGTCGAGCCGCTCCAGCGCCTCCTTGTCGCGCGGGCCTTTGAGCAGATCGACGAGAAATTCGCCGGAGGCGTAAGCCTCGACATCGGCGAGCTCGGCGCGCTGCTTGGCGTCGCGCGCCACCGCCGCATAGGATGGCAGGCGGCCCGCCAGCGACAGGAGATTGCGCGGGCTGTCCAGCCAGGCGAAATCCAGCGCCGGCGAGATCAGCACCAGCCCTTCGACGCCGATGCTCTCGCGCTCGCGCAGCGCATGGGCGAGCTCGACAGCGCGAAAGCCGCCATAGCTCTCGCCGACCAGAAACTTCGGCGAGGCGATGCGCCGATGCGTCGCCAACCATTTGCGCACCACGACCGCGAGCGCCTCGGCGTCGCCCTGCGCCGAGAGGAAATGCTTTCGCGTCTCCTCATTATCGGTGAGGAATTTGCTGTAGCCCGTGCCCGGCGGATCGATGAAGACGAGATCGACGAAGGGTAGCCAGCTCTCGGCGTTGTCCACGACGACGGGCGGCGCGGAGGGCGACAGCGGCCCCGCCCCCAGCGACAGGCGCCAGGGCGAGATGCCGCCGAGGCCGAGCCAGGCGGAAGCCGCGCCCGGCCCGCCATTGAAGACGAAGGCGATGGGCCGAGCCAGCGCATCGACGTCGGAGCGTTCATAGGAGACGAAAGCCACATCGACGCGCGGCGCGCCGCTCTGGGCGTCGCGCAGTCGCACCGCGCCGGCGCGGGAGAGGAAGGCCAGCTTCTCGCCGCGAATCGACATGGAATGCGTGGTCGTGACCTCGGTCGGAAGGCCTTGCGATGGATCCGCCGCCTCTTCGCTCTCCTTTTTCTGCGCCGCGGGCGGCGCGGCGAGGCTCGAGGAGCCGGCGAGACAAAGAGCCAGCGCGAGCGCAATCCAGGCTTTGGAAATCATGTCACGACCTTTCATTCCACGATGTGAGAACAGATAGCGCCGCGCTCGAGCGCGGCGAAGGGCGATGGAACCATCTCCATCGGCAAGAATTGTCATCCGATCCTGCGGCGCTCCAAAATAGACGCGCCCCAGCAGAGGAGAAGAAAGATGGAATGGAACCAGATCCAAGGCAATTGGAAGCAGGCTACGGGCAAGATCAAAGAGAAATGGGGCGACTTGACCGATGACGACCTGACCAGAATCCAGGGCAAGCGCGACCAATTCGAAGGCGAATTGCAGAAACGCTACGGGAAAAGCAAGGAAGCTGTTCAAAAAGACGTGGATGAATGGCTGAAGACGCTCCACTGAGCGACGCCTCTCCACTGCGCTCCCAGGGGAGAGACAAAGCGGCGGCCGGTGCTCCGGCCGCCGCGGCTTTGGTCAGCGCGGCAGAACCGCCCAATAGTCGAGGTCGAGTAGTACGTCTGGATGCGGCTTGCCCTCGGCCGTCGTCAGTGGGAAATCCGCCGGCGGGTGGTCCTTGGCGGCGACGAGCCGCAGGCGCAGCGCGCCAATGTCCGAGCGGCCGGGAATCTCGGCCTTGTCCAGCACTTCCGACCAGGCGAAGACGGTGCCGCCGGCGAACAGCGGATTGACATGGCGCCCGCCATTCACCGCGGCGATGTGGAAGGCGTTCTCAAGACCGTTGAAAGAGAGCGCGCGGGCGAGCGAGATCACATGCCCGCCATAGATGATGCGCTTTCCGAAACGTCCCTGCGCCTCGTAATATTGGTTGAAATGGACCTTGGAATTGTTCTGGTAGAGGCGCGTCGCGATCTGATGCTCGGCCTCCTCCACGGTCATTCCGTCGATATGGTCGATCTTCTCGCCCACTTCATAATCGCCCCAGAAATAGGGCGAGCCGGCCAAATCCTTGTCATAGGCGGCGACGTTTATCGCCGGCACGGCTTTGCCGAGATCGGCGGGGGCGACGGATTTCGGCAGCGTCGGCACGACTTCCGGCCCCACGGGGGCGTCCTTGTCGCGCTTCTTCACCATCACCCAGCGAGCGTAGTCGAGCACCGTCTCGCCGCGCTGATTCTTGCCGGTGGAGCGCACATAGACGACGCCGGTCTCCTTATTGGAGTTCTCCTTGAGGCCGATGACCTCGGAGCTCGCCGTCAGCGTGTCGCCCGGATAGACGGGCGCGAGAAATTTGAAATCCGCATAGCCGAGATTGGCGATGGCGTTGAGCGAGACGTCCGGCACGGTCTTGCCGAGCACGAAATGGAAAACGAGAATATCGTCGATCGGCGCTTCTCTATAGCCGATCGCCTGGGCGAAGGCCGCCGAGGATTGGACGGCGAAGCGCGGCAGATAGAGCGCCGTGTAGAGCGCGACGTCGCCCACCGTCACCGTGCGCGGCGTGGCGTGGCGGATCACCTGACCCAGCGAGAAATCCTCGAAAAAATTTCCGACCTTCGACTTGCTCATGCCTCAACCATTTTTTGTCGCGCCGGTTTTCTCCAGCGCTGCGAGGAGCCGTGCGGGATCGCCCGCGATGAAGAGCTTTTTCAGCCGCGCCGTGTGACCGGAGACGATCGACACGGTTCTGCGCGGCGCGCCGATCGTCTCGGCGACGAGTTCGACCAGCGCGTCATTGGCGCGCCCATCCTCCGGCGGCGCCCGCACCCTGGCCTTGAGCACCGCCCGGCCGTCGGCGAGACGCTCGACGCCTTCCACAGCGTCGCGGCCGCCCTTGGGCGTCAGCCGAACCCAGAGAGCGACACCGTCGCCCTCCGCGCTCCAGGCCGCAGCCTCCGCCATGTCAGCCGATGCCGCCGAGCTGGCCGGCGACGAGATTGCGCAGGAATTGCAGCGCGAGCAGCAGGATGATGGGCGAGATGTCCATTCCGCCCAAGCTCGGCAGCACGCTGCGAATCGGCCGCAGCACCGGCTCGGTCAGCGCGTTCAGCGCATTCCACAGCGAGTAGACGACGCGCGATCTGGTGTTCACCACATCAAAGGCGATGAGCCAGGACATGACCGCCATTGCGATGACGACCCACCAATAGAGATCGATGATCGTGAAGATAAGATTGGCCACGGCATATTGCATCGTTGCGCTTCCAACGGTCGAATTCGTGAGAATTCTCTATCCTTCCTGCTCCGCCGCCGCAATCCCCGAGCGCCTCCGGCGCGGCCGTGACGCGCTCGGCTTCGCGGCCCCGAGCCCGCCCCGCGCGGAAAGCTCCGGCTCGGCCATCGGACGAAGACCATTTCGGAATGGGGAACGATTTCGACGCGGAGCGGATTGACAGCCGGATAGGCGCCGAAGTATCCAGCGCCTCGGAACGGGGCTGTAGCTCAGATGGGAGAGCGCTGCAATCGCACTGCAGAGGTCCGGGGTTCGATTCCCCGCAGCTCCACCAGGCCGAATTCGGCCGCCCGCTCGCCTCTACCCACGACCTCGATCGTCACGCCCGAGAGGTCGGGACGCGCTCGTCGAAACGGCGACGTGGGAAAGCCGCCCTGAACAGCATTATGACGAGATTGAGCAGGACGAGCCCGACGAGCAGCGTCAGCGCCCAATCGCCTATGCTCGCGGTGGCGGGCGTCTGCAGCACCGAGTTGAGCGCGGTTTCACCCTTCGCCCATACGCAGCTCACCGCCTCGCAGAATGTCATCGACGCCAGCGGCTGTTCGCAGGACTCCATGATACGGCTCCCGATTTTGCGTATATCGCACTGCAATTAGCGGCGCTGCGGACGACTTCAATCCCACATTTGGTTGCGCTGCGGCGTGGACGTCTGGGCGGAGCCGCGCCCGCGAAGTGATTCGCACGAAAAAGTAGAGATATGCGGCGCGGCGTCTATCGTCGCGTGCGGTAGAGTAACAAATTTGTTACCGCGGCGGCATTTTCGCTCGACATCGGCTAAGTATTCGCCCACTCTACCCGTGTTCGGAATTTCCGTTCATCCTGGGAAAACTCGGAGCCGGCTGACCGATTCGGACGAACAATCGTCCGACGGAAGTCGTTTCGCCCCCATCGACGCCGGAGACCCATGCGCCGCATCGTCCGCCCTTTCGTCAAGGAATTCAAATCTCGCTCCGCCAAGGCGGCGGCGGGTCGCCTCGGCCCGCTCGACGAAGCCGCGCCCGAGTCCAAACCCGCTTTTCTCGATCTCGCGACCTTCGCGCCGCGAGTCGTGGAGCGCGAGGCGCAGCATGACGACAGCTATGAAGCCGCGATGAAGGCGGCCGATCTCGTCTTCGGCAAGAAGGCCGAGCCCGTGACGGCGGAAGCCGCGCCCGGCGCGACGACGACCGGCCGCGTGCTTCCCAGCCTCATAGAGATCGTCGCGCCGCAGCCCGAGCCGGAAGAGCCGGTCCGCCGCGGTCCCGGCCGCCCGCGCGGCGTGAAGAAAGCCGTCGAACCGAAGATCGAGGCCGAGATCGAAGCGCTGGCCCCGGCCCCGGCGCGGGCTCGCCCCGGCCGTCCGCGCAAGGCGGTGGAAGCGGCTCCGGCGCCCAAGCCGCGGCGCGCTCCCACGCCCACGCCGACAGCCATTGTCGCGCAGCCGCAGGCGCCGATCGCCATTCCAGTCTCCGCCATCCCGGTCGCCGCGGAGAGCGAGACGAACGGCCGACGCATCCGCCGCCCCATTCAGCTGCGCTGGGTCCTGAATAAGGAGCTGCGCGCCGGCGAACGCTGGAAACGGCGCCTTCCCGAGGCCGCCCGCTGACTCCCTCAGCGCCGTCTTTCGGCACGATAGCCGGCAAGACGGCGCTAACCTTCGCCTGCGCCATTCGCTCAAAATCCTTGCTCCTCGGGCCGATCGGCGTCATATACGGAGAGCGATGACGGACGCTCAAGAAACCACGCTGATCGAGGCCTTGAAGAAGGTCGATGCGCATGGCGACATAGCGCCGCCGCATGTGCAGGATCCTATGACCATGGCGCTGCGCCAGCGCGCCATAGCGGCCGATCTCATGCGTTGGGACGATAGTCGCGGCCGCTATGTGCTTACCGGCACGGGCCGCAGCCGCATCAGCGCCCGCAATCGCGCGCCCGGCGCAGTGCTGCGCTTCCGCCGCCGCGACGAGAGCGACGGCGCCTCGCAGCGCAAGGCCGACTGAGGCGCGGCCGCCTCGGCCCTATTTCCCCTTCCCGAAGGTTCCGTTTTTCACATCGGCCACGGCCGCGTGATATTTTTTCTTGATCTGCGTCAGATCGACGCGCGTCGGCGGCAGCTTCAGCCCCATCTCGTCCAGCGTGTCGACGACGATGCGCGAGATGACGAGATCGCGAAACCATTTGTGATTCGACGGAACCACGAACCAGGGCGCCTGCTTCGTGCTGGTGCGCGACAGCGCCTCCTCATAGGCCTCCACATATTGCGGCCAATATTCGCGCTCCGTGTAGTCGCTCTCGCTGATCTTCCAATTGCGCGCCGGATCGTCGAGCCGCTGCTTGAAGCGCGCGAGCTGCTCCTCCGGGCTGATGTGCAGATAGAACTTCAAAATCTTCACATTGCCGTCGCGCGTCAGCAGATGCTCGAATTCGTTGATCTCGTCATAGCGTTTCGACCAGACGTCCCGCGGGACGAGCTTGTGAACGCGCACGACGAGAACATCCTCGTAATGCGAGCGGTTGAAGATGACGACGCCGCCCTTGGACGGCGCATGGGCGTGGATGCGCCAGAGAAAATCATGCTCGTGCTCGATCGGCGTCGGCTGCTTGAAGCAGGCGACGGAAACGCCTTGCGGATTCATGCCGGAGAACAAATGGCGGATGGTGCCGTCCTTGCCGGCGGCGTCCAGACCCTGCAGCACGATGAGCAGCGCCTGCGAGCCGTCGGCGTAGAGCAGATATTGCAGCTTGGCCATGCGCTCGACATGGTCCTTGATCTTGGGCAGCGCCTCCTCATGGGACTTGTGCTTGCCCGTGTCCGAGGGGTCGTAATTGGAGAGGCGGAGCTTTCCGCCCGGCTCGACCCCATATTTCTCACGCCAATCCATCGGCTCTTTCCTCTCAATTGGACTTTTGGGCCGCGAGCGCGAGCCCGCCGGCGAGCGGCCGCTCGACGGTGGCGATGCTCTTCTCCTGCCGTTTCATGCGATGGTCCACGACGCGCGCCACGATCTTGCGCACTAGGCCGAGGACGAACATGAAGGCGATGCAATAGGCCCAGACGATGCCGATGAGCCGCAGCGAGATCGGAGGCACGAGCCAGCCGAAATAGCACATGGCCGCGGCGAGAATCTGCGTCGCCACGATCGCGAAGAGAAGCTTCCACGCCGGAAACGGCGGCATGAAGAACCAGCGCCGCGTGCGCGCGACCAGCAGCAGCAGATGGCCGCCGACGACCAGCTGCAGGAACATCATCGTCTGCAATTGCTGCGGCGTGAACAGCTGCATGGCCTCTTTAAGCGGCTCATGCGCCAGAGCCCGAACGCCGATGAGCAACAAGCCGAATGATTCGATGACGCAGACGAGGCCGAGCATGGTCGCTATGGCGAGCAGCCGCGGCATGCGCCAGCGTATGGGCCGCGGCTCCACTGGCGTGTTGTCATAGGCGATGGTCATGATCGGCGCGTCGTCGAGCAGCGACATGACGACGATCATCGCCGCGGTGAGCGGCGTGAAGCCGAGGAACACGCTCGACAGCACGACAACGAACATGATGTCGATGGTCAGAGCGACACGATAGGTGGTGTAGCTCTCTATGCGTCCGAAGATGCGCCGCGCCTCGTCTATAGCGCTGGAGATGACGGACAGGCCCGGCGCGGTGAGAATCAGCGCCGCGGCGCCGCGGGCGGCGTCAGTGGCGCCGGAGACGGCGATGCCGCAATCGGCCTGCTTCAGCGCCGGCGCGTCATTGACGCCGTCGCCAGTCATAGCGACGAGATGGCCGCGCTGCTGCAAGGCCTTCACGATCGCATATTTATGCTCGGGAAACACGCGCGCGAAGCCGTCCGCCCGCTCGATCGCGTCGACGACATCGACGGAGAGATGATTGGGATCGAGATCTTTCGGGAAGATATCGGCGGCCGCGACGATGTGATCGCCGAGACCGAGCTGGCGCGCCGTCTCTATGGCGATCGCCGTATCGTCGCCCGTCACCATCTTCACCACCACGCCCTTGGCGCGCGCGGCGGCGATCGTCGCCTTGGAATCGGCGCGCGGCGGATCGAACATGGGCAGGACGCCGAGCAGCTGGAAGCTGGCGCCATCGTCCTCCGATCGCGCCACGGCCAGCGAGCGCGAGCCCTTCTCGGCGAGCTCGGCGACGATGCTCTTCACGCGCTGCGCCACGCTGGCGTCGGGATGGACGAGATCGACGATCGCCTGCGGCGCGCCTTTGGAGACGATGATCGATTTGCCGCGCGCGTCCGTGACCATCGCCTGCGTGCGCTTGCTCACCGGATCGAAGGGCGTGAATTTCGTCATCGAATAGGCTTTGAGGGCGTCCTTGTCCTTCAGCGCGTCGATGCAGGCGGTGTCTATGGCGTCGCGATCCTCGAGCTTGGAGGCGAGCGCGGCGGCGAGAATGCAATCCTGCGGATCTTTGGAATCGAAGAGGATGGGCTCGCTCAATGTCAGCTGATTCTTGGTGAGCGTGCCGGTCTTGTCGGAGCACAGAATATCGACGCCCGCCATCTCCTCTATCGCCGAGAGCTTGGAGACGATCGCCTTCTCCTTGGAAAGCGCGAGCGCGCCGAGCGCCATTGTCACCGAGAACACCGCCGGCATAGCCACCGGAATGGAGGCGACCATCAGCACCAGCACGAATTGCAGAATGGAGAGCGCGTCCTTCATGCTCCAGTCATCGGCGACGACGAGATCGCGATAGACCTTTACCGCAACCAGCACCACCGCGAGCGCGACGGCGACGACGATGAGAAAATCGCCGATCTCGAACATGGCCTTTTGCGCATGGCTCACGGCGCCCGCGCCGGCGACGAGGCTGGCCGTGCGGCCGAAAAACGTGTTGCCGCCCGTCGCCGTGACGACGCCGATCATCTCGCCCTGCTTCACTATGCTGCCGGAATAGGCCACATCGCCGATCTTCTTGCCGATCGGCAGAGATTCGCCCGTCAGCGCCGCCTGGTCGATCGAGGCGTAATCGCCGGCGACGAGCCGCAGATCGGCGGGAACGACCACGCCGAGCCTTATCTTCACAATGTCGCCGGGCGCCAGCTCGGCCGCGGGCTTGGCGCTCCAGTCGCCGTCGCGCAGCACCGTGGCCTCCGGCGCGAGGCCTTTCTTCAGCGCCGCCAATGCGTTGGAGGCTTTGCGGTCCTGCCAGAACTCGAGCCCGGCATTGAACAGCAGCAGAGCCAGAATAATGGCGAAATCATTCCAATGGCCGATCAGCGCGGAGACGATCGCCGCCGCCTCGATCATATAGGCCATGGGTCCCGCGAAATAGCCGACGACCTTGCGCCACAAGGGAATTCGCTTCTCGGGGAGCGCATTGGGACCATAGGCTTTCAGCCGTCGGCGCGCCTCCTCTGGAGAAAGCCCGCGCTTCGGATCGACGCCGAGCCGCGTGAGGACCTCATCCAACGGCATTTTCCCGTAATCCGCGGCCGCCGGCGGAACATCTGCGGCATGCGTCGGGCGCGTCCTGGTCGTCAGCGACATGGCGTGTCTCTTGTTCGGATTGCCTCTCGAGGGCGCGCCCGCGACGACGAGCGCTCTGCTGACATAGAGCCGTGCGCGCCAGGAAATAGTCTCCCCTTCATGATGAATCGCGCCGAGGCGCTCCATTCACCATGACATTGACAAGCCGGCGCCCCTCGCCCAAGAGGACGATCGCCGGCGGGGGCCGCAGATCGAGAAATGGATCGCATTTGACGAAGCAGGCAATCGCGCTCCTTCCCGAAAAGGACGTCGCCATCGAGAACGGCCGCTTCTTCTCGCTCTCGAAGGAGCCCTGGCTGCGCGTGGAGGGCGACTTCGGCGCGCGTCCTTTCGTCGAGATCGTCTTTCGCGCGAGCCTGCTCGACGATCCCGTGCGTCCGGTGCTGCGCTTCGTGACGAAAGATCGCGTCATCGATCGCATTCTCCCCGGCCCGGTGGCCGGCGCGGGCGTCTGGATCGGCGCCCTGCCCCGTGGCGCGCGCGAGATTCTCATCAGCCCCACCAACAGGCCCGGCGCTTTCGGCTTCGCGATCGAGAGCGTGCGGCCGGTCGGCCTCGTCGAGGCGCTCGTCCGCGTTTGGCGCCGCAAGCCCGCGAAGCTCTGGTCCTATTTCCTGCCGACGCTCTTCGGCTATCGAGCGGAGGCGGAGAGCGCGATCGATTGGGCGAGCAATTTCGAGCCGCTCGACGCATTCGAGAATTGGCGCGCGCGCCGCGCCCGTCCCTTCGAGCCCGCGGGCCTGGACGCGCCGCGCGGCGCGCCGGGCAGCGAGCCGCGCTTCGCCATTCTCCTCTCCGGCGCGGAGGCGACGCCAGAGCAATGGGCGCGCACGCTCGCCTCTATCGAACGGCAATCCTATCCGTCACCCGCACGCCTCGCGCGCAGCGAGGCCGAGCTCCTTCCCCTTCTCGCGGAGGCGGATTTCGTCGCGCAATTGCGCGCGGGCGATGAATTGGCCGATCACGCCTTCGCCGCGCTCGCCGCGCAGATCGCGCGCGCTCCGCAGACGAAGCTGATCTATGCCGACGAGCTGCTGCGCACAGCGCACGGGTTGCGCCCGCGCTTTGCGCCCGATTGGAGCCCGACGCTGGCGACGGCGCGCCCCTATTTCGGCCGCTGCGTCTTCTATGCAGCCGCGACGCTCGCCGCAGAATCGATCGATGCGGCGATGCGCGCAGCGCCCTTCCGCCTCGCCCGCGAGGAGATCGCGCATCTGCGCCGCTGGCTGCTCACGCGCGACGAAGAATCGGAGCCGCCGGTCGTCGCGGCGCCGGCGCCCGCAGAGCCGGCGCCGAGCGTCTCCATCATATTGCTGACGCGCGACCGCGCCGATCTCCTCGGCCCTTGCGTCGAAAGCATCCAGCGCCTCTCGACGCATCCGTCCTTCGAGCTCGTCATCGTCGACAATGGCAGCCGCAAGCCGGAGACCTTCGCCATTTTCGACAAGGCGAAGAAAGACCCACGCGTGCGCGTGCTGTCGCGCCCGGAGCCATTCAACTTCGCGCGCCTCAACAATGACGCCGTCCGCGCCTCGCGCGGCGAGGTCGTCCTCTTCCTCAACAATGACACGGTCGTCGTCAGCCCGGATTGGCTGGAGACGCTGGCTCGCCGGGCCATGGCGCCGCAGACGGGCGCCGTCGGCGCGCTGCTGCTCTATCCCGACGGCCGCATACAGCATGCGGGCGTCACCATCGGGCTCGGCCAGGAGGCCGGCCATTTCGGCGCGCTGGTCGCGCCGGAGGCGCCCTCATGGCTCGGCCGCGCCGGCCTCCCGCATGAGTGCTCCGCCGTCACCGCCGCCTGCATGGCGGTGGAGCGCCGCAAGTTCGACGCGGTCGGCGGTTTCGACGAGATCAATCTGCCGATCGAGTTCAACGACACCGATCTCTGCCTGCGCCTCGCAGAGCGCGGCTGGACGTCGCTCTATGAGCCGGCCGCGCGGCTGCTACATTATGAATCGGCGTCACGCGGCTCGGCACGGTTTCGTCCGATGAGCGTCTATGCGAAGGAGCGCGACTATTTCCGCGACCGCTGGCGCGAGGTCATTCGCGATGACCCCTATTATCACCCCGCTATGTCGCTCTATGCGCGCCATCCGGCGCTCTGGTAAGCGGCGCGCCGCGAAGAAGTGAAGATGACGCGCCCGATCGTCTATGACGCGACACATCTCGTCTCGCTCGGAACGGCGTCGGGCGCGGCCGGCATCGGACGCCTCGACCTCGCTTTCGCGCGCCATTTCGCCGCGCATCCACGCCTTGCCTGCGGCGCGCATTACGGCGCGCGCGGCCCGCATGCGCTCGCGCCGTCCCGCCTCTCCCGAATCGTCGCCGATGTCGGAGCCGCCTCCGCGCCAGACGATTCGGCGGAATGGACGCGGCTCCGCGGCTGGCTGCTCGGCGAGGAGGCCGCGCCATTCGCCTCGGCCCCTGCGTCGCGCAGCGCTCTCGGCCAATTTCTCTGGCGCGCGCCGCTGCGTCTGGCCAATGACAGGCCGCGCGCACTGCCGCCCGGCGCGCTCTATTTGAACATAGCGCAGCACGCCTGCGAGTTTCCCCTGCTGTTTCGATGGTTGGAGCGGCGGCCGGACATGCGCGCCGTCTTCTTCGTGCATGATCTCCTGCCGCTCGACCGGCCCGAATTCTTTCGGCGCGGCTATGAGGCGCTGTTTCGCAGGCGAATCGATACGATTCTGCGTCACGCCCACGCGCTGCTGACGACAACAGAAATCGTCGCCGAGCGCCTCGAGCGCGAAATGGCGCGCAGCGCCACGCGCGTTCCGATCCATTCCGAGCCGCCGCCATCGACGCTCGAGGACATAACGGAATCCGCACGCGACGAAGAGCTCGCCCGGCGCGACTACTTCGTGCTCCTCTCCACGCTGGAGCCGCGCAAGAATCACCTGATGCTGCTCAATGTCTGGCGCGCGCTGGCCGCTGGCCCGCAGCCGGCCCCCAAGCTCGTCCTCGTCGGCGGACGCGGCTGGGAGAATGAGCAGATCGTCGGCATGCTGAATCGCTGCGAGGCGATCCGCCCCTGCGTGCGCTGGGCGACCGGCCTGCCCGCGGCGCAGCTGCGACGTCTGCTTTCCAACGCCAACGCCTTGCTGATGCCGAGCTTCGCGGAGGGCTATGGCCTGCCGGTGGTCGAGACGCTCTCGCTCGGAACGCCGGCCATCGTCTCCGACATTCCCGTGTTTCACGAGATCGCGCAGGAGCGCGCGCTGTTTCTGTCGCCCATAGACG
Organism: Methylosinus sp. sav-2; assembly: GCF_004366495.1. Lineage (NCBI taxonomy): Bacteria > Pseudomonadati > Pseudomonadota > Alphaproteobacteria > Hyphomicrobiales > Methylocystaceae > Methylosinus > Methylosinus sp. sav-2. The sequence goes on from NZ_SOEJ01000007.1 coordinate 162,196, forward strand.
GGCTCGGCTGGAAGCGCGCGATCGAGGACTTCTCCACGGCGGATTCGCCCCGCCGTCTCGCCGCCATAGACGCCGCACGCCGATTCGAGGCGCCGAATTGGACGCGCTATTTCGAAAGTATCGAAACTTTTCTCGACAGGCTCTGATCTTAGAGCCTTCCCGGTTCAGATTGAACCGAGAAGGCTCTACATCTCGTTGTTTTATCGTGTTTTCTTCACGCAAACCGGTTCCCGCTTCGCTCGAAAACACTCTAGCGCCCGAGCCGCCATGCCATCCGGCGAGAAATTCGACCGCCCCGCATCGTGACGGCGATAGACGCCGAGAAATGCAAAAAGCCCGGCGCATGCGCCGGGCTTTTCGTTTCTATTCGCTCGCCCTTATCGGGCGACCGCCAAATCAGTATTTGGCGACGACCGGAGCAGCGGCCGGGCTGAACAGGTTGAAGTGGTAGTTCACGCCGGCGCGAACGACATGGCCGTTGAAGCGAGCCGAGGAGGCGGTGGTGGCGACCGGAGCGGCGATGCCCGTGAAGCCGATCACGCCCGAGGTCGAGACAGTGCCGAGATCGTAATAGAGATATTCGACCTTGGCGCTCCACTTCGGCAGGAACAGCCACTCGACGCCGCCGCCGGCCGTCCAGCCCACGCGGGTGTCGGAGAAGGCGCTCGACGAGGTGCCGACGAGGCCGCCGACCGCCTGGAAGACGCTGCTGCTCAGATTGGTCTGGCCATAGGCGAGACCGCCCGTGCCGTAGATGAGCAGCGAGGGGGTGACCAGATAGCCGAGACGGCCGCGGACGGTGCCGAGGTAGTCGATCGACTTCGAAGCGCTGATCGTCGAGGTCAGCGGGCCGAAAGCCGCAACCGAGGACACGCTGGTGTTGCTGCCGGCGACGCCCTGGATGTCGGCCTCGATGCCGGCGACGAAGGCGTTAGCGAACTGATAGTTGTAGCCGATCTGGCCACCACCGATGAAGCCGTCGACGCTCGTGCCGAGCACGCCCGAGCCGGCGATGCCGACGATCGGGTTGAAGGGGGCCAGCGAGCCGGAAGCCACCGTCACCGAGCTGCTCTCATCCCAGGTGTAGCCGGCGTTCAAGCCGACGTAGAAGCCGGTCCACAGAGCCGCCGGCGGCGGGGGGGGCGGCAGCAAGGGCGCGGCCTTCTTCGACGGCAGGTCGGCAGCCAACGCCGAGCCCGCGGAAACGACCAGCGCGAGCGCGGTGGCGGCGAGCAAAGACTTTTTCATCATACGGCCCTCAGTTAGATTTATGGGTCTTCGATCCGCCGCCGCCGGAGCCCCCCAGGGCGCCCAACGATCGATCGCCGACCGCGACAACCGGCCACCAGAGGTGCGCCGTCTGTGGTGAATAGCTACGGATCATTACGATAGTCGTCAACAAAGGCGGAGCCGTTGGAGGTCCAATTCGGGGATTTTGTCGAAGCCTGTGTCAATTGCGCAACAGTGCGGGCCGTCTTACAAAAATAATTCCCGAGCAACACCGCGCTTGCCAATAATTTGCCGCTTTGGCATATCTCAACTCGCGTTCGCCGGAGCGCCGAGATTCGGAAGCTTCGGCGTCAGCGCATCGAGCGCCTGCGGAGACGTGGCCGAGAGGCTGAAGGCGGCGGTTTGCTAAACCGTTATAGGGTTGTAAAGCCCTATCGAGGGTTCGAATCCCTCCGTCTCCGCCAGCGCCTCGGCGCCCTCGTCCCCCGCATCCTATCCCGCCGACGGTTGCGCTCCGCTTCGCGCTGGGGCTAGATTGGCCCGATTGCGGCCCATAGGCGCGCCATTGCTTTTCGAATCACAGGTTGGACCGCCCATGCGTAGACTTTCCGCGGCGCTCGCGGTTTCGGCCGCGCTCGCGTCCCCCGCCTCGCCCGCGATGGCGGAGCCGGCGATCGGCTCGGCCGCCACCATCGAGAAGGACGTGCGCGGCGAGATCGCCGAGCGCGCCGCCGCCAAGCTCGCCGTCGGCGACGAGATTTTCGCGCAGGAGGTTCTGCTGACAGGAACCGAGAGTCGCGGAAAATTCGTCTTCCAGGACCGCACCGATCTGCAGCTCGGCCCCTCCTCCCGCGTCAAGCTCGATAATTTCGTCTATTCCGGCGAGAATGGCGTGACCTTCAACGCCGCCAAGGGCGTTTTCCGCTTCGTCAGCGCGCCGGCCGGGCACAAGGACTATGTCGTGCGCACGCCCAATGCGACGATCGGCGTGCGCGGCACCGCTTTCGGCGTCCGCGTCGTCTTCGGCCGCACCGATGTGGTTCTCTACGACGGCGCCGTCGAGGTCTGCTCGATTCTCGGCGGTCTGTGCCGGACGCTCGCCTCCGCCTGCACCTTCGTCACCGTCACCGGCGATTTCGTCACTCCGCCGCAGCCGCTCGGCCGCGAAGATTGGAGCTTCGACGACAGCTGTGGCGGCGCCGGCCAGCGCGCCGCGCGGACCTATCGCGCCGGGCCGGTCTTCTATCCTGGGGCCGGCGGCCTCGCCTCGGGCGGCGGCGGGGGCGTCGGACACCCTCTCGTCAGCCCGAACTGATCATTTCTCGTCCGCGCCTTTTAAAGGATGCGGACTTTTTTCGTGGGGCGGCGGCGGGCGGCTCATTGCCGATGCGCCCGGCAACGCCTATAAATCAGCGGCGTTCCGCCCTCGGGCGCGCGACCCTTTTCAAAAAGAGACGATATGCCCTGGAGCAGTCAAGGCGGCGGCCCTCGCAAGCCGAACGACAATGGCCCTTGGGGCCAAGGCCCCTGGGGGAGCGGCGGTCCGCCCGGCGGCGGCTCTCCGCCCGATCTCGAGGAGCTGCTGCGCCGCGGCCAGGACGGCCTGCGCCAGATGCTGCCGTCCGGCCTCGGCGGACGCGGAATCGCAATTCTCGCTCTGCTGACTGTGCTCGCCTGGCTCGCCAGCGGCTTCTACACGGTCGGGCCGAATGAGGTCGGGCTCAATCTGATCTTCGGCAAATATCGCGGCAAGACGCAGGCCGGCCTCAACTACAACCTCCCCTCGCCGATCGGGACGGTGATCAAGCTCGCCGTCACCGACCGCAACGCCGTGGACATCGGCTTTCGCGAGCAGCCGGCCGCCTCGCGCCGCGGCCCGCTGGCGCCCGAGGCGCCGGAAGAGAGCCTCATGCTCACCGGCGACGAGAATATCGCCGACGTCAAATTCCGCGTCTTCTGGCAGATCGACCCGGCCCATCCGGAGGATTTCGCCTTCAATGTCGCCAATCCGCCGGCGACGGTGAAGGCGATCGCCGAGAGCGCGATGCGCGAGATCGTCGGCCAGTCGCAGATTCAGAAGATTCTGACCGCCGACCGCAAGCTCATCGAGCCGGCCAGCCAGCAGCTGATGCAGAAGGTGCTGGACGATTATCACAGCGGCGTTCTGGTGTTGCAGGTGCTGCTGCTCTCTGTCGATCCGCCCGCCTCGGTCATCGCCGCCTTCCGCGACGTGACCTCCGCGCAGCAGGATCTGCAGCGGCTCGGCAATGAGGCCGAGGCCTATGCGAATCGCGTCGTGCCAGAGGCGCGCGGCGCCTCCGCCCGCATTTTGCAGGAGGCCGAGGCCTATCGCGAGCAGATCGTCGCCGAGGCGCAGGGCCAGGCGTCCCGCTTCGATCAAATCTACGACCAGTATAAGAAAGCGCCCTCGGTGACGCGCCAGCGCCTCTATCTCGAGACGATGGAGCGCGTGCTCGGCGGCGCCGAGAAGGTCATCATCGACGAGGCGCCGGGGGGTGGCTCGGTCGTTCCCTATCTTCCGCTGCCCGGCTTCTCCTCGGCGCAAGGAGGCCGCAAGTGAAGAGTTCTCTGGCTCTCTCCGGCGTTCTCCTCGCCCTCGTGGCGCTGATCGCGGCGGGCGGCGCGCTGTTCACCGTCACCCAGACGGAGCAGGCGCTGGTGCTGCGATTCGGCGAGCCGGTCGCCGGCCGCGGCCTCATCACCGAGCCCGGCCTGCATTTCAAGATTCCCTTCATCGAGAATGTGATCTTCCTCGACAATCGCATTCTCGATGTCGAGAGCCCCAATCTCGAGGTGCTCGCCTCCGATAATCAGCGGCTCGAGGTCGACAGCTTCATCCGCTACCGAATCGTCGATCCGCTGCGCTTCTACCAATCGGTGGGCGGCATAGCCGGCGCCAATAATCAGCTCGCCTCCGTGCTGAACTCGGCCGTCCGCCGCGTGCTGAGCGAGGCCAATCAGCAGCAGATCGTGCGCGACGAGCGCGCAGGGCTGATGGTGAAGATTCGTCAGCAGGCCAATCTCGAGGCGCGCAAGTTCGGTGTCGACGTCGTCGACGCCCGCATCCGCCGCGTCGATCTCCCGCAGCAGATTTCCGAGAAAGTCTACGGCCGCATGCAGACCGAGCGCGCCCGCGAGGCGGCGGAATATCGCGCGCAAGGCTCCGAGCAGGCGCAGAAGATCACCGCCAAGGCCGATCGCGACGTTATCGTGCTGAAGGCCGAGGCGCAGCGACGGGCCGATCAGCTGAAGGGCGAAGGCGACGCCGAGCGCAACCGCATTTTCGCCGAGGCCTTCGGCAGGGACCCGGATTTCTTCTCCTTCTACCGCTCGATGCAGGCCTATGAGGCCGCCTTCAAGGCGGGCGATACGCGCTTCCTGGTCAGCCCGCGCTCGGATTTCTTCAAGTTTTTCGGCACGCCCTCGGCCGGCAAGCCCGTCGAGGAGCCGACGCCCCCGACGCCGCAAAAGAAATAGAGTCGCGAAGGCGATCAAAATAAGGTACAGAAGGTAGGATTTAAGCGAACGCCCAACTCTCGCCGCTTTGCTGGCAGAGTGCGAGCGCAGTCATTCGACAGTCTACGCAGCCCGTCGAATCGCGCGAGACGCAAATCGCGCCTTCGCCGCCGCTCGAGGCGCCGCCCGGTCTCAGGAGAGCAATAGTATGACATCTGCCGCGTCCGTTTCGCTTTTCACGGCGCTGAGGCGCGCCCTCGCCGCGGGGCTCGTCGGCGCGCTCGTCTCCCTCCCGCTGGCGGCGACGCCGGCGCGCGCCAAGGGACCCGATTCGCTGGCCGATCTGGCCGCGTCGGTGCAGGACGCGGTGGTCAACATCTCCGCCACTCAGACCGTCGACCCGAAGCGCTCCTCCAAGGAGGCCGCTCCGAACGGCCAGCCCTCGACGCCCTTCGACGAATTGTTCGAGGAATTCCTCAAGCGTCGTCAGCAGCAGGGCCAGGGCGGCCCGGAGCTGCCGCGCCAGCGCAAATCCGCCTCGCTCGGCTCGGGCTTCGTCATCGACGCCTCCGGCATCGTCATCACCAATAATCACGTCATCGCCGACGCCAATGAGGTGACGGTCATCTTCACCGATGGGCAGAAGCTCAAGGCCGAGGTGATCGGCAAGGACCAGAAGGTCGACGTGGCGGTGCTGAAGGTGAAGCCCGAGAAGCCGCTGAAGGCGGTGAAATTCGCCGATAGCGACAAGGCTCGCGTCGGCGATTGGGTGCTCGCGGTCGGCAATCCTTTCGGCCTCGGCGGCTCGGTGACGGCCGGCATCGTCTCGGCACGCAACCGCAATATCGACAGCGGTCCCTACGACAATTACATCCAGACCGACGCCTCGATAAACAAGGGCAATTCCGGCGGCCCGCTGTTCAATCTCGACGGCGAGGTGATCGGCATCAACACCGCGATCCTGTCCCCCTCGGGCGGCTCCGTCGGCATCGGCTTCGCGACGCCGGCCAATACGGTGCAGCCGGTCATCGAGCAGCTGCAGAAGTTCGGCGAGACCCGGCGCGGCTGGCTCGGCGTACGGATTCAGAATGTCGATGACACCATCGCCGAAAATCTCGGCCTCGGCGCCACGCGCGGCGCGCTGGTCGCGGGCGTCGACGACAAAGGCCCTTCCAAGACCGCCGGGCTGAAGGCCGGCGACGTGATCGTCAAATTCGACGGCAAGGCCATCAAGGAATCGCGCGATCTGCCCAAGCTCGTCGCCGCGACGCCGGTCGGCAAGGAGGTCGAGGTCCTCATCGTCCGCAACGGCAAGGAGCAGACGAAGTCGATCAAGCTCGGCCGCCTCGAGGATGGCGAGAAGCTCGCCTCCACCGAAACGCCCAAGAGCGAGAATATCGAGAAGACCGCCGCGCAGAAGGCGCTCGGCCTCGAGCTCTCCTCGCTCTCCGACGAGCTGCGCAACCGCTTCCAGATCAAGGAGAATGTGAAGAACGGCGTCATCATCACCGGCGTCGATCCGCGCTCCGATGCGGCCGATAAGCGTCTGCAGGCGGGCGAGATTCTTCTCGAGATCAATCAGGAGCCGGTCGCCGATCCCGCCGATGCGGTGAAGAAGGTGAAGGCGCTGAAGGACGGCGGCAAGAAATCGGCGCTGCTGATCGTCGCCAACGCCCAGGGCGACACGCATTTCGTCGCTCTGACGCTGGACTGACGACAGCCCCAGGCTTTCGCCTTCGCGAGAGCGCCCTATCTGGCGAAAAGATCGCCCGCGTCGGAGATCGACGCGGGCGTTTTCGTTTGCCGGACAGACTTTCCCATGCGCTCGACCATCGCCCGCGCCAATTTCCTCTCAGTCGTCCTCATCGGCGTCATCGTGCTGGCGCTCGGATGGCTCGCCGCTCATTCGGAGCGGCCGCTCACCAGCCCTTCTTTCGCGCTGCATGTCGCGCTCGGCGTCCTCGCCGGCGCCTTGCTGCTCGCGCAGCTCGTGCTGCGTTTCGCGGTTCCGCCGCCGGCCCTGCCGGCGCGCTGGTCCAATGGGCGCCGCGCGACGACCGCCCTCTGCGAATTTCTCGTTTATCTCTCGCTCGCGCTGCTGGTCGCGACCGGCGCGCTCTGGGGCTATTTCGGCGGCGCGCCGCTGGAGGTCTTCGGCCACCCCCTGCCCGTTTCGCCCGCCGCCGACCCCAGGCTCGCCGATATTCTGGGACAGGCCTGGGCGCAGCCGCTCGGCCTCGGCGGCGCGACCGCCTCGGAAGCGCTGCTGGCGGCGCATCGGCTGCTCGCCTATGCGCTCGCCGGCTCGACCGCGCTCTATCTCGCGCTGGGCGGCTTTTCTCGCTTCTCGCCTCAGGCTCCGCCGCCCGAATCGACGAAGCGCGCGCCGGCGCTGATCGAGCCCTCGCCGACCTCGAGACTCTCCTCACGCCTGCGCCTGTTCGGCTGGCTGCAATTCTGGCCGCAGCTCGCCATTGCGCTGGCCAGCGCCGTGCTGCTGCAATTTTCCACATCCGGGCGCGCCTTCAGCCCGAGCCAGACCGGCTATGGCGACGCCATCTATTGGAGCCTCTTCGCTTTTCTGCTGCTCTGCGCGGCGACGGCGCTTGCCTTCTTCTACACGCGCGCGGCCCCTTCCGTGGCGCAGGCCGACTATCTCGGCGTCCACAAGCTCACGGCTTTCTGGTTTCTCACGCTCGGCCTGGCGATCGGCCTCATCGGCGTGATCGTCTCCTTCGTCGGCCTGTCGCTCAGCGTCTCTCTGCTGGTGGCCAAGACCGTGTCGCAGCCGCCGGGCATCGCCATCACCGATCCCAATAAGATCATTCGCGCGCTGGACGTCTTCGTGCTGCTGGTGAATTTCGCGCTGCTGCTGGCGCATTTCATCGGCGTCAGCATCGCCGTCTTTCTGACCTCGGAGGCGACCCGCGCCCGCTTTCGCTTCAGAATAGCGGAACCGCCGCAGGAGAGCCGCGCCTGAGCCGTCAATCCTCGGCCTCGACGATATCCGCCCGCCGATAGCCCTGCGCGAAGAGCAGAGCGGTGAGATCAGCGCGATCGACGCGGGCGCCCGCAGCCTCCGCCACTTTCGGCTTGGCGTGATAGGCGACGCCTAGCCCGGCCGCCGCGAGCATGTCGAGATCATTGGCGCCGTCGCCGACCGCGAGCGTCGCCTCCATGGGCAGCGCGAGCCGAGCGCGCAATTCCTCGAGCGCCTCGCGCTTGGCGGCGGAGCCCGATATCGGGGGCAAGACGATGCCGGTGATGCGCCCCTCGCGCGTCTCCAGCCGATTGGCGCGCGCCTCATTAAAGCCGAGGCCGGCGGCGATGCGCTCGGCGAAAAGGGTGAAGCCGCCCGAGACGAGCGCCGTATACGCGCCATTGGCGCGCATGGTCGCGATCAGCCGCCGCGCGCCGGGCGTGAAGCTGATGCGCTCAGCCAATATGGTCTCGACGATAGAGACCGGCAGGCCGGCGAGCAGAGCGACGCGCTCGCGCAGCGCCGGCTCGAACTCCAGCTCGCCGCGCATGGCGCGCTCGGTGATTTTCGCGATGCGCGCGCGAATGCCTGCGAATTCGGCCAGCTCATCGACGCATTCCTGGCCGATCATGGTCGAATCCATATCCGCGACGAGGAGACGCTTGCGCCGCCCGGCCTTCGGCTGAACGATCACATCGGCGCCGGCCTCGCGCGCGGCCGCCTGAAGCGAGAGACGCAGCTCCGGCAGCGCCTCCGGCGCGAGCTCGAACGAAACATCGGCGGCGACGCCCGGCTGCAGCCAGTCCAGCGCGCTGGCCGGCGCAATGGCCCGCACAGCCTCGACCGTCAGCGGCGGGCCGCTGGCGCCGGCGATGAAAGTCGCGACATGTTCGACAAGCGCTTTTGACATTTCGCTCGTTTTGTCGTTGCGAAGGGCCGATGACGAGACGCGCTATTCTCATCGCAGGACCGACGGCGAGCGGCAAGTCCGCTCTCGCGCTCGGCGTGGCGCGGCGCATCGGCGGCGCCGTGGTCAACGCCGATTCGATGCAGGTCTATCGCGACCTGCGCATTTTGACCGCGCGCCCGACCTTGGAGGAAGAGCGCAGCATCCGCCATGAGCTGTTCGGCCATGTCGACGCCGCCGTGAATTTTTCCGTCGGCCGCTGGCTCGAGGATTTTCGCCTGCTGCTCGACAAGCTCGCCCAGGAGGGCGTCACACCCGTCGTCGCCGGCGGAACGGGCATGTATTACAAGGCCGCGCTCTACGGCCTCTCGGATATTCCGCAAGTCCCGCCCGAGATTCGCGAGAAAATCCGCGCCGAGGCGGAAGGCCGCACGCCGGAATATTTGCATGCGCAGCTGTCAGAGCGCGATCCCGAGACGGCGGCGAAGCTTCGGCCCTCCGATCCGCAACGCATCCTGCGCGCGCTGGAAGTGCTCGAGGCGACGGGAAAACCGCTCGCCTCCTTCCAGGGCGCGCGCATGGCCTCGCTGCTCGACCAATCCGAATGCCTCGCCTTCTTCCTCGCGCCGCCGCGCGACGAGCTCTATGCGCGCATAGACGCGCGTTTCGACGAAATGCTCCGCAAAGGGGCGCTCGAGGAGGTGGAGGCGATGGGCGCGCGCGGTCTCGACCCCGCGCTGCCGGCGATGCGCGCGCATGGGGCGCCGCATCTTCTGCGCTATTTGCGCGGCGAGCTGGCGCTCGAGGCGGCCGCCCTGCAGGGCAAGCTCGACACGCGCCATTATTCGAAGCGGCAATTCACCTTTGCGCGCCACCAGCTGCCATCATTCCGCTGGATCGCGCCCGGAGAGACAGACGCGGTCGTCGAAGAGGCGGCGCGTTTCATCGGCCGGTAGGCGCGCGCCGCTCGGTGAGATTGGCGAAGGCGAGCAGTGTCGCGCCGATCAGCGATATTCCGCCAATTAGCGCGAAGAAGAGCGCAAGACTGTTCGGCGCCAGCGCGCCGAACAGGAAGGACGTCGAGAAAATGCCGAGGTTGAGCAGGCTCGCGTGATAGGAATTGATCGTGCCGCGAAACTGCGCCGACATTCCGCTGAGCCGCGCATGATGCAGCGGGCCGCCGCAGCCATAGCCGAAGGCCCAGGGCAATCCGACGAGCGCGAGCTGCGCGACCGAGCCGGCCGGCAGGGCAAAGGCGAAAACGCCGGCCGAGGCCGAAACGCAGGCGATGGGCAACGCCCTATAGGAGAGCAGGCTGCGCACGAAGGGTCCGGCGAGATTGCCGGCGATGGTGACGAGGCCGAAGAAGCCCGCCAATAGGCCGGCGTCCGTGGGCGAGAGCGACAGCTTGCGCGCCGCGACATCCGCGACCACCACGCCGAAGCCCGCCACCGAGCCCAGCCAGAAATAGCTCGCCGCCAGACGTCGCAGGACGCCCGGCGTCGCCAGCGCGCCTCTATGGGTGGCGACGAAGGAGACCACGCCGCCGCCATGCGCGCGGCCGGGCCGGAACGCCGCCGAGACCGCCACAAAGGCGAGCGCCGCCAGCAGCGCCAGAAGATAATAGGCGTAGCGCCAGCCGAAACGGTCTGCGATCCATCCGGCGATGGAGGGCGTGATGACGAAAGCCGACATCAGCCCGACGAAAACGCGCGCCGTGCGAATATCCACCTCCTCGGGCGACGAGGAATCGGCGACGAAGGACAGGGAATTGGGTTGGACGAAAGCCCCGCAGAGGCCCGCCAGGCCGCTGAGCGCTATGGCCACGGAAAGATTGGAGGAGTTGGCGAGCGCTGCGCTGAGCAGCGAGAAGCCGAGCAGCCCCGCCTGCAACGGACGCTTGCGGCCGAATCGGTCGGACAAAGGCCCGGCGATGATGGCGAAGCCGGCATAGGCGAGGCCATAGGCCGCCGGCAGATAGGCGATGGCCGCCGGCGGCACGCCGAAATCCGGCGCCATTGCGGTCATCAGCGGCCCGGCGACGACCTCCGCCGAGCCGACCAGAAACAGAGCCGCGGCCAGAATGGAGAGCTGGCCGAGGGTCACGCGCGCACGTCCGGCATCAATGCCCTCAATGCGCCCGCTGCACGAAGATCTGGAACAAGGTCAGCAGAATTTCCGCGAGAATCAGCACGACGACGGTCGCCTCCAGCCGCACGGAGCGGTCGACGTCGATGATTTCGGTCAGCGCCCGCGCCGTCTCGCCGATGACATCGACCTTGGCTTTCAGCGTCTGGCCGCGCGCCTCCAGCTCATATTCATCCTCGAGCCTCGAATAGAGGCGCTCGAGATCGGGCCGGTCCCAGAGCACGTCCGGCTTGTCCTCCACGGCCACACGGCCGGAAACGCGATGCTGCACCAGCAGCGTCTGGCCGATGAGCTCCAGCATGGCGCGACGCCGGAAGGGCGGCCGCCCCTTGCTGGCGAGCTCGGCGGCGAAAGGCTCGATCGTATCGAAGACGGCGTTGACCCGCCGCTCGTCGCGGGCGAGCGCCACGCTCTTGGCCAGCGCGTCGGCGACCACCAGAAGCCGCTCGCCGGAGGCGTCCTTGATCGCGAGGCGGCCATTGGCCAGCGTCTTGTCGTCGCCCTCGGGCGTGATCTCGAGCACCAGGGTCTCGTCGTCGCGGCGCGCGGCGGCGCCGGCGACGCGGGCGCCCACCTTGGCCAGAATCTCGTCCTCCTCGAGCGGCGACAGGCCGAACAGCACGGCGACGCCGAATCGGTAGAGCACGACAAAGCCCGACTGCCCCGCCGGAAAGGCGAGCGGCGATGTGGAGACGAGATCGGCGCGCTCGAGCCCGCCCGTATCGATTCGCTCACCGAGCAGCAAGGCCCGCGCCGTCACGCAACGCGCCGCCGGCAGCGCCGAGACGCCCTGCGAGGCCGATTCGATTTCCGCCATAGACCGATTCCCTTCCAACCCCTCGCAGGATATCATGCGCGCCGCGCGGGCCGGGAGGCCGCTTGCAACCCATTCTCAAAAACGCTAGCAAGCCCGCGGATCGAGGACGCCCCATGCCTTACGTCGTCACGGAAAACTGTATCAAGTGCAAATATATGGATTGCGTCGAAGTCTGTCCTGTGGACTGCTTCTACGAAGGCGCCAACATGTTGGTGATCCATCCGGACGAATGTATCGACTGCGGCGTGTGCGAGCCTGAATGCCCGGCCGAGGCGATCAAGCCCGACACCGAGCCGGACCTCGAGAAGTGGATGGCGCTGAACGCGGAATACGCTCAGACTTGGCCCAATGTGACGGTCAAGCGCGACCCGCCGGCCGACGCCAAGGAATGGGACGGCAAGCCCGGCAAGCTGGAGGCGCATTTCTCGCCGGAGCCGGGCGAAGGCGACTGACGCCTCGCCGTCCACAGCGGACGCGCTCGCGAAATCGTTAAGAGATTCAACGGCGCCAGCGCGGCCGCTCGTAACCATGCGGAAAGGCGCCGGCGCCTTTCCTTTGATTTTTCCCGTACCACATGATATACGGAACATTAAGAATTAGCTTTCGGGCGCGAGGGGCGCAAGCGTCGCGATTTCCACAGCCGGAAATAGCGGCCAGCCGCCAACATCGAGAACGGGCGAAGAAGGCGGCGTTCGCCGCCAACGTCGGCTCTATATTGTAGAAGCGTCGGACTTTCGCCAGCCAAAGCATGCGCGGTCATTGGCGCTGTCCTGGCCGGGGCGCGATGAGCCCATTCGGTCACGAGGCTTCCCGTCCCGTCTCCACAGCGGGGCAACAGAAGGAGTATCCGCGTATGCCCTCGTCCAGCAAGAAGACCGCAAAGAACCGCAAGGCGTCCGTCGCCGGAGCGCGACGCGGCGCGGAAAGCAGGACGGCGCGGACCTCGGCCGCCGCGGCGGAGCCTTCGACCAAAAAGCCCGCGAGCGCGAGCGCCGCCGGCAAGACCAGCAAGACCCCGGCGACCAAAACCTCCGCTTCCGCCAAAACCTCCGTTTCATCGAAGAGCGCAGCTTCCGCCAAGGCCCCGGCTTCGGCCAAAAGCGCGAAATCCGCCGCCGGGAAGACGGCCGCGAGAACGACCGCTTCGAGCAAGACTGCTTCGAGAACAACGGCTAGCAAGGCCGGGACCAAGACGGGAGCCGCCGCCAGAACGCGCGCCGCCGCCAAGACGGCGGCAAAGGCGAGCGCGGCCCGCTCGGGCGCCTCGCAATCGGCTGCCTCGAGAAGCGGCAAGGCTGCCGCCGCAAAAGGCGTCGCGGCGCCAAAGGCCGCGAGTGGCAAGGCCAGAGCCCGCGCCAGCGCCGCCCATACCAGCGACGCCAAGCGCAGCGCGAGCGCCGCGCCGACGAAAAACGCCGAGGCTCCGCCTCACGCGAAAAGCATCGCTGCGCCGAGCATCGAGGCGCCGGTCGAGGCCACCCGCCCGCAGGCCTCGAAAGCGGCTCCGCAGGGAACTTCACATGAGACTTCAACCGCCGTTGCGGCCGGCGTAACTGGGGAGACGAGAATTACAACGCCCTTGCGCCAGAGCGCGATCAAAACCGATATCGAGCACTCCGACGTCGCCGCCTCCGCGCACGTCCCCGATGCGGGGGCGAGCGAGCCGAATGCGACGGCGCCCGTTTCAACTCCAGCTTCGAGCGAAACCATTCCAGTGCCAAAATCGACACAAGGAAAGGCGATCAACGCCAAATCTTCGCCGGCGCCCAGAGCCCCCGTCCCCGCCGCTCCCACGAGCGCCGCGACGGGCTCGGCCCTTTCGCCCAAGGCCATTGTCGCCGCGCGCACCGCGGCTGCGGCCCCCATCAAGCCGAGCCCCACCGTCGCCGTGAAGGCGAAGACCTCGGCGCAGAAGCTCGGGTTCAAGACGAACGAGTTCGTCGTCTATCCGGCGCATGGCGTCGGACAGATCATCGCGATCGAGACGCAGGAAGTGGCCGGCTTCAGCCTCGAGCTGTTCGTCGTCAGCTTCATCAAGGACAAGATGACGCTGAAGGTGCCGACCAGCAAGGTCGCCACCGTCGGCATGCGCAAGCTGGCCGAGACCGAGGTCGTCGACAAGGCGCTCTCGACGCTGAGCGGCCGCGCCCGCGTCAAGCGCACCATGTGGTCGCGCCGCGCGCAGGAATATGAGGCCAAGATCAATTCCGGCGATCTCGTCACCATCGCCGAGGTGGTGCGCGACCTCTACCGGTCCGACACGCAGCCGGAGCAGTCCTATTCGGAGCGCCAGCTCTATGAGGCGGCGCTCGATCGCATGGCGCGCGAGGTCGCGGCCGTGCGCAAGCTGCTCGATTCGGAATCGCTCAAGCTGATCGAGTCCTTCCTGCAGAAGGGTCCGCGCCGCGGCGGTCCGAAGGGCGACTCCGAAGCGGACGCCAGCGACGATGCGAGCGACGACGAGGGCGAAGAGGACGACGTCGAAGAGCGCGCCGCCTGACGTCGCGCCCCTCTTTCGATTTGACGAAAAAACGCGGCCCGTCGGGGCCGCGTTTTTTTTGCCTCGGCGAGGAGCGATCTGCGCCGCCCCTCACTCGGCGGCGGCAGTCGTCTCTGGCGTCTCCTGGGCTTTGGTCAGCGCCTTGCGCAGCTTGCACAGCGCGCGATTCTCGATCTGGCGTACGCGCTCCTTCGATATGCCGAGACGATCGCCGAGCGATTCCAGCGTCACCAGGCTCTCGCTGAGCCGCCGCTCCTGCACGATGCGCAGCTCGCGCTCGGACAATAGCTTCAGCGCATCGGCGAGCCAGCGCGCGCGGCGACCGGAATCGACGCGATCCTCGACGACCTCGTCCGGCAGCGGCCGATCGTCGACGAGGAAATCCATGCGCTCGGCGGAAGTAGAGGAATCATCCTCCACCAATTGGCTGTTGAGCGAGACGTCGGAGCCCGCGAGACGCGAGTTCATCAGCTCGACATCGGCGCGCGAGACGCCAATGGCGCCGGCGATGGCCTGAAAGGCGTCGCCCGCCTCCGACTGCGGCGCATGCGCGAGCTTGGCGCGAAGCCGGCGAAGATTGAAGAACAGCGCCTTTTGCGAGGAGCTGGTGCCGCCGCGCACGATCGACCAATTGCGCAGCACATAGTCCTGGATCGAGGCGCGAATCCACCATGTCGCATAGGTGGAGAAGCGCACGTCGCGCTCCGGCGCGAAACGCGCGGCCGCCTCGAGCAAGCCGACATGTCCTTCCTGCACCAGATCGGCGACGGGCAGGCCGTAATGGCGAAAGCGCACGGCGAGCGCGATCACCAGCCGCATATGCGCGGAGGCGAGCTTGTCCAACGCATCCGTGTCCTTATGGTCTTTCCAGGCGACCGCCAGACGTTTCTCTTCCTCGCGTTCGAGAAAGGGCGCATCCATCGCCGCTTTCACGAGCTCGCGTCCAACTCCGGGCAAATAAGCCATTCTCGCTCTCCGGGGTGGCAGTCGCGCGCGAAAGGCTTTCGATCGAAGGGATCGATCGAGTAAAAAGCGCTACGACGATGCCTCGATTGAGGAGAATCCCCGAGCGGTCACGCAACCGGCGCCGCCGTCCGCCCCCCCGGGAATTCTAAGGCTTACAACATTTTCGGAGCGCGACGGTTCCATCAGCCGTGAGCGTTTCTCACTCGACGACGAGCTTGTATCTCTCGCCCGGCGTGAGGCGGCCTCCATGCTCGAGGCCGTTCAGCAATTGAAAATATTCGAGCGGACGATTGGGAACGACCATGCGCTGCGCCATGGATTCCGCCGTATCGTCCGCGCCCGCGCTCACGATGAAGAGATGCAGCGGACGCACGTCCAGCGACTCTTCCCAGCTCGAGCGTCGGAATGTCGCGACAGAGGCGGCAAAACGTCGCTCAGCCGCGTCGTCGAGCGCGCGCACGGCGAAAATCAGCCGATAGAGCTCGTCGTCGATCTGTATGACGGCGAGCTTGAAATTCCATTCGCCGGCGCGCGCGCTGGCGACCACTGCCGGCAATCCGTTGACGTCGATGCGCTTCATCGACGAGCGCAGGAGCCCGTCGACCCAGCCCGATTCGACATAGGCCTCGAGCGTCTTGCCGACCGGCGCGCGAACGCGATCGAGCCGCAGCGCCTCGTCGTCGCCCTCCTTCACGCCGAAGACCGCCTCGCTCGAATTCTCGAGCAGAAAGCCCTCCGGCGCGACAAAGGAGAAGCGCAGTCGCGGATGCGCGAACTTGCGGCCGCGCACGAAGCCGTCATTGGGATCGTCGCCATAAGCGAGGCCGTTGATCGCGGCGAGATAGCCCTCGCGATCACGCGAGCCGACGCCGGGCGCGCTGATCTGGCGCGCCGCAGCGACCGCCTTGGCGATACGATCGGGCGTCGAGGGATGCGTCGCCAATATGTCGAGGTCGGGCGTTTTCTTCTTGCCGTAGAGAACGGCGCGCAGCTCCGCCGATTTGCCGAGCGCGGCGAGGAAGCGCGACGCGCCGTACGGATCGAAGCCCGCGCGGGCCACCACGCGCACGCCGATGGCGTCGGCCTCCAGCTCCTGCAGCCGCGAGAAGCTCGCGAAGGAGAGCCGCTGCGAGGCGCGCACGTCATCGCCCTTCTGCTTGCTCTGGATAACGGCGGCGGCCTGGCTGATGACCTCCGCCTCACGCTCGCGCTCGGCGCGCAGCGCGCTGTGCCGAGCGCTCACATGGGCGATCTCATGCGCCATCACCGCCGCCGCCTCGGAGGCGTCGCCGGCGAGCGCGAGCAGGCCGCGCGTGACATAGAGATTGCCGCTCGGCAGAGCGAAAGCGTTGACCACCGGCGTGTTGAGGATCGTCACGCGATAGGCGGCCTGGCCGGGCGTGTCGCTCGCCTGCGCGAGCTTGACCAATATTTCGTCGAGATAGCGCTCCGCCACAGGGAAGCGATATTCGCCGCCGAATTGCGAGACCAGCTCCTTGTGCTCGGCGGTGGAAGGCTGCTCGCCGCCCACTGTGCGCGGCACGGTCGGGGGCAGGCGCCCGCGCTGCGCGGCGGCGCCATTGAGCAGCTCGCCCTGCTGCTCGAGCTGGGCGCAGCCGGAAAGGCCGAGGAGGACAAAGACCGCGAGAGCGGCGAGACGCGCGCCGACCGCCGGCCGCACGTCACCGCCGGCCGGACGAGCCCAGGCGTTCGCCTCCGACCCGTTCGTCTCCGACACGTTCGCCGAGGAGCTCGATCTGCGCCGGAGAGACGAGCTCCATGCGCGGTCCAAAAGCTGTGTCAATCAATCCTCGCACGCGCACTCGCCGCCCCGTGAGCATTCTGGGCGACGTTCCGGCCCGCACGAATGTCTCGAGATTGCGTTTCCAGATCACGACAGCGAAATCTCCGCGGCGCGGCCCGAAATTCAGATAGAGGGAGCCCCCCGCCTCGCCGATCGCGCCGACGACGCCCTCCACCAGAACCATGCCCTTCTTCCCGAAAAGCGTTTCGGGCCGACCGGCGTCGAGGATGTGATACTCGCCCGAGGTCCAAAGTCCAAGCTTTCGTCTGCGCGCCTGCTCCTCCGCGGCGAGCAGCCCATTGCGGCAGGCGAATGCGGCCGGATCGGGGCGAAAGCGCGCGAGCCCGGCGCCGATCGCCGCTTCCGCCAGCGAGACGAGCGGCGCGTCGCTCCCCTCCCCTTCGACGAAGAGCCCCGCCGCAGCCGCTCCCCAGCGGTCCGGCGTCGCCGTCGGAGCCGCGAGAAAGACCAGCCTGCCGGCGCGCAGACGCTCGGCGAGGAAGCGCTGCAAGCTTTCGCGCGCAGCCGCGCCCGGCGGCAATTCGAGCCCCGAAAGGGTCAGGCGGCGGCCGTCCATCGTCCAAAGCTCGAGATCGAAGCCCGGCGCCGCGATCTCGACCGGAACAGCGGATTCGAGCGCGCAGACGCCCGCCGCCTCCTGCGCCGAGCCGAGGCAGGGCGCATGAAAGGCGCCCACGCAGACGAAGAGGCGAGCGGCGTGGCGAAGCTTCATCATTCCAAACATTGCGAGCGAAACTGTCGCGAGAGCGCAAGAGCGAGCCTTCAGGCTCGCTCTCGATACCATGCAGATCACCAGCGAGAAGACTTGTCTTCGCCACATCTCGCGCGACGCTCGCCGCGGCTTCGTCAAATTTTGGCCGAAAGCCGGCTTATGCTACGCCTCGTCCCGCACTGCTCTCGCGATCGATTCCCCCATGACCCTTTCGTCACGCTCCATTTTCGCCGGCGCCGCCCTCGGCGCCATGATGGCCGCAGGCGCGGCGCTCGCCGCCGAATCCGATAATGGCTCTCGCCTCGACAAGCTCGGCCAGGGCATACAGAACATCGGCCAGAATATCGGCCGCCGTCTCGATGTGACGCAGCTCTTCGGCCATCGCGATCCCGAGGAGGACGCCGCCAGCCGCGAGGCGAGCGCCTCGAGCGTGCGCATCGATCGGCTCGAGAACCAGATTCGCGCCCTCAACGGCCAGGTCGAGGAGCTGCAGCACAATGTGCGGCGGCTCGAGGAGCAGCTGCGGCGCGCTCAGGAGGGCGCGGCCTCCGCCCCTCCGACACAAGCGCCGCGCGTGGCCGCGACGCCGGAGACGTCCCTCCCCGGCCCGAGCACCATCTCCCCGGTCGGGCCGCGGCGCAACGACGCTCTCGATCCCGGCCCAGGGCCGAGCGCCTCCGCCGGAACGCGCCACAATGACGCTTTCGACGCCGGCTCCAACCCCAATGCGCCGGGCGCGCCGCGTCCTCTCGGCTCGACGCCCCCGAGCGCGCCGCTGCCAGCGGCCGCATCGGCAAGCGGCGGCTCCGATCTGCGCTCGCCGGGCGCTCCGCTCGATCTCGTCCATGGGCGGCTCGACGCTCCAGCGCCCCCGCCGGCCGCTCCGCCGACGCCCGGTCCTTCCGCCGCGCTCTCGCCGACGCCCACAGCTCCCCAGACGCCGAGGGACGAGTTCGACCTCGCCGTCGCCAAATTGCGTCAAGGCGAATATGAAGCCGCTGAAGTGGGTTTCGCCGGCTTTCTCACCCGAAACCCGAAGAGCCGGCTGGCGCCGCAAGCGATCTTCAACTTGGGCGAGAGCTACTTCTTGCGGAAGCGCTATCGCGAGGCGGCGGAAAAATATCTCGAGATCACCGCCAAGCATTCGGCCTCGCCGCAGGGGCCTGAGGCCATGCTGCGGCTCGGCCAGTCGCTGCATGAGATCGGCGCAAACGAGCAGGCCTGCGCCTCCTTCGGCGAGATCGCGGTGAAATATCCGGGCGCGTCGGCGCGAGTGAAAGAAATCGCTCAGCAAGAAAGCAAGAAGGTGCGATGCTGACGGGCGCAAATGCCCGTTGAGCCGCCGCTTCCCGATCCCGACCATGCGCTGGCGCCGCTCGCGGCCCATGACGCGCTGCTGCTCGCCGTCTCCGGCGGGCCGGACTCCATTGCTCTCACTCTGCTCGCCGCACGCTGGAAATTGCGCGCGCGGAAGCGCGTCGAGATCGCCACTGTCGACCATGGGTTGCGCGCCGAAGCGGCGCAGGAGGCGGCGCAGGTCGGCGAATGGGCGCGCGCTTTGGGATTTGTTCATCATATTTTGCGGTGGGAGGGCGAAAAGCCCGCCACCCGCATTCAGGAGCGCGCTCGCGAGGCGCGCTATCGCCTGCTCTGCGAGCGCGCGCGGGAGATCGGCGCGAGCGCCATCGTCACCGCCCATCACGCCGACGATCAGGCCGAGACGGCGCTGTTTCGGCTGACGCGCGGTAGCGGCGTCGCCGGACTCGCGGCTATGGCCATGGAGTCGCGCGTGGACGGGCTGGCGCTGCTGCGGCCGCTGCTTCATTTTCGCAAGACGGAGCTGGAGCGTCTCTGCGCCGCCGCGGAGCATGCTTTCATCCGCGATCCCTCCAATGAGAACCCCGCCTATGCGCGCGTGCGGCTGCGCCGTCTGGCCCACACCCTTGCGGCGGAGGGGCTCGACGCCGAAGCGCTGCTGCGCCTTTCGGCCCGCGCCGCCCGCGCCGAGGAGGCGCTCGCCTGGTCCGCCGCGCGCGCTGCGCTGGAGCTTGCGGCCGAGCGCGGCCCGGGGCTGTTTCGCGCCGAGGCCGGGGCTCTGCGCGCGCTGCCGCGCGAGCTGCTGCTGCGCCTGCTGGCGGCCGAGATCGCCCGCATCGGCGGCGGCGAGCCGCGGCTCGAGCGGCTCGAGCGCGCCGGCCAAAGGCTGGCGGAGGCGCTGGCGGCCGAAGGGCGCTTCAAGACCACATTGGGCGGGGCGTGCCTGACATTGGCCGGCGGCGCACTCGCCATTACGCCCGAGCCGCCGCGGCGGCGCGCCGAAATCACGCCACGGCCGTAAAAAAGCCACTCCGCTTCGATCGTATGATCCTCGGCGACACGCCTCTTCGCGCTGCGAAACGCACGCGACGCGCGCATCGCGAGACGGCGAGAACGTTGCGGCGAGGCAATCTCTTGGCAATCGCGCCCGACGCGCCTAGATTACAAGAAACGACTTCTGTTTTCCGGGATGGCCCCGGCGGAATCGTCATTCGCAAGGTTCGACATGAACGCAAACTTCAGGAACATCGCTCTCTGGGCGATCATCGGGCTCCTCGTCGTGGCGCTCGTCATGCTGTTCCAGCAGCCGGGTCAGCGGACTCCGATCCGCGATATCACCTTCAGCGAATTGCTCACGCAGATCGATCAGGGCCGCGTCCACGATGTGACGATCGCCGGCAATGAGATCACCGGGCACTTCTCCGACAATCGGCCGTTCTCGACCTATGCGCCCAATGATCCGTCGCTCGTGCAGCACCTGACCGCGAAGAATGTCGCCATCAGCGCGCGTCCGCCGGCCGACGGCAACAGCTGGCTGATGACTCTGCTCATCAACGGCCTGCCGCTCATCGCCTTCCTCGGCGTGTGGATCTTCCTGTCGCGCCAGATGCAGGGCGGCGCCGGGCGCGCCATGGGCTTCGGCAAGTCCAAGGCGAAGCTGCTGACGGAAACGCAAGGCCGCGTCACCTTCGAGGATGTCGCCGGCGTCGACGAGGCCAAGGAAGACCTTCAGGAGATCGTCGAGTTTCTGCGCGATCCGCAGAAATTCCAGCGCCTCGGCGGACGCATTCCGCGCGGCGTGCTGCTCGTCGGACCGCCCGGCACGGGCAAGACTTTGCTCGCCCGCGCCATCGCCGGCGAGGCGAATGTCCCCTTCTTCACCATCTCGGGCTCGGACTTCGTCGAAATGTTCGTCGGCGTCGGCGCTTCCCGCGTGCGCGACATGTTCGAGCAGGCGAAGAAGAATGCGCCCTGCATCATCTTCGTCGATGAGATCGACGCGGTTGGTCGTCACCGCGGCGCCGGCCTCGGCGGCGGCAATGACGAGCGCGAGCAGACGCTCAATCAGCTGCTCGTCGAGATGGACGGTTTTGAAGCCAATGAGGGCATCATCCTCATCGCCGCGACCAACCGCCCCGACGTGCTCGATCCGGCCTTGATGCGTCCGGGCCGCTTCGATCGTCAGATCAATGTGCCGAACCCCGACTTCATCGGCCGCGAGAAGATCCTCAAGGTTCACGCCCGCAAGGTGCCGCTGGCGCCGGATGTGGATCTGAAGGTCGTCGCGCGCGGCACGCCGGGCTTCTCGGGCGCCGATCTGATGAACCTCGTCAATGAGGCGGCGCTGCTGGCTGCAAGACGCAGCAAGCGCATCGTCACGCGGCAGGAGTTCGAGGACTCGCGCGACAAGATCATGATGGGCGCCGAGCGTCGCACTCTGGTGATGACGGAGGAGGAGAAGCGCCTCACCGCCTTCCA